>JAKQDD010000005.1 GCA_029556615.1 Verrucomicrobiota bacterium | reverse complement strand
GCCGGCTGGCTGTCGTCAGCAAGACGACCGGTTCCCTGTCCAATTGAATGATCGGGCCTGATGTTGTCAACTCTTACGATGCAAGACACAGCAGGCGGCTTGTCAAGATCACTTCGAAACCCGATGATGCATTGGATCGGCAGTGGAAGTACGTTGGGTCGGCTTGCCGGGACTGCCGGCCGGACTGTCGGATTCACGCCGTGGTCAGGGTCCGATGATTTCATTGAGCCCGTCCACGACCTGGGCGATCTCCCCGGGCTTCGCTTTCCCGAGCCGTTTGCCGATTCGCACGACGGCCAACGTCCGGATCTGGCTGATCTTGACCCAGAACCGTTTCGGCCGATCTTTCGACTCCAGCTCCAGTGTCAGCGGAAAGCCCGCTCGCTGCGGCTGACCCGTGATGGCGACGGCGATCACCTTACCCGAACGCTCGTTGAACACATCGTGACTCAAAATCAGGACCGGCCGCTGCCCTGCCTGCCCATACCCTCGCTCCGGATTCGAATCCGCCCACCGAATATCGCCCCTCAGTATTCCGGCCATCGCCTCAACTCCTCCGACAATCCCTCCTCCGCCAGGGTCTTTTCAAAACCCGGATCCAGCTTGCCGCACTCGCGCGCCAGCCGGTTCTGATCGACGCGCTCCAGCTTCTCCTGCACCGCGACCTGGATCGCCTGGCTGCGATTGCGGAACACGGCTTGTTTCACCAGTTGATCCAGCCGCCGAAGGAGCGCCTCATCGATGGTGATGGCCACTTTGGATCGCCCCATGTCGCGCCTCCGGGTATGACGAAATATCATGCCTGAATTCCTGTCAAGACCGGCCCGATGATCGGACCCTGACCATTCGACGAATGCGGCCAGACCGCAGTCTGTGTGATCCACCCAACATGCGTCAACGCCGTGCCACGACAGCCTGCCTCAGGCGCGCGTTCATCGAACGCGCGCTACGAAACACTGCCGCTGTCGCGCGATCGTCCGGAGCGCACCACCTCCCCGATTGACAGCGACGGGGACACCGAAGTACTGTGGTATGGCTTTCACTCGACACTCCAAGGAGCGCCCCATGGTCCGCATCGTTCGCCATCCAGGTCTCATGATCCGACGAAATTGGATCGCCCTGCTGGTACTCTCCGTCGGCGGCGGTTTGCTGTGCGCCGCCACGCCCGAAGCCGCCGCCAATCCTTGGCCGGCGATCCGCCGGGCGCGTGTGGAACGGCTGCTGCCGGTGGCCATGCAGGCGGCCGGCGCGGACGCCTGGGTGGTCGTCTGCCGCGAGAATGCCAACGATCCGTTGGCGCTCCACGTGGGCGGCGAGAACGCCGGCGGCCAGGCGGCCTTCCTGTTCTTCCTGAAGGACGGGCGGGTGTCGTCGCTCGCCATCACCCCGCCGGGGGAGGCGACGGCGCTCAAGGACATCGGCCTCCATGACGCGT
>JAKQDD010000245.1 GCA_029556615.1 Verrucomicrobiota bacterium | reverse complement strand
CATTGAATGACATAGTCAGCTCCGTGTTTTCATGATTCCTTGGCCAACCGGGTGCCGCCATCCTCACCGGCCTTTCCCGCCTGGACCCATTCGTCAACCTGCGACGCCTTGAACTTCCAGAGCCGCCCCACCTTGTGCGCGGGCATCCGCTTCCGGTCGATCCACTTGTAGATCGTGTCCCGGTTGACGCCCAGGTGCGCGGCGATCTCCTCGACCGACAGCCACCGTTCCTGTTCTTGCATGGTCTCCTGCTCCAGTCGTTTTCAGGCGCACGAGTTCCGGCAGTCCAAAAACAGCGTCAACGTAGCACAGACGGCCCGAGCACACCAGCGAAAAGCCAAGAGAGTCCAATTGAAGCGGTTTCGGCTGTCTCCACGGTGCCATCGCCGTTCAGGGGCAGACTTTCTGCAAAAAGTTCGCCTACCGTCCGCCACTTTGGCGTTCCGCCGGGTATGTATGCAGTAGAGGGCACGCGCATGGTTACCGGCAGGAAAAACAAGAAAGGTTGTCCCGCTCGTCCGCGCCAAACCCCCTTTTATCAGATGGAGAGGCAGACGGTCGGCAGGAAGTTGACGGAGTGTCCGCCACTTGGCCGGTCCGCTGCGTAAGTAATGGCTGAGGCAAGGACGGCAGACGACCTGCCGATGCACAACAGGAAAGGAATGGGTGCCATGAGACAGACGATGCGACATGTGTTGAAACGCGAGGACTACGAGGCCCTGTACTGGCCGCCGGACGAGTACCCGAAGAACACGCTGGCGGCCGCCGAGGAACTGAAGACCCGTGGCCTCCAGGCCAAGTCAGCGACCCTCGACTACCTGGTCGCCAAGGGCATCGTCCCGGTGCCGATGGACGATTTCGGCCATCGCCAGTGGGGTAAACGGGAGATCGACGAGGCGGCGGAATACTTGGCGGGCAGCCAATGCTTCACGCCCGGAACGTGGAAGCACGTGATGGAAGACTCCGACCCGGCGCAGGACCTCCGGGCGCTGCGAGAGGCGGCGGCCAAGGCTCCGCACCTACCGATCAACCCTGATTACTTCGTGCGCACGCTCATGCCGGGCGCGGCCGGTCTTGGCATCTACGCCACGGTCCACTACCGGCCCATGACCGAGGAAGAGAACGCCGCCTGGCGGGCGAAGGTCGAGCAGGCGCGGAAGGAACGGGAGGCCAGCCATGTCCGCTGACATCATCCTGACGGCAAGCGGCGTCGAGGTCGCCTGCGGGGAGAAACTCCCGCGCCTCGACATCGTGGCCTACAACGGCGGCCTGATGAGTGTGCCGGGCTGGGGTGCGCTCGCGATTGACCTCGCGGGACTCGACCTCGCCGGTCAGGTGCGCGTCCTGGCCGACCACGACGCGACCCTGGACGGCATCCTGGGCCACGGCACGGCCGAGGCGCGGGACGGTCGCCTGCGCGTCTCCGGTGCGATCTCGGCCACGACGGACACGGCCCGGCGGGTCGTGGAACTGGCCCGGAACGGGTTCGAGTTCCAGGCGTCGGTCGGCGTGGAGCCGGTCGAGCATGGCCGGGTCAAACCGGGCGAGAAGGTTCAGGTCAACAACCGGACACTGTCCGCGCCGGAAGGCGGCTTCACGCTCGTCCGCAAGGGCAAACTGCGGGAAGTGAGCATTGTGAGCATGGGCTGCGACGACCGCACGGCGGTCGCCATCGCGGCGTCGAAGGGAGCCAACATGAACGTGGATGAGGAAGGGATTCGCGCCCAGGAACGCGAGCGCCTGGCGAAGATCACGGCGCTCTGTGACGGCGACTGGGGTCATGACAAGGACCGGGTGGACGCCCTGAAGGCGCGGGCCATCGCGGGCCAGATCGAGTCCGACGAACTGTCGGCCAAACTGCTGGGCATCATGCGAAACGCCCGACCAGCCGTCGGCGCGATCCACACGGCGATCACGGCCCCGCAGCCGTTGGCCATTGAGGCGGCTCTGCTGATGCGCCTCGGACACGGCACGCTGGCCGAGAAGACTCTTGGCGAACGGGCCTGCGACGCTGGGGAAAAACTCGGCGCGGCGCATCTGCTCGACCTCTGCCGGGCCTGCCTGGAACAGGACGGCTTGGAGGTGCCACGTGGCCGCCTGGAACTGGTCAAGGCAGCCCTGAGCACCTACTCGCTCCCCGTGGCGCTGGGGAACGTGGCGAACAAGCTCCTGCTCGCGGCCTACGAGGACTCCCCCGCCACATGGCGCTCGTTCTGCGCCATCCGGTCGGTCTCCGACTTCAAGGAGAACACGGCGATCCGTCCGAGTTTCACGGGCGGTCTGGAGCCGGTTGCGCCCGGCGGGGAACTCAAACACGGCTCGGTCGGCGAGCACGTCACGTCGTTCAAGATCGACACCTACGGCAAACTGCTCTCCATCGACCGCCGCGACATCGTCAACGACGACCTGAGCCTTTTCGAAGACACGGCACGGGCGATGGGCAAGGCGGCGATGCGCAAACTGGCCGACCTGGTCTTCACGACGCTGCTCGGGAACGAGGGGCCGTTCTTCTCGACCGCCAATGGCAACCTGATCGACGGGACGGACAGCGCCCTCTCGCTGCACAGCCTCTCGATGGCGATCCAAGCCATGCGCACGCAGCGCGACGACGAGGGCAACGACCTCGACATCGTGCCCGCGACGCTCGTCGTGCCACCGCAGCTCGCGGAGCAGGCCAAGAGCGTCCTGGAGTCGGAGTTCATTCAGCGCATGGCCGAGCAACCCACCGGGAACAGCCTGCGCCGCGCCGTGGCGCTGGAGGTCGAGCCGCGCCTCTCCAATGCCGAGAAGTTCGGAAACAAGGCCAGCGAGCGGCACTGGTACGTGTTCGCCACGCCGTCGGCCGCACCGCTCGTGGTGGCGTTCCTGAACGGGACGCAGACGCCCACGGTCGAGTACTTCGGCATCGAGCAGACCGTGGACAAGCTGGCCGTCTCGTGGCGCGTGTTCCACGACTTTGGCACAGCCTTCTGCGATCCCCGCGCCGCCGTGCGCGTCGTGGGAGAGTAGGCCAATCGGTCATTCCCGTGCGGAAAACCCCTCGCGAGAGGGGAAAGGAGGACTCTTTGTGTCTGAAAGCCCCACAGGACAGCTTCGCATCAGCGGCTGGGACGTGTCCAACCCGTTGGAGGTGGAGCGGTCTTTCCGCACGGGCTACCGGATCGGGGCCTCACGATGCGCCGGTTGCGACTTGGCGACCGCCGAGGCGTTCACCGAGCGCATGTCCGACCGGCGCAGGGCGGTTCTCGAAGGCACCTGGTCGGACCGTAGGGCCGCTATCTTTCGGGGCGCGATGCACGGCGGACTCGATGCCGTCCGGGCCCGAGCGGCGGGCGTGGACGCCGGGCTGGCCTCGTGGATGGACGCCCTACGCTCGTGGAACGATGCGGAGCCGATCCGGCTCGACTGGCGCAGCGCCCACCCGCCGCAGCCGCCTCCGCCCGATGCGCCCAGGCTCGCGTTGGAAGCCGTCCCGCGCGGCCTGTGGGGCGATGCGTTCGGGCTGCTGCCTCCGTATCCGTCCAGGAGGAAGGCCATGACCCAGCCGCAGAGTGTCCGCGCCCTGATGGCGCTCTACCCCCAACTGCGCAGACCCATCATCCACGGCCTGCTCCGCGAGGGCGAGACGATGAACCTGATCTCGGCCCCGAAGATGGGCAAGAGCTGGCTCGTCACCGACCTGGCCCTGTCCGTCGCCACGGGCCGCGACTGGCTGGGCCAGTACCAGTGCGAGCGCGGCGACGTGCTCATCCTGGACAACGAGCTTCACGGCGAGACCAGCGCCAACCGCGTCCCGAAGGTGGCGACCGCCCTTGGCGTGGACTTCGACGACTATGCCGACCACGTGTGGGTCCAGAACCTGCGCGGACAGTTGCAGGACGTGTTCACGCTGGGCAAGTACTTCGAGGCCCTCGTCCCGGGCCGGTTCAAGGTCATCATCCTCGACGCCTTCTACCGGTTCATGCCCCGCGACATGGACGAGAACGACAACGGGACGATGTCGTCGCTCTACAACCACATCGACCGCTATGCCGACCGGCTCCGCTGCTCGTTCGTGCTGATCCACCACACCACCAAGGGCAACCAGGGCGGCAAGAGCATCACCGACGTGGGGGCCGGGGCGGGCAGCCAGAGTCGGGCGACGGACACGCACCTGATCCTGCGGGCGCACGAGACGGACGACGCCGTCGTGCTCGATGCCGCCGTGCGCTCCTGGCCTCCCGTGGCCCGCCGATGCCTGCGCTGGACGTTCCCGGTCTGGTCGCCGGCGGACGACCTGGACCCGGCCTGCCTTCGCGTCGAGAACGGCAGGAAGCGCGGCGAGAGAAAGGACTGGACGCCCGGGGCGTTCGTGGAGGCGTTCGTCAACGACACGCCTGCTACCCGCTCGACGATCCTGGCCAAGGCGGTCAGCGCCGGTCTGTCGCGATGGGCGGCCGACAACCTCCTGCGCACGGCCGACAACGACAGCCTCATGGTTCGCCAGGGCAGCGGCAAGCGGAACGAGCCCTTCACCTATCGGCGCGGTTCGGCAGCCCAGGAGGACCGGCCATGACGTTTCGTTTTGTGAATCGTTTTGCCCGCACAAAACGAATCCAGCACGTCGGGTCTCGTTTCGTTTTGTGTGCCCTTAAAGGGGCACACACAAAACGAAACCGAACGAGACCGACGTGCCCGGCGACCAGACCGGCCACAAAACGAAACGGATTGGCCTGCGGATGGCCAGCGATAGGTACTCCGCCGCCATCGTGGCGAGGCGACCGCCGCGGGAACAGCTCCGATCATAGGCAGAGTTTGTTTTGCCTGTCCGGTCTTCCCGGATGCCGGTCCGAAAGGCGGTGTCAATGCGCTTGACCCCGCAATTCCGTGGCCCCCGGAAAACGCTTGAGAATCGGTCAGAAGGGACTGGATGTTCCCCGGGAAACCGGCCTCATGTGGTGGTGCCGGGTGGGGTCGTGGAGCGCCCGCCGCGCCCGGCCTGGATATCGGACGCGCTCCTCGCGGAGACCATAGACGTGTGGACAGAAGCCTACGGACGACCGGTCAGCGAGGAGCACGCCATCGAAATCCTGCGGAACGTCCGGCGGCTGGCAGAGGCGCTCCTGGAAGCCAAACGGGAGATGCAGCGATGAAGGTCGTGATATGGGCGCGGGTCTCGTCCCGCGAGCAGCGCGAGGGCTACTCCATCGACGCCCAGCTTCGCGCCTGCCGCGAGCGGGCGTTGAAGAACGGCTGGACGGTCGTCCGCGAGTTCGTCGTGGCCGAGTCGGCCAAGCGGGGCGCGGAGCGCGTCGCGTTCAACGAGATGTTCAAGTGGGTCCGGGCCAACGCCCGCAAGGAGGGACTCAAGGCGATCCTGTCCCACAAGCTGGACCGCGTCTGCCGCAACATGCGGGACGCCGTCCGCCTCCAGGAACTCGAGGACGCCTGCGGCGTGCAGCTCGCCTTCGTGGAGAACCAGTTCGGACCCGGCGCGGCCGGGGCCCTGTCGTTCAACGTGATGGCGGCGGTCGCGCAGTACTACTCCGACAACCTCCGCTCCGAGGTTCTGAAGGGCATGGATGAGAAGGTGCGCCAGGGCTGGCCGACGGGTCATGCGCCCTACGGCTACGTCAACGTGGCCGACAAGGACGAGCCAGTCCAGCCGCATCCGGTAGACTCGAAGACGCTGGCCCGGCTCTTCGAGTTGTTCGCCAGCGGCCAATACACGTTCGAGAGTCTGGCGCAGAAGATGGCTGACGAGGGGCGCATCTACCGGCCCAGCACGCCACGGTTCAACCGCTCATCGCTCTCGCACATCTTCGCCAACCGCTTCTACGCTGGCGAACTGGTGCGCAACGGCCAGGTGTATCCGGGCCGGTACAAGCTCGTGATCGACCGCCGCACGTTTGACCTCTGCCAAGACCTCCTCAAAGGCCGGAGCCGCCGCACGGGCAACCCGGAGATCATGCTCTCGGGCGGCGTCCTGCGCTGCGGCGTCTGCGGCTACGCGATCACCGGCGAGAACATCCGGCGCAAGCTGCTCAACGGCGACTGCAACGTCCACGTCTACTACAAGTGCGGGAACAACCAGAAGCCCGACGGCCACCCGCCGGTCCGCTGGCGCGAGCCCGACGTGGAGCGGCTGATCGTCGCCGAGCTCGACAGCATCCGCATCCCGGTGCCCCGCATGCAGACATGGCTGCGCCACTCCATCGAGGACAAATTCGCCGACCTGACGACCGCCGAGGCCGAGCGTCGCGCCCGGCTGGGCAAGCGCCGCACCGAGCTGGTCGCCATGCAGGATCGCCTCCTGGACGCCTTCCTGCGCGGCGCGGTGGACGAGGCGGCGTTCGGCGCAAAGTCGGGCGACCTCAAGACGCAGATCGCGGAGGTCGAGCGGCAACTCGACGGCGCGGGCGCGGTGACGGAGGAGACTGGACGGCTGGCCCTCTCGGTGTACGACTTCAGCCAGAACCTCGTGGAGATCTGGCGACGTTCGAACTTCGCGTCACGGCGGACGATCCTGAATGCGTGAGTTCGAACCTGGTCCTGACCGACACAAGTCTCGTGTTGGCAAAGAGATCGCCGTTCGACTACCTCGCCGAACGGCCGTTTATGAAAGATGGTCGGAGCGACAGGATTTGAACCTGCGACGTCTTGGTCCCAAACCAAGTGCTCTGCCAGGCTGAGCTACGCTCCGGTACCCGGATGTCAAGTATCCCACATTGGGGCCGTGGCGCAATCACAATCCGTCCCCTGCCGTCCGC
>JAKQDD010000242.1 GCA_029556615.1 Verrucomicrobiota bacterium | reverse complement strand
CCGGAGAGCACCTTGCCGCTGGGCGGCACGATGGAGTTGTAGGCGCGGGCCAGGCGGGTGATGGAGTCGAGCACGATCACCACGTCCTTGCCGTATTCGACGAGGCGCTTGGCCTTCTCGATGACCATCTCGGCGACCTGGACGTGCCGGGACGCCGGCTCGTCAAAGGTGGAACTCACCACCTCGCCGTCGACCGAGCGGCGCATGTCGGTGACCTCCTCGGGGCGCTCGTCGATGAGCAGCACGATGAGGTAGATCTCCGGATGGTTGGCGGTGATGGAGTTGGCGATGGACTGCATGAGCATGGTCTTGCCGGTGCGGGGCGCGGCGACGATGAGGCCGCGTTGCCCCTTGCCGATGGGCGCCAGCAGGTCCAGCACCCGGCCGGTCAGATTGTCCGGCGTCGTCTCCAGCTTGATGCGCTTGTCGGGGTAGACGGGCGTCAGGTTGTCGAAGAAGATCTTGTTGCGCACCTCGCTGGGATGCTCGAAGTTGATCGCCTCGACCTTGATCAGGGCGAAGTAGCGCTCCCCTTCCTTCGGAGGGCGGATTTGGCCCGAGATGGTGTCGCCGGTGCGCAGGTCGAACTTGCGGATCTGGGAGGGCGACACGTAGATGTCGTCCGGCCCGGGCAGGTAGTTGTAGTCGGGCGAGCGGAGGAAGCCGAAGCCGTCGGACAGGATTTCCAGCACGCCCTCGGAGAAGATCAGACCGCTCTTCTCGGTCTGCGCCTTGAGGATCTGGAAGATCAGTTCCTGCTTGCGCATGCCGGAGACGCCCAGGATGCTGAGGTCCTTGGCGATGCGGGTGAGCTCGCCGATGGACATCTCCTTCAGCACCGCGATATTGAATGCCTTCTCGTCGCTTTCCGTCTCCATCTCGTTTTCGTTGTAGTCGATGTCGGACATGGGAACCTCCTTATATGTCCTGTGATTGATCAGTTTTGATGAAACGCTGCAGCCGTCCCAGCAGCTCCAGCCGGCCCAGCTCCGTCAGCGCGGAGAAGGGCAGGATCTCCCGGTCGGGGAACGCCGCCCGCAGCTCGCGCAGACTGGCGGCCCGGGCGTTGCCGGACAGCTTGTCGGCCTTGGTGGCCACGACCACGTACTCGGCCGCCTGCGCCTCCAGCCACTCCCGCAGGGTCCGGTCCAGCGGCGAGAGCGCGTGGCGGATATCCACGATCATGATCACCAGCCGGCGGCGGGTGGTTTCGGCGAAGTACTCCCGGATCATCCGGTCCCAGGACCGGCGCTCGGCCTCGGAAATTTTCGCGTAGCCATAGCCGGGCAGATCCACCAGATAAAAAGAACCGTTGATCCTGAAATAGTTGATCCCGCGGGTCTTGCCCGGGGTGCCGCTGACCTTGGCGACACCGCGCCGTTTCAGCAGCGTGTTGATCAGGCTCGACTTGCCCACGTTGGACCGGCCGACGACGGCGATCTCCGGGAGGCGCTCCCGCGGATAGCCGGACGCCGACCGCGCGCTGGTCACAAACTCGACCGCCGTGAATTTCACTCGCTGAATCCCGGTCAGTTGGTGATGTGCCCTTCCTTGACCTCACCGTCGATCGCGGCAGGGGCTTTCTTGTCAAGAGTCTGCATGGGGCCGGGCAGCCGCTCGAGGGCCAGGCCCAGCACTTCGTCCATGGTTTCGATGAAATGGACTTCCAGCTCGTCCCGGACTTCCTCCGGGATCTCCTGGAGGTCCTTCCGGTTGTCGGCGGGCAGGGCCACGTGCTTGATGCCGGCCCGGTGGGCGGCCAGGATCTTCTCCTTCACGCCGCCGATGGGCAGCACCTGGCCGCGCAGGGTGATCTCGCCGGTCAGGGCCACGTCACGGCGGATGGGGATCCCGGTCAGGGACGAGACGATGGCCGTGGCCATGGTGATCCCGGCGCTGGGACCGTCCTTGGGGATGGCCCCCTCCGGGATGTGCACGTGGATATCCTCGTTCTTGTAAAAATCGGGGGGGATGTGGAAGTTCTCCGCCCGCGAGCGCACGTAGCTCAGCGCGGCGTGGGCCGACTCCTGCATCACCTCGCCGATCTTGCCCGTCACGGTCAGCTTGCCGGTGCCGGGCATCCGGGTGACTTCGGTGAGCAGGATCTCGCCGCCCATGTCGGTCCAGGCCATGCCGGTGGCCACCCCCACCTCGCTCTTCGCCTGCGACTTCTGCAGGCGGAAACGAATGGGGCCGAGAAGCTTCTCCAGCAGCGGCGGGTCCACCGCCACCCGGTGGGAGCGGCCCTTGGAGAGGATCTCGCGGACCACCTTGCGGCAAACGCGGCCGATCTCGCGCTCCAGGTTGCGCACGCCCGACTCGCGGGTGTAGTGGCGGATGATCCCCAGCAGCGCCTCGTCAGTGAAGACGATCTGCCGCTCGGACAGCCCGCTGGCCTCGCGCTGCTTGTGCACGAGAAACCGTTTCGCGATCTCCAGTTTCTCCCGCTCGGTGTAGCCGGAGATCTCCAGGATCTCCATCCGGTCCTGCAACGGGCGCGGGATGGCGTGAAGCACGTTGGCCGTGCAGATGAACATCACCCGGCTCAGGTCGTACTCGGTGTCGACAAAGTGGTCCAGGAAGTGCGAGTTCTGCTCGGGGTCGAGGACCTCGAGCAGCGCCGACGACGGGTCGCCGCGGAAGTCCACGCTCATCTTGTCCACTTCGTCGAGCACGAACACCGGGTTCTGCGTCCCCGCCTTCTTCATCATCTGGATGATCTGGCCGGGGAAGGCGCCGATGTACGTGCGCCGGTGGCCCCGGATCTCCGCCTCGTCGCGGACGCCGCCGAGCGACAACCGCACGAACTGGCGCCCGGTGGCCCGGGCGATGGAGCGCCCCAGCGACGTCTTGCCCACGCCGGGCGGGCCGACGAAGCAGAGGATGCTGCCCTGGCTCTTGCGCGACATCTGGCGCACCGCCAGGTACTCGAGGATGCGTTCCTTGATTTTATCCAGCCCGTAATGGTCGGCTTCCAGGATCTTCTCCGCCTTGGCGATGTCGCGGATCTCGCGCGACTTCTTCTCCCACGGCAGGCTCAGGAGCCAGTCCACGTAGTTGCGCGAGACCGTGGACTCCGCCGACATGGACGGCATCGCCTCGAGGCGGCGGATTTCCTTGAGGACCTTGGCCTCGGCATCTTTGGTCATGCCGGCCTTGGCCACCTTGTCCTTCAGCTCGTCGATCTCGGACGTCTGCTGGTCCTCGCCCAACTCCTTTTGGATGGCCCGGATCTTCTCGTGCAGGTAGTACTCTTTCTGGGCCTTCTCCATCTGCTCCCGGACCCGGCCCTGGATCGATTTGTCCAGCTTGAGCTTCTCGATCTCGAAGCGGATCAGCTCGATGATCTTCCCGAATCGTTCCTCCGGGTGATCGATCTCCAGGAGTTCCTGTTTTTCCTTGATGCCGATGGGGATGTTGCCGCTGATCGTGTCGGCGACCTTGTTGAGGTCGGGGCCCTTGATCACGCGGTTCATGGCGTCGGCATTGAAGCTGGGGTTGATCTTGACGTATTCGCCGAAAGCCTCCAGCAACTGCTCGCGGAGCGCTTCCGCGCGGTCGGGATCCACCTGCTCCGGCTCCAGCAGCCGGACGTCCACCATGAAGAAGCCCGGGTCGTGGGTGGTGGCGACGATCCGGCCCCGCTGCAACCCCTCGACCAGCACCTTGATGTTGCCGTCGGGCAGCTTCAGGTTCTGGATGATCAGGGCCATGGTGCCGACGGCGTGAATGTCATCGGCCTGCGGTTCGTCGGTGGCCGGGTCCTTCTGGGTGGCCAGGAACAGGTAGCGCTCGTTGCGCAGGGCGTATTCCAGCGCCTTGACCGATGACTCGCGGCCGATGATGAACGGGAACATGGTCTGGGGGAACACGACCACGTCGCGGATGGGTATCAGGGGCAGCTTCATCACTCGGCTGGTAGCCACGGCGGACAACTCCTCAACTGGCTTTGCGGAGCAGCTTGCGGATCAGCTCCTTGTTGCGCACCGCCTCGGCGGTGATGCGGATCCCCGTGGAGACCTGGCTGGACGGCAGCTCGAACATCAGGTCGAGCATCAGGTCCTCCAGGATCATCCGCAGGCCGCGGGCGCCGAGCTTCCGTTCGATGGCCATGTCGGCCACCGTTTCGAGGGCCGCCGGCTCGAACTCCAGCTC
>JAKQDD010000240.1 GCA_029556615.1 Verrucomicrobiota bacterium | reverse complement strand
CCAGGCGGGGGCAGGGCAGGCCGTCGATCGTGGTGAACTGGCCGCCCACGAGCAGGCGTCCATCGGGCTGGAGCCTCAGGGCGCGGACGGTGTTATTGGGGCCGGCGCCGATGAGGTAGGAGGCGTCAAAGGTCCCATTGGCGAGCAGGCGGACCAGGTAGGGGCGATCGACGTTTTGGTAGCGGCTGAAATAGCCGCCGACGAGGATCCGGCCGTCGGCCTGGACGGCGAGTGCCTGGACGGTGCTGTTGAAGCCGGAGCCGGGGTCGAAGGCGGCGTCGAGGGTGCCGTCGGCATTGAGCCGGGCGATGCGATTGTGGGCCACACCGTTGACGACGGTGAACGCGCCGCCGATGAGGATCTTGCCGTCCGCCTGGACGGCGACGGATTCGACGGAGTTGTTCAAGGTAACAACAAGGAACGTGGGGTCGATGGCACCGCTGGACTCGAGCCGGACGAGTTTCGGGCGCGCTTCGCCGTTGATGGTGGCGAAATCGCCGGCAGCGAGGATCTTGCCGTCGGATTGACGCACGACGGCATTGACTGAGCCTGTGAAGCCGGTGCCGATATTAAAGGTCGGGTCGGGATCGCCCGGGGAGGCGATCAGACGGAGACCGAGGAGCAGGGAGAGCCAGGGGGAAAGCAGCGGTCGTTTCATGGTTGAGGTGAGATGGCTGGCCTGGGTTGAATCCGACATCCGACTTCAGCCTCCGTTTGGCACCAACCGTACGAGTTCAGCAAGATACCTAAGGCAGAAGCCACTGATATCGGGCTTATGGCCCGATTCCTTATAGTCAGATTATTGTAGTCCGAGAGAGGCTGGAGTCAAGGGCCCGGATCCTCGAGCAACGCGCGGCGGGGATCGACGGTCCATTCGGCGGCGCGGGCGCGCACGGTGCGGAGGGCGCGGGCGGCGTCATGGAGCATGGCGGGGTGGCGATAACCGTGGGAGCCGAGACGGTACTTGAGGACGAATGCGGAGATGCCGTGGGTATTGAGCCAGAGGGCGTAATCGGCGCCTTCGTGGGAAGCGAGTCCGGCGTAGCCGCCGCCGGGGCAAACAACGATGGCGGCGCCGGAGGCGCGGATGGGGTCAGCGAGGTAGGGAGTGAGCGTGGGGACGTCGGTCTCGGCTTTGCCGAGGGCGCCTGGGGCGCCATCGGGCCAGAGGACGATTGGGGACAGGGGGTCGGCCTGGACGAGGGGGGCGATGGCCAGGGCGCAAGCAAGAAGGCGGATCATGGTGGGCTCGATGTTGATGGCGGTGGATTGGTGGCGCCGGTGTGGCGCCGGACGATCTCGAGGGAGTCATCGAGCCAGCGCGTCTCGACGGGGAAGAGCGCGTGGCGGTCGATCAGCTTCTCGGTGGCGAGAGCGTGGGGATAGTCACGCTCCTGGAAGTGGATTTCGAACCAGACCTGCAGCCAGGCGTTGCGATGGGCCGCATTGAGGGAGGCCGGGTCGATGGTTTCGAGCATTTTCCGGGCTTCGGTGAGCCTTTGATTTTGGGCGAGGGCGGCGGCGTGGTTAAGCCGTGCGCCCAGCAGGTCGGGCTGTTGTTCAAGGAGGAGGAAGGTATAGCGGATGGCTTCCGATGGCAGCGTGCGTGAGGTGAGGAGCGCGGCGGCGTGGTCCTGGAGGGCCGCCGGGTGATCGGGGCGGAGTCGGAGGAGAGCTCCGGTGGCGTAGACGAGGAGGCTGGTGTCTCTGAGACGATAGGCAGTACGGGCGACCAGGTGCCAGTAATCCGGGTCGTGCTCGGCGTGTTGGCGCAGGGAGGCGAGAACGCGCTGGGCCCGGTCTGTATGGCCGAGCTCTTCGAGACCGGCGGCGATCTTGGCGCCGAGGAGGACGCTGGTGACCGGGATTGGAGAAAGGCGGTCGAAGGCTTGCAGGGCCTGGCTCTCACGGCCAAGTCGCTGGAGGGCGTAACCTTCGATGTAATGGCCGAAGGCGACGAAATCGAAGTGTGCGCGCCAGAGGGTTGTGTGCAATCGGACGCCGAGATCAGCCAGATCGTTCCAGCGCTTCTGGTCGATGAGCAGATTGGCGTAGGTGAGCCAGAGGTTGTCGGCCTCGGCGAACTCGGGAGCGAACCGCTGGAGAACGGTGCGGGCCTCGTCGGGCAGTCCCAGTTCATAGTAGCATCGGGCGAGGAGGACGGTTTCATCGGCGGAGCGCGGGGCAAAGGCGTGGGCGTGCAGGTGCTGGATAGCCGTCTCGCGTTCACCGATGGTGCGGAGCAGTTGGCAAAAGAGCAGATGATCGGACAGGCGGCTTGCGCTCCGCTGATCGAGAGCCTCGAGGGCTTTGCCATAGGCGGCAGGCTCGCGGCGATGGTGGCTGATGACGAGCTGCAGGCGATGGGCGAGCAGCATGAGGTTGGGGTTTTCCTTGGCCTGATCGAGGCGTGACTGGGCATCGACGGCGGTCGTGCCTTCGGTCCAACCGGCACGGAATGCGTCCTGGCACAGGGCGAACTCGGGATCGGCGGCGGCTTCGGGCAGGTTGAGGAGGGCGGCCTGTTGTTGGGCGAAGGCCATGGCGTCTCCCATGAGGAGTGTGGACTTGGCCTTGATGACCTGGAGGGCAGGGCTCAGCGGGGTTTCGATCGCCTCCAGCTTCTGGAGGACGAGGTCATCGAGCCGGTAACGCTGCAGCAGGGAGGAAGTCAGTTCGAGGTCGGCCAGGTTGGTTCGGGTCAGCATGAGCAGCCAATTGGTATGGCGGATGGCCTGCCGCGCTTCGACGCGCGGATCGCCGTATTCGGCCAGCAACCCCAGGTACTCGCGGAGGAGGGGGGTGTTACCCGGATCATTCGAGACGGCCATGGCCCAGGTGTGGACTGCCTCGGTGTACTGTCGTTTGCGGAGGTGCTCGCGGGCGGTGCGCAGGAGGGATCGGGACTGGAAGAGATCGAGGACGTTAATTCGGACGGGGGGCTTGAAATCGGGGGGGGTGACGCGCCAGATACGGAGGAGGCAGAGAGTGATGGCGAGGGCAACCAGGGCGGCCAGGATGATCACCCAGCGAAAGCGCCGGTCATAGAGGAAGACCAGCACCGTCTGCTCGGCCCAGGGATGGCGAGCGAAGCGGGCGGCGAATTCGTCCTTGGTGGGGAGGCCCCGATGCATGGGGATTGGGGGGCGTTGGGGGCTATCGAACGCCGGAGGCTTCGAGTTGCCGCAGTTCGTTCTCCCACGCCCGCCGTTGTTCCGGGGAGACCTTCGGATCCGGGAGGAGAGATCGGCGGGTGCAGTTGACGAGCGCCTGGAGTGCCTGATAACGGCGCGTGTCTTCGATGGCGGGCGGGAGGAGGTCGGCGACGAGATCGAAGACCTCGGCCGGGGTGAGCGGGCGTTTGAGTCGTTTCTTGCGGGCCTTGAGCTCGGACCGGAGCGACGCGAACGCGGCGGCGGAGTAGCCGCGGGTGGCGGCGTCGAACCGGGCGATGTCGGCAGGGGGCAATTCGCGGTCCAGGGCGGATTCGAGACTCCAGCGGAGGAAATCGAGGCGATCCTCGCCTTCGGGGTCGAGGGTGGGGATGATGAGGTCGCCGACGCGTCCGGGGCGCCGGAGGTCAGGGGAGAGGAGGTGGATGCGAGCGGTGACGAGGAGCCAGAAGACGCGTCCGCGGAGTGCGGGATCGGACATCATGGCCTGGATTTTGCCGGTGAGCCGGCGTTCGGTTGCATGGGTATCGGGTCCGACGCCTCCGAACTGGGTGTCTGCCTCATCGACGAAGATGAGGACCTTGGAGAGGGCGTGGAGGACGCGGCGGAGGCGTTCGAAGAGGACATCGGTTTGTCCGAACCACTGGCTGCGGATGTTCTTGAGGACGAGGACCACCATATCGAGCTCGGCGGCGACGGCTTCGAAGATGTAGGTCTTGCCGCCGCCGATCGGGCCGCAGACAGCGGCGCCGGGCAGGGCTTCGGCGCCGGAGGCGGCGAGGCGGGGCATGAACTCCTCGCGGAGGAAGGCTTTCAGTCGGCGGAATCCGACGACGTCGCGGAGCTGGTGGCCGGGTTTTTTGAATTCGACGATGTCCTCTCCGAGCTGGCTTTGGATGAACTCCTCGACCTTGGCAATGACCTCGGCCTGGGCCAGGGGGCGGTTCTCGTGGGCGGCGCCGCGCAGCAACTGCATGAGGGCCTGGAGGGAGAGGCCGGCGGTGAGCTTGGCGAGTTCGTCGGGCGTGCTCCAGAGTTGGAGCGAGAGGCCTGGCGGCAGATGCTCTGCGAACCAGTCGATGAAGTGACGGCGCGCGGGTTCATCGGGGGAGGCGATTTCGACCTCGAGGAGCTGGGGGAGTCGGGCCAGGCGGTGATGGAGGAGGCTTCGGGATTCGGCGAGGAGGACCACGGAATCGCCGCCGCCGAGGAATCCGGGATCAGAGAACCAGTCCTGGCAGATGCTGATTCGCTGGCGGTCGGTATCGGAGAGGCTGGCGACTGGCGCATCGGGCATGAGCAGATCGGCGCCTTCGATCAGGATGAGGAGGTGATCGGCGAGAGGGCGCTTTCCGTTGACGAGGCTGCGAGAGCAGAGGCACATCTGGCGCAGCATTTCGAGGGCGAGCGTTGGGCTGCTGACGGCGCGTCGGAGGGTGTCGTCATAGGTCTGGACCACGGCGTCGAGTTCGGCCGCGGCGGGTCCTTTGGCCAGCATCCGGCGCACGGCGAGCTCATTGGCGTCGCAGCCGGTTCGCCATCGGAGCCATGCATCCCGCATGCGTTCGGCGTCGCCATCCCGGGCGAAGCGGATGGGGCCATTCAACTCGTAGACGACCACGATGAGGCCGGGCAGGTTCCAGTTGGCGGTGAGGAAGCCGAGGAGCGGGAGGTACTCGGTGGCGGAGTCCCGGCTCTGGGCGAAGAAGTCGTAGAGGTTGCCGGTGAGCACCACGGTGCGGGCCTGGCCGGAGTTCAGGATCCGGCCGGCCTGGCGGAGGAAAGCGTGGGCGGGTGCGTTCATGCGTTGGCGGGTGCGCCGGACTCCTGGTCGTAAGTCACGTGCTGGTGTCGGGGGTACTGGGAGGACGGCTCGAAGACGACGTGGCGGATTTCGTTCCGCTGGGCGGCGAACCGTTCGAACTCGCGCTGGGTCCGGAGGTCGAACACGGGCGCGGGTTTGTCATAGACAACGGTGGCGCCAGGGCAGGCGCTGTGGCCGTCGGCGCGCCAGTTCCAGTACTGGGAGAGGCCGACGACGCGATCGCCGACGTAGATGGCCTCATTGAGCTCGTGGGTGACGATGATGAGCGTGAGAGACGGCATGCCGCCGGACTCCTGGGCGTGGCGATTCTTCTGGTAGAGGTCGACGAGCATTTCCTGGAGGTCCTGGCGGGTGGCCTCGTCGAGGGCGCCGAAGGGTTCGTCGAGGAGGATGATTTCGGGGCGGAGGATCATGGCCTGGGCGAGGGCGACGCGTTGGCGCATGCCGCCGGACATCTCATGGGGGTACAAATCGAGGGCGTCACCGAGTCGGACGCTGACCAGCATCTCTTCGGCCTGGCGGAGATGCTGGCGCCGCAGCCGGCGCCATCGGGGCCAGCGGAAGAACCGGAACGGGATGCCGGTTTCATCGAGCATGAGGCCGATGGCGACGTTTTGGCGGGCGGTGAGAAACGGGAAGAGCGAGTACTGCTGATAGACGATCCCCCGATCCCGGCCGGGGCCAAGGACGGCGACGCCTTCGCTGCCGCGATTCATGGGGAAGGTCCGGATGGCGCCCTGTCGGGGCGGGTGGGTGCCGACGATAGCTCGGAGCAGAGTGGACTTGCCGCAACCGCTGGGGCCGACGAGGGAGAGAAATTGGCCGCGGTGGAGGCGGAGAGTGACGTCATGGAGGACGGGTTTCGCGCCGAAGCCGTGGCTGACGCCCTGGATATCGAGGGCTGGGGATGGCAGGATGGATGGGCTCACGACGCGGCTTGGTACCAGGGGCAGAGTCGGCGTCGCGCGCGGGTCAGCAGGTAATCCATGCCGAAGCCGAACCCTGCCAGCAGCGCGAGATAGGGGTAAACAACGCTCATATTGAGCAGCTTGGACTGGAGCCGGATCCGGTAACCGAACCCGACGTCGCCGACGACCATTTCGGCGGCGATCAGGTAGACCATGGCGGGTCCGATGCTCAATCGGACGGCATCGATGAACCGGGGAAGAACCTGACGGACGATGATATTCCAGACCACCTCGGTGTTGGAGGCGCCGAGCGTGTAGGCTTTGAAGAGGAGTTCGTCCGGGAACTCCTTGACCGCCAGATACACCGTCATGGCGAGCGTCGGCAGAATGCCAAAGGCGATCATGGCCACGTACATGTTGTTGCCGGTGCCGACGAGGACGAAGAACACGGCGAGGGCGGCCGTGGGGGGGACTTTGGCGAGGAGGGAGAGCGGCGGGTTGAGGGCGGCTTCCGCGCACGGTGAGCAGCCCATGAGCAGGCCCAGCCCGAAGGCGGCGAGGATGCCGCAGCCCAGTCCGAGGAAGAGGCGCTGACCGCTGGCGAGGGCGTCGGCGACGAGCCAGCGGTCGCCGGAGCGTTTATTGACCTCGATGGCGCTGACGAAGCCTTTCTGGAGCTGGTTCCAGCGGGGGATGGTGGTGTCATCCGGGTTACGGTGGTATTGCCGGATCGCGAGGGCGGTGTACGCCGCCAGCAGGAGGAGGACGGACAGCACCCCGAGGGCCAGGGCGGTGTGTGGGCGGATGGAGCGGCGGATCATGCGGTTTGGGGAGGGCTCACGGCCGCGCCTGAACGGCGCGGATGTAGGTGGGATCGAACCGGAGGGCGACGTCGCCGGTCTCCTGGGCGGTGCCGTAGCCGATCCGCGGGGCGCTGGGGACGATACCCTGTTTGAGGCAGAAATCGACAACCCGGCGTGTGACGGTCTTGAGATCCTCGCCGGTCATGAGGGCGAGGGCCTGGTCTGCGCTGCCGTAGAATCGGGTTTGCTGGACGACGGTCTTCATGGCTGGCAGGTCGAGATGACTGAACTTCTCGCCGATGGCGATGAGGGTGTCGTCGCGAGTTTCGGGGGCAGCCAGGCGCCGGTTGACCTGGTAGAAGGCATCGATCACCGCGCAGGCGAACTCCCGGCCGCCGGGACGGGCGAGCGAGGACTGGGCGACGACGACAGAGTCGATGATCTCATTAGGCAGGGTCCGGGAGTCAAAGAGGACGTGGGTGTCCTTGCGTTTGTTCAGGGTTTCGAGCACGAACGGGTTCCAGACGATGATCGCCTCGACGGCCTTTTGCCGCTGCTGCATGGCGACGGCTGCGGCGCCGGGGTCCATGTTGCTGTACTTGTAATCCTCCGGCTTTTCGCCGAGCAACTCGAGGTTCCGGTTGAAGCAGTACTCGGAGACGCTCTTGGCGAGGCCATGGATCTTCCTGCCCCGGAGCTGCTGGACCCGCTGGATTGACTTGGGGACGATGAGGGCATCAGCTCCGGCGCTGGTGGAGGTGGGGAGGACGACGACGGACGGGCGGCCGAGAGCCGGGTTGAGGGCGTCGAGGGTGGTGATGCAGACCGCGTCGCACTGGCTGGATCCGTAGAGGGTCAGACAGGGGTCGTACTCGGCTTCCTTGAGGACGATATCGACGCCCCATTTCTGTTCGATGGGCCCGAGTTTGTCCTCGCGGCCATCGATCAGTTTCAGGACGTGAGCGACGCCGAACACGCTCCAGGAGGGGTACTCGCTCCAGGCGAGGGAGAAGGCGGGTTCGGCGGCGTTGACGAGGGTGGATCCGGCGAGGAGAGCGGCCGCGGCGAGGGAACTCGAGAGGCGATGGGCATTCATGGGATGGCGCGTGTCAGGATGTGGATTACTCGGGGAGGGTGGACGGTTTGTCGGCGGCGGGTTTGGCCGGCGCCTCGGGTTTGGCCGGGAGGCCCACGAGAGCGTCGAACTCGGCGTTGGCGCTCGATTTGCGGGCGTACTCGAGGAACTCGACTTCCTGGGCTCGGGTGTCGGTGCCGGCGAGCTCCTTCGAGACCCGGGCTTCGGCGCGGATTTCCTGTCGTAGCTGGCGGAGCCGCTGGAGCTCCTCGGCGGAGCCGTCCTGGGCGATGCCGGCCAGTGTATCCGCCAGATCGCGCTCTTGTTTGGCGGTGATGATATCGGCGACGGCGTCGGCGGCTTCGGACTTGATCTTCTCGACGTCGCGGAGGAGTTGCTGGAGCTGGACCTTGTGTTCGCCGATGGTCTTGCGGTAGGCCTCGATGTCGCGCTCGGCTTCGGCGATTCGGGCTTGTTTCTCCGTGAGGGTGGAGGAGAAGTCATTGTAGGCGGCGAGACACTTCTTGTAGTCCTCGTCGGTATGGATTTCCTCGGGGGTCTTGCCGGCGGCCTGCAGGCGTTCGACCGTCTGGCGGGCTTTGGCGAGAGCGCCGGCCTTGAGACGTTCCAGTTGTTGGACCTCTTCGGTGAGGCGTTTGACGACGGCGATTTTGGCCTCCTGCTGGGCGATGAGGCCGGCG
Organism: Verrucomicrobiota bacterium; assembly: GCA_029556615.1. GTDB lineage: Bacteria > Verrucomicrobiota > Verrucomicrobiia > Limisphaerales > J093 > JAKQDD01. The sequence goes on along the minus strand of JAKQDD010000240.1, from coordinate 42,482 downwards.
ACGGCCTGTTTATAGACTTGGATCTGGCCGATTTTCTCGCGGATGATCTGGTCGTACTTGGCCCGGACGACGTGGGGGTTGGTGTCGATGACCCGCCGGGCGGAGTCGATCTGGCCGGTCAGCAGGTAGCCGAGAGCTTTAAACCAACGGAGCAGGGCGCCGAACATAGGTTATCCTTTCTTTTCCGGGGTTTGCGAAAGCAGGGACGAGGGTGGGGCCGTCGCGCGTTCATCGAGCAGGGCGGCGACGCGCGCGTCGACGGTTCGGGCCAGGGCGAGGTTTTCGTCGAGCTCCTCCCGCAGGCGGGTGAGTTCGCGGGAGGACCCTTCGCGTTCACCCAGGTTTTGGATGCCGACGAGCGTGTCGCTCAACTGGCGGATGGTGGACTGGACGTCATCGATGAGTCGCTCCCGCTGGTCGAGCAGCGGTTTGCGGGCGGCGGCGGAGCTGAGTTGGGCGGCGGTTTGCCACAGGCGGTCCGTTTGTTGGATCGAGTGGACGCATTGGTCGAACAACTGGTCGACGCGGGACCGGATTTCGACGAGGAGGGCGAGTTGGGCGGGAGGGGCACCCGCTTCGAGTTCGGCGAGGGCGCGCACGAGGGCGCGGAGATCCCGGAGGGCCGTTTCGGGCCGCGGATCCTTATCGGCCCTGGTCAGGTGCTTGTCGAGGTCGTCGAGGCGTGCCTGGCGGAGGCCGGCTTCCTCGTCGATGGCCTGCTGGGTGACCTTGCGGGCGACGGCCTCGCCTCGGAGGATCCACTGGGTGAGAAAGGCGCCCGCTGCGCCGAGCAGGCCGGCGAGGCCGGCGAAGAGGCCGAGCCCGGTGCGGAGGCCCAGGGCCCAGACCGCGGCCAGGGCGGTGAGTCCGACGACAAAGGGCCCCAGGACCAGCGGATGGCTCGCCAGCCGCAGCAGCACCCTCCGGCGGATCTCCTTCTCGTCCGGCATGATTCCGGTGTCAGACAACATCTCCGATAGTGCCGACGGCGCGGGAGAGGTCAATACGGGACCTGTCCGACCACAAACCGCACCGACTGTCCTTCGCCGCCGGCGGTGTCCGAGGGCACGGCCTCGGTCCGCATGCGGTCGGCGCTGATCCCCTGGGTGCGCAGAACGCGGGCCACGGCTTCGGCGCGCGCCTGGGCCAGCGACCGGTTGGCCTCCGCATCCCCCTCCGCCCGAGTCTGGCCGATGACCCGGAGATAGAAGTTGGGAAAGGACTGCAGACGGCGGGCGAGGGAGGAGAGATCGCGTTCGCTTTGCACGCTGATGCTCGAGCCGCCGCGGGAGAACACGATGGGATCGACGCGCAACTCGCCGACCGGCTGGAGCTGGGTCCACTGTTCGGGGGTGAGCGTCTTGACGCCGGCCTCGGATCGGATCTGTTCATCCGGGGTGCCGGTCGGGCCGAGGCCGGGGATGACGACGGCGCCCTTGCCTGGGTGGAACTGGCGGCGCTGGAGGTCGGCGAGGAGATCGCTGTAGAACAGGGTGTGGTAGCGGCCCTCGAGCGGGGGGGCGCTGATGGCGCGGGTTTTGACGAGGACATCAGCGATCTTGGCGATGATGTCCTCGAGATGCTCGAGTCCGCCGTCGGCGCCGGTTTTGGCGAGGCCGAAGTGGGCGTAATTCTCGAGGGTGTTTTTCCAGCGGATGCCCTGGACGACCTGCCGGGCCTGGGTTTCATTCAGGGACTCGCTGCCGGTTTGCCGGGCGTCCTCCTGGACGAGCCGGACCATGGCGTCACCGGGCTGGGCATAGGCATAGGCGGCCCGGCAGTAAGCTTCGACGAACGTCTGGACCCGTTCCGGGTGATCGCGGAGGAACTGCCGTTGGGCGACGAGGACGTCGACGATGTAGCCTTTGAGGCGGGAGCTGTCGAGAAGGACCTGGGTGCCCTGGGTTTCGAGGGCTTTGGTGACGTAAGGTTCCCAGAGGACGAACGCCCGGGGATCATTGGGGTTGGCTGTGCGGAGGTGGTTAAGGACGGCCCTGGGGCCATCGAGGGGGATCGACCAGGTCTCGGGCAGATTGGGCAGGTTGAACTGGGCAACGACCACACGGGCAAGGAACTCGCTCGGGGAGTTCGCCGTTAGGACGATCCGCGCATCAGGCCGGTTCAAGTCCTGGAGGCTCTTGATGACACCGGGAGCGGCGACGATGGCGTCGCCGCCTTTGGTCTCATCGAGCACGAGGACGATGGTGCCGGGAAAGTCATTCAGCCGGGCCCCGGCGAGCAGGAGCGAATCGATGGTGAACGCGGCGAGATGGACCTTGCCCTCCTGGAGCGCCTTGAGGCGGGCGGCGACGTCGCCTTTGTCGTTCTGGATGACGTACCGGATCTTGGCGGTGCGCATCTGCTGTTTGAGAGCTTCGGAGCGGAGGATGGCGTAGCCGGAGAAGGAGTCGGCAGCGAGCACGATCTGGTCCTGGTACTGGCTGCTGCCGCCGGTACTGCCGCGCAGTCTTTCCTGGAGGTAGGGATGGACGAAGAACCGGTAGCCGACGGCGAGCAGGGCGAGGATGACGCACCACAGTACGGCAGCGATCAGACAGCCTTTGGCGCGCTTCTCACTCATCGGCGTCGGCTCCGGAAGAGGCGTCCTACGAAGCTGAGGACGACCAGGGCGGTGACGATGTAGGTGATGTTGATCGCCGGTTTCTTCCGTTGGTGGTGAGGCGCAGGCGGTGCAGGGGCGGCGGGCTGTTGGGCGGTGGGCGGGGTGCGGTCGGGGTCGACGCGGGGACGGGCAGAGGGACCGCTGCGGGGGGAGGTGCCGATCGGGTGGTTACCGGAAGTGGAGAGCGCCTGGAGGGCGGCGGCGGCGACCTCATCGGGGATTGGGGCGAGCAAGTCGAACTCGACGTTCTGGGCGACATCCGATCGGGGTCGGGAGACCTCGGCGAGGACTTCAGCGACGGCGGTCTGGAGCGCGGCGGAGTCGTTGGCGCGGCGGTAGGAATGGGCCTTGCGCGCGAGGGTGTGATCGCGGTTCATGGCCACGCCGATGACGTCCATGGTGATTCCGCGGGAGATGATATCCGGGGTATAGCGGGTGACGAGGTCCTGGTCCTGGGCCTCGCCATCGGTCACGACGAGGAGGCGATAGCTGCCGTAGCCGTACTGGCGGGTGCGCTCCTGCAGGAGGCGGTCGGCGCCGAGTTTGAGGTACTGGCCGAGCGGGGTGTTGCCGTAGGGTTCGATGCGGTCGATGGCTTCGAGCAGGGCCGGGGTGTTGCGCGGGCCGAGGGGATAGACCCAGGGGTCACGGATCCCGCGCGCGCTGAAGACCAGGAGCCCGATATGGGTGGTTTCGGGCACCTGCTGGAGGACGGTGCGGAGGGCGATTTTGGCGGCGGCCATTTTGTTGCCGTCCGACGCCCCGGGCATCGGGTCTTTCATGGACCCGGAGGCATCGAGGACGATGACGACGTTATCCTGGAATTCCTGGGCCATGCTGCCGGTCGCAGCGGACAATCCGGCTGCGCAGGCTGCGGCCAGCCATCGGCGAACGCCATTCGAGTTCATGGGACGGATGGGGGAGTGCCCGGTTAGAAATCGAAGTCGGCCTGTTTGCTGGCTTCGGCCGCGACGCGCACGATGCGGAACTCGACGCGCATGTTCTTTTTGGCTTCGTCCATATTGCCCGGTTTGGCGACGAACGGCTCGCGGATGCCGACGCCGACGGGTTGGATTTGGGTCTTGTCGATGGTGATGCCCTTGCCCTTGGCGTAGTCGACGATGGAGTTGAGGACGGCCTCAGCGCGGCTTCGGGACAGGTTCAGGGCGGCCTGCATGGTTTCGCGCGGGTTGTTGTCGGGAACACCATCGAAGGCGCCGCTCTCGATGAGCCGGGTGAGCTCGGGTGTATTGGCGAGATCGAGCGGTTTGCCGTTGATGGAATAGGAGTAATTGCCCTGGGTGCCGACGCGTTTAAGGACGCCCCTGGTCATGCCGGCCTTCACGAGGTCGAGCAGGGTCTTGGTGGGATCCGCGTGGCCGCGGATGGCGACCACGGCGTTGCCGAAGCGGGCGGCGGTTTCGACGACCCGCTGGAATTCCGCGCCGTACTGCACGGCGCTGAACTCGGTCTGGTTCGGCTCAAAGCTGATGGTAAACGAGAGGATGGTGCGGTCGTCGAGGCCGCCTCCGGCGCTGAGCTGCTCGATTTCGGTGCGGACCGCCTCGGCGCGGAATCGCTCGCCGCGTTCGACCTGGGTCTTGGTGAGGAGGTTGAGGAACAGGGGCGACTGGTAGTCAAGGCCCGAGGGGAAGAGCCCCATGCGGTCGCGGGCGTAACCCCGGGTGACCGCGAGGTCGAGCGCGGACTTTTGGAACGCCTCGAAGCCGTTCAAGTTGCCGGCTTCGAGGAAGAAGGCGACATTGCCCGGGTAACCCACGAACGTGCAGTCGGCGAGGAGGCCATGGGCGTCGTCGAGGACCGGGATGGTTTTCTTGCCGTAGATGTCCTGGGTCAACTGGAGCAATTCCTTGTACCTTGGGGAGCCGGCGCTTTCGTACTGGCGTTTGAGGTCAACGATTTCCTCGCAGGCCTTCAAATAGGCGGCCACGAAGCGGGTGACCATCTCCTTGTTGGCGTCGTAGAAGTCCTTCCGGCAGACGTAGACATCCGCGATGGATCGGGAGAGCTGGGCGGTCGAGACGAGGACCCGGGCGCCCTTGACGGTGCCTTCGGCGCCGGTGCCGGTGTTGGCGAGTCCACCGCAGAGGCCCACCATGTCGGGGGTGATGGCGAAGCAGGCATCAATGTCGGCCCGCTTGCGGAACATCTCGGACGGGGCCTCCGCGGTTCCGGTGAGGTCTTTGGTCCAGACGACCTTGATGTCGTTCCAGGAGAGTTGGGCGGAGCGGAGGACGTCGTCGAGCATGCCGACATGGGGGCCGCATTGCTGGAGCGCGACGGTTTTCCCCTTGAGATCGCTCAGGGTGCGCAGGTTGTCGCGAGCCACCAGATGGTCGCCCGCCGACCAGGTCATTTGGAGGATGACCACGCCTTTGGTGCGCGGGTCAGAGCCGATGACCTCGGAGGCGAGGCCGACCATGTGATACGTGCCGCGGAGGAAGGGTGTCTTGCCGGCGCGGTAATCGCGCACCTGCTGGATGAAGTCATCGGCGGGCACGAGCCGCAGGTTCAGGTTCTGCTTTTGGAACAGGGACCCTGGCCGCGTGGTGAGGCCGCCGTTGGCGTAGAACGTGGCCATGTCACCGCCCCAGGTGATAAACGGAACCTGCAGCGGGGCCGTGGCGGTGACCGCGCCGACGGCGCCTGGTCCGACCAGATCGGCGAACCGTGTCTCCTGGGCGCCGGCCTTCCACGGGGCGAGCCCGATTCCTGCGGCGACGGCAAGGCACATCAAGGCGTGCGGAGAGAGAGCATGAAGGTTCATGATGGGGTCTTTCGCTTTGCTTCCGTCATTTCCTCAGGACTGTTCACCCACTCCCGTCGTCTCCCGGGGCCGTTGAACCTCAGGGATTCCGCAGCCGCCGTATCCGGCCGGGCGTGGCACATGTCGGGCACCCATACCCCCGATGAGGAGCGCTGGCCAGTACAGGTCTCGAGGTCCTTTATAACGTGGACCCGGCCCGTGCCGCAAACCGAAAAGGCGGGTCGGGACTGGCGTTCGGGGCCGGGACCGGTCAGGATGCGCGCAACGATGATGTCGGTTGGCGCGCTTGATCTTGCGGTGTTCCGCTGGGTGAACCATTCCTGGGCGCACCCGTGGCTGGACGCGGTGATGCCGTTTCTGAGCGGGAATCCGCTTTTCATGCCGGCGTTGGGGATACTGGCCGTGGCGATGGGGTGGAAGGGGGGTGTGCGCGGGCGGTTATGCGTGGTGATGCTCGTGCTGGTGGTGGGGTGCCTCAACAACGCCGTGGTCGGCGAGTTGAAGGAGATGATCGGTCGGCCCCGGCCGTTCCTCGAGGTGTCGGACGTGCGGCTCCTGGTGGGTGCGGGCAAGACGTGGAGTCTGCCGTCGTCGCATGCGGCGAACTGGTTTGCCGGGCTTGCGGTGTCCTGGGTTTACTACCGGCGGAGTGCGTGGTTCATGGTGCCGCTGGCGTTTCTGGTGAGTCTGTCGCGGGTTTACAACGGTGTGCATTACCCGTCGGACGTGATGGCGGGCGGATTGGTGGGGTTGATCCTGGGGGCGGGCGGGGTGGGGATGCTGAACTGGCTCTGGCGCAGCGCGGGTCGGCGGTGGTTTCCGCTTTGGTGGCGGCGGTTGCCGTCGTTGGTGTGTCCCGTGGTTCATGCGGATCCCCTGGTGCCGCAGCCGGGTGTCGAGCCGGTTCGGGATCCGGCTCGGGCCGCGGCGCGCCAATGGCTGCGGCTGGGTTACGTGCTGGTGGCGGTGCTATTCGTGGCGCGGGTGGTCTATCTGGCTTCCGATCGGATCGAGTTAAGCGAGGACGAGGCTTACCAGTGGCTATGGTCGAAGCATCTGGCCTTGTCCTACTACAGCAAGCCGCCGTTGGTCGCCTACGCCCAGTTTCTGGGCACTCGGCTCTGGGGGGACACGGAACTGGGGGTCCGGTTTTGTGCGCCGTTGATCGCCGCAGGGCTCGGGGTGCTGCTGCTGCGGTTTTTCGAGCGGGAGGTGAACGCGAGGTCGGGTTTCTGGCTGGTGCTGATGCTGAATGCGACGCCGTTGATGGCGGCGGGATCGGTGCTCTTCACGGTTGATGCGTTGTCGGTAGGATTTTGGACGCTGGGGATGCTCTCCGCCTGGAGAGCGTTGCAGGCCGGGGGGCGGACGCGGGATTGGGCCTGGCTGGGGTTCTGGCTCGGGTGCGGTTGTCTGAGCAAGTACACGGCCTTGCTGCAATGGGTTTCGATCCTGCTGTTGATGGGCTTTTGGAAGACGGCCCGCCGGCACTGGAGCCGGCCCGGGCCGTACGCGGCCTTGGCGATCAACGCATTGTGTCTTGCGCCGGTGATGTGGTGGAACGCCCAGCATGGCTGGGTGACCGTCGCCCACCTCGAGGATCGGGCCGGCCTGACGGAGGCGTGGCGGTTGACCCTGAGGTTTCTCGGGGATTTCACGGTGTCGGAGATCGGGCTGTTGAACCCGGTGTTTTTTGGCGGACTCCTTTGGGCGGTGGTGGCGGTCTGGCGCCGGCGGCGGGATCACGCACTCCTGATGTTCTTCCTGGCGATGGGTGCGCCGCTGTTTCTGGGGTACTGGCTCTACTCACTGCGCGCGCGGGTGCATCCGAACTGGATTGTGCCGGCGGTGATCCCGCTGTTCTGCCTTCTGGTGGTGTACGGGGATCTGCGGTGGCGGGCGGGGGTGCGTGGGGTGAAGCGCTGGCTGACGCTGGGCTTGGCGTTGGGATTGCCGCTCGTCGTGGTCCTGCATGACACGAATCTCGTCGACAAGCTGACGGGGCACTACCTGCCTGCCAGTCTGGATCCGTTGCGCCGGGTCCGCGGATGGAGCGAGACCGGGCGCGTGGTCGAGTCCACGCGCCAGCAATTGGCGCAGGAAGGGAAACCCGTCTTTGTGATCGGCAAGCATTACGGGATCACCGGCCTCTTGAGTTTCTATCTTCCCGGGAGCCGGGAGCGTGCGGGGCGGGACCCGGTGGTTTACTTCCGTTCGAGCGACCATCCGGTGAACCAGTTCTACTTCTGGCGGGGATATCGGGACCGGGTTGGGCAGAGTGCCGTCTACGTGGCCGAGGCGAAGGCGGGGCTGGAGGCCCCCGCGTCGCTGATCGCGGAGTTCGAGTCGGTGACGTCGCTCGGCGTCCGGGAGATCCGGTACCGGGGGCGGGTGATGCACCGGTTCGAGCTCTTTGCCTGCCGCGGACTGCGTCCCGGGCTGACGTCCCCGAGTCAGCGTTGAGTCTGTGGATCGAATGCCATGAGTTCACTCCAGCCGACGGCGATCGACGTGTTGTTCACTCCCGCGGATTTCGCGGCGCTCGAGGCGCGCGACCTGACGCGAACTGTCTGCGTGGTGTTCGATGTCCTGCGGGCGACGACGTCGATGGTGACTGCGCTGGCGAACGGGGCGGTTGCGATCCGGCCGGTCGGGGGAATCGGCGAGGCGCTGGCAGTGCGGGCGGAGCACCCGGGCGCGGTGCTGGCCGGGGAGCGCGGGGGCCTGCGGATTGGCGCCGATCTGGCCGGTGGCGTGGCCTTTGATCTCGGGAATTCGCCCCGCGAGTTCACCCGGGAACGCGTTGAGGGCCGGACGCTGGTGATGACCACCACCAATGGGACGCGGGCGCTCCGGGCGTGCGCCGGGGCGGGACGCGTGCTGGTGGGCGCCCTGGTGAATCTCGGGGCGGTGGCGGCGTCACTCACCAGGGCGCGGCCTCGGGAGATCCTGCTCGTATGCAGCGGCACATACGAGGAGGCGGCGTTCGAGGATGTTTTGGCGGCGGGGGCGCTCTGCGAGCGGATCGAGCCGATGCTGGCGGGTGCGTCGGTGTCGGACTCGGTGTTGATGGCCCGGCATGCGCACCGGCCTTACGCGGACAATTTGCTGGAAGGCTGCCGGCTCGCCCGAAACGGCCGGCGTTTGTGGGAGCATGCCGAGCTGCATGGGGACGTGGCGGAGTGCGCCGCGCTCGACCGCCACGCGTTCGTGCCCGAGCTCGGCGGCGACGGCTGGGTGCGGCGCGGGGTGGATTGAGCGGCGGACGGCGCGGGGCGGAGCACCGAGTTCTGACAGACTGTCCCCCTGTTTATCCCCGGCTTGTTAGAGCTCAGGGCTTCTTCAAGATCCAACCGTGCGGGTCCAGCTGCCCTTGCGCGTACCGTCGCGTTGGGAGTTTCCGTTCTCCCGAGGGCATCTCGAACCGCTTGACCTTGCCGTCGACCTCGATCTCGACGGGCATGGGGAACGGCCGCTTCCCCGGCACTTTCCAATGGAGCACCAGGGTGTCGCCGACCACCGTCCGCACCAACTCGGGCAGCTCCGGCTGTCGGAGGTAGACATCGAAGAACCAGGTCAGATCCCGGCGGGTATGCTGGCGGACGGTTCGCTCGAAGTCCTTCGTGGTGACGAACCGGAAGGCCCGCGTGTCGCCCCAATGTTCCGATTCCTCCGTGGGATAGAGGAAGCGCCGGAGGCAGTCGAGCATGGCCTCGCGGCCCACCAGGTACCGGAGCATGTGGATGACCCAGGCCCCCTTGTAATACGCGTCAGTGCCCCGGTCGAACATGGCCACCGCGCCGGTCGGCCGTTCGGGCACCACCGCCGCCGCGTTCTGCACCTTGCGACGGTACTCGTACATGGCGTGATGGTAGGCCATTTGCCCCTCCCGTTCCTCGGCGTAGAGCGCCTGCATGTAGGTGCAAATCCCCTCGTGAATCCAGAGGTGCCTCCAATCCGCCGCCGTGACGAGGTTGCCCCACCACTCGTGTCCGAGCTCGTGATGATGCACCCAGTCGAATCCCTGCGGTCCTCGCTGGTAGCGGTTTCCGTAGGCGATGATCGACTGATGTTCCATGCCCAGGTGCGGTGTTTCAGCGACCCCGTATTTTTCCCGGCGGCAGGGGTAGGGGCCCAGCAGGCGCTCGTAGAACCGCAGGTGATCGAGGAACTCGCTGAAGATCTTCTCTCCCTTGGCCTTGTTCTCCGGCAATACCCAATAGGTGGCCCGCACGATCTCTCCGCCGAGGCTGTGGTAATCGCCCTCGACCGTCACGTAGGGCGCGATGTTCAGCGCCACGTTGTACGTGTTGACGGGCAACGCGGAGTGCCAGTGGTAGGTCCGGGTGCCGTCCCCGTTCCGCGTGACCTCGATCAGTCGGCCGTTGCAGGCGGCCACCAGCGGTTCGGGCACGGTGATGCGGAGGGCCACGCTCTCCGGTTCGTCCGAGGGATGGTCGTTGCACGGCCACCAGAGATCGGCGCCTTCGCCCTGCACCGACGTGGCGATCCAGGGCTGCTTATCCCTGGTTGTCGCCCAAGTGAAGCCGTTGCCCCAGGGCGGCATCTTTGCCACCTGCGGTTCTCCTCCGTAATCGATGGCAACCACCACCCGCGCCCCCGCTGGGATCTCGTGTCCCAGATCCACCCACAACCTGTCGTCACGCTGGTCGAAGGGCGCCGGGGCTTGGATGCCGTCCGCCTGCCAGCGTCGCGCCGACGTCACAGCGAGGCGCCGGTTCAAGTCCAGCACCAGCCAGGCCATGGGCGCCGTCACGGTCACGTCGATTGTCGCCGTTCCCGAGATCGAGCGACTGGGTGGATCGACCCGCAAATTGAGGTCCACGTGCCGCATGTCGTAGCGCGCCTGCTCCGGCAGCAGGAGTCCGCCGGCGTCCGGGGCCTCCGCGCTGCTGCAGGCCGGCGCGTCGGGAAGCCCCGGGTGCCGGCAACCGCCTCCCAAAGCGGACACCAGGACCGAGCCGACCACAAGCCAGGCAGCCCGGCGCGACGACACGACAGGAACGCGTTGCACGCGGGTCCTCATGCTCGCCCGCCGCCCGCGCGGTCAAGCGAAAACCGCACTCGGATCCTCCCCTTGCAAGAGAACACGAGCATCATGTTGTCTCCCTCGCCCCCGGATACGGTTTCCTCCCGGGCGAGCGGATGCACCGCAAGCGCAGAACGATGTGAACCCGACGGAGGGGAACAATCCGATCGGCACCGTCGGTGGCATGCCTTATACGAGTCCGGTGGGTTCGTTCAGTCCGAACGAGTACGGCTTGTACGACACGATCGGGAACGTGCTTGAATGGTGTTGGGATTCCTACGCCGCGTACAGCAGCGACGCGCAGACCGACCCTCGCGGTCCGGTTGCGGACGACTACCGAGTGCTCCGGGGCGGTTCTTGGTATCGCTTCGCCCTGGAATGCCGGGTCGCGAATCGCAATCCCCAAGGGGCGTATGGCAGGTACAACTACTACGGATTCAGGTGCGTCCTGCCTCCGGAGCGGCCGTGATCAGGGCGATCGGGAGGAGGCGAGTGCTCGTTTCAGGGTCTGCGTGATGGGGAATGCGCCCCGGTCAGTGGGGATAAGACCCCGCTGCCGGGGTGGGCATGAGAACGGGTTCACAGGGCATTTCAGGTTGCGAAGCTGGCGCGGAAGCGGTTGATCAGGAACTCGGCGACAATCGCCGGAATGTACTCCTCGGGGCGACTCAGCATCTCGCGGGCCAGGGCATCGATCGCCGCCCAGTTGTCGACGACAATTGCCTGGGCGGCGACGCGCAAGCGGCGGGGAGCGCGCCGGTGGGCCGAACGTTCGGGCCATCGCCGGGTTCCAAGCCGGGCGCGTCGTGCCGCTTCCGAACCGGCCAGCGTGGCCATCAGCCGCCAAGGCGGGGTGCGAACATCGCCCGGGCAGAGGTAGGCTGCAATCGAGTAGCCGGCCTTTCGGTAAGCACCGGCTTGGCTGATGTGAGGTCGGGAGTCCATCGGCATCCGCGACGCTGCGCCTGCAGCATTCATGCCAAGAAGCGCGAGCGCATCGGCAGCGGAGGGGTGGAATGGCGCCTAGGCGGTTCTGGGGCGGGAAGCCGCGCGTGCGAGGCGGGAGGGTCTGGGCGAAGGGGTGCGTCCAGCTTTGGGACGTTGGTGTCGAGGATTGGTGCGCGATGCGCGCGAGCCTTCGGGGGCGGTTGTGTCGACCCGCTCAGGGACCCGCAGGGCCCGGGCTGTCGGTTCGGACATTCAGGCCGCATTCGGCGAGGTACTGTTTCAGGGCGGGGATGCGGATGATGCCGAAATGGAAGACGGACGCTGCGAGGAGGATTGTGGCTCCCGCCGCGGCGGCTTCGCGGAAGTGTTCGAGTGTTCCGGCGCCGCCGGAGGCGACGATTTCGGCGCCGGTGCCCGAGGCCATTTGGCGGATCAGGGGAAGGTCGAAGCCGGTGCGGGCGCCATCGGTGGCCTTGCTGGTGGGGAGGATGCAGCGGACGCCGAAGTCGGCGACGCGGCGGGCCCAATCGAGCGCATCGGTTCCTGTGGCGGTGCGGCCGCCGTCGATGAAGACTTCGTAGCCGGAGGGCAGGGCGGGGTTGCGGTCGACGTCGATGGCGACCGTCACTTTGTCGGCGCCGAGTTCGCGGATCATGTTGGCGATGACGGGCGGGTTGCGGAACGCGGCGCTGCTGGTCGAGATTCTGCTGGCGCCTGCTTCGATGACGGCGCGTGCGGAGGCGACGTCTTTGACGCCGCCGCCGACGGTGAAGGGGATGGTAGTGACGGCGGCGACGCGCCGGACGACCTCGATCAGCGTGGGTCGATTCTCGATGGTGGCGGTGATGTCGAGCATGGCCAACTCATCGGCTCCGGCCACGCCGTAGGCGATGGCGCAGGAGACCGGGTCTCCGGCGTCCCTGATATTGACGAAGCGGACGCCTTTGACGACGCGGCCGTTCTGCATATCCAGGCACGGCATGATGCGAATGCGGGATCCTGTGGAATTCATTGGGGGCGTTGGCGTTGGGTTCTTGCTGCGCGTTGGAGTGGTCGGGCGTGGCGATTAGAGGGTTTGGGTGCGGATGTTGTCAACGAGGATTGGGAGGCCGTTCGCAGGTTGCGGCGAGGCTCTTGCTGGGCTAATAAGGCGGCATGCGGGCGTTGCACCAAGGCGGGGGTTTTTCCTGGCGAAGCCACTGGGGGTCGGCGGGCTGCTGGATCGCGGTATGGGGGCTTGGCGTTGTTGGAGGGCTGACGGCGTTGGCTGGCGCAGGTCCGGCAGGTTCGGGGGGTCCGACGAAGGCGGTTGTGGATTGGGGTGACCCCGATTCCGAGGCGGTGTCGCGGGTGATTCCGGGGGAGTATGTCGTACGGTTGCGGCCGGGGGTACGGGTGTTAGGGGGCGTGTCGGGTTGGCCGGGGGTTCTGGCGGACAAGATTGCGGTTCGGCCGCTGGGGCCGGCGGGGGTGCGGGGCGGGGGGTTGGCCGGCGGGGGTGGCGGGGGTTTGTTCCGGGATCTTTATCATGTGGTGGTGCTTCCCGGGGTGAGTCCGGAGGCGGTCGTCATGGAGCTGCGGAGTGTTTCGTCGGTACTCTATGTCGAGGCCAACACGGTACTCGAGGTGTGCGGGGGCGATCCGCAGCGGCGGTATCCTGACGACTTCCGATTTCCGGAGCAATGGGCGCTCGAGAACACGGGCCAGAAGGGGGGCGTGCCGGGTTCGGACGTTCGGGCGCCGGCGGCATGGTCAGTGACGACCGGCGATCCGTCGGTGCGGGTGGCGGTGATTGACACGGGCATTGACTATTTCCATCCGGATCTGGAATCGAACGTCTGGGTGAACCCGGGCGAGGTTCCCGCCAATGGGGTGGATGACGACGGCAACGGGTACATCGACGACGTGCACGGCTACGACTTTGTGAGCCGCGACAGCGATCCGCTGGACGATCAGATGCACGGGACCCATGTGGCCGGGATTATTGGCGCCGTGGGGGACAATCGGATGGGGGTGAGCGGCGTCTGCTGGCGGGTGAGTCTGATGGCCTTGAAGGCGTTCAACGAAGCCGGTGAGGCGACGTTGGCGGACGTGCTCGAATCGATTCACTACGCGGTGGCGAACGGGGCGCAGATCATCAACGCGAGCTGGGGCCAGCCGGACAAGAGCCGAGCGCTGGCGGATGCGGTGGCGGCGGCGCATGCGGCGGGAGTGGTGCTGGTGGCATCGGCGGGGAACGACCGGAGCGATCGCCCGTACTATCCGGCTTCGTATCCCGAGGCGGTCACCGTGGCTGCGACCAACGCGAAGGACGAGCGGTCCCTGTTCTCGAACTACGGCTATTCCTCGGACCTGGCGGCGCCGGGCGAGGCGATTCTCTCCACGGTCTTGGACAACCGGTATGACAGCGCCAGCGGCACGTCGATGGCGGCGCCGCATGTTGCGGGGGCGGCGGCCTTGGTTTGGTCGTTGCATCCGGGTCTTGGGAACCGGGACGTCGAGGACATTCTGCGGAACGCCACGGACCCGATCGCGAGCACGGACTACGTCGGGAGCGGCCGCTTGAATTTGCATCGGGCCTTGGCCTTCGAGGTGCCGCTGGCGCGGGCGCGGCTCGAGGTGCCCGCGCAGTTTCAGGGGAGGATGGACGTGATGGGGACGGCCGCCGGCGACCGATTCGAGCGGTATGTGGTCGAGTATGGCGATGGCACGTATCCGGCGGAGTGGACGCGGCTGTTCGAGTCGGATCAGCCGGTGGCGGGAGGCGCGCTGATTCGCGATTTTCGGACGGACCGCGTGCCGGAGGGTGCGCACGTGTTGCGGTTGCGGGTGCGGGATCGTCTTGGGCAGGAGGTCATCGAGCGGACGAACATTGTGGTCCGCAATGTCACGCTGAGTGCGCCGGCGCACAACGACGTGATCCGCTGGGGCGAACGGGTCGAGATCAGGGGAACGGTGTTTGGCTCGGGGCGCACCTACCGGATCGAGCATGGGCAGGGGCTGAGTCCGCAGTCCTGGTCGAGCGCGGGCATTGAATTGGCGAACGGCGGGCAACTCGAGGTGATGGGGGGGCGGCTGGCGACTTGGGACACCGGGGTGGCGGCGCCGGACGAGTTTCACCGGGTGCGCCTGACGGCGCTGGCCGGGGGTCGTGTGGTGGGCGAGTCGGTGTTGCGCTGGGTCTATCTCGATCGCCGGTTGCGGCCGGGCTTTCCGGTTCAAGTCCCGTTGCAGGGAGGGTATTACACCAACGACTGGCGGCACGTGGTCTGCGCCGATCTGGACCGCGACGGCACCGAGGAAATCGTCGGGATTGGGCCCGGGAATTCCGAGGGGGCGGACGCCACGCTCCGGGTGTATGGCGCGGATGGGAGCCTGCGCTGGATGCGGTCGTTGCCTGTCGAAGCTGCCGGGGCGGACATTCCGGTGGTGGGGGACTTGGACGGCGATGGTTTCCTCGAAGTGTTGGTGGATGTGAACGAGGCGGGCGATCTTCACGCATTCCGGCATGACGGGGCTCCCGTGCCTGGGGCGTGGCCGGTCCGGACCGGGCTGTGTCATCCGGGCAAAGTCATGGCGGATCTGGATGGCGATGGCCGGTGCGAAGTGATTCTGGTTGGCCAGGTCCGTGCCCTGGCATTCGAGGGGGCGCGGGACCTGTTGGTTCTGGATGCGACGGGCGCGGTGATCCGACGCTGGCGCGGGCCGGGCGTCGAGGCTCCACCCGACGTGCCGCGTCAGCTCCCGGCGGTGGGGGACCTCGACGAGGATCCCGATCTCGAGATCGTGGCGGTGTTCGGGGGCGGCGAGCTCAGGATGTACGACCTTGACGAACCGGACGGCCTGGTGTGGCGCGCGGCGACGGCCGGCACGATCCACGGTTCGCCGGTGGTTGGCGATCTGGATGGCGATCGGCAGGCGGACGTGGCGGTCGCGGTCTACGACTCCCGGAAGACGGGCAAGACCGGGACTCGGGGCGGCCTCTACGCTTTTGACCGGCACGGCCGGCTCTTTCCCGGCTGGCCGGTCCTGGTCGACGAATCCTTTTCCGGTTCGCCGGCTCTGGCGGATCTGGACGGGAATGAGAGCCGGGAGCTGATTCTTGCGGGCTGGGACACGAAGCGGATCTACGCCTTGGGAGCCGATGGGTTTCTTCTTCCCGGCTGGCCGGTCGAGATTGGCCTGGGCCGCTGGTTGCGCACGAGTCCGGCCGTGGGGGACTTGGATGGGGACGGGCGTATGGATGTGGTGGTGGTGACGCCGGGGTTTCTCTCTCAGGTGGCGTCCTCGGGGAGCACGGATTGGGTTGGCGGCGTGGTGGCGTGGTCCGGCGATGGAACGCCCATCGACCTGCACACGAATCCGAACCGGACTCAGCTCGTGATGGAATCCAGCGGGGGTTCGCGGTTGAAGGCGGCGACGCCGCTGCTGACCGATTTGGACGGGGACGGCCGGCTCGACGTGGTGGCGACGACGGTCGAGGACGCGGGGTATCCCGGGGTGGGATCGAGTGTGTTCAAGCAGCGGTACAGCATCTATGCCTGGGCGCTGGACGCCCCGGCGCCGCCGTGGCCGCGCGCGTGGCCGATGTTCCAGCACGATCCCCAGCGCTCCGGGTACACCCCAAGCACGAAGCCGCCCAGCCAGCCGCCCGTCCTGTTCGAGATTCCCAGCCAGATCATCCGGGCCGGGACGGCTTTCTTCCCGATCGAGCTGGACTATCATGTTGCGGATCCTGACACCGCGCGGGAGGAGTTGATCTGGTCCGTGTCGGGGGGGGGTGAATTGCTGGTGACTGTGGACGCGGACCGCGTGTTGCGGGTTGCGCCTCCGGGTCCGGGGTGGATTGGTTCCGAGACGGTGCAGGTGGTGGTGCGGGATCCTGCGGGCGGGAGCAGCGAGGCGGCCGTTGCCTTCAGCGTGCGGGAGGATTACGAGCCGCCGCTGGCAGTCGAGGATGCGGGGATGGCGATCGAGGATGAGCCGATCGCCATCGATGTGACCGCGAACGACACGCATCCGCAGGGCTTGCCGTTGTCGGTGCTGAGTGTCAGCCGCGCGCGGCATGGTCAGACGGCGGTGAATCCGGACGGAGCCGTGGCGTACTGGCCTGCTGCGGATGACACCCGGCCGGATGCGTTCACGTACGTGGTGACGGATGGGGCGGGCGGCCTTGCCCTCGGGCGCGTGCTGATCTCGATCACGCCGATGCCGGACCCGCCGGTTGCGGTCGAGGACCGTGCGATCACGCTCGAGAGCCAACCGGTTGTCGTGGCTGTGCTCGAGAACGACAGCGACGCCGACGGCGACGCGGTGCGGGTTTCGGGCACGACGCAGCCCGGGCATGGGCGGGTCGAACCCGACGGCGGCGGGGGGCTGGTTTATCATCCCGACCCGTCCTGGTGGGGTGCGGATCACTTCGAGTACACGGTCACCGACGATCACGGCGGCTTCGCCGTGGCGCCCGTGGCGATCCAGGTCAAGCCGGTCAACGACCCGCCGGTGGCGCGCGCCCTGGCCTACACGCTGAATCGGAACACGGAGGTCACGGTCATTTTTCAGGGCGACGATCCCGAGGGCGACGCCCTGACGTACACGGTGGTCCAGGCGCCCTTGCACGGTGAACTCTGGAATTACCCGACCATCGCGCCGTATTACCCGGGAAAGGGCTTTTCCGGCACCGACTCGATCGCGTACACCGCGAGCGACGCCGAGTACACGAGCGCCCCGGCGCTGGTGACGCTGAACGTGCTGGACGCGAACAACGCGCCGCGGGTCGAGGATGCGACCTGGGTGACCAAGGTCGGGAGGCCGCTGGCCTTCGACCTCGTCGCCAGCGATGTGGACGATGATCCCCTCGAGTTCTCGGTCCTCGAACCGCCGCTCCACGGGAGCGTCAAGTGCGAAGGGTCCAACGTGGTTTACGCACCCGACGCCTCGCACTTGGGGGCGGACCGGTTTACATGGCAGGCTCGGGACGCTCCGGGGGCCACCGCGCGGGCAACGGTGCACTTGGTGGTCACGAGCACGAATACCGCTCCGGTCGCCGAGGGGCTCTCCCTCGCCGTCAATCGGAACCAGTGGAGCCCAGTCCGGCTGCTGGCCCACGATCCGGAGAATGATCCCTTGCGCTACACGGTGGTGACGAACCCTGCTCAGGGGGAGCTGTCAGGCGTGGCTCCCAACTTCGACTACTTGCCCCGGACGAACTACTACGGGCCTGACCGTTTCGCGTTCCGTGTGGACGACGGGGAATACGAGAGCGAGATCGCGGTGGTGTTCCTGGATGTCGTGCATCCCAACCGGCGACCTGACAGCCGCGACCAGTCGGTTTCGACGGTGGCCGGCACGCGGCTCGAATTGGGGCTTGATGTGACGGACGCGGATGGCGATGCCCTCCGGAGGGCGGTGTTGAAAGGACCCGCTCACGGTCGGGTGTGGGGGGCCGGGACGACCCTGGTGTACGAGCCGGCGCCGGAGTTCACCGGTCAGGACACGTTCACGTATCGGGTTTGGGACGGCTTGGCATATGGCCCGATCACGAGGGTCGAGATCCGGGTTGATTCGCTCACGCCGCTTCCGCCGCCTGAGATCGAGGCCATCAAGCGGCTCGAAGACGGCTCGGTGCAGCTCCGGATCCGGAGTGCTGCGAGATTCCGGCTGCAGATCGAGCGATCCGGGGACCTGCGAGTCTGGAGCCGGATCGGGGAGGTGACGCCCGCCGAGGAGACGGTGTTGTTCCTCGACACGCAGGCGGCGCCCGCGGCGACGTTGTTCTACCGCGCGGCGAGGGAGTGATCGGCTGCGGACTCGTATTGTTCGAGCTCATCCGCCAGCACGGCGGGGGGCCACCCGAGGGCATCGGCCATCCAGGCCCCCACCTGCCGCGCCACGGAGGCGGGGTTCGCCAGCCCGTATTCCCAGCCGGCGCGACGCAGCATGACATCTTCCAAGTGAACGGCCCACTCCTCGGTGCAGAAGTGGCGGACCGCTGCTTCGCTGAGCGGCGGGGGTTGCACCCCGGAGAACTCCACCGAGGTGCCGGGGGGCAGGAGCGGCAATTCCGCGGTGGAACAGGGGATGCGCGGCCGGCCCAGTTCGAGCAAGACGCGGTCGACAACCTGTTCGGCCATTAGCCGGTACGTGGTGAGTTTGCCTCCGGCAACATCCAGCCAGCCGGGCTGGGAGAGGCGGATCTGGTGGGAGCGGGAGATGTCGGAGGGGGTGCCGTTGGCCTTGGCCAGCAAGGGGCGCAGGCCGGCCCAGGACGAGAGCACGTCGGCCTCGCCGATGGCCAGGCCGGGAAAGAACCGGTTGACGGACTGGAGCACGTAGGCCACGTCCGACGCCTCGGTTCGCACCGCTTCGGGTGGTCCGTCGTAATCCGTGTCCGTGGTTCCCACGATCACGCGGTCGCCCCAGGGGATGATGAAGAGGATCCGGCGGCCTTCGGTGATCACGACGGCCTCCGGCACGGGCAGCCGCTGGCGATGCAGCACGCAGTGGATCCCCTTGGTCAGCCGGAGCCGGACCCGGCTTTGCGGGAAGCGGTTGCCCCATGGCCCGGTGGCATTGATGAGCACGCGGGTGGTCAGGTGGAGTTGGGCGCCGGTCAGATGGTCTTCGACGTCGCAAGACCAGCAGGCCCCATCCCGTTTGGCGTGAACGAACTCGCAGTAATTGAGCAGGATGGCCCCCGCGGCGGCGGCCGCCCGGAGCGTGTCCATGACCAGTCGCGCGTCATGGGTGAGCCCGTCGAAATAGCGCACCGCCCCGTTCAAGCGATTCGGTTCGAGCGCAGGCAACCGGCGCAGGGTCTCGGTGCGGGAGAGCGTGCTCGAGGACTCGAAGTTGTGCCCGCTGCAGAGGAGATCGTAAACCCGCACGCCGATCCGGAGTTGCCACAGCGGCCAATCGGTCCCGCGATAGGTCGGGAAGATGAACCCCAGGGGCTGGACCAGGTGCGGCGCGATCCGGCGCAACAGGGTCTTTTCAACACTCGCCTCCCGGACCAGCCCCACCCTTCCCTGGGCGAGGTACCGGAGCCCTCCGTGAAGCAGGCGACTGGAACGACTGCTCGTGCCGGAGGCGAAATCGCTGCGTTCGACCAATCCCACCCGCAGGCCACGGAGCGCGGCGTCGCGCGCGATGCCTGCGCCGACGATCCCGCCGCCGATGATCAACAAGTCGGTGGTGGCTTCGCCCAACGCGGCGAGCGAGCGGACTCGCCGTGCCGGTTGGGCGCCGGCCCCCTCTGGCAGTTTATCCTTGGTGTCGTGCATGAGCTTCCTCGAGCAAAGAACCCAGCTCCCCGACGTCCTGGACGACGAGGTCGGGGGCGGGACTGGCGACCGCGGCGTCGCGGGGTGTGGTTTCCCCGGTCAGAACGAGAACGCCGAGGGCGCCGGCGCGTCGGGCCATTTCGATGTCCGTGTAGAGGCGGTCGCCGACCATGGCCAACTGGTGGGGGGCGAGCTTGTGACGGCGCAGGATGCCTTCGAGCATGTTGGGATCGGGCTTGCCCATGACGGCGAGGGGGGAGGAACCCGTGGCGGTGGCGAGGGCGGCGCAGATCGAGCCGCAATCGACGAGGACCGTGGGCTGGTCAGTTGGACAAACGCGGTCCGGATTGGTGGCGAACCAGGGGCGGCCCTGCGCGATCCACCACGCTGCGCGGCAGAGGCGGGGGTAGGTCAGCGTCATGTCGAAGCCGACCAGGACAGCGTCAGGGACCGCCTGTGGGTCATCAGGCAGCAACTCGAAACCGGCGGCAGCCAGTTCATTGGCCATGCTGGGCGTACCGAGGACGAAGAGCCGTTGAACGGCGGGCCACTGGGCGCAGAGGTACTCGATGGTGGCCTGGGTCGAGGTGTGAATCTGGCTGCGATCAGCGTTGATGCCGAGTCTTTCGAGGTGGGCGAGGTAATCGGTGACGCTTTTCGAGGGGTTATTGGTGAGGAAGGTGCAGCCGATACCGAGGGAGTGGAGGCGTTCGAGGAAGGGTCGGGTGACCTCGAAGAGGGTGTTGCCGCGGTAGAGGGTGCCATCCATGTCGAGGGCGACATGTCGAATACCGGACAGACTGGCATGACCGGGCATAATCGGGCAGGGGATCGGTTAAGAGCACCCTAACTTGCGCATCCAACGTAGTGCGTTAACGCTCAAAGTAGAGCAGAGATTGGGTGGTTATGTTGGTTGTGTCAACCGTGATCGTGCCGGCTCGCTTTCGCGGCGAACTGGTACATGTCCCCACGGTAGACCGAGTCTTCCATTTCGACGATGAGGCCCTTGCCGGCGAAGGAGACGCCCTCGACGCGGAAGGCGGGGATGGGTCGTGGTGTCTTGAAGATGTCGAGCCAGGGGCCTTCGAGCATGATGGCGCTGAGCATCTGGTCGATTTCGGTCAAGTGGATCCGGTATTCGGTCTCGAAGAGACTGTAGAGGGACTGTTCGAGGTTCCGCTGTTGAATATCGGGGCAGAGTTGGAGGGAGATGGTCCGGGTTTCCTTCATCATGGGGATGCCGTCGGCGAGCCTGAGGCGTTCGATTTCGCACACCGGTCCGGCCATGGTGAATTCGCGTCCGTTGACGATCTGGGAGTGGGGTTCGTCGCGGACGCGCAAACCGATGAGCCGGGTACTGGGCTTGCGGCCGACCTCGATCATATTGCGGGTGAAGCCAAAGATGCGGGTGATGGCGCGTTCGACGGCGTATTGGCGGACGAAGGTACCGCGTCCTTTGATGCGGGTGACCCAGCCGGCCTTTTCGAGTTCATGGAGGACCTTGCGGGCGGTGGTATTGCTGACACGATAGCGCTCGATGATCTCGGTTTCGGAGGGGACGGGGGCGCCGATGGAGAGTTCACCCCGCTGGATCCGCTCGATGATTTCGCGGCTGATCTGGAAGTACTTGGGGGGGGTGAACGACGTGCTGGTCATGGTGGTGACGAAGCGCGACTCAGACCCAACCCAATCCCCAGGCTGATCGTGGACTCTGGAGTCCTCGACATGTGAAACATGGGGTCAACAGGTCAAGTGTGGTCCCTGCTGTACCAGGTCTTCCCGCCTTCCGTCGAGGACTCCACATGAGCGAGGCGCGGGGGAGAGGGTCCGAAGAGGCAGGAAGGCTTCATGGGATCGCGGACTTCGTCGGGTCTGAGGCGCGCCTCGCTAGGGGGAGATCCGGCGGGTGGCGCGTTCCTGCATCCAGGCGATGTCCGGGTTATTGGGGCAGGGGTTATCGTAGGGGATTTGCTGGCCTTTGACGAGCTTGGGCTTGGTGCGGGCGTCCTTCCAGGACTTGAGTTCCGAGTGGCCATCGGCGAACGAGAGGCCGCCGGATCCGCCGTGGTAGCTGGCGGGGATATCGACGAGGTGGAAGGCTCCCGGGCTGTTGGGATAGCCGGTCATATCGACGACGAACATGCCGTCGTTGATGCTGTCTTCGCGTTCATCGAGGAAGACGAACGTCATGCTGGGGCCGGGGTCGAAGATATCCGAGTATTTGCGGTAGATGCGCCAACCGGGGCCGGACCAACCCATTTCGAGGCCTTCGCCGCGTCCGCCGACCCAATTGAGCATGGACATGGTACGGACGCGCGGGGTGACCTTGCCCCGGACATTAACGGTGCTTTTGTCGGCGGGGCATTTGAAGATGGCGACGCTGCGACCGCAGTAGGGGAAGAGGATGCTATTGGTGAGGTTGGCGTTGGGATCCCAGTTTTCGCGGTTGCTGGGGTCGTAATCGAGCCATCCGCCGACCCACTCATAGGGGCCATGCTTGGCGTAGGGGAGGGTATCGTTGTTGTCCTCGACGTACATGCGCCAAGCCAAGGCCAACTGGCGATGGTTATTCATGCACTGGATGCCCTGGGCCTTGGTTTTGGCCCGGCTGAGGGCGGGCAGGAGCATTCCGGCGAGGATCGCGATGATGGCGATGACGACCAGCAATTCAATGAGGGTAAAGGCGCGGGGGAGCCGAGGCAGGGTTCTCATCACGGGGGGGAGTGGCCGGGGCTCACGCGCGGGCGCGAGCCCCGGCCGCGGCAATCAGGGTTGCGGACGGTTCAACACCGGTTCCGGGGACCTCGCGGAGGTCCCCGGAATGGTGGCACAACAGAGTGGCCCGAGGGGGGTCATCAGTACGCGACGATCCGATAGAACGCCTGGGTGGCAGGCGGATTGGTGTCGGTGAAGCTGGTCGTCAGCAGGTCTTCCGAGATGTCGGCGAACCCGGCGGGGTCAGCGAGGTTGGTGCTGCGCTGGACGCGGTACCGGAAGGCGGTGCCCTGCCAGGAGAGATCGACCTGGGTGGCGGTGCGGTTGGCCACCGCCACGCTGAAGGCCACCGGTTCGTTGTGGAAGATGATGAGGCGTCCGCCGCCGTTCGCGGCGCTGGTGTCGGTGACGACGAGGAACTGGCCGTCCGGGGAGAAGGTCATGCCCGGATCGTGGAAGTCGATCTGCTGGTCGCGGCGGGTCTCGACCGAGAGCGGGAAGCTCGCTTCCTTCTGGTCGGCGGCGGTCACCGGGTCGATCGACCAGATCTCGTCGAGGGTATCATCAGCGACCCAGAGGCGTCCGGTGGTGGGGTCGACCGCCAGCGCGGCGCCGGCGGGATCCGGGGATGCTCCCGAGGTATCGGCCCAGAGGGTGACCGGCCAGATATTGCGGATGAGACCGTCGGGGTCAATGGCGCTGAGGAAGCCATCGGCGCTGAGCGTGACGACCTCGCGGGATGCGGGCAGGGGCGCGATGGCATTGAGGTTCCCGCCGCCGAGAAGGCTGGAGGTCGGCTCGACGAGGTAGTTGACATAACCGGTCTGGCTCAGCGAGGTCGTGGCGGGGTCGATGTAGTACACCGCGTTGTTTGCATCGCCGTCGCTGCCGCGGTCGGCGATGAGGATCATGCCCGGTTTGCCGATCGAGCCGTCGAACGTGCTCGGGGCGACCGTCAGGTCGATCGCGTCGTCATCGAGGTTCGGCGTCGGGCCGCAGTCGGCGATGATGATTTCGGGAGTGTTGCTCGCCCAAGGGGCTTTGAGGCGTTTGACACTGGCAGTGTAGTCGTTGTTGTAGTCGTGGGTCCACCAGATCGTGCCGTCCTCCGTGATGGCGAGGCCCGAGGGCCGGTCGAGGCCGGAGACGATTGGCTGCGGGTCTGCCTGCCAATTGCCGCTGGCGACCTTGGTGGCGCGGTAGATGCCGCCGTCCGCGACGTCCAAGGTGAAGAGGATGGTCGAGTTATCGCGGGGATCGACGGCCATATCGCCGACGGGGCCGTTGATATCGAGGATGGTGCTCTTGGTGAAGCGCGGGGTGTGGAACGCCACGGAGTAAGGCTGCGGCAGCGGCTCAGGGTTGGTCTCGAGCGACTTGACCTGGATGTCATCGACATAGACGGGGGGATGTCCGCTGCCGTTCGAGGAGCTCCAGGCGGCCATGAACACCGGGAACCAGTTGGTGGCGGTGCCGACGAAGGGGCTGCGGTCAACGACGGTGACGGGGCTGTCGCTGCTGGGGCTCTTGACGATGGTGTAGGTACCCTGGGCGGTATGGGTGGTCAGTTGGTACTCCTCCCACGTGTCGGGGGTGTAGTCGACCAACGTATCGACCCAGGCGGTGGTGTAGTAGGTCAGCGAGGTCTCGTCGCCAATGGTGCCATCGCGCGAGCCGTAGCCGAGCAAGGCGTTGTCGCCCGCGATGCAATTGCCGTTCTCCGCGCCGTAGAGGGACATCCGGAGGTAGTTGGCGGTGGAGCCGTCCACGGAGGCCGGGACTCGGGCCCACCAGGTGACTTGGACATCGGCTTGCGGCGGGGTGCCCCAGGCGAGGGAGATGCCGGCCCGCTGGCCGCCTTCGAGTTTCACGCATTTCGTGCCGGTGCGCGCCGGGACGACGGACGAGTCGACGACCTGGACTTTGAGGGGATTCCGCTCCTTGCCGTTGCCGGTGCCGATGGTTTCGGTGGTGATCCATGGGCCCTGGGGGTCGGCGTCATCTTCGTAAAGCGTGGTGATGGTGGCGGCGGGGTAAGCCTCGAAGCCCTCGTTGAAGGTGGCGGCGATGTCGGTCGACCCTTCGACCGTCAGGCTGACGTCGTCGATGACGAAGTAACCGTCGTCGTCGGAGTTGCCTTCGTGAAGAACGCGCAACTGGGTGGGAACGGGGGCGTCGGGACGGGAGAGCTCAACGTCATCGAGCACCGGGGTGGTCATGTCGCCGACGTAGAGGTCGAAGGTCAAGGCATTGGGATCGATGATCATGCGGTGTTGCTGCCAGGCACCCTCGGGATGGGTGGCGCCGGTGTTGACCCAGGCACTGGTGCCGGGGCCGACGCCGTCGTAGTAGAAAATGGCCGGGGTGGCGGCCCGGTCGGAACGGTAAGCGAGGATATCGTCGCCGTTGCTGTCCGTGCCTTCACCGCGGAGGATGACGTAGAAGTTGCGGTCGCCACTGCCCTTGACGGCGTAGATCCAGAAATCCAACTGATATCGGGTGCCGCTTTGTGCGTTGGGCAGGTGGAGCTGGGCTTCGCTGCCCGAGCGGAGGAGCAGGGCTTGGGTGCCGGAGTGGGCGATCCAATTGACGAGCTGGACACCGGAGCCGGCGACGCCGCCAGCGGGATCGTCGTCAGAGACGACCCCGTAGGGCACGGCTGGGTCGGCGTCGGTGGTGTCTTCGAGGCTGGTGGCTGGGCCGGTGTAGGCCTCGAACCCCTCGTTGACCAAAGTGACAGCCGCCTGGGCGAGGTACAGGACGGATCCGAGGAGCAAGAGCGGAAGCAGGAGGGCGATGGGCCGGGGTCGGGCGCGTGGGGTGGGGGAGGATTGGGGGACGGTTTGCGGTTTCATCCTTTTGCTGAGCTCCGGGTTAGTTGTTCAACGTTGCAACGCTGGCGAGCGCCCGACCCCCATTTGGCCGGGCGCCCGACCATAGCGCGTTAACGCACTATTTAGACCATCCCGAGGTATGCGTCAACGGGTAATTATTGCCCCAAATCCGCGCGTAAGCGTCCTTTGCGGCTCAACCTCCCAGCGAGGCGCCGCCTCAGACCAATAAAACATGCAGTCCCAAGGAACCGTGGGGGGCAACGGGGCTCCCTGCCTCCGCGCCTCGCTAGCAGGTGGCTCGCAGGCGGGGTGTAAATCACGTGATTGACGCTGGAAGCGGACTGCAGTAGTGATACAGCATGAGCCGATCAATCGAGAACGTGACACTGGCCCAACTCAAGCGTCTTATCGCGGTCAAGGAGCAGATCGCCGCGCTCGAGACGGAACTCGCGGCAATCGTCGGTGGGGCATCCGCGAAGGCGGGGGCGCCGAAGGCCGCGGTGAAGAAGCGGCGGTTGTCGGCGAAGGGCCGGGCGGCGATTGCGGCAGCGGCTCGGGCGCGGTGGGCGAACTTCAGGGCGGCGAAGCGGCCAAAGGCCCCGGCGAAGCCCAAGGCGACGCTGAGTGCGGGAGGGCGGAAGCTGCTGTCCGCGGCGGCGAAGGCGCGGTGGGCGAAGGCGAAGGCCGAGGGCAAGAAGACGCTCGCGGGGCAGTAGGCCAGGATTTGCGCTCGCCAAGGATGGGGTGACGCGCTACCAAGGCCGCATGAGACCGCGTATTGGCTATTGGGGTTCCGTGTGGGTTGGGTGTCTGGTGCTGATTGGCTGCGGCGGGGCGCCGAGCACGTCGTTGCACAAGGCGGTCGAGGACGGCAATTACCCGGCGGTGCGCAAGCACATTGCGGCGAAGTCGGACTTGAATACGAAGAACACGTCGGGCTGGACGGCGCTTCATCTGGCGGCGATGAAGGGGGATCTGGCGATGGTCCAATTGCTTGCGGAAGCGGGTGCGGACGTGAAGCGGACGGGGCCGGAGGGGAAGACGCCGATCGACCTGGCGCGGAGCAAGGGGCTGACGTCGATTGTGCAGTGTCTCGAGGGGCGGCTTGAGGCGGGTCAGGCGGCGGGACAACAGCGGGGCGGCCGGGCATTGATCGACGGGGGTGTGGGCGTGTCGGAGGTGCTCGACGCCTTCTGATCGTGCTTGCCGTGGGCGGTGGATTCGCTGGAATGGCGGGGTGCAAGCCGTGCAACGACAATTGGCCCAGTCGCCGGTGAAGGCGAGGGTATTGCCTTTCATTGTTTTTCTCCTGCTGACGTTCCTGCAGGGTTCGTTTGGGGAGGCCTCGACGTACTGGATGTACGCGGTGAAGACGGCGGTGGGGGCCTGGCTGATCTGGCTGATGCGCCCCTACGTGGCGGAGATGAAGTGGGTGCTGAGTCCGGCGGCGATCGGGGTGGGAGTGGGGGTCTTTGTGCTCTGGGTTGGCCTCGACGGGGCGTATCCGCACACGGACGCTCTGTTCGCGAAGGTGGGCTTGGGGAAAGCGAAGACGGCAGCGGAGATCGAAGCGGCGGCGTGGAATCCGCCGGCTTTTTTCGGCGGGGGCAGCGCGCTCGCGCTGTTTTTCATCGGGATACGGATTGTGGGGTCATCGCTGGTGGTGCCGCCGCTCGAGGAGGTTTTTTTCCGGTCGTTTCTGTATCGGTTCATTGCGAAGCCGCACTTCGAGCAGGTGCCGCTGGGCCAGTTTCTGTGGACGCCGTTCCTGGTGACGGCGTTGTTTTTCGGGTTTGAGCATCAGCAATGGCTGGCGGGGATTCTGTGCGGGTTTGCGTACCAGGGGTTGGTTTGTTGGAAGAAGCGGCTGGGGGACGCGATCACAGCGCACGCGATCACGAACTTGCTCCTGGGCATCCACGTGGTGTACCGGGGGGCGTGGCAGTTCTGGTGAGGGAGGGGTTGCGCCGGAGGGGCAGGCATGCGCCGATTCTGCATTGCACGTCACGGAGCCTGGGCGGCGGTGATGGTGGCTGGGGGATTGGTGTGGGGAGCGGGGCGGTGCGTTGCGGCGGACGGGTTTGTGGATCTTCTGATTCGGAGCCATGGCGAATCGGCGTATGGGGGAGGGAATGTGTTCAGCGTCGAGTCGCAGACCCGGTCGCAGACGGTGCCGGCGGGGCGTGCGGCGGTCTACGAGTTTCAGGTGCGCTACATCGGGAGCGGGACGGAGACTCTGCGGTTGCAGGGTGCCACGGGCGGGGGCGGATGGACGGTGCGGTATTACGATGCGCTGTCGGGCGGGCGGGACATCACGGGCGCGGTGGGATCTGCCGTTGGGCACGCTGTGCCCCGTGTCAACTCGGGGACGGCGCGGACATTCCGGGTGGAAGTGACGGCAGGGCCTCAGGTGGGGGCCGAGCATGCCGGAACGATCCTGATCAGCGGCTGGCCTGAGAGTTCGCCGGTCCGTCGGGACACGATTCGCACGATCACGACGTGCGAGCCGCGGGTGCAACCGGACCTGATGGTCAGGCGGGAGTTTGACTATCGGCATCTCGGGGACAACGTTTTCAACCGGACGGGGGCGGGCCAGACCAAGGCGCAGGAGACGGATCCGGACGTGTCGATTTCCTATTATGTGCGGCTGGTGAACGACGGCAATCGGGCGGACGTTTTCACGCTGCGGGGGGATGGCGGGGCTGGGGGATGGCGGGTGAGGTACGTGGATGCCCTCGTGGGGGGTGCGGACGTGACGGCGGCGGTGACAGGGGAGGGATGGGTCTTGCCGGCCCTGGCGCTGAATGCGGCCGTCGAGTTTCGGGTCGAGGTGGCGGGCGATGCGAGCGTTCAAGGGGTGAGCATCAGCCAGGTTCTTCTGACAGCGGAATCGGCGAACGACCCGGCGCGCGCGGATGCAGTGCGGATGCTGACGGCGATCATTCCGGACAGCACGATGGCGCAGGGGGGGCTCTATACGACCAGCGAGGACTTCGAGCGAGGCAATCTGGCGGGAGTCACGGGCGACGGCGTGCGGGATCAGCTGCAATTGGCGGCGGAGTCGATGACGCTGCCGTTTCTCTGGGTGCCGAACTCGAATGAGGGGACCGTATCGAAGATCGACACGCGGACGGGTCGGGAGCTGGCGCGGTACCGGACGGGTCCGGACCGGCTCAACGGGAATCCGTCCCGGACGACGATCGATCAGCAGGGCAACTGCTGGGTGGCGAACCGCCGGATTGGGACGGCGGTGAAGATCGGGTTGTTCGAGGGCGGGCAGTGTGCGGATCGGGATGGCGATGGTCTGATCGAGACCTCGACCGACCGGGACGGCGACGGGGACATCACGGCGGACGAGATGCTGCCGTGGGGGGAGGACGAGTGTGTCTTGCTGGAGGTGGTGTTGATTCCCGGGCTCGAGCAGGCGGCGGCGCCGGGGGTGTACACGGGAATCTACACGGATGACGACCGGAATCCCGGGGTGCGGGGTGTGGCGGTTGATCGGGATGGCAACGTCTGGCTGGGGACCTACGACACACAGACGTATTATCATGTGGACGGGCAGACGGGCGCGCTGCGGCGGGTGGTGCATTTCTCGTCGGTGAACCACAAGGCGTACGGGGCGGTGATTGACGCCCGGGGGATACTCTGGTCCTCCGGGCTGGACACGCAGAACCTGTTGCGGCTGGACCCGGCGACGGGGCTATTCCGGACGGTGGACCTTGGGCACACGACCTACGGTCTGGGTTTGGATCGGAGCAACCATCTGTTTGTCGCCGGTTGGCGGAGCACGAAGCTGACGCGGTTGGACGTGGCGAGCGGGGCGGTGGAATGGACCGTGGGCGGCGTTTACGAGTCGCGCGGGGTGGCGGTGACGGAGGATGGGGATGTTTGGACTGCGGACTCGGGGCCGGGGACGGTGACGCGCTGGTCGAACGACGGGTTGATTCGGGCGACGATTCCGGTTGGCGCCACGCCCACCGGGGTGACGGTGGACGCCGGCGGCAAGGTGTGGGTGGTGAACTATGGCGACGAGTATGTGAAGCGGATTGATCCGCAGGCGAACCGCGTTGATCTCGAGAAGCGGATCATCGGCGGCCTGCACTATGGTTACAGCGACATGACGGGGATTCTGTCGCGGACGGCGACGCTGCGTTACGGGACATGGACGGTGGTTCACGATTCACGGCTGCCGGGGGCGGCCTGGGGGCGTCTCGACTGGACCGGCGTCGAACCGGAGGGCACGCGGATCACGGTGCGCGTTCGGACGTCTGCCGATCGGCGGCACTGGTCGGGATGGGAGACGGCGGTATCGGGCGAACGGCTTCAGGCAACGCCTGCGGGGAAGTACCTCGAGGTGGATGTGACGCTGCAATCCGCGGCCGAAGGGTCCACACCGGTGCTGTATGATCTCTCGGTAGCGCCCACAGAGGACGCGAGTCTGCGTCCGACGCTGCAGTTTCGGGCTCTTGAGGACGGGGCTGTCGAGCTATTCTGGGACCTGGGTTTGACGGGGGTGATGCTCGAGTGGTCGGACCGCGTGGATGGGATGTGGCAGGCGGTGGAGGGTGTGGCGGGGAACCGGCACGTCCTGGTTGTTGCCGAGGGGGCCAAGGCACGCTTGTACCGGCTGCGGATTACGGCATCTCGAGGCTGACGACAGGGGGCAGGTGGTCGGAGGCGAGGCTGGCGGGGACCCAGGCGTGGCGGGGATGGAGAGGGGCTGGGCGGCGGATCCAGATGTAATCGATTCGTTTATTGGGTTTGGTGGACGGGATGGTGAAGCCATCGCCCTGGCCGACGAGTTGCCAGGCGTCGTCGAAGAGGCGGGCCATGGCCTGGTGGGTGGGGCTGCCGGGCACGTCGTTGAAATCGCCGCAAACCAGCATGGGGATGTCGGGCTGGGCTCGGGCGATGGCTTCGAGCTCGGCGATATTGGAGAGGCGCTCGGCGTCGTCGGGGCGGAAATCGAGGTGGGTGCTGAGAAAGAGGAGCGGGCGATTGCCGGGGAGGTCGAGGCGGATCTGGAGGACGCCGCGCTGTTCGCCCGGGCGCAGCATGTGGTAGTGGGTATTGGTCCAGGTTCGGACGGGGAAGCGGGTGAGGACGGCATTGCCGTATTCGCCGCCCTGGTAGGCGAAGTTATTGCTGAAGACGCAGGTCATGCGGGTGAGGGCGGCCAATTCGTTGGGCAGGTCCCTGCGGTCGGTGCGTGCCACGCCGCGGTCGACCTCCTGGAGGGCGACGACATCCGCCTGGTGTTCGAGGATGAGGCGGGCGATGCGGTCGAGGTCGATCTTGCGGTCGGTGCCTTCGCCGTGGTGGATGTTATAAGACATGACGCGGAAGGCGAGCGGTTCGCGCGGGGTCGGGGTGGAGGCGGGGGTGGACCGGCACCCTGGGGCGAGAGCGAGCAGGGCGAGGAGAGTCCAGGCAGCGATTGGGAGCCGGGGGGCATGGCGTTGCGGGGCCGGGCGGGTGGCGGAGGTGGAGTGGAGTGGAATCATGGTGGAGTCCTCGACTTGGGTTCGCACACGCCGATCGCTGAATGGAGTCCGCGCGGCGGTTCTTCCCTTCCCCTGCGACAACGGCGTGGGGGGAGGGCTCGAGCGAGAGGGGTGCCGGCTCGTCATGGGCCTGGGGACTTGGTTTGGTCTGAGGCGCGCCTCGCCAGGATTTCGCCGACGAGGGCGGGGTTGGCCTTGCCCTTGCTGAGTTTCATGACCTGACCTTTGAGGAAGTTGAGGGCGGCGGCCTTGCCGGCGCGGTAATCGGCGACGCTTCTGGGGTTGGCGGCGATGGCTTCCTCACAGAGCCGTTCGAGGGCGGCGGCATCACTGAGCTGGTCGAGACCGCGGCGGGCGACGATGGCGGCGGGCCGGTGGCCGGTGGCGGCCATTTCGGCGAAGACCTCCTGGGCGAGGCGGGAGCTGAGCCGGCCGCTTTGGATGAGCGCGACGAGCTCGAGCCAGGCGTCCGGGGGGAACTTGAGATCGGCGAGGGTGGACGCGTGTTGGGCGAGGTGGGCGCGGAGGTTATTGATGATCCAGTTGGCGAGGGTTTTGGGGTGGGGGCATTGGGGGGCGAGCGCGGCGAAGTAGTCGCCCAGGGGGAGATCATCGACGAACGTGCGGGCGTCGGCTTCGGGGAGTTGGTAATCGGCCATGAACCGCCGTTTGCGGGCGAGGGGAGTCTCGACTTTCCGACGTCGGACCGCGTCGAGCCAGGCGGGGCCGGGTTGGAACACCATGAGATCGGGGTCGGGGAAGTAGCGGTAATCGTGGGCATCCTCCTTGGATCGCATGGGCTCGGTGGTGCCGGAAGGTTCATCCCAGCGTCGGGTTTCCTGGACGAGCTGGCCGCCGGCTTCGAGGATGGCGATTTGGCGTGGGATCTCGAATTCGAGGGCGCGCCGGACGCCACTGAAGCTGTTCATGTTTTTGATTTCGATTTTGGCGCCGAGGGCGGCGGTGCTGCGGGGGCGGACGCTGACATTGACATCGCAGCGGACCATGCCTTTTTCCATGTCGCAGTCGCTGATCCCGGCATGGACGAGGAGGTCCTTGAGGGCGGAGAGGTAGGCGTAGGCCATGCCGGGGCTGGTGATATCGGGTTCCGAGACGATTTCGAGCAGGGGCACGCCGGCGCGGTTGAAGTCCACGCCGCTGTGATGGGCGAAGTGGAAGGACTTGCCGACGTCCTCTTCGAGGTGGGCCCGGGTGATTCGGACGCGGCAGAGGGCGCCGTCGTATTCGAAGTCGAGGTGGCCGGACCGGGTGGATGGGGAGGCGTATTGGGTGATCTGGTAGTTCTTGGGCATGTCCGGATAGAAGTAGTTCTTCCGGTCGAATTGGGCGGCTGGGGGGATCTCGCACTCGAGCAGGAGGCCGGTGAGGACGGTCAATTGGAGGGCCTCGTCGTTGGCGACGGGGAGGACGCCGGGCAGGCCGAGGCAGACGGGGCAGACGCGGGTATTGGGGGGTGCTCCGAACTCGTTGGCGCAGCCGCACCACATTTTGGATCGGGTTTTGAGCTGGACATGCGTCTCGAGTCCGATGACCCCTTCGTATTCCATACGTGCGGGCCTGTTATGGCGTGAGGGGCGATGGGACGCACGCCAAATCGGCGGCGTCCGTTGCTTGCGGGTGAGGGAGGGGGGTGGTAGCGTTTGGGCGTTGGTATTGGAGACAACAGAGCATGCGGGCACAACTGATCCACTGGGGGATGGGGATGGCGGTCTGCGGGGCGTTGGCGGCGGCGGAGGTGAAGGGTCGTGTCACCCTCGAGGGGAAGCCGCCGCCGGAGATCAAGATCGAGTTCGACGCCTTATGCGCCAAGCTCCACAAGGAGGGGGCGACCACGCGGCACTACGTGGTTTCCCCGGAGGGCGGGTTGGCGAACGTCTTTGTCTACCTGAAGCAGGGGCCGGTTGGGCGGCGGTTTGCGGCGCCGGCGGAGACTCCGTTGCTGGATCAAGTGGACTGTTTCTTTGTGCCCCCGGTGTTTGGGGTGCTGACCAATCAGAAGTTCCGGATCAAGAACTCGGATCCCCTGATGCACAACGTGCATGCGGAGCCGAAGGTGAAGGGGAACAAGGAATTCAACATTGGGCAACCGGTGCAGAACATGGTGACGGAGAAGAGTTTTGCGGTGCCTGAGGTGTTCATTCGGATCCGGTGTGACATTCACCCATGGATGTTCGCTTACGCGGGGGTGTTGGATCACCCGTACTTTGCGGTGACGGACCGTGAAGGGCGGTTCAAGCTGCCGGCCGATTTGCCGGCGGGCAAGTACACCGTGGTGGCCCGCCATGTGAAGGCGGGGGAGGCATCCCGGGAAATCACGGTGACCGAGGGGGGGGAGAACGTTGTGAACTTCACCCTCCAGGTGCCATTGAGGAAGTGAGCTAGCGAGGCGCCGCCTCAGACCCAGTCGAGTCCTCCGGTTCATGAAGACCCTGCTGTGCCTGCCCACCCTCTCTTCCGCGCCTCGCTAATGTGGAGTCCTCGAAGGCAGTGGGGTGGAGGGATTGGGCGATGGCCTGGATGAACCGGGGGTTGGTGCCGCAGCAGCCGCCGATGAAGCTGGCGCCGGCGGCGCGGAGATCGGGGACATGGGCGGCGAACTCGGCCGGGGAGGTGTTGTACGTGATGCGGCCCTCGACGACGGTGGGGCATCCGGCGTTGGGCTTGATCCAGACCGGGCGCTGGGTGGCATTGCGGAGCCGGCGGCAGACGGGGACGTAGCGTTCGATGCCGACGCCGCAATTGGCGCCGATGGCGTCAGCGCCGGCCTCCGTCAGGGCGCGGGCCGCTTGTTCTGGGGTGATGCCCATCAAGGTGCGGTCCTTGTCTTTGCCGGTATCGAAGACCATGCAAGCGACGACGGGGAGGCCGGTGGTTTTGGCGGCTTCGAGGGCGATGGTGGCCTCGGTGAGGTCAGCCATGGTCTCGATGACGAGGGCGTCGGCGCCTCCTTCGGCGAGGGCTTGGGCTTGTTCGGTGAAGGCCGTGGCGAGGGTTTCCGGGGTGACCTCGTTGGTGAGGAGGAGTTTGCCTGTGGGTCCGATCGATGCGAAGACAAGGGCGCGGCCTGCGGCGGCCTGGCGGGAGAGCTGGACGCCGCGGCGGTTGATTTCGGGGACCTGACTGGCGGGGACATGGTCGCCGAGGCGGATACGATTGGCTCCGAAGGTATTGGTGAGGATGATCTGGCTGCCGGCGTCGATGTAGGCTTGGGCGACCTCGGCGACGGCTTCGGGCCGGGCAAGATTCCACAGGTCAGGGATATCGCCGGGGTCGAGCCCTCGTGCCTGGAGTTCCGTGCCCCATGCGCCGTCGGTGATCACGGGGCCGTTCGCGACGAGTTGTTCGAGGGCGATGGGCATAAGGTGGCGCGCACGGGCGTCGATCCCGGTCAGAACCGGGGCATGCACCGCGCGGGAGCCGGTTGGCGTGTTAGACGGCGAGGCAACGGCGGGCCACGGTGACCGCTTCTGCGGCGTTATCGCCGTAGCCATCGGCGCCGATTTCGTCGGCGAACTTCTGGGTGATGGGCGCGCCGCCGACGAGCACCTTGACGCGGTCGCGGATGCCGGCCTGTTTGAGGGCGTCGATGGTGAGGCGCATGGAACCCATGGTGGTTGTGAGGAGGGCGGACAAGGCGACGACGTTGGCGTTTTTATCCTGGACGGCCTTGACGAACTGCTCGGGTTGAACGTTATAGCCGAGGTCGATGACCTCGAAGCCGGCGCCTTCGAGCAAGGCGGCGACGAGGTTCTTGCCGATATCGTGGAGGTCACCTTTGACGGTGCCGATGACGACGCGTCCCAGGGGGTCGGTGGCGTTGCCCAGGATGCGGAGAGCGGCCTTCATGGCGCGGCTGGCGAGGAGGAGGTCGGGCACGAAGAACTCGGTACACTCGAATCGGCGTCCGGCCTCGGCCATGGCGGGGATGACGCCTTCCTTGACGATGCGGGTGGGATCCACCCCGCTTTGGACGGCTTCCCGCGTGAGGGCTTCAGCGTCCTTCTCGCGGCCTTCAAGAATCGCTTCGTACAACGGCTTGATGTCTTGCATAACCTTGAATACGCCCGTGGGTCGATTTGTTAAGGGCCATAGTCGCTTGCCGGCGGCAGAAGTCAATCCGATCGAGCGAAATCGGGAGGATTGATCCGGGGCTGGCAAACGCGGTACCGTCCGCGGGGTGTTGGGTGGGCGTCGGTGTGCGGAGCGTTTCCAACGGTGGTGAACCATGAGCGACTCGGGAGATTCGAAGGGTCCGGCCTCAAGACCGGAGGAGGCATCGGGGCGGTTGCTGTCGTTGGACGCCTTACGCGGGTTCGACATGTTTTGGATTGTGGGTGCGGACGCCGTGGTGCGGGCCTGGGCGAAGACGACCTCCTGGGGTCCGGCGCAAGTAGCGGCGCGCCAGGTGGATCATGCGGACTGGGCGGGCTTTCGGTTTTACGATCTGATTTTCCCGTTGTTTGTGTTTGTGGTGGGCGTGTCGTTGGTGTTTTCGCTGAGCCGATGGGTCGAGCGTGGGGGGCGGGGGCGGGCGGTGCGGCGGGTGGTTCAGCGGTTTCTGCTGCTGTACCTGCTGGGGATCGTCTACTACGGGGGGGTGTCGGAGTCGTGGGAACGGATCCGGCTCCTGGGGGTGCTGCAGCGGATCGGGTTGGCGTATCTGGCGGCGGGTCTGCTGTTTCTGTTCTGCGGGTGGCGGGTCCGATTGGCGGTCACGGCGGGTCTGCTGATCGGGTATTGGGCGCTGATGACGTTTGTGCCGGTGCCGGGGGTTGGCGCGGGGGATATTGCCGAGGGCCGAAATCTGGCGAACTGGATCGACCAGCAGTACCTGCCGTGGAGGAAGTGGGATGGCACGCATGATCCGGAGGGCTTATTGAGCACGTTACCGGCGATTGCGACGTGCCTGTTGGGGGTCTTTGCGGGCAATTGGCTGCGGGACGGCCGTTTCTCGGGGTCGGGGAAGGCGGTCAGTCTGGTTTTGGCGGGGGTGGTGATGGTGGCTTTGGGGTGGCTTTGGAGCCTGCAGTTTCCCGTGATCAAGAAGATCTGGACCTCCTCATTCGTCCTGGTGGCGGGAGGGTACAGTGCAGTTCTTCTGGGGGTGTTTTACTGGGTGATTGACGTGGCGGGGGTTCGGCGATGGGCGATGCCGTTGGTGTGGATTGGGATGAACCCGATCGCGATCTACGTGATTCACTCGTGGGTGAATCTGCCGGGGTTGGCGCGCCGCCTGGTGGGCGGTCCGGTGCAGCAGGCGATGGGGGTTTACGGGAATCTGCTGGGGGCGGTGGTGGCGCTGGGCCTCTGTTTTTGGATTTGCGGTTTCCTGTACCGCCGGCGGGTGTTCCTCCGGCTTTGAACGTGAGTCTGCCGGAGCCCACCCCGCTCGTGTGCCGGATCCGGGATGAGATCCGGTCGCGTGGGGTGTTGTCCTTTGCGCGGTACATGGAAATCGCCTTGTACGATCCGGAGTGGGGTTATTACGAGAGCGGGCGGGAGATCATCGGGCGGCGTGGCGATTACCTCACGAGCGTGTCCGTCGGGAGCGTTTTTGGGGAGTTGCTGGCACACCAGATTGGGCATTGGCTGGCGGGGATTCCGGGAGAGGCGGCGGTGATCGTCGAGGCGGGCGCGCATGACGGGGAACTGGCCGCGGACATCCTGGCGGGGTTAAGGACTTGGCAGCGGGACAGGTTCTCGAGCCTGCAGTACTGGATCCTCGAGCCTTCAGCGCGTCGGGTTGCGCGACAGCGGGAGCGGTTGGCCGAGTTTGGATCCACGGTGTGCTGGTACGAGGATTGGGGGGCGGCAGGTTCCAGGCAGGTTTCGGGGGTGATCCTGAGCAACGAGTTGCTGGACGCCTTCCCGGTGCATCGGTTTGGCTGGGATCGATCCCGCCGGGTCTGGTTCGAGTGGGGGATTGGCTGGGAAGATGGGGAGGGGTTGGTTTGGCGGCGGATGGCACCGGGGGTGGATCCGGGTTGGGTGCTGCAGGAGGCGGTTCTCGACGTGTTGCCGGACGGCTACGTGGTGGAGTCCTGTCCCGCGGCAACCGGCTGGTGGCGGCAAGCGGCGGGGCATCTGGCCTGCGGGTGGTTGCTGACGTTTGACTACGGGGGGGAGAGTGACGTCCTGTTCAGGCCGGAGCGGACCGGGGGGACCCTGAGGGCGTACGCGGGGCATCGATGTAGGGACGTCGAGTTGTCGGCGGCGGGAGAGCAGGACCTGACGGCCCACGTGAATTTCAGCCGGATCCGTGAGGCGGGCGAGGCGGCCGGGTTGCAGACCGAGGCGTACACTTCGCAGGAGCAGTTTCTGATGCGCATTGCGGGCAAGACATTCGAGCAACCGGACCGGTTCCCGGAATGGACGGCGGCACGGCGGCGTCAGTTGCAGACGCTGGTGCACGCGGAGCATTGGGGGCGGGCGTTCCGGGTGCTGGTGCAGCGGCGCGTCGCGGGCAGCATGGATGCGGTTGGGGGGCGCCGATGACCACGGCCGTTCAACGTGCGGGGTCGGAGGGCGGGGAAGGCTTGGTCCTTTTTGCCCTGGCTGAGGAGGCGGCAGCGTTTCGGCGGTTCCGCGGGGGTGGCGATCGAGTCCGTATGCGGCTGACCGGGATCGGGGCGGACAATGCGCGGGCAGCGGCGCAGGAAGTTCTGCGAGGAGGGCGGCCGGCATGGGTCTTGAGCGCAGGTTTTGCCGGGGGGTTGGATCCTGCGATGGCATTCGGGCGGGTTGTGTATGAGGCGGAGCGTGGGAGTGCACTCGAGGCGGCGCTCGAGGCGGGCGGCGCGGTGCGCGGTCGGTTCCACTGTGCGGACCGGGTGCTGGTGACGGCGGCGGAGAAGGCGTCAGCATGGCGGGCCACGGGCGCCTCGGCGGTCGAGATGGAATCGGGCGTGTTGCGGGCGTGTTTCGAGCAGGGGGGCATCCCTATGGCCACAGTCCGGGTGATCTCGGACACGGCGATGGAATCGTTGCCTCTGGACTTCAACCGGTATGCGACGCCGGACATGCGGATGGACTATCCGCGGCTCATGGGGGCGTTGGTGCGGCGGCCGGCGGTGGCCCTCGAGCTCATGCGGTTCCGGAGGCGGTTGGGGCGGGCCGCGGGGGCTCTGGCGTCGGTCTTGTGGAAGGCGGTCCGGAGGCTGGAACGAGCGGAGAACGAGGGAGCGGGGCCGGGAATGGCACAGGAATGAACACACCCACGGGAGTGTCGGGCGAACGGGACGGGCCACCGCCGGTGGTGCCGGAGCATGTCTTGGTGCGGCGGATTGGGCGGGGCAGTTTTGGCGAGGTCTGGTTGGGGCACACGACGACGGGGGCCTGGCGGGCGGTGAAGTGTGTGCGTCGCGCTGCCGGGGAGGATCAACGGTTGTTCGAGCGTGAGTTCGAGGGGCTGCGCGCCTTCGAGCCTATTTCCCGAACGCATCCGGGCTGTGTGAACATTCTGCAGGCGGGCCGGGATGACCAGGGCGGGTTCTTCTACTACGTGATGGAACTTGCGGATGACGAGGCGACAGGCCGCGCGATGGATCCGGCGCGGTATCGGCCTCGGACCGTGCAGAGCGTTCTCAAAGGCGGGGGGCGGGTGTTATTGGGGGAGTGTGTCCGGATCGGGTTGGCCCTGGCGGGTGCGCTCGAGCATGTGCATACGCACGGTCTCGTGCATCGGGACATCAAGCCGTCGAACATCATCTTTGTGAGGGGCCAACCGAAGCTTGCCGACATCGGGCTGGTGGCCAGTGCGGACTCGACGGTGACGTTTGTGGGGACGGAGGGATACGTGCCGCCGGAGGGTCCGGGGACAGTGCGTGCCGACCTGTACAGTCTGGGGAAGGTTCTCTACGAACTGAGCACCGGGCTGGACCGGCGCGACTTTCCGGACCTGCCTTCGGGGGTGGGCAATCTACCGGATCGCCGGCTCTTTCTCGAGATCAACGCCGTGGTCAACCGCGCGTGCGCCCGGGATCCGAGGGACCGCCATTCTTCGGCGGCGGACCTGCGGCATGACCTCGAGCGGATTGTGGCGGGCCAGAGTGTGCGTCGGGTCCGGCTTCGCCGTGAACACCGCGTCCTGCTCGGGGCGCTCGGTTTGGCAGTGGCCACCGGCGTGATCAGCTTCATCCTCGGGCGGGGCCCATGGCGGTCGGAGCGCGGGTCTGAGGCGAGGGGGGCGGCGTCGGTGAACGAGACGGGTCGGGCGGGTGTTGTGACTGCAGAATCTGTGGTGTTGTCGGGTGCTGGCGGTGCCGTTGTTGACGTGCGGGGCCGGGGCCGACACAGCGTCGCCGTGACTCGGGCGGGCCAGCTGTTGGCTTGGGGCGATAACTCGATGGGCCAACTGGGGACGGGTGACCACACGGGGCGCCCGTGGCCCACCGTGGTGGGACAGGGAACGAACTGGGTGTCTGCGGATGCAGGCGACAGCTACACGATGGGGCTGCAGGCGGAGGGAACGATTTGGACCTGGGGCGGGAACAGTTTCGGCGAGCTGGGCGACGGATCGGAGGTTGGGCGAGCCCTGCCGGCGCGAGTGGGGAGCGATCGGGACTGGGCGCAGATTCAAGCGGGGCAGCACAACGCCTATGCTGTGAAGCGCGACGGGTCCTGGTGGGGATGGGGACGCAACGACAAGGGGCAACTCTTCTGCCGCACGGACGCGCACGCGCGCACGCCGATCCGGATTGCGGACGCCGGGATGTGGTCGAGCGTCTCCGTGAACTACGAGCATGCCGTTGCCATCCGGCGGGAGGGCGGCGTGTGGACGTGGGGCGACGCTGCCTCGGGCCGGCTGGGGCGTGCGGTCGAGGATGCTCCGGCATTCACGCCCGGCCTTTTGCTCGGCGACACGGGGTGGAAGTCCGTGCACACCGGGTTTGGGCATGCGGCGGCGCTTCGGGAGGACGGGGTGGCGTGGCTGTGGGGTTGGAATGCGCACGGCCAACTCGGACTCGGTGACACGAGGGTCCGTGAAGTGCCGCACCGGCTTGGGACGGAGAGCAACTGGGTGGCGGTTTGCACGGCGTCCGAGCACACGCTGGCGCTGAAGCGCGACGGAACGTTGTGGGCCTGGGGAGCGGGGAATCAGGGGGAGATCGGGGATGGGGCGCGGCTGGACCGGTTCGCTCCGGTCAAGGTGAACGAAGAAACGGACTGGGTCTGGGTGCCGCCCACGGCGGGGAACACGTCCTTCGCGATGAAGAAGGACGGGAGTCTGTGGGGATGGGGCTTTAACCGGTTTGGTCAACTGGGCGACGGGACCTTCGAGACGCGGATTCGGCCGGTGCCGGTCCTGCCGCGGCAGCGGTAGAGTCCTCGACTTGTGAAAGTCGGTGCGATTAGGTCAAGTGTGCCGGGCTCAATCAGCGCGATTCGCGAGCCTGACTGCGATCTCGCCGACGCGCTTGCCAAGTTGTGCCGCTGTCTTCAGGCCCAGGTCATCCTGGGCGATGCTGTCATTGACGGACAGGAGGGTGGCGCCCTGGAACGCCGGCGCGTGACCGCCGGCGGGAATCATGCCGTGCAGAGCTTGTGGAGTATCCGGGCCAGGCGGGTCAGGCGGGTCAGGACCACCGGTTCCGGAGCCGTGCGACTTCCTCCTTGAGCATGGCTGCGACCCGGTGCTTGGCCATGTAGACGCGGGCCACGCCGACCTCCAACGACCGGGCCACCTCACGGGGAGGCTGTCCTTTGAGAAAGCAGAGCTGGAACATCTGGAACTGCGCGGGCTGCACCCGGGCTTTGACGCGGTCCAACGCGGCCTCGAGGAGGTTCTGTTCCCATTCGGCGTCCCATTCGTTTTCGGGCGATCGAGCCCGCGGATCGACCTGACGTTCCATCAGGCCGGTGCCCGTGTCTTCGTTCTCGGACTGGAAGGTCGCGACCCTCCGCCCTTGCCGGCGGAAGTGATCGGCGATGCGGCAGCGCGTCAGGTAGCGGAGCCAACTCTTGAAGGAACAGGTGTTTGGGTCGTAGCGGAACCCGGGCATGGCTTTGGCCGCCGACACCAGTGTTTCCTGCACGACCTCGTCGGCGTCGGCGGCGGAGAGCCCCGCGTGCAACGCCGTTCGGTGGATCAGGCGCCAGTAGGTTTCGTAGAATTCCTGCCAGCTCCGGTCGTCCCGCCAATCGCGCAGCCGGCCGATCAGGCTCCCGCGGGTCGGGACCGGGTCGACTGCCGATTCGCTGTCTGACGGACGCGAATTCACTTCCAGGAGAATCGCTGGCTCGGCCGGGATCTTTCAATTTTCTTTTCACCCGGTGAAAGATCCGCGATGGGCCAACGATATCACCCTTCATGGATGATCTCTGCACTCGGGCGAGGACCAGCAACGGGAGTTGCTTGCGGTTCGCACGCCGGTTCGCCTGCATTGTCATCGCCGTTCTGGGCGGGATGGTGGTCGGAAAGGCGCAAGACTATTCCTTCAACGGTGTCCTGGCCGACCTCTTCACGCCGGCGTTTGCCGAGGGGGCGTACACGTTCGAGCAGGAGTGCGGCCGCATGGTCGCCCACAATTCAGGCGTTCGTGGGCCCTCGGCCTTTCGCGGCTACTTCCTAAAGGACACCAAGCCCACCCGCGATCAGTCCTGGACCCTGAGTGCGCGGCTGACCATTCCTTTGGCCGTCGACGCGCCAGGCGGAGCACCCGGTGCCGAGGAGTATGCCGAGGTGGGAATCGGCTGCCTCGTCAATGGCCACAACTTCGTTGGCGGCTTGGAGGTCCATCCCCAGCAGCAGGCCGATCCGCGCCGCGTGGTCTGTGAGACCTCGATCAACGGCGAGGAGGTGTTCGACGGTGAGGGCAGACTCCCCACGACTGAGGAATCGGTCACGGTGAGCATTCGCTACGACCACGTCACGCGCGTTCTACGATTCTATGCTGGTGGGATCATGCTGTTCGATCTGGACATCGCCGCGGACGGCCAGAACCACGTCTCCCGGGCGGTTGACTGGGGCATGACCGCGGGCAGCCAGTTCCAGATTGCCGTGTTTGCGAACTCGGAGAACTTCCCCGTGTTTGCGGAAACGCCGCTGCAACTGGATGATTTCAGCTTCCACCTTGACGGTGACCCAGGGCCTGGCGGTCCCACTCTCACGATCAACACCCAAGCGATCAACCTGGAGTTCACCGGGGAGGTCGGGCGCCGCTACGAGATCCAACGTTCGTGTGACGCCCGCACATGGTCCACGCTCTTCAGCGTCTTTGGCACCGGCGGTCTCACCCGCGTCCCGCTCACCGCCGACACCGGCCAGGCGCTCTATCGCGTCCGCGAGTAGCCGTGTGCCTTGCGGCGTCCGCATGATCCAGTGTTGGGAATCGAACCGTCGATCCCTGTGACCGCTATTGCCATGAAGACCATCCTGCGCAGACTGCACACCCTCTTGGCCATCGCCGTGGTGGCGTGGTCTTGCCTGACCCAAGCCGCCACGATCACGTGGATTGGCGGAACTGACTCGAACTGGCAAAACGCCGCCAACTGGACTCCCGCTCAGGTCCCGACCGCCGCGGACACGGTCAGCATTCCAACGGGGACCGTTCATGCTCCTTCTGATTCGCGCTTCGGCACGCTGGTGGTGAGCGGGGGTGCGAAGCTGCAGACGTCCAACACGGTGAGCGGGACGCTGGTGATGACGAACGCGGCGCAGGTGAGCGGGCCCCTGGTGGTGGCAGGGGGCGGGGTGCTGGTGATGGGAGGCGGCT
>JAKQDD010000219.1 GCA_029556615.1 Verrucomicrobiota bacterium | reverse complement strand
CAAGTTTCGTGGCGAGCGCCGCATTTCCACCCTTACTTCACCACAAGTGCAGTAAGGGTGGAAGCCAAAAACCGCGTCATAACGCCCGTCACTCTTCCTTCAAAAGCCGCTCCGCTGTGCGTTTTCACGCCGGATTCAAGTCTGAAGCGGGGCAAGCGGGCCACGGGATCGCGACAGACGCAATTTCCGCGAAGGACGGGTTTGGATGAACGTCGCACCCAACGACGAGGAAACGCTGTTCGAGGCCGCCCGACGGCTG
Source organism: Verrucomicrobiota bacterium (assembly GCA_029556615.1). Classification (GTDB taxonomy): domain Bacteria; phylum Verrucomicrobiota; class Verrucomicrobiia; order Limisphaerales; family J093; genus JAKQDD01. The sequence continues at coordinate 4,114 of JAKQDD010000219.1, read as the reverse complement.
GCCGATCCCGATCAGCGCCGTGCCTTTCTGGATGCCGCGTGCGGCGGCCAGGTCGAGTTGCGCCGTCGACTGGACGAGCTTCTCGCGGTGTTGCCCGAGGCGGAAGCGTACTTCGATCGCCCCGCGGCTGGAACCGCGGCCCGCTCTTTCGAAGGCTCGGCACCCGGTCCCGAACCACAGTTCCGCGGCGACGAGGCACCCGGCACGACGCCGACACAGCGGCGGGAGTGCCCAAGGTGATTGATTTCGGCATTGCCAAGGCCACCCAGGGTGAGCTGACCGATGGCACCCTTTACACCCGTCTCCACCAGGTGATCGGCACGCCGGCCTACATGAGCCCGGAACAAGCGGCCATGGGCGGGCTCGACATCGATACGCGCAGCGACATCTACAGCCTGGGCGTTCTCCTTTATGAACTGCTGACCGGCACCACGCCGTTCGACACGAAGGAGCTTTTGGAGTCGGGCCTGGACCACATGCGCCGCATCATCCGTGAGCAGGAACCGGTGCGGCCCAGCACACGGCTCTCCCAACGCCAGTATGGCGGCCGACGGCAAATCGCAAATCGCAATTCCAAAGTCGAACATGACCTCGACTGGATTGTCATGAAGTGCCTCGAGAAAGACCGTGCCCGGCGCTACGAAACCGCCAATGCGCTTGCCTCGGACCTCGAGCGGCACTTACGGAACGAGCCGGTCATCGCGCGGCCGCCGAGCGCGGTCTACCGGGCCCGGAAGTTCATCCGACGGAACCGGGGGATCGTGGGCGCCGGCGTTGTCGTCGCCACGGTGCTTCTGCTCGGGATCGGCGTGAGCGCCTGGCAAGCGCACCAGCAGGGCAGATTGCGCGCCGAAGCCGAGCAGGCTCGCGACAGCGAGGCTGCGGCCCGGCTCACGGCCGAACAGCAGCAGTATGTCGCCAGCATCGCCCTCGCCCAGAGTTGGCCACCGGCAGCCTCGACCAAACCGCCAGGATCTGGGAGATCGACAGCGGACGACTGGTCGGCACCCTGCCGGTGAACTCGCCGGTCGTGTCGTTGGCGTTCAGCCCGGATAGCCGCCGCCTGGCGACCGCGGCAGGCGGAATCGAGACACAGCGGCAATACGACCGCCTTTTCTCGGTCGGTCTCTGGGACGTCGCGACCGGCCAAGACTTGTTACGCTTCAAAGCCCACAACAGCGTGGTCCGGGCGGTCAGATTCAGTCGTGACGGCACGCGCCTGATTACCGGGAGTCTGGACCACACGGCCCGCCTGCACCATGCGTTCGACTGGACGATCCCGGATCAGGATTTCCAGGGCTACAAAGCCCGGTACTGGTCCAGAGTTCTTGCCCGTGGCGCGGCCCGGGTTCAGGCGGTCGCGACTGCCGAACGCCAAATGGAAGGGGGGACGCTCGGCGAGTTCAACCTCCCGGAGTCGGGTCGAACCAAGACCCGGCCCCGTTTTCCTATTCCGGCGCGCGACCGGGACGCCGGGGCCGACCAGGTGGATTTGGCCGGCGTCTATAATGCCGCCTTGACGGAAACCTGGAAGCCGATCACGGGATTGGCGGAGCTGGGCGATGACCTCTCATTTGTGTCTGCCGGTCTGCAAGTACTCGAGGGCGTTGGGTTCGACGCCCGGGGTGCGATCCAATTGTGCCGCTGGGACCCAGACTGGTTTCAGTTGCCAGCCCGCGTTAAGATCCCGGTTGACCGCCATTTTCAATGTCTGCACGTGCTTCACGGAACCGTCTCCGTCGAGCGCGAAGGGACCGTCATTGGGGGTTACGAACTCCGTTATGCCGACGGCGAAACACGGGAACTCGAAATCCGTTATGGTCTCGACGCCCGCGACTGGCAAAACACCCGTGATCCCAGGCCGGTGGCCGCGGCTCATCCGGTGACTTGGACGACCGCCACGGGCGCAACGGTCCGGTTGTTCACGATGGTATATGCCAACCCGCGTCCGGACGTCCAAGTCCGGCGCATCGACTTCCTGTCCAAGAACACCGGCTCGGCCCCGTTCCTCGTCGCCATGACGGTCGAGCCGTAGCCTGTCGGAATCCGCGCGAAAACGGCGCATTTCTGATTGGAAGCGCTCGAGTTCGCAGGGGAAAAACCTCGGATGTGTTCGTAGCATCCGAAGCCGGGTGCGGAGGTTTTCCCCATGGACGGCTTCCGTGAGCCGCGACTTCCAAGGACCCGCGCCCGGAAGAAAGGCCTGAGGTATGGAAAGCGGTCGAGGACGTCCCGGAGTCGTCTCTTTACGGCGTGCCGTCGTTCCCGGTGATGGCAGACGGGTTGGCCCTGGACGCGCATGGCAACGTTTACGTCGCCGTGGCACCAGACTTGGCCGTGAAGATCGCCGCACCTTGAATGGGGTCCGCGTCGCACCTTCCGTCCCCCTTCCGGCGAGGTCCATCTTTCGAGTATCGGATCGAGTTGACTAAGTTGACTAACAACACGGTCTGCGCTAACCTGCGGCGCAAATGAAGATTATCTCGACGCATGATGCCAAGACGCATCTCTCCCGGTATCTGGCCGAAGTCGAATCGGGCGAGGAATTCCTGATTGCGCGGGGCAAGCGTCCGATCGCCCGGCTGTCTCCGCTCGAACGGCGTGAGCGCTCGGCGCGGCCGAAAGTGGGTCGCATGATCAGCGCGCCTTTTCAGGTGCCTTCGGAGGCACTGGCACCTTTGACCGAGGAGGAACTCAAGGATTGGGGCTTGTGAACGTCCTTCTGGACACGTGCGCTTTTCTATGGCTGGCGGCCGATCCCGATCGGTTATCTGCTCCGGCGCGAACGGCCTTGGACGACGACCTGAATCGCCTTTTCGTCAGCGACGCCACCGTATGGGAGATCGTGCTCAAGCACCAAACGGGCAAGCTGCCGATGCCGGAAGTGCCGCGAACCTGGATCCCCAAACAGTTGGCCTTTTTCGATTTGCAGCGCCAGCCGATCGACTTCGAGTCCCTCTTCCGAAGCGGTGAGTTACCCGCAATCCACCGGGACCCGTTCGATCGTCTGCTGTGTGCGCAGGCAATGACGCACGGACTCACCGTGTTGACGCCAGACCCGTCGTTTCAAATGTTGGGGGCCGCCATCTTGTGGTAGGCCGGAGATCGGCCTGCAACAATGCGCGTGCAATTCATGGGCCGCGGCCTGGGGCATGTCCATGACCACCCTCGGCGATGGCGTCGGACCTTCGCCCAAGCCCGCGGGCGTGTTTGCGACGACACACTGGAGCGTGGTGTTGGCTTGTCGCGACGCCGACTCGCCCCGGGCTGCGGGGGCGCCAGAGACGTTGTGCCGGACGTATTGGTATCCGCTCTAGGCCTGCCTCCGACGCATTGGTTGCAATCCCGACGATGCGGAGGACTTGGTCCAGGGGTTTTTTCTCTACCTGCTGGAGGGGCAGGTCCTGCGGTCGGTGGCGCGTGAAGGCGGGCGTTTCCGTTCCTGCCTGCTGGGCACGCTGAAGCATTTCGTTTCCGACCAAAGAGACAGGGCTTCAGCCCAAAAACGCGGCGGCGGTTCAGGCGAACTTGAGCCTCAGCGCGCACAAATCAGCCGCTTTCCGCCTGCGTGCGCCACCGTTACTATGCATTAGTGCGCGAGGAAGTGGGCCACACGCTGGCTGATCCCCGCGAACTCAAAGACGAACTCCGGTAGCTGCTGAGCCTTTTCAGCTCGGGCTGAGCCGGCCGGCCCTGTCTGGGCAACATCGCCCCTGCAATCGCCCGCGCAACCACTCCTCGCTTCCAGGGGGCACCCACGGCAGATGGCAGCGCCAATTCATGAAGTCGGAAAGGTCCGAGTGGGGACGGCTCGTCCCCCGCCATGTCAAGTGAAGACGGCGTGTGTCGGCGACGGGGCCGTCGCCGCTCCACTTGATGAATTGGCCCTGGTGGCGTACCGACCCGGCGTGCGCGAAGCGGACGGAATGCCACATCCATGCTTTGACATCTATTGTCACCGGGTTCGGAATGTGCGCGTCGCCGCTCACGAGAACTGACCCGGGTGTGCTCATGAGAAGTGATCCACCTGGGTGAAGGGCGGGAGGATTTCCTTTCCAAGGAGAGATCGGATTCCGAGTAGGGAACGGAGAAGCGCGGAGCGGGGAAGAGGACG
>JAKQDD010000214.1 GCA_029556615.1 Verrucomicrobiota bacterium | reverse complement strand
CCCGCCCCCGTACCCGCCGCTGCTGCCCCCGTAGCCGCCGCCGCCGCCGCCGTAGCCGCCCCCGCCGCCGTAGCCGCCCCCGCCCGTCGTGCCGCCCGTGCCGCCGCTGCCGATATTCATCCCCTCGAAGGAATAGCCAATCACACCTTCCAGCCCCTGGACAAACGTGTTCGGGTTGACCCTGAAGATGCGGGTGAACAGCTGGTCCGCCTCCGGGATCTTGCGCGTAAAGACAATGGCGTACTCCTCGACCGAGTACTTGATTTGCTTGTTGGCCACCTTGACGATGGCATCGAGGACATCCGCCAGGCGAACGTCCTTGAGCGGCGGCTCGATCTTGATCAACACGTCGTTCCCGAGGTCGAACTGCTCCTGCGGCGGCGCCATCGTCAGCGGCTGCATCGTCATCGGATCCACCGGCCCGCCCATCGTGGCCTGGTTCACCACGATGTCCACATTGGGCGCCAGAATGAAATTCAGCCCCTTCTTGTCCGGATCGCGCCGTTTGACCTCCTCGTCCAGATCCTTGATCACGATCCCCAGCGGCACCCCGGGCAGATCGCCGCTCACCGGGTATTGCGTGAACCGGATCTTGTCCAACTTGTTGAAGATGATCCGCCGGCCGGGACCGGTGTGAACGGTGTTGGTCCGTGCGAACGGATTCGGGGAGTTGGTGACGTTGCCCCATTTGACGGGCGGATTCCACGCCTTCTCGACCTCGACCATCTTGTTCTTCGCCATCAGCTCCCGCTTGCGCGCTTCCTGCAAATACCGGACCTCCTCGATCAACCGCAGATAGTAGAAGGCACCGGCATTCTCCGGGTCGAGCTTGATCGCCTGCCGCAACTTGGACTCCGCCTCTTCGTACTTACCCAGCTCGTACAACAACCGGCCGTCCTGCATCAGCGTTCCGGAATCGGTCTTTTCCTTGACCACCTCGGGCACCCGGGCCACCGTCTCCGGGCTGGGCACCCGCCCCGCCTGCTCCTTCAGGACCTTTTCGACCGAAGCCATCAGCGCCTGGGCTTCCGCGTTCTTGGGGTCCACGCGGAGAACACGCAAAACCTGCTGGCGGGCCTCGAGATACTGCGCCCTCGAGTACGACTTGCGGGCCAGTTGCAGATACACGGCGCTGAAACCCTGGGCAGTCTCCTGCCGCTCCTGCTCGATGCCCGTCTCTCCGATGCGCTGGGCGAGGCCCCAGGCTTCCTCGTAGAGCTTGGCCGCCGTCCCCAAGTCGCCCTGGGCCTGCTCTGCCTGGGCGTCTTTGAGCGTCTTGCGCAGCAGGATGCTGAGCTCCTGACGTCGCACCGCCTCTTCCTCCGCCACTTGGGCAGTCGTGGGCTGCGCCATCACCGCCGGCCCCGCGGTCACACAGACCGCCACGACCAGGAGCGAGCATGCGGAACGAACCATGGAATGAACCTCGATGAATGAAGGCAACATAAAGTGACAATAAACCTAGGGCGCAGCTTTCAAGCCGATCGTCGTTCGCTTTTTCGTTCGGTTGTCCTCAAGCGTAACATCGGCGGGGCCGATGGCAATGATATTGTACGTCTCGCCGGCGAAGGACAGCTTTTGACCAACCCGCTGCCTGAGGAAGGTCTTGTTCTCGGCATCGTACCGGAGGTCGGCCATGTACCCCTCCGTCTCCTCGTAGGGCTTCTCGCGGCTCACCGTGACCGCTGCCCTCGATTCCGTCAACTCGAGCACCACCTCCGTCGGCGCTTCCTTCGGCCCCTTCACTTCCTTGACCACGAACAGGTCCGTCTTGGCCCCCAGCGACAATACCCGCGGCACCGGGCCCCGGGCCGCGCTGTTGGTCGCCGCCTCGCGCGTGATCAGGAAATCGTACCGCTGGTTCTCGCCCGTGTCCCGCGAACCCCGGTACTGGATTCGCGTCTGCAGCGGCAGGATGTTCGTCAGGCTCAGCGAGCTCAGCCCGAACAGCTCGCTGGGAACCGGCGTGCCGTCCGCCTTCTTCTTCCATTGGATCGGATTGAAGATGTTGTGGCCCGTGGCCGCTATCGAGAGCTTTCCGGGGTTCAGAACGCGACGCAACACCACCTGGTTCGTCGCAAGGTCCAGCTCCGGCAGCGGCTTGGGGTTTCGGGCCCGATAGACGCGGGTCGCTTGCTGCAATTCCCCGCGCACCTGCGACACCTTCAGCGGCAATAAAGCCGCCGCCACGGCCATGGCCAGCAGCAGCAGGCTGAGCACAACCTTCTCGTAGTGTTTCTTCAGGAAGTCCATGGTTCAATGCCCCGTCACGGAGCCGGAGTTGCCGCAGGATCCGCAGGATCCGCCGGAGCCGATCCGTCCGCCGGAGTCGTGCCGTCCGCACCGGGCTCGACCGCCGGCCGCACCGGCCGGCTCCGAGCGGCGGTCTTCGCCGCCTTCGCTTCCTCCGGACTCAACAGCCGAAGCACCTCGACCTGGAGAACCACCCGGAACGGCTTCTCATCCAACATCGGCGAAAGTCCCCCTCGCGACGTCGCCGAGGGCGTCTCCTGGGGCTGCGGCGCCGGCATCGCGTACCGGCCTCGCAACCCGTACCGCATCATCATCTGCATCTGCATCATCGACATGCCCGGAGCCGCCGCCGGCATCGCGGTCATGTCCTCCTCCGCCGGCTTCTCGAGCAGCTGTGAGGGGGATGGGTCCACCACGATGTTCTTCACCAGGAACCCGTTCGAGCTGCGATACAACCCCTCGAGCACCGCCCCCAGCTCTGCCGTGAAGCTGTGAAACGTGAATTCATACGGGGTGACGATCGCCCATTCGTTCGTCAGGGGCTTCTTGTTCCAGAACTCGGACGTCCCGGTCGCGCCCGGCGTGTCCTGGGTGGACACCGGACACCGTCGGATGCCGTCCAGGGCCAGCACCTTGGCGCCGATGATCACCTGCGCGATCGACCGGATGTCCGTGAGCATCCGGGCCAGCGGCAAGAGCGTCGCCTGCTCGAATTGCATTTGCGATTTCTGACCCTGGAATGTGAAGGCGTACTGGGGCTGCAGCTTCACACCAGCCCGGCCCGCCGACCGCTGCAGTTCGTCAATCGTCGTGTCCAGCAACAGCTTCAACTCGCCGCTGTCGAGGTTCGTCGGGTACTCGAGCGGCACGAACGTCTTCCGGGCCTGAGCGGCGAATTCCTGGAGCTTGGTATCCTGCTGCTGGGCGGCCTTGATGTTGTCCACCTTCTCGTTGCCCGGGTGCGGCTCCTTGTTCATGAGGTCGTTCAGGGCCGTGGTCTGATCGGTCAACTCCTGGGTCACCTGCGACTCGAGCGTGTACCGCGACCAGAGGAAGTAGCCCGCCACGCCCAGCAAAACCAACGCCACAACGCCGCTGAGAACGAGCAAGAGGTTCTTCTTGAGCCAGGCCATACTAGAGTCCTCGACTTGTGAAAGTCGATGCGATTACGTCAAGTTTGAGTCTCTGCTGCTCCAGGCCTCCCCTTCCTCCCTCGAGGACTCTAGATGAGCGAGGCGCGGAGGCAGGGCGCCCCGCTGCCCCCCCACGGTTCCTTTGGACTGCATGTTTCATCGGTCTGAGGCGCGCCTCGCTAGAACTTGATCGGCTGCGCGAGCTTGAGCTTGACGTCGAACTTGAACGTGCCCGTCGTCTCGTCCTGCTCCATCGTTCCCGCAAACTGGGTGCCGTTGGTGCCGCTCGCAAACATCGGACTCGCCTGCAACTCCCTCAGGAAGGCAATCGCCAGCTCGGAGTCGGCCGTGGCGAACACTTTGTGCCAGCTCACCCCGCGGCACGTCAGGTTGATCACCGAGATCTCATTGGTCGACTTCGACTCGGTCTTCGCCGGCTCCGCCGCAGCCCCCGGCATAACCATCCCCGCTCCCGGCTCCCCGCCGCCGCCCTGCGAGGGATCCTGAACGATCCGCATCCCCTTGGGCAGCAAGCCGTAACGCATCAGCATCCGATAGTCCATCATCATCCGCCGCGGCTGCTGCTCCTCCTCCTGCGCTGCCTCGGGCACTTCCGCGTTCTCAGCCGCCATCTTCTCAACCCAGACCGCCGTCCGCACCCCCGGACGACGGGTGGTCGCCTCCGTCGACTCGAGCGCCTTCCGCAACTCGGCGATGATGTCCGCCCAACGGAAGCGGTCTCCCATCCATTCCGTCAGCTGATCGACGGTGCCTTGCGTGGTCTTCTTCGCGTTCAGAGCGCTCTGCAACTGGTCCGCCTTCTGCTTCAGCGACTCGAGCATCGGCGCCCGGTTGTCAATCGCCACCCTCTTCTCCTTTGAAAGCTTGTCGAAAAACCAGCCGGAAATGAACACCATCGCAATCAAGCTCGCCGCCGCCGCGATGAAGTAAGGCTTCTTCTGGTTCAGCTCCTGTCGCTTGAGAATGCTCCGCGGGATCAGGTTCAGCTCGACCGGGCATTGCGCCGGGTTCCGAAGCCCCAGCCCCACAACCTCCCCAAACGCATGCGCCACTTTCGCCAGCTCCTCGAGGTTCACCCCCGGATCGATCTCGATGTTCCGGAACGGATTGAAGTAGTCGACCGGAATGTTGAGCTTCTCCTGGAAGAACTCGCGCGTGTACGGCATGATCGACGCGCCCCCGGCCAGAAACAACCGCTGCGGCGCCACCCCGCCCTGCTGGCTGCGGAAAAACTGGATCGTCTGGTTGACCTGGATGTGAAGCCGCGTCATCACCTGGCGCGCGATCTTCGAGATCGCCGCCTGCCGCGGATTGTCCGGCTCTTCGTAGGCGCCGCCGAGGCTCACAAACCCTTCCGCGATCTTCAGCTTCTCCCCCTCGGCAAACGGGATCTTCGCCTCGGCCGCAAACTCCTGCGTGATCGAGTTCGCCCCGATGTTGATGCTCCGCGAAAAGACCTTGCCCTTGTCGAAGAAGAGGACGTTGCTCGTCTTCGCGCCGATGTCCAGCAACATCGAGCACCCTTCAAGGTCCCCGTAGTTGTACCGAAAGGCATTGCACAGCGCCGCCGGGGACGCATCCACCAGATCCAGTCGCAAATTGACACTCTCCGCCGCCCGAAACAACCCCTCGACCACGTCCGACTTGATCGCCACCAGCAGCACCTCGAGCTCGCCCGAGGGCAGCGTGCCCAAAATCTGGTAGTCCCATACCACCTCCTCGAGCGGGAAGGGAACGTTCTGCTGCGCCTCGTACTGGATGATCTGCGTGATCTTGGACGAATCCACCGGCGGCAGCTTGATGAATTTCGAGAAAACGTGGTACCCCGGGGCGCAAACGTTGCAGCTCTTCGCCCCGAAGGACTTGTCCGACAACAACTCCTGCAGGGAGCGCAAGACGACGCCCTCCCGCGCCGCGTCCTGGGAGCCCGCAAGCCCCAGCGGCTTCAACCCGTAGCGCAACAGCCGCAGCGTGCCCGCCTCGCCCACGTCGAATTCGGCCAGCTTCAGGCTGCCTGCCCCGAAATCGACACACAGAAATGATTTCGAACCTAGCATTTGTCGTCCCCCGACTCAGGGTTGAAGACTCTATCCCCATTCACTAGCCAAAACCGGGCCAAGTCGAGAAAGTCCGGTGCTGGTTACTGAAAATGAACCCCACGGTCAAATATAAAAGTCGACGCCCGCCGCCCCGCCCCGTGAAAAACCACCCCTCGAGAGTCCTCGAATTGTGAAATTCGATGTCAACAGAACAAGTTGGGTCCCTGCCGTTCCCACCCACCCCCCCGCCTTCGAGGACTCTCCATGAGCGAGGCGCGGGATTGGGGGGGGAGGGGAGGGACAGCAGGGTCTTCATGAGCCTGAAAACCCGACTGGGTCTGAGGCGCGCAGTTGCGTGGGAATCACGCAGCCAGACGCAGCGCCGCTGCGAGTCCCTTGGTTCCCGTGGGTCGGAGATGCTCCCCGCCCCAACCCGTTCGTTTGCTGGATGAGCGCCGCAGTCCGCACCCGATCACTTGGCGCCGGACGCTGTCACCACCGCGGGAACCGTCAGGAGCAGGATCTTGCAATCCAGCCAAAGGGACCAGTTGTCGATGTACTCGAGGTCCAACCGCACCCACTCCGCGAAGTCGCGAAGGTCGTTACGTCCGCTGATCTGCCAGAGACACGTCAGACCCGGCTTCACGCTCAGACGCCGACGATGCGCCGGGTCGTCGAACCGCCGAACCTCGTCCACCGGCAGGGGCCGGGGACCGACGAGGCTCATTTCCCCCCGCAACACGTTGATCAGTTGAGGCCACTCATCAACGCTGTACCGCCGGAGAAACCGGCCCAGGGGAGTGATCCGCGGGTCGTTGGTCACCTTGAACACCGGCCCTGTCATCTCATTGAGGGCCTCCAACTCGTGCTTCCGCTGCTCCGCATCTGTGGTCATCGACCGGAACTTCAGCATCATGAACGGCTGCCCGTTCAGCCCGCTCCGCTGCTGCCGGAACAACACCGGCCCCGGCGACGTGATCCGGATCAGCGCCGCCACCACCACCATCGGCATCGCCATCAGGAGCAGCAGCACCAACGACCCCGCAAAATCCATCGCCTGCTTCACCATGACCGGCCAGGACTTCTCCGGCCCGGTCCGGAACACCAGCGTCGGCCGACCATAGAGGTCGTCCACCGTCGTCCGCGACACCTGCGTCTTGAAAAAGTCCGCCAGCAGCCAGACCTCGACACCCTCCCGCTCACAGACCTCGATCGCCTGCTCGATCTGCCCCAGATACGTGTGCTTGGCGAGCACAATGACCGCGTTGACCGAGTGCTCGTGCATCAGGCTCACCAACGCCTCGATCGGACGCTCGTTCAGGTCGAGCTGGGCCACCACCGTCACCTGGCCGCGACGCAACGCCACCACCTCCGACCGAAAACGGGCGGTGTCCTCCGCCGGTCCCACCAGAACCACCCGATTCGCCAACTGCGCCTGGCCCAGCCGGCTCCGCCACCAAACCCACCACAACTCCTCCTTCACCCACAACAACGCCATGCTCAACACCCCAAAGAGCAGGATCACCGACCGGCCAATCACCGTTCCCTGCCGGACCACGAAGATCACCACCATCAGCCCAACGGTCAGGTATGCGCACGCCTTGAGCACCTGCCAGACCATCAGCCGCCTCGAGGGGATCCCGGGTCGATTGTAGAACCCCTGGACATTCAGAAGAAACGGCCCTCCCAACACCACCAGCGGGAACAGCCAGAAGTACTGCTCCAGCGGCCCGATGATCCGGCTGCCGCCAAACACCTCGAACTGCCAGACCGTCCGCAGTTGGTGCGCAACGTACATCGCCAAACCGAAGACAAGCGCGTCCACCACCATCTGGACCCGGTTCCGCAAGCGCTGCTGCCGGCCCAACATGCCTACGCCCCCCCTCCCAAGCCAGAGACCGCCTGAAACTCCGGCACCGAAGCCTCGATGAACTCCCGCAGCCGCCCGAAGGTCGCATCCTCCTCCCCGGGCGGACAGGTGGCGAAACACGACACGTACGCCCAACGGGGCAGGACCCCCCGCCGGATCAATTCCCACGTGATCCAGCCCACCCGCGTCCAGTGGCTCGAGGTCAGCTTGTTCTCGGACACGAACCAGAACACGTACACGCCGCTCCATTCCACTGTTCGCCCCGACGAATCCCGCCCCCGGATGCTCGCCGTGAAACGCCGGATCGGCAGGTCATAGGGCCGGGGACGCTCCACCCGCACCGACCCGCTCGCCCGCGAGACAATGCTCCAGCCCTGCGATGTCAAACAGTACTCCGGCTTGTGAATGCTCGTCCGGTCCGTCCCCATCAGCACCGCACTCGCCAGAAGCTGAAACCCGTCCGGCGCCCGATACAACCGCTTCGCCAGCGTCGTGTCCTGCGGCAGGGTCCGCGTCTCGACTTCCGTCGGGGGTATATTGCTCGACTGATACGACAGCACCCGTGCGGGCAACTCGATCTGCAGCCGGCCCGCTTCTCCCGCCACCGCCGACACCTTCAAACCCGGCTCGCCAAGCCGCTGCGTGGCCTTCAAACGCAAGAGCACGCCGGCCCCACCGGCCATCACTGCCAGCGCTACCACGCATAAAATCCACTTCCGCATAATCATCCCCGCTCGGATCCAGCCGCCCCAGCCGCCCCAGCCTCCGCTGCCGGCTCCCGCAGCCAATGCCCCAACCCGAACATCACCGCCAGCGCCAGAGCAAACGTCACAAAGCCAAACCAGTTGTGGACGAATTCACCGGCTTCGTGCCCGAACGCTTCCGCCGCCACAATGATGCACACCAGCCGGATCACGTTCCCCATCAGCGCCAGGGGAAACGCCATCAACACCATCAACAACCGCTTCCACGTCCGCCGAAACGTCAGGAAACCGTAAATCGTCGTCAGCGCAAACAGCGTGATCAAACTCCGGATCCCGCTGCAGGCCGCCGCCACTTCGTAAAGGTACGTCCCCTTGGGATCAATGATCTGCACCCCCTGCTGAATTACGCTGATCCCCAGCCCCCCGCGCACCACCGCCACCGCAATGTCCGTCGAAACCTGCCGCAGCGGAATCGTGATCGGCTCCGCCAAGGCCCCCAGCGGGACGCAAAACCCCAGCAACACATAGGGAAAGAACCCCGCCCCGGCAAACCGCCAGCCCCAAACCAGGGCGATCAGGGCGTAAAGCCCCCCCAACAGCGCCACCAGCGACACCCTCGGCTGTTGAATTAGATACCCAAGTATATGGAGTCCCGCCGCCATGGCCAGAAAAACCAGCCCCGGCCACCACCACCGACGCGGAACCCCAAGCCAGTCCTGGCGCCGAATCCAGTAGAAAACCAACACCACGAACGGGATCAGCACGCAGTAGCCGTCCTCGGAATTCATCAGCCGCGTGAGCACCCCGCCCGGTACCGTGCTCGTCGTGTATACCCCCCAAAGCCAGCCAAACAACGACGGACTCGCGATATACCCAAACGTCGAGTTGCCAAGGAAATGGAACAGCAGGAACCACCCCGCTACCAGAAGTCCAAATATACCTTTGTCTGGGATCTGCGCCCAGACCCCAGGAAACTCGCGACGAAACTCATCCCATCGACCAGATTGCACGGTGGCTGACATTGACGACTAATGTCAACCGATCAGACACCATTCACCCCCTCTCGCTCAATCAAAATCTGCGTCACGACCCGCCCGCCGCCAGCTCCGTCGAAATGTCCATCCGCTCAAAACGATCCCCCAGCATCCGAAGACCCGCATAGGCTTCGACCAGCATCAGCCCCAACGCCAACAAGGCACCCAGCGGAGCCACCACGGCAAACGGCAACACGCCCCGCGTGACGAAGAACACCGCCGCTCCCGCCAACCCCGGCACCGCCAGCGCCAACGCCATCGACACGATCACCCCAACCATCATCAGCAGATTCCGACCCATCGCCTCGAACCCGTGCGATGGTCCCGCCCCAAATCGCGTCCATCCCGGAAACAGCAGCGCCGCCCCGTTGTGGATCAGCAGGCTCAGGAGGTTGAGGCCCGGTATCACAAGCGCCAAACCCACACCCAAACCGGCCGCCAGCCAACCGCGCTCCGCCCACCCCGGCACTCTCCCCCCCAGGACCGCCGCCAACACCAACAGAAACCACTGCACCACCGTCAGCACCACCCACGAGGCCGCAACCTCGCCCAGCACCAGACGCCAACCCGGCACCGGCAGAGTCTTCAGCACCTCCAGGGTACCAAAACTCTGCCGAAGATCGAACGTCGCGACTTGCGGGCCCACCACCAGACTCAGGACCGCCGACACCAACAGCAGCATCCCCAACATCGGTGGCCCCGCCGACCCGCGCATTGCCCCCTTCATCGCCATCGCCGCCACCACCAAACCCACCCCCAGCGACACCCAAAAACGCACCGAAAACGTCGAGCCCGCCACAATCAGGTTCTTCCACAGAAATCCGATCTCCGGCAACCCCAACGGCGCCAGTCGGAATGGATCCCGACGCGGTCTCAAACCCTCGAGCAACTGCCAGTTGCCCGATCGCACCGCCGCCTGCGCCCGAGCCCTCAAAGCCGCCCGCTCGACCGACGCCTCCTCGAAGGCCACCGTCGATCGGATCACCCACCCATAAAGCACCCCAAGCACCGCCCACGCCGGCACAATGGCCGCCGCGAACGCCCCCCCCGACCCCGCCACCAACGGCCGCACCATCACTCGAAACGGCAGCAGCAGCCAATACAACGGGCCCGAGTCCGACACGCGCCCCGCATACGCCGCCATCGATTCCATCGAGGCCCAGTCCCCCGCCGTCGGCATCACCTGGGCGCGCCACACCCACGCAAAAAACCCCGCCGCAACCACCAGAGCCGTCCCCAACACCCACAGTCGCCGACGCCCCGTCGTCATCCCCCGGTCCAACAGCCGCGTCCGGGCAAACGCCGCCCCGAGCCGGTGCAACTCCAACGCCGCGATCAGCGTCCACCATCCCAGCAACCGCACCCACACCGGCCCCGTCGTCGACCGGGCGGACATCAACATCATCAGCACCGCCCCCAGCAGGATCCCCAACTGCCCCCGCAGCACCTTGTAATGCACCAACGTCCGACGCCCCACCGGGGCCGGAAACAGAAACGCCACCTCAGCTTCCGAAAAGTCCAATGCCGCGCGTTTCCTCGGAAAAAGCCAGGCCGCAACCACCATCGCCGCCACACCCAGCGCCCCCGCCACCTCCCACAAGGCCGCCCACTCGATGCCCCGCTCCGCCCCCGCCGCGCGAAACGGCGAGACCCCCGGCGGCCCCAGGAACATGTTCCTCAAAAAGAACCAGTAGAAGTACGCCAGGCCCGCCGCGGCCGCCGCCAGGTACTTCGGCTGACGTAGCCGCCGGACCTGGCTCAACACCCGGTTCCACCACTGGCACGCCACCAGATAAACCAAGGTCCGAAACATCGGCTTCCACGTCCTCCGGGCCTCAGCCACCCCCGGCTCCGGTCCCCGCCACCCCGTCGGATCCCCCCGTCGCCCGAAAGAAGATCTCCTCGAGGCTCGCATCCGGACTCGCCTCCGCAAACTGACGGCGCACGTCCTCCATCGGTCCCCAGGCCACTTTCCGCCCCTGCTTCACAATCAACAGATGCGAACAGATCTCCTCGACCAGATGCAGCAGATGCGAGCTCACCAGAATCGCCATCCCCTCCCCCGCCCGACGCCGGATCGCGTCCTTCATCCGCCGGATCCCGTACGGATCCAGCCCCGTCAGCGGTTCGTCAAACAACACCACCCGCGGCCCGTGCAACAGACCACACGCAATCGCCAGCTTCTGCTTCATCCCCCGCGACAGCGTCCCCGGCAGCGCGTCCGCCTTGTCCGCCAATTCGAGTTCCTCGAGCAACTGCCGGCCCCGCGCTTCCGCGTCAGGAACGTGATACAGCCGGGCCATGAACCGCAGATGCTGGCGCACCGTCAGATAGTCGAACAGCCGCGGTTCGTCCGGAAAATAGGCCAGCTCCCGCTTGGCCAACAACGGCGCCTGGCCCAGATCGTGCCCGCAAATCCGGATCGCCCCCTGCGACGGCGGAATGATCCCGGACAAACAGCGCAGGGTCGTGGTCTTCCCGGCTCCGTTCGGCCCCACCAACCCCAGCACCTCCCCGGAGCCCACCGTGAAGCTCAAGTCCGTAACCGCCGCGAAGTCCCCGTACCGCTTCCCCAACTGCTCGACTTCGATCATGCTCAGGCCCCCAGCCAGCCGCGCCGCAGCTTCCGGGCAATGCCCAAAAACGCCTCCGCCGCAGCCGACTCCGGAGCAGAAACCACCACCGGCACACCCCGGTCCCCTCCCTCCCGGATCGAAGTGAAGATCGGGATCTCCCCCAAAAACGGCAGGTTCTGCCGCGCCGCCTCCTCCTGCCCCCCGCCATGGCCAAAGATCTCAACCCGCTCGCCCGAGGGCGTCGTGAAGTAGCTCATGTTCT
Organism: Verrucomicrobiota bacterium; assembly: GCA_029556615.1. Classification (GTDB taxonomy): domain Bacteria; phylum Verrucomicrobiota; class Verrucomicrobiia; order Limisphaerales; family J093; genus JAKQDD01. The sequence continues at coordinate 75,506 of JAKQDD010000214.1, read as the reverse complement.
CGATCAGGCCAACGACCGGCACCTGGACCTTGGTGAACATCCCGATGCCCTTCCGCACCACCCCCAGCGAGGCCTCCTGCGGAGTCGTCACCACCACCCCCCCGTCCAGCGGCACCGCCTGACACAACGAAAGCTGCGCATCCCCAGTCCCAGGCGGCAGGTCCACCAGCAACAGATCAAGCTCCCCCCACTCGACCGAAAACAAGAACTGCTGGATCGTCTTGGTGATCATCGGCCCCCGCCAGATCACCGGCTGGTCGCCGTCCACCAGGAATCCAATGCTCATCAGCCGGACCCCGTGATTCACCAGCGGCACCAGCTGGTCCCGATCGCTCACCGTCGGCCGGTCATGCACCCCCATCATCAGCGGCACGGTCGGCCCGTAAATGTCGCAATCCAACAGCCCGACCCGCGACCCCAATCGCTGCAGCGCACAGGCCAGGTTCACCGCCACCGTCGACTTGCCGACACCCCCCTTGCCGCTCGCCACGGCCACCACGTGCCCCACCCCCGGCACCCGGTTCTGCTGCGCCCACGGATTCGCCCCGGCACCCCCGGCCGCACCCGTTCCACCCCCGCCCCCCGGCGTCAGCACCTCGACATCCACCCGCTTCACCCCCGGCAACCCCTCGAGCACACGCACACACTCGACCCGGATCTGCTCCGCCACACCCGCAGTGCCCGTCGGCACCTCGATCCGCACCCGAACCGCGTCCCCCAAGACCGCTGCCTCCTTCACCAGCCCGAACGACACGATGTCCCTCGAGTACCCCGGGTACTTCACACTCCTTAACGCCGATACGATTGCTTCTTGTGTTGGCATGCTCATTCCTTCCGGCCGGGCCCCTTGCCCGACACCGCCGCCGCATGGACGGCAAACGACTTCCCCGTTCCCCGGGGCGCAATGACCGAATCCAGCGCCCCCCGCTCGAAGGCATCCCACATCGGCGACATCCCGCGCAGCTTCGCCACCACCTTCTCCGCGAAGGTCTCAATGAAGTAGTCCACCTCCGCCTCCGTGTTGTCCTTGCCCAGCGAGAGAATCAGGTTCCCCTGCGCCAGCGCATGATCCAAACCAATCGCCGCCAGCACATGCGAAATCTTCAGGGACTTGCTCACACAGCTCGAACCGCTCGCCACCGCAATCCCGTAACGGTCGCACAGCAGCAACTGACCCTCGCCCTCGATGAACTCCGTGCTCACATTCAGCGAGGTGCTGATCCGCTCCGGTCCCGGCTCCGGCCCGCTCAGACGCACGTACGGCACCCGCGCCTTCAGACCCTCCCACAGCCGCCGCTGCAGCCGCCCCGTGTGCTCCCGCCGCGCCGGCCACTCGCGCGCCGCCGCCGCCGCCGCCACCCCCGCCCCCACAATCGCCGGCACATTCTCCGTCCCCGCCCGGCGCCCCCCCTCCTGCACCCCGCCGTGCAGGATGCTCACCAGCCGCGCCCGGCGGTTCCGATACAGCACCCCCACCCCCTTCGGTCCGTAAAACCGATGCGGGGAGAGCGACACCAGACTCGCCCCCAACGCCTGGACATCCAACGGCAGCCAACCGCCGCTCACCGTCGCGTCCACAAACAGCGGTATCCCGCGCTCCCTCGCCATCGCGCCGATCTCACCCACCCGCTGGATCGTCCCGATGTCCTGGTTCACGTGCTGCACCGCAATCAGAATCGTCTGCTCGGTCACCGCCAACCCCACCGCTCCCGGATCCACCCGGCCATCCCCGTCCACCGCCACACGCGTCGCCGTAAACCCCTGCTTCTCGAGAAACTCGACCGAGTTCAATACCGCAGGATGCTCGATCGCACTCACCACCACGTGGTTCCCCCGCCGCTGGTTCGCATACGCCACACCCTTCACCGCCAGATTCGCCGCCTCCGCCCCGCACGAGGTGAAGAAGATCTCCTCCGGCGATTCGGCATGAATCAGCCCCGCCACCTGCTCCCGGGCCGCGCCCAGCGCCTCCCGCACCCGAAGCCCCTCCTGATGCAGCGAAGACGCATTCCCAAAATGCTCCGTGAAAAAGGGCCGCATCGCCTCGAACGCCTCGGGCAACACCGGCGTCGCTGATAAGTGATCGAAGTAAACGCGCCTCATCCCCAATCCCTCGTTCTTCTCCGCCATCCTCCCACCGGTCACGCCCCCGCCGCCCCCGGACCCGACCCACCCCCCGCACCCCCCGCACCCGGCGCCTTCTCCGGATGCCGCTTCAGATAGTCCTCGAGCGCCGCCCGAATCGCTTCCTCCGCGAGAACCGAGCAGTGAATCTTCACCGGCGGCAGCCCGCCGAGAGCGTTCACCACCTCCTGGTTCGAAAACCGCAGCGCCTCCTCCACCGTCCGCCCCCGGATCAACTCGGTCGCCATGCTCGAACTCGCAATCGCCGAGCCGCACCCAAAGGTCTTGAACCGCGCCTCCTCGATCCGCCCGTTCTTGATCCTCAGGGTCACCTTCATGATGTCCCCGCAGGCCGCCGCCCCCACCTCCCCAACCCCGTCAGCCTCGGGAATGTCCCCGAGGTTCCGCGGGTTCAGGAAATGATCCATCACGGTGTCGTTATAGAGATTGTGCGCGTCGCTCATACGGCTTCCTTCCTGTGCTCGACGCCCGCCAGCTCCGCCAGCGTCGTCTGGCCCAACACATCCCGCATCCGATCCTGCGCCCGGCCCAGCAAACCACACAAGCGACAGCCCGCCGTGTCCCGGCAGGCAGCCATGTCCAGGGTGCATCGCTGGAGCGCTAATCGCCCCTCGATCGCTTCCAGCACCTCCAGCACGGTAATCTGGTCGGGCTGCCGGGCCAGGACAAATCCCCCGCCCACACCCCGCAGCGATCGCACCAGGCCGGCCCTGGCCAATTGCTGGAACACCTTGGCCAGGAAGCTCCGGGGGATGCCCTCGTCACGGCTGAGGGCGTCGATCATCACCACCTCGCCCGGCTCGCGCCGCGCAAGGTTCAACAGCCCCAGGACCCCGTACTCACCCGCCCGCGTGATCTGCATGACAAACAGGATCTAAAATGTCCTGTTTGCAAGGTTAGCGTAGGTATACTGGGGTTGTCAATCCGGAGTTGTCGTCCGCCCGGGAATCCGGCACGCTCAGCGTCGCCATGCATACTCTTTCACGTCGCCGTTTCCTCCGGGACACCGCCCGGGCCACAGCCACAGCGCCACTCTGGACCGGCCTTCTCCTGGCCAACAGCCCCCGACTCTCCGCCGCCGCCGATCGAGTCCGCGTCGGGTTGATCGGCGCCGGCGGCATGGGCCGCGGCGATCTGGCCACGTTCTTCCTCAATCCCGAGGTCGAATGCCCCATCGTCTGCGACGTGGACGACCGCCAGTGCGCCGAGGCGGTCAAACTGGTCCAGGAGAAGCGCGGCAACGCACCCGCCTGCGTCCGGGACTTCCGCCGCGTGCTCGAACGTCAGGACGTCGATGTCGTCATCGTTGCGACGCCGGATCACTGGCACGCGCTGCCCACAGTTCTGGCCTGCCAGGCGGGCAAGGACGTCTACGTCGAGAAACCCCTGGCCCTGACCATCGCCGAGGGGCGCGCCATGATCGAGGCGGCGCGGCGCCACCAGCGCATCTGTCAAATGGGCGCCCAACGCCCGAGCAGTCCCACCTACGCCCAGGCGATCGAGTTCGTGAAATCGGGTCAATTGGGCACCGTGGGCCTGGTTCGCGCCTGGGCCTACCTGGATTGGATCCGGCCCATCGGCAATCCGCCGGACACCACCGCCCCCGCGGAAGTGGACTACGACCTATGGCTGGGACCGGCCCCTCGGAGGCCGTTCAACCCAAACCGATTCCACTTCAATTTCCGATGGTTCTGGGATTACGCGGGCGGGCTGATGACCGATTGGGGGGTTCACCTCATCCAGGTGTTGCTCTGGGCCATGGGTCCCGAACCGCCGCGGGCCGTCATGTCCAGCGGCGGCAAGTACGTGCTCGAGGACAATTCCGAAACCCCGGACACCCAACTGACCATCTACGAGTTCCCCAAGTACACCCTGGTCTGGGAACACAAGGTGGGAGTTGGCCTGGGCCTCTACAACCGTCCCTGGGGCATGTCATTCACCGGAACCGAAGGCACGCTCGTGATCAACGATAGCGGCTGGGAGATCCTCCGCGAACCGACCAAGGATAGCCTCGAACCGAAGAAGTTCCCCGCCGGCGCCGACCCCCGGCCCGCGCATGTCCGCAACTTCCTCGACTCGGTCAAGTCCCGCAAAACCCCGGTCGAACCGCTCGACGTCGGCCATCACGTCTCGACCGTGGCCCACTTGGGCAACCTCGCGCTGCGAACCGGCCGCAAGCTGCGCTGGGACCCGACGGCGGAGAAGGTCATCGACGACGCAGCCGCCAACGCCCTGGCCCGGCCGAGGTACCGCAAGCCCTGGCGCCTTCCCTATCTCGCCGGATGATCGTGAACAGCCTGTAGCCGCGGACGATGACCGCGGCGGGCGCAAAGGGGCCGTCCTCGGTCGTCTTGTCCCACGCCGACCTCGACGCGACCGGCTGCAGGTCTCATCGCGTCCCCGAACAACGGGCGGCGCGAACGGGGTCGCGAACCCCGCCTAAAAAGAAGGGAGAGACACCTCGATAGGCGTCTCTCCCTGAAAGAAAAACGTCGAGTCCGTTGGGGCTGAGGCACGCCTCGCTAGAGTCCTCGACTTGTGGAATCCTCGACTTGTGGAATGTGGGGTCAACAGGTCAAGTTCGGTCCCTGCCGTTCCAGGCCTGCCCACCTTCCGTCGAGGACTCTCCTCGAGGACTCTCCATTAGCGAGGCGCGGAAGAAAGGGTCCGAAGAGGCAGGGAGGCTTCACCGGATCGCGGACTTCGGTAGGTCTGAGGCGGCGCCTCGCTAGGCCTTGGCGCTCAACCGGACGGCGAATCGCGATTTCTTACGATCCACCGTGCCCCGGTGCACCACGCCGGTCTTCGCCGCCTTGTCGAGGGCGGACGTCACCAGCGCCAGCGCCTTGGCAGCGTCCTCCTTCTTGCCCGAGGCGAGCGCGGCCGTGTAGTTCTTCTCGAGTGTCTTCAGTCGCGATTTGACCGTTTGATTGTGCTGGCGGCGCCGCTGGCTGCTGCGCATCCGTCGTTCCGCGGACTTCGTGTTCGGCATATAGATCGTCGATTAAAAAAGAGACGCCGACGCTACCGCAACCGGCAGTCTTGTCAACGCGGGTTTTCGCCCCAAAGGCGGGACGACGAGAAACGCCAGAAAATCTGCGCGGGTTTCACAGATGCCGTCGCATAGCACCGCGATGGCGCCCATTCGAGCCCCAGGCGTTAGGCGGGGATCCGGCCCGCCATCCCTCACCGGCTGCGCCAGACACGGACCAAAACCCCGCCATGCCGCGGCACCCGGGCGCCGTACTCCGACGCAAACCGCCCCAGCTCCTGCTGCCGCCACAAATCCCGCACCCGCTGCGGTCCTTTCAGTCCCAGATCCGCCCACCGCACCGACACCAATTGCTCGACCTCGCTCCGGTTGAAAAGGCCCACCGCCCGACTGCCGTCTTCGAGCCGTTTCACCATCACGAAGGTCTCCTCGCCCGCCGGCAGGACCTCGGCGCTCTCCCCCAGCGCGTCCTGGTCGACCTCGATCACCTCCGCGTTGCACAGGACGTTGAGCGTCAGCGCGTCCAGGTGATTCATATCCCCGCTGTACACCAGCGGCGCCGCCATCAGACACCACAACGACATGAAGGCGTACTGCTCCGGTGCCGAAAGCGGGCAGGCCATCGGTTCCCCGGAACCCCGGGCGTTGCCGATCCGCCCGATCTGGATGTAATCGGGATCATTCCAACTGCCGGGACGCGAAAACGCCCGGTGCTCCGCGTTCTTGAGCGCCACTTCGAAGATCCGGTCCAGCTCGAACCCCAAGTCGCCAGCCGTCCGCCAGCAGTGCCCCCCCACCGCAGCCCCCCACTCCCAGACGTTGCCCATCCCGTACTGACAGAGATTGAAGACGATGTCCCGCGGTTGCTGGCGCAACTGCTCTCCCATCTGCCGATAGGGCATCTGCAGCGTCGGCACCGAATGATCCCCCTTCACCACCCGGTCGTACGAACACCAGTCATACTTCAGGAAATCGAAGCCCCACTCCGCAAACTGGCGGGCGTCCTGGGCCTCGTGCCCGTGACTGCCCGCAAAACCGGCACAGGTCAGCGGACCGGGCGAGGTGTAAATCCCCGCCTTGAGGCCCCGGGCATGGATGTAATCCGTGAGCGCCTTCATGTCCGGGAAGTGCCGATTGGGAATGAGGTTGCCCCGGTCATCCCGCAGCGGACCGACCCGCAGCGGGTCGCTCTGCTTGGGCGCGTTCATCCAGCAGTCATCAATGTTCACATACGCATACCCCACGTCCGCCATGCCGCTCGCCACCATCACGTCCGCCGCGTCCCGCAGCATCGCGTCCGTCACCCGATCGTAGTGCATGTACCAGTGATTCCACCCCATCGGCGGCGTCAACGCCAGCAGCTCGCCGCTCACGATCCGGAATCGGATTCGGTCCTTCCCCCACGCGTTCGCCGCTTCGATCGTCACTCGGTGCTCCCCGCGCGCCGGCGCCACACCGGTGAGAATCCCCGTCTCCGGGTCCAGTTGCAGCCCCTTCGGCAGTCCGCCCGCCGAGAATTGCATCGGCCGTTTCCCCGTCGCCGGGATCCGGTAGAGGAAGGGGTTCCCGGGCCGACACCCGTAAACCCGCGCTCCGTTGATCCGCGGCGCCGGCCCCGGCGGAGGCGTCAGCAGCACCACCTCTTCCGCCGGCGGATCAACCGCCCTGGGCGCCGCCCCGCTGACCAGAAAACGGGCCTCGGCCCAATCCGCATGGTCATATTCGATCCCGTCTCCGGCGTCCCCCACCAGCAGCGTCAGCATCCGCACCCCGCGCAGGACCACATCCACCGGCACCGCCGGCTGCCCGGGCCGCATCACCGGCGAACGCCACAGAACGCGCCCATCCCCGAGGACCTGTGCCGTGATCGACGCCTTGGGATTGCCCGCGGCGTCATCCACGCCGAACTGGGCCAGGAACCGCTCCGTGCCCCCTTCGAGGTCGACCCACAACACGCTCTTCGCATGGGTGCCCACCCCGCGGTCAAAGCGGTGCCCGCCCACGCTCAGCGGTCCCTCCCGGATCGCTCGATCCACCTGGGGCTGCCCCCAACCCTGCCGCATCTTCGTCAGGTCCAGCGTCGATAACCAGACGACCTCCCCCGCTTGGGCCGCGGCCACGCACATCCCAACCCACCCGATCCACCACCAGAGCTGCTTCATGATTCGAGTTCCCTCCCGGATTCCGCGATCGTCACGGCCCCGTGTGCCCCCTCGGCACCCCCGCGGGGAGCGTGAAAAAGAACAGGCTGCCTGCACCGGGCGTGCTCTCGACCCCAACCCGGCCGTCCAGCTTCTCGACGATTCGCCTCACAATCGACAAACCCAGACCGTGCCCCTGCGCCGGCCCCTGATGCAGCCGCGTGAACGGCACAAAGAGCCGCCCCTGCTGCTCGGGGGTCAATCCAGCACCGCTGTCCCGCACCCAGAATCGCGAGAAACGCCCGTCCGGCAGCGCTTCACCCCCCAACGCAATGCACGGCGGTTGGCCGTCCCGTCCGCCGTACTTCAGCGCATTCGCCACATAGTTGCTCCAGACCTCCTCGATCCACGGCACATGACCCGCCGCTGGCGGCCATGTTTCCGCCACGCTCACCTCGGCCTGACGGTCGCGAATCTCGTACTCCATGCGCGACAACACGCGCTTCACCAACGCCCCCATCTCGATCGGCTCCGTCGTCACGCTCGCCCGCCGAACACTCGACAGCAACAGCAACTCGTCGATGATCGCCCGCATCTGCCGGGCACTTTCGAGAATCTGCTCGACCGCCTTCTTGCGCGTCGATTCGGGCAGCGTCGGCCCGGCGTGCGCCAGCAGGCTCGCATTGCCCAGCACCGGCGTCAGAGGGTTCTTCAAACCATGCGCCACCGTGTGCGCAAACGCATCCAGCTCGTCGATCAACCCCTTCTTCTCGAGCCGCGCCGCAATCGACTGCAGCAACTCGGTCTCCGTGAACGGTTTCGTCAGATAATCGTCCGCCCCCAGGTTCATTCCCTGCCGAATCCGATCCCGCTCCGCCAGCGCCGTCAGCAGGATCACCGGAAGCGCCCGCGTCTCGGGATTCCGCCGGAGCGCCTCGAGCATCGCGTACCCGTCCATCACCGGCATCGCAATGTCGCATACCACCAGGTCCGGTGTCGTCTCCGACGCCTGACGCAAGCCCTCCTCCCCATGCACCGCACAAACGACCTCGTACCCGTTGATCTCGAGCAGCTCCTGCAGCATCTCCCGCACAGCGGGATCATCTTCAACAACGAGTATTCTCATCCAGCGCACCTTCCGGTGACGAACGTGGCCTCGGCCCCCACCCTAGCCAATGCCCGCACGGATTACAACGCCCGTCGCACCCCCTCCGGACAGGAGGCACAGGATCGACAGGATGGGGGGCAACTCTGCCCCCCTATCCTCTCGGTTCATGCTGTTCATCCTGTTCATCCCGTCCATCGTCGCCGTCTGTCCCCAGAACTGGTGACTGGTACGTCCCCAGCGCCATGGTATCGTGTCCCCGTCATTGGTGATGCAAATCGCAGAGTTCCGTGTGCACCATGGCGCGAGGCTGCGGCGCCGCTCTCAGTGACCGAGAAATAGGACAATTTGAGTTCTCCTTGAAGGCCGGGCGGTGCCCGGCCTTTCTCGTTTTCTGCAGCACCGAATCCTGGGCAGAGCCCTCGACTTGTGAAATATGGGGTCAACAGGTCAAGGACTCTAGCGAGGCGCCGCCTCAGACCCGGTCGAGTCCCCAGGCACATGAAGAGCCTGCTGTGCTTGCCCATCCTCTTTTCCGCGCCTCGCTAATGTAGAGTCCTCGAAGGCAGGGGGGTGGGGTTGGAACGGCAGGGGCCAAACTTGACCTGTTGACCCCGCATTCCACAAGTCGAGGACTCTGGTGGTGGTGGGAGCTGGATTCGAACCAGCGAAGGCCGGAGCCAACAGATTTACAGTCTGTCCCCGTTGACCGCTTGGGTATCCCACCCACCGGAACAAAAAACCGCCGCCTGAACTCCGCGCCTGGCGGTTTCAGGCGGCACGCACGGGCGGCAGTATGCCCGCCTCTCCAAGGGAGGCAAGAGCAATTCGATGGGCAACGGGGGCTACCGCAGCTTGAACGGCAGTCTTTGAACGCGCGCGCTGATCTCGGCGCCGATCCGCCCGGTCTTTTCGGCCGCGATGTTGTCGCCCAAACGCACCATGCGGACAGGCTCGATCGCCCCGAGCAGGAGGCAATACGCGTTGTTGACCATGATGCCCAGCACCTCGCCTTGCTTCGTGAACACCAGATCGCCGCGGCTGGGCGAGAACTTGCCGAAGATCTTGCCCAGGGGCCGCGTCTGCATCCGAACGTACTGCGGCAGCGAGGGGTCCAGTTTGAACTCGACTTCGCCGTAATAGCCCTCGCGCGAGCCCACGAGCAAGGCCTCGCTGAACTTCGCGGGTTCGGACGCCAGCGGATAGGCCTTCGCGCCCAGCGCGTTCACCGCGGCGGCAGGCACCGGCAACGCCACCACGCGAATATCCGAACGCAACAGCCAGAGCTGCGGCAACGGCGTCCACGCCGACGGCTGACTCCGGCTGAGCGTGGCGGTCAACGACTCCCAGTTCGGCCCACCGCCAACCTCGGGCAGCGTCGTCTCCGTGACGTGGCACAGGGCGAAAACCGCCTCACCGCTGCGCACGAGCACCGTCGGGACCTGGCCGTCGCTCTTGCCGCCCAGGCCGAGAAAACCGGGGCGTCGGGCCCGGAACGCGAGTTCGACCCGATTGCTCAAGTAATCTCCGTAGATGGCGTTGGGCGCGAGCGTCCGCTGGGCCTCCACCGTGCGGGCGATGTCACGCGTCCCCTCGGCCAGCACCGCGGTGGTCTCCTGCAGTTTCGCCTTTTCCGTGCTCAAGGCGCTGATCTGCGTCCGCGTCTGAGTCAGCTGATCCCGGACCAGCGCGGCTTCGGTGCGGGCGGCGCCCAGATCCACCGCGAGCCGTTCCTTGGCCGCGGCAGCCTCCCGGTTCGCCTTCTCGAAGACGCCGATCTGGTCCTGCAACCGGCGGACCTCCTCGCGGCGGGTGGTCAACTCGCCCTCGATCGCCTGGACTTTCGCCTGGGACACATTCGCCTCGCTGCGCATCCGTTCGAGCTGGGCTTGCAAGTTCGCGAGGTTCTCGCGCGCTTGCGCCTGCTGACTCTGGGCCGCGGCGAGAGCTTGCTGGGTCTGGGCTTGCTGCGCCTGCGCCTGAGACCGCTCGGCCTCGAGCTGGCGGGCGCGCTGGGCGGCCTCCTGCAAATTGGCTTCGAGTTGCCGCACCTGGGCCTCGCGCGCCGCCAGTTGCCGTTGCCGCTCCGCCAGGCTCGCCTCGCTGGCCGAGAGATCCTGCGCCACCTGCTGGCGCGTGGCCTGCTCGATCTCGAGCGCCTGCTTGAGCGTGTGCAGCATGTCCAGCATCGACTGCACCTCGACGCCGATGCCGCCGTCCTCTTCCCCGACCGGAGGCACCACCAGGGCGTTCCGGTTGGCGCTGTACAGCGTGACGAGGCTGATCAGCAGAAAGTCGACGAGCACCACCAAAACGGCGCGGTTCATGACGGGACCTGCTGGGTTTCCAGGTCGGCCTGCAGGATCAGACGCCGCCGGTACGACCTGACATGAACAATCTTCAGCAGCGAGGCAAAGAACACCCCGAAGCCGGTTGAAGCGTAGGCGATCATCGGGCTCGCGGTGAAGAGGTTCAGCGCCAGTAACACCAGCGAAAGACCCGTGCCGCCCAAGCCAACGTACAAGCCGGTGTCAAAGAGGTTCTCCTCGTTGTCGAGCACCCGCAGCTTGAGCGCGCTGGGAAGCTCCTGACGTTTGATTTCGCGCAGTTTGATGAGGCCGATGACATACACCGCCAGTTGGACAGTGAAAAACACGGCCAAGGCCAGCCAGTTTGACTCGGGGTTCATAGATCGTTTCGGTTCCGATGTTTCCACCGCAGCAACAGTCCGGCTCTTCGCCGGCACCCAGATCACCGCAGAAACGGGAGCCGGAGTGCGGGCGAGACCCGGCTCCGTCAAAATGACCGCCAGCATCAGCGCCAAGGCCGCCACCGTCTGTTGCCGGAGCGTGCGGGCGAACGGGAGAACCAGCGGCTCCTCCTCGTCGCTGGGCTCCGGCTTCAGCAGACTGAAGGCCCGCGCCAGGCAGAACGCCCCGTCGAACCACAGGAGATACTTGAAGAGGAGTGCCATGGCCAGGGACGTCGTGCTGATCCATACCAGCAGACTCCACAACTGCGCCAGCCCCGGCAACGCGACCCAGGGGCTCCGCCACGGCGCCCGGTGGATGGGTTGCTGGCGGGCCAACAGCAGATCAAGCCCCCCTTTGCCGGTGCCCAGCGCAAACCGCAAATCGGCCGACGCCGTCTTCGGCAGGTCGCGCAGCAGCGTCACGACGGCGTCCGGCGACTCCGCCATCACCAGGGCGGCGAAAACCACGGGCAGCTCGCCGGGCGCACGCATGATCGCGCTCGTCAGTTGCCGGAGCGAGGTCAGGTCCTTCACCCGGCCAAGAAACCACACCAGCTGATCCCACGTCATCCGCTTGGCGAGCGAACTGAGATCCAGGTACACCCGCTCGATCGGTGTGCTGTCCCCACCCCGGTTCGCCGTCGCCGCCAGCACCTCAATTTCCTGCCGCAGCGCGGGACGCATCGCCTCGGCCTGCATCAACAGGCCGGTCAGCAACACCGCCGCATCCAGCGCCTGACCGGATGCGGAGGAGACCGGCGGGAAGGCGACGGTGTTGGCGAGCTCGCGATGCCGCAGCACTTCGCGGACATCGGCGCGGCGCAGGCTCTGCAGAAATTCGAGCGCCGCCGCCCGTCGCGACGACGGCAGGATCACCTCGAGCACCGACCCGGCGTCGGTCTTCAGCCCGTCCTTCCCGCACACCTGCTGCAGGAGTGAATCGGTGGGGCCCCAAACGGCGGGCACGGGCCGGGCGGCCATCTGCGCTTCCAACTCCTGGGACGCCTGGGCTGCGCCCGGCACATCGGCCGCCACGCCCGCCTTCACCAGGAGCACGGCCAAGCCCGGCTTGTCCAGACGCAACTGCTCCGCCGCCTCGACGAGCACCGTCCGGGTCGGCGCACCCGCCCGCACGACGGCTTCCTCATCCAGACAACGCAACTGCGCCGGCACCAGCAGGGCGGCGCCAATCGCCGCGATGCCCAGCGCCAGGTACACGCTGCCCTTGATCGTGCAAGTCTTCACAGCCACTCCCCGGCTCCATGGTCGCCCGAACTGAGAACCCCTCAGCACGCCGACCCGCAGCCATGATGCAGACCCGCTCCCTCTTGTCAAAGCAGCAAAGCGTGCACCCGCGAAAAAAGTCTGTGAGCAACTTTTCCTCGACAGGCCGACCGCAGATGCCTAGCGTGCCGACCGAACCAAGAAGTACCGGCACGGGTGGCCCTTCCTTCGGTCAGACGACGTAAAACAGGCAGTGTCGTGTTCTTCTCTGTTGGTCGACAAAGGCGTTGTGGCTGGGTGCGGGCTCCGGGGATCAACCGATCCCCGATCGGGTGAAGTCATCCATGTCAACCCACGGGTCGGCGGCACGGCTCGAGCTCGAACCTCTGGAGCCTCGCGTGCTGCTATCCGCTTTGCCGCTCCCCGCAACCCCAGGCATGGACCCCGGGCTGCAAGCCCCCGGCGGTATCGAGGTGGTCGAGGGCACGCCGGCCCCGGTGTCCATGGGCGCGGCCGGTGACCTGAGCGCACCGGCGGGCGTGGACATCCTGCAAGGAGTGACGGCGGAAGTGTGGGAGGATTCCGGCGTCGACGTGCACCCAGTCGGCTCGGAACCGGATCCGGACGACGCCGGGAGCGGCCCGGCGAATCCGGTCGGGGACGCCAACACGCCCGCCGAAAACAGCCGTCCAGCCGTCAGCATGGCGTCGGGAAGCCCTCCGGCGCTCCTCTCCGTCGAGGCCGTGGCCCAGTTGCTGGACCCGCTGGCAGCAACCAACCGAATCCGCGGGGCGACGATCATCACCCATGGTTTTCAGCCGAAGACAATCGCCGGCATCGACCTCGGCATGGGGGACGGCGACGCCTTGATCGCCCTGGCGCGCGCAGTCCAACAGCGAACCAACGGTTGGCTGCTGGATTACGACGTGATCGACGAGGCAACCACCGGCGGGTTCGATCCCAAGGACTCGGTGTTGCCCGGCGCCGGGGAATCCGAGGCGAAGGAACTGGTGGTGCTGTTCGACTGGGCGGACGAGTCCAACGAACTCTCTTCCGGCTGGGGGGAGGCGGCCGGGGACGCGCTGTTCACCATGCTGGTGCGGCTTCACCTCGTGCAGCCGTTGCTGGGACCCCTGAACACGATCCCGCTGCACTTCATCGCGCACAGCTTCGGCTCGGCCGTGACCAGCGAAGCCGTCGAACGGCTGGCCACCTACGACGTGCCCGTCGACCATGTGACGTACCTGGATCCGCACGACTTCGACCAAGCTTCGCTGCCGGTCGACGAAGATCAGGCCCTGTTCACCCTGGGCCAACCGCCGGACTACGGCGCCGCGGTGTGGTCAAACGTGAGCTTCGCGGATGTCTACTATCAAACCCGCGGCTTGAACGGTTCCCTCATCCCCGACTTCCTCGTGCCCAATGGCCGCCCGATTCCCGGAGCCTACAACGTCTTCTTCGCCGACGACGGCTGGCTGCCCGACGACGATGCCGGCAACCCTTACTCCACGCTCGAGGGCAGCGGAGATCACTCCTTCGTCTGGCAGAGCTTCTACCTCGCGTCCATCGCCCCCGCCGCAACCTGGGAGATGCAGAACGGCAAGGCGGTTCTCAACCTGCACGGCAACTACGACGGCAAAGGCGGAGACGACATCGTCCCGGCCCCGGAACAGTGGCTGGACTTCCGCACGACCGGCTATGGCCTGAGTCGCGTGGCCCTGAATGCCCAGGGCGACCCGACCCTCGCGCGTCGCAACCAGTGCCCCGGCAATTTCTTCAGCCCCGACCAGGACCACCGCTACACGCCTTCCTGGCTCTGGGACGGCGAGAGCCACCAGCCCAACCCGGCGCTGGATACCGCCCCGGGAGTCGGCGGACTGCACCCACCGGACATCGTGAATGCGCGCTGGGCGCCCCGCGGGGATCCCATGCAGGTCGTGAACGGATCGCTGGATTCCGGGTACGGCTCGACCGGGATCGAGCCGGGATGGTCGGACCACGGCGGCGGCGGGACGGGACGCATCGATCCCCTCGGCTTGTCACCCGCCGGCCGGTTCGGAACGCGATCGCTGGAGCTGGGACCGGGGGCAACCTGGCGCGCCCATAACCCCATGTTCATCGCGCCCGGCGCCGGGGTGCTCCGCCTCGACCTCGTGACGTTCTCTGCCGGCCAGGGACAGGTCCTGGACGTCTTCATGGACGATCCCACCGGAGGAGCCACCGTGCTCGTCGGCAGCGTCGCCCTCACCCCGACCGCACAAGCCGATCCTTTGGAAGTCCGCGACTTGCGATTGTTCGTGCCCGAATCGGTCCGAGGCAGGCCCGGAACCCTGCGATTCGAATTGCGCGGACCCGTGGCGGCGCGGGTGGCCCTCGACAACATCCGGTTCGAGCAGGCGTACGTGGGACGCCAAGGGGACCTGATCGCGATCGACCTCGCGATCGATCAGGCCCACGGCCAGTTCGCCCTGCCCCGCCTCCCCGCCGGCGTAACCTATCGCATGGACACTGTCGGCCGCGGAGACTGGTACCTGACGCGGACGTCGGACACCCGATTTCTGGGCAAGCTGATGTTCTCCGATCGGACCGGCGCGCCCTTCCAGGAGACGGGACGGATGTACTTCGCCCCCGCCCCGGGCCTCGTGCAGGACGGCGCATCCTGGGAACTCGCCCTCGAAGCCGATGGGGTGCACGACCAAGGCGTTGACGGCTCCGCCCCGGCGTTCGAGACCGCACGGGCCGTGTCGGTCTGGGTGCGCCCTGGAGCCTCGCCCACCGGAACCGGCCAGGTGGTGGCGGGAGCGGGGTTTGTCGTGGTGGCGCGTGCGCAAGCGCGCTTGAACTACCTGGAACTCCTCGACCAGGAAGGACTGCCGCTCGACGTGGACGGCATCCTCAACCCCAAGACCGAGTACGTCCTGCGCCAGTTCCAGGCGCTCGAACGACTGCCGGTCACGGGCCGCGTGGATTCGGCAACCGCCGAGCGGTTGAACTCGCCGGCGTACGCGGCGACCGCGGGTTTTCTGCCCGGGGAAACCGAGGCGCTGGTGGCGGGAGCCCAGGAGCTGGTGACGCTGGGCAGCGCGCTGTCCGAGCACGGCAGTTTCGTGACGGCTCTACCAGTGCTGGGCTGGACGGGCGACCTGCTGCCCGGGATGGACCCGGACATGATCGTGGGACTGGGACGGCTGCTGGATTTCGGGGACCTGCTCCAGCGCGGCGTGTCCGACGTGTTCAAAGCGATTCCCGAGGTCGTCCTGACGGAGGGGCCCGTTGCCCTCGCCAACTGGCTCAGGCAATACACCATCGGCACGCCGGCCACCGGGCCGCCGGGGAGTAACCGCCTTGGGCTCGAATCGGTGGAGGCAATCACGAACGACACCGAGGCGAGCGTGAGCCTCACGGTGGTGGCGGGCCGATCCCTCACGCGTCCTTTCACGCTGGGACCCGAGGCCGAAGCCTGGCAGCTGGGCATCAGCGGCCGTGTCGAACTGGACGTTCTGGTCGAAGCCACCCTCAAGCTCCGGGTGGGAATCCAGCGAGGCTACACCGGGAGCATCGTCGGAGCGTTCTTCGTCGCGGTCGATGAGGTCACCGCGGCGATCGCCGTCCAGACCACCGGGATCCAGTGCTCCGCCAAACTGGGTTTCCTGGGCGTGACCCTGCAACTCGACGGCGGGCTGGACGTCGAGGGCCTCCCGGCTGGCACTCACCGGATCCTCGAAGGCAGCCTCGCCTTCAAACCACAGGGCGGCTGGGTCTGGCATCCGGGATCCGGCGAGGCCTTGAATCTGGCAGGGCTGGGGATGCCGGAAATCGGTGCGGCCATAAGAGCTCATTTCGCGCTGTCCGGCAGCATCGGCAGCTTCAACATCCCGGGGAGCGTCGGCTTCACGCTTGCCCTGCCCTCGAACTCCCCGCCGTCCTCGGAGGGGTTCTTCACGCAACTCCCGCAGCTCTCCGGCTCGGGGCTGGAAGAGACCGGGTTGTTGTCGTTCAAGGATCTCGGGGCCGCCAACTTCATGGCCGTGATCCGGCAGGCGGTGGACCTTCTCGGACAGGTCTCCGGTCACGAGGATCTCCGGGGTCGCCTGCCGCTCGTCAAGGAGGCCAGCTGGCAGCAGGTCCGGGATGCCACCGGCGTGGTCCGCAGCGTCAGCGACATCCGAGGCGCCTTGGTGGACCAGATCGTGGACCGGTTGATCGGAACCGACGGCTCGCTGACGTTCACAACCATCCAGGAGTTCCTCGCCCGACTCAACCAGGTCCTGGCGCGCGAGGGAGATCAGGGCTTGAACGCGCAGGTCGACCTGGACGTCGAAGCCGCCGAGCTGGTCATCCGATTCGACTTCCGGCACGCCCTCGACGGCTTCGCCACCGGGTTCGATGCCGCGGTGGGCTTCGGGTCCCTGGTCAATCTCAGCACGGAAAGCCAGATCGTCCTGCAGCCGGTCATCGAGGCCTCCTTTGGACTGGGCCTGTACCTGGGGACCCACAAGGGCGGAGCGCCCCAGGCGACTTCCCTGGGCCAACGCGTCTTCTTGACGGACGTGGCCCTCGGCGTGCGGCTCGTCCTGAGCGTGTCGGACCTGGATGCCGCGGCGCGGTTCGGCGCCCTGGGCATCCGGATCGAGAACGGGACCGGAGAGGCCTCCGCGAGCCTGGCCATCGCACTCGAGAAAAGCGCGGGTGCGACGCCCGACGCGCGACGCCGCTTCACGGTGAGCGAGCTGGGCAGCCTCCTCACCAGCACGTCGGAGGTGGTTCGCGTCACCGTGGATGGCAGTGCCGCCCTGACACTGCCGGTCCGGGTCGACCCGGATCCGTTCAACCTGGATTACCTTGGGTTGAACCCCCGGCTGGTCCTGGCCTGGCCGCAGCTCTTCGATGTGGCCAGCCTGAGCGTCACGGCCGTGGACTTCGATGTGGTGGCCGGGCTCGAACGGGTGGCAACACGGGAATTCGTCGAGGTCCTCGACCGAATCCGCGATCTGGTGCGCGACATCGAGGAGTCATCGCTCTTTCAAAAGAAACTGCCGCTTCTGAACAAAACCGCCGCCGAACTGCTGAAACTCTCGGACCGGGTCGGCTCGCTGCTGGACACCCTCGAGGAAAAGGGAGAAACCACTATCCAGGAGATCTTCATCGCGCTGGGCGCAACCGAAGGCAAGGCGCATCTCGGCTGGACCGACGTCCAGGGCGCCGCCCTGGCCGGCGTCAGCCGCGAAGGCAAGCTGTTCCGGTTCGATTTCGTCATCGACAAGCAGGCGAACCTGAAGCTCCCGCTCGACCTGGATCTCGAATCGCTGCTCGGTCTGCCCTACTCTCTGGCCAGCGCGACCGGCGAGGTGCAGGTCGAAGTCTCGGCCGCCCTCGAACTGCACCTCGCCGTCGACGTCACCAAACCGCTGAGCCCGCAGTTCTACCTCGAGGACAACACCCGGCTGGTCTTGGGCGTGGGTGTCGACTCCCGATCGAGCGGACAAGGGCTGCTGTTCGAGGCGGGCTTCGGCCCTTTGGGCCTGAGGCTGGGAGACACCAACAAGGACCTGGCCTACCTCTTCCTCACCGGCGCCGGCGGCCCCGGCACGCGCGCCGAGTTCGTCGTCGATGTGAAGGACGACCCGGCCGACCACCGCTACAAGCTCTTTGGCGAGCTGGGTCTGAGCCTGTTCGAGTCCAAGCTCACCGGCAAGGCCGAAGCGCGATTGCCCGTCCAAATCCGACTGGGCAGCAGTTATGTGGCGCTGGATCCCCTGAGCCCGGACCTCGTCCTCACCATCGCCAACATCGGCGATATCGCCGGCACCGTGTCGTTTCAGGGGCCCGACCTCGTCCGCGCGATCGAGACCCGGGTCGGATCGCTGCTGGGAGATCTGAGCTCGAGTTGGGACTCACTCTTCTCGAGCTGGGATCAGGCGTTCCTCTTCATCGACGGGCTGTTGGATGGCAAGGTCTTCGGCTTCGAAATCCCCGTCATCGGCACCCAGATCCGGGAGGCAACCCGCTTCCTTGATGACATCCGGGCCGAGGTGCGCGAGGCGGCGCGAAACCCGCGCGGCTACGCCATCGACCAGGTGCAGAACCTCCTCTACCAGGCCCTGGGCCCCGCAGGCCTCGCCATCCTCGCGAATCTCGACGACCAGCCCGCCCTCAGCCGCGACGACATCGTCATCAGCCAGACCGCCGATCGGATCGGCTTCCAGCTCCGGCTCGGACGCGACTTCCACCTCGCCCCGACCGAGACGCCGTTCCAATGGGACGTCAGCGTCCTCAAAGGCCTGGGACTCGAGGTCGAGGGGCGACTCGATTTCCAGATCCGCTGGGACTTCGACCTCGAATTCGGGATCGACCGGCAGCGCGGTTTCTTCCTCCGGTTCCCGGGCGGCGAGGATCTGCGGCTGGAATTCAAGGCCGAACTCGACGGGTTCCGCACGACCGGGCGCCTGCTCTGGCTCCAGGCGGACATCGAGGACCGCGGCAGCAGGGTTGAAGGCGGGTTCTCGGTCGACCTCGACCCGGACGGCGAGGGCCGCGATTGGTATCTGTCCGACCTGATATCGGGCACCCGGCGGTGGCTCGCGTTCGGGGCGGACTTCGACGCCCAGTTGGTTCTGGGTCTCACAGCGAGCTTCGACGGCAACGCCAACTTCCCGCGGCTGCGGACGCAGTTCAATCTGGTGTGGGAGGACGACGGAGTACCGGACGTCTGGTTCTCGAACACGGAGGTCAACCTGGGCGACTTCGTCAACCGGGTGCTGACCCCGGTGGTCCACCGGATCAATGACGTGCTCGAACCGATCCGACCGGTCCTCGACGTCCTGCAGGATCCCATCCCGATCATCTCGGAGTTGGCGGGAGAAGACATCTCGCTCCTCGACCTGGCGGAGCGCTTCGGCAATGTCGGCCCGGCAGCGCGGCAGTTCATCGAGGCCCTCACTCAGATCAGCGACCTGGCCGCAATGCTCGATTCCCCCGCCGATTCCCTCTGGATCCCGCTCTCGGCAGTCGGCCAGGCGGTCCGTGACTTCTCCCTGTCGGGCAAATCGCTGCTGGACCCGAACGCCAAGGGCCAGCTCGAAGCCGTTGACCCGGCCCCGTCCAACAACCTGCTCGATTCCCTCAGCAACCTCCGCCTCCCGGGAGGACAGTCCGGCTCGGGAGCGCGCCTGGCTGATGTCCTCCCCGCCGGCAACGGAGAGGAATCGGCCAAGGGACGCTTCCTCTTCCCCGCCTTCCAGAACCCGTCGAAACTGATCGAATTGCTCCTTGGCCGCGACGTGGTCCTCATCGCGTACGACATGCCGGAGTTCAAGGCCGAGTTCAACTACGAGCAGTTCTTCGCCCTGTTCGGTCCGCTGGGTGTGCGGATCACGGGGCAGGTCGGCGCCAAGATCGACTTGGCGTTCGGTTACGACACCTACGGATTGCGCCGCTTTCTCTCCAGCAAGAACGTCGCCGACCTGTTCCTCGGTTTCTATGTCAGCGATACCCTGGATCCCGAAGGCAAGGGCGCCGATGTCCCCGAGATCACCCTCTACGGCGGTCTGACGGCCATGGCGGAGCTGAACATCGCCGTCGCCCAGGCCGGCGTCGGCGGCGGCCTCTTCCTCGATATCTTCCTCGACCTCCACGACGGCATGCCCGGTGATCCCAAGTCCGTCGACGGCCGCGTCCGGGGCAATGAACTCCTCAACTCGCTCAAGCTCGGCGTCGTCCACGTCTTCGATGTCAGCGGACACCTCGAAGTCCGGTTGACCGGTTTCGTCAAGGTCGGGCTCGATACACCCTTCGGCTTCGTCACGATCTTCGAGGCGGAAAAGGACTTCGGCCATTTCACCCTGCTCGACTTCTCCGTGCCGCGCCCGGCAGACCCGGCACCCATCCTCGGCACCCTCGCCCAGGGCAAACTCACGCTCACCACCACCGGCCTCGCCTCGGCCAACTACCGCGTCGTCCCCGGCGGCGAAGCCGGCCAGCTCGCCGTTCTCTCCTCCGGCAAACAGCAGAACTTCAACGGCGTCACCGAAATCGTCTTCCTCGGCACCCCCGGCGCCGACACCGTCGAGATCGATCCAGCGATCACCCTCCCCGTCCGACTCGAAGGCGGCGCCGGCAATGACACCTTGATCGCAGGTACCGCCGCCGCCCGCCTGGCCGGCGGCCCCGGTAATGACAAGCTCGTAGGGGGACCCGCCCATGACGTGCTCGATGGCGGCGACGGCGACGATGTGCTCGAAGGGGGCGGAGGCGACGACCAGTTGTCCGGCGGCACGGGCGATGACCAACTCGACGGCGGCGAGGGCAACGACGTCCTCGATGGCGGCACGGGTCAGGACCGGTTGACCGGCGGCCGCGGCCGCGACACCCTGCGCGGCGGGGACGGCGACGACCACCTCTTCGGCCTCGAGGACGATGATGAACTCGACGGCGGCGCAGGCCACGATTACCTCGAAGGCGGCTTTGGCCAGGATCGCCTCTTCGGCGGGCCCGGCCAGGATCACCTGAACGGCGGCGACGGCGACGACCGGCTCGAGGGCGGTGAGGATGACGATGTGCTCGAAGGGGAGGCCGGCTATGACACCCTCCTGGGCGGTGCCGGCAATGACCGCCTCGACGGCGGCGCCGGCGAAGATCACCTCGACGGCGATCAGGGCAATGACACCTTGATCGGCGGACTCGGCGGCGACGTCTTGATCGGCGGACCCGAAGGCACGGACGCGGACGACGACGTGATCTTCGCGCTCGAAACCGAGACCGGGGACGACCCCACCGCCTTGCACACCATTCAGGGCGGCGCCGGCAATGACCTCATCTACGGCGACCTGGGCCAGGACCAGATCGCCGGCGGCACCGGTCAGGACCGCATCTTCGGCAACGGCGGCGGCGATGCCATCGACGGCGGCCCGGACGCAGACCAGATCGTCGCGGGCGAGAGCGCCGTGTTCACCACGCCCGCCGTGCTCCGCGGCGGGACCGGCAAGGACACGATCACCGGCTCCAGCGACGCCGACCACATCTTCGGCGATGCGGACGACGACGAGATCTACGGCGGCGGCGGCAATGATGTCATCGAGGCGGGCACCGGCGCCGACTGGGTCGACGCGGGCGAAGGCGACGACGAAGTCTACGGCCAGGAGGGCCGCGATACCCTCGTCGGCCGCGGCGGCGCAGACCGCCTCTCCGGAGGCCCGGGCAACGATACGCTCCTCGGCGATGACGGCGATGACCGGCTCGAGGGCGGCGCCGACGACGACATTCTCGAGGGCGGCGCCGGCGCCGATGAAATGAGCGGCGGTTCCGGCCGGGACCGGCTGTTCGGCGGCCCGGGCAATGACCTCATCTGGGGCGGCGCCGCCGTGTTCAACCGGAGCGACGTCGAGCCCGCAGCCTGGATGGTCTTCCCGCCCGCAATCACTCACGGCCAGACCGTCCCGGGATCCAATGACGGCGATGACCGGCTCGAGGGCGGGCCCGGAGTGGATTGGCTCTTCGGCGGTGGCGGCTGCGACGACCTCTACGGCGGAGACACCGCCGAGTCGGACTACCTCGATGGCGGTGCGGGCATGGATTACGTCGACGGCGGCCCCGGCGATGACTGGCTGCGGGGAGGCGATGACGCTGATGTTCTCCGCGGCCGCGAGGGACTCGACATCCTGCACGGTGACGCGGGCCATGACAGCCTCTTCGGCGACGCCGGCGACCCGCAGGGCAACCTCGTCGGCCAGCAGTTGTACGGCGATGACGGCGACGATTACCTCTACGCGTTCGCCCCCGAATTCGGAGCGTCCGTGGCCGTCGCCGCCCAACGCGACGGCGATGAGCTGTTCGGCGGCGCCGGCAACGACTGGCTCTACGGCAACCTCCGCAAGGACTTCCTCGATGGCGGTCCGGGTAAGGACACCCTGAGCGGCGACGCCCTCGCAGGACCTGACTACGCGGTGAACCTCGACGCCGCACTCGATCACGGCCCGGCAAAAACAGGCGCCGCCGATCGACTGCGCGGCGGCCCGGGAGAAGACCAGCTCTTCGGCGGCGGGGGCCCGGATGAGCTCTACGGCGGCCCCGGCTCCGACTGGCTCGACGGCCAGGACGGCCAGGACCTCGTCCACGGCGGCGGCTGGAATGACATCTTCGTGTTCGAGACGGATCCCGCGTATGTGCACCCGGGAGATGTCATCGACGGCCACGGCGACGTCATCGAAGCGGGCGAACCGGATGACTCCGCCACGGACATCCTCCTGATCCAGGGGACCGACGGCCCCGACGTCATCCGCCTGGCCGCGGCAGACCTGACACCCAACGGACAGCTGCGCCTGGCCGTCGAGTACAACGGACGCCGCATCTTCGCCACCTGGAAGTCCCCAGCCGGTGCACCCCTCATCGAGCAGTTCCGCGTGGCCGGCTTCGGCGGAAACGACCGGATCGAATTCGCCGCCGAGCCAGCCCTGGATTTCGCCGCGCTCGCCGGCCGATCCGTTGATTTCGTGGGCGTCTTCGACGGCGGATCGGGCGATGACATCCTGATCGGCGGCTCGGGACGGGACGAATTGAACGGCGGCGCCGGCAACGACTGGCTGTTCGGTCTGGGCGGCGACGATCGGCTCTGGGCCTTCCGTGAGCCCGCGGCAGGCGCAGGCCAGCACGACCTCGACCGGTTGTTCGGCGGGCAGGGCAACGATGACCTGCTCGGCGGGCCAGGCCGCAATGTCCTCTCCGCTTGGACCGCCGATCCCGCCCAGGGGCTGCGCAACCCCGCCCTCGGCGGCCGGTTCGGCGTGCTCAAAGGCCAAGACCTCGACCTCGGCGATTGGGCCGGCCTCGTGCGCATCTCCGATCTGCTGATCAACGGCGCAGCGCAGACAGACCAGTTCCGGTTCCAGCTCAAGACCGCCGGCGTCGCCGGGGATCAAATCGAGCTCACGCGCCCGACCGGGATCGCAAACGAACGGCTGCACTGGCGACTGGTCAACACCGCCACCGGCGCCGTCCTCGACGAGGGCGCCGAGGGCACCCAACTCACCCTGACCACCATCCCCCTGATCGGCTATGCCGCGGGCGATTACGTGCTCGAGATCAGCTCCTTCGACCTCGAACCGGACCTGAACCAGCCGTTGCAGGGAACCGTGGGCCGGTACGAGCTCCAGTTCCGCCGGGGCGCGCCCACAACGGCCCCGATCGTCCACACCGCGGTTTACCACCTCGAAGACACCGGGCTGAACCGGTCCCTCGGCGGGCCGCGGGACGACGCGCTGTACGGCGGCACCGGCCTCGACTTCCTCTATGGCAACGGCGGCGGCGACACGCTCTATAACAGCCACGGGCTGCCGCTCGATTCCATGGGCGCCAACCTCGGTGACGAATGGAAAACCCATGCGCGCCAGACCGATCGTGTCTGGTACCTGAGCGGGTCCAATCTCGACGACGTCATGACGGTCGATTTCGTGACCGAACCCGGCCTCCTCGAGGGCCATCACCTCGTCACCCGCCTGACCAACAACAACGGCAACTACACCTTCGCCGCCCAGGTCCGGCTCGACTTCTCGGCCGCCACCAACGCCGGCCAGCCGGTCTGGCGACCCTCCGATCTCCGCCTGGATGATAGCCTCGCCCTCGAGCAGGACCCCCAGATGCGCGAAACGACCCTCGCCGGGTCCGTCCGGTCCTATGACGTCGCCGACCTCGTCGAACTGCCCGGCGAGGGCGATTTCCTCGCAATCCTGGTCGACGCGCTCGATGGCAACGATCAAATCAACGTCGGACCCACTGTCCAAAAGGCGGTCTGGATCGACGCCGGCGCCGGCAATGACCGCGTCGAAATCCGTTCCGGCAAGGCGATCCTGATCGATGAAACCGAGCGCCAGACCCCCCCGGATAGCACCACCCCCGTCCGCAACGACACCGTCGCCTCAGCGTTCTTCTTCGACGGCACCCCCGGCGTCGATGACGGGTCCGTCCCGCTCTCCCGCAACCTCCGCTTCGACGGCTTGACCCTCGACAATCCGGCCGATGTCGACTGGTACGCGTTCAAGCTGGCACACGATTCCCAGCCGGGAGATGTCGTCCGCATCGCCGGCGTGTCGTCGCTGGACCGGTTGATCCTCGAACTCTACACCGCCGACGGACTGACGCGGCTTGCCTCAGCAACGCCAGGATCAACACCCAACCTCTCGCTGCCCCTGACCGGCATCGAGGCCAACTCCGTCTACACGCTGCGCGTCACCTCCAATGCAACCCCCACCGAGTACGCGATCGAGTTCGCGTTCACCTCCGTCGCCGATCTCGCCGAGGGTTCCCAGCCGGGGAACAACTCCCCCGAGACGGCCTACGACCTCGGTACACTCCCGCCCGGCGCCCAGTTCAGCGGACTCACCTTCCACACCGCAACGGATGTCGACTGGTACCGCTTCGGCCTGCCGGCCGCCGGCTCCGCAGCCGCCCCGGCCGCCATCTGGATCCAGGGAGGCGACCTCGAGGTCAAGGCCTACAGGCAAGACGCCGACGGCACGCTGCGGCTGCTGGCAGAACACCGCGGCACGTCAACCCAGCTCGACCTCGCAACCCTCGCCACCCAGGCCGGCACTTACCTTCTGCGCCTCGAGTCCGCCGTCCATTCACCCGCCTCCTATGCAATCGCCACGACCTCCGGTGGAATCTACCTGGGCACCCGCCTCGCCCCGATTGTATCCGTCAACCTCGGCAACCGCTCGCAGGCCCTCACCATCGCCCGCCGCGACCTGATCCTGGGCGGACCCGGCAACGACATTCTCGGCGGCGGACCGGGAGAGGACTGGATCCTCGGCGGACCCGGCAACGACGTGTTGACGGGCGGCTTGGATCAGGGCGCTTCCGATCTCCTGTTCGGCGGCGACGGCGATGACCTCTTCCAAGTCGTCCCGGATGACCTCCCGAGACTGCCCGATACCGGCCAGCGCTACGTGCCCGCGACTTTCGATCGCTTCGACGGCGGGCCGGGTCAGGACGCCATGCAATATCTCGGTGGCGACCTCGACGCCCAGGGCCGCCCCGTCCCCGATCACGTCGCGCTCCGCTACAACTCGATCCTCGGCCGATACGAGGTGACCGCGCTCGTGTTCGACACGCGCCTCCAACGCTGGGTCCCCGAAGCCGTCCCCGGCAATCCCCTGGCCACCCGCAACCTCCAACACTACGCCTTCTTCCGCCCAACCTCGGTCGAGCGCTTTCTCCTCAGCACGCGCGCGGGTGACGACGAGGTCCATGCCGATCCGGGCTACCTCTTCGCCGGCAGCCCCGAGGAATGGGGGCTCACCAACGCCGACCGGCCGGCCGGCGCTCCGGTCACCGATCTCGAAATCGACGGCGGCGCGGGCAACGACCGGCTCTTCGGCGGCACCGGCGACGACCGGCTGCTCGGACAGGAGGGGGCCGACGTGTTGTTCGGCGGCAACGGCAACGATTACCTCGACGGCGGCCCCGGCGCCGACCTGGTCGATGGCGACACGGAGTCCAGCCTGCCGGACCGCTATGAATTGGGCGGAACCGGATCGGGCCGGCAAGACGTCGGACCCGATTCGGCCTCGCTCCTGGCCGAACTCGGCCAGGGCGGGTGGAACGCCCTTTGGGATGCAAGCCAGGAGAGTGTCCAGGTCAGCGGACTCTCCTTCGACCGCGGCGATGTCGAGGACTGGTTCTACCTGCCGCTCCCGACAGCCACCAGGCAGTTCGCTGGATCGGGCAGTGCCTTCCTGGGCTGGGAAAGCCTCGAAGCCCAATTCCTGGATCCGGATACCACAGCCCTGGCCAATCAGTACGTCCAAGTGATGACCGCAGCAGGGGTCCGCTTCACCCCGATCGTCACCCTCTACCCCGCCACCGCAAGCTCGACCCCCGATGCCCTGCCGCAGATCACCGCCAGTCCCGCCGGCGTTCCCGATTATGCCTTCCTGCGCGTCCTCAACGTGCGCAGCCGGTCGCTGCTCAGCCCCGCGGCGCTCCCCGATGGAGGCCGGCTCGATGGCAGCGGACCCGCCGACGTCGCCCTCCGCTGGCGATTCGAGATCGTCACGCGCAATGCCTCGACCGGCCAGGAACAGATCGCCACGGCGACCGCAACGTTGTTGCGCGGCAGCACCGACGCCAACAACTCGCTGGCCGACCTCGTGACCGATGTGCAGTCCGCACTCGATGCCGCCGGCCTGAGCCCAACGCTTAAAGCCGGCCTCCTCGGCTCCCGGCTGGTGCTCTGGATCCTCCCCGCCAACGCCTCCGTGCGGCTCGTGAACGCCGAAGGCGCGGCCGTCTCCCAAGTGCCCCTCCCGGAAGACCTCGAACCTGCTGTCGCCGGCCTCGGAGGCGGATACGCCCTCAAGTTCCTGAAAACCCGGGGCGTGGGGTCCGTGCTGCACCTCGACGCCTCCGGAGCAGCCTGGATCACCGCGCCGGGAAGCCTCACCGACCGGGCCACAGCCCTGCCCCTCGGCGACCTGAACGGAGACGGCTTCGACGATTTCTTGGGCGGCCGCGCGGACACGGTGACCGGCATCCATTATTGGCTCTACCTGGGACAGCCCGAGGCCGCCACGAATGACCTCCTCGTCGCGACCGCATCATTCCGTTTGCCCAAGCTCGATGACGCCACATACACCTTCGCCTCCGGCGATTTCAACGGCGACGACCTCGGTGACCTCGCCGTGGCGGCTTCCGGCAATCTGGCCGCGGGAACACCGCGCGTCTGGTTGTGGTTCGGTCAGGCCGGATCGCTGGCCGGCACCCACGACCTCCTCGCCGAAGCCGGCGCGCAGTTCCTCCTCCCAACCGCAGCGGGCACAACCGTCACGCTCGCGAACGCCGGCGACCTGGACCAGGACGGCTCCGACGATCTGCTCGTAGGCACCCCCAACGGCACGACCGAAAGCGCGGTCTACGTCGTCTATGGCATGCCAGCCTGGCAGTCCTTGCGTCAGCCTCTGGTCGAGACCTTCACGAACGGACTCGGCGGATTCACGCTCGGCGCAACCGGGGACGCCGGCGCCGTCAACCTCTGGACGCCGACGATGCGCCTCGACGGCCTGCCGGGGCACAGCACGGGCGGAAGCGCCTGGTTCGGCAACGAATCGACCGGCACCTACGAATCGCAGGGTCGCATCGTGGCCGGCTCGCTCCAGTCCCCGGCGATCTCACTCCGCGCAATCAACCCCGGGTACGACATCCGGCTCTCATTCCATTACTACCTCCGCACCGAACCCCTCAAGACCGTCGACCTCGCCCAGGTCCAGGTGTCCAAGAACGGCGTCGACTGGGTGACCGCCGTCGCCAATAAACCCGGAACATCCAACGCCCTCGTCGAGGGCCAAAACCCGGACGGCGGCTGGCGGTCCGTGGATATCGTCCTCGCCGGAACCGACCCGTTCGCCGTCGGCGGTCAGGACTGGCTCGGCTCCCACCGACACGATGTCTACGTCCGGTTCTTGTTCGACTCCGTCGACGGCGCCGTCAATGGGTACGATGGCTTCTTCGTGGATGATGTCGTGGTCGAGTCGCTGCCGCACCCGCTCGACCTCGCCAGCCCGGGCACCGCCGCCGTCGCCCGGCTCTCCGCACCCCCAGGCGATCACTTCGGCAGTGCCCTGGCAGGCCTCGGCAGACTGGACAACGACGCGTTCCCGGACTTTGCAGTGCTGACCGGCACCACGCGATTCCATCTTTTTCCCGGCGGACCAACGCGTCTGGCCTCCGGTCAAGCCGCAGCCCGGGACCTGGCACAGGTCAACACCAGCTTCGCGCTCGCCGGCTACGCGGTCATTCCCACCGGCAATGTGCTCGGCCCGGCATCGACCGCCGGCTTCGGCACGCTCGCCGACTTCGCCCTGACCAACGGCACCCGCCATTGGCTCGTCTACGGCCTGCAGCCCGGCGTCCAGTTCAACACCACGGTGCCCGTCAGTCTTGCCAGCGGGCTCCTCTGGAAACAGCTCGATGTACCCGCACAACTCGTCCGCCTCGGAGATATTGACGGCGACGGTAACACCGACTTCGCCCTCAGCCGCTATCAGCAAGGCTGGCAGCTCGACGCCACCACCGGCGCCGCCCTGCCCAACTTCCATGAGATCGCCGAAATCTACCTGGGCCGCACCAGCGCCGCATCGGACCACGGCTGGTTCAGCCAACCCGACCTGGTCATCGAACCCGAGCGACCCCTGTACTGGCAGCAACCCGCGTCCGCACCGGCGGGTTGGACGCCCGCCGGGGAATTCGCCCCGCAGGGCATCGTCCAACGTCTCGGCAATGTGGATGGCCAGGGACCAGACGACTTCGCCCTCCTCAGCCCGGGAGGCGCCGAACATGTCTTCGTCGTTCTCGGCACGAGCCTCGCCCCGGCCTCCACCCCCGAACGACCCCAGTCCATCCAGGCCGATCAGTACCGCTATGACCTGGCAACCCCGCTGCCCATGGCTCCCAGTTCCGCACCGGCGGTCGTTGCCCTGGACTCCGGGATCCGCGATTTCATCCTGACCGATGCCGCAGCCCTGCTCGGTTCCGCCGCGGACGAACAACTCACCGGCTTCTTCTGCCTGGGCGATGTCAATCAGGACCTGTACCCGGATTTCCTCCTCCAAGGGGCCCGTCGCAGTTACCTGGTGTACGGTCCGTTCAATCTCGACGAAAGCCGCAGCATCCTGGGCCGGTTCGATGCCCTCATCGACCCTCAGCAATTCGGGGTGCCTGTCCTCGGCACGGGGGATGTTACCGGCGATGGAACCGCCGATATGCTGTTCTATCAGGGCACCCGGTTGCTCCTGGTGCGCGGCGGGCCAAACGTCCACCAGCGGTTCGAGTTGACCCAGGCCGGAGACGTCGATCCGGAGTGGGCCGACACGCAGCTCAACCTCGGGACCGCAATCCTGGCCGCCGAGTGGATCCGATGGACCGCCCCCGCCCAGGGTGAGCCGGAAGCCGCCGATGTCCTGATCCGTACGAACACGACCGTGCAGATCCTCAATGGCCTGGCGGTGGCCGGCTTGCCCCACGGCGGCCCTGCCCCGCCCACGTTCGCTGTGGCCGCCACCCAGGCGCTCAACCTGGGCGATCTCACCGGCGATGGCCTCGAGGAACTGGGAATCCGCACCGTCGATGGCCGCTTGCTTGTGGCCGCCGGAGGTGCCTCCGCCCTCGGCCCCACGTGGCTCGGCCCCGGCGAAAAGGCCGAGACTCTCGCTGCCCTGGGTGACCTCAACCAGGACGGCTACGGGGACTTCGCCGCCAGCGTGCGAACCGACGACAATGTGCCCGCCGTCCGCGTGTATTACGGCGCCGAAGACCTGGTTTCCAAGCCGCCCGCGCCGGGCGTGGCGCCTCTTGAAATCACCGCCGGCGCCCCGGACGCCGACCGGTCCTCCAAGGTGACAGTCGCCGCCGGCGACTTCCTCGGCGACGGTCTCCCGGACTTGGCAGTGCTCGAACAGACGTTTGTGGGGGTGGCGACCCCGATCCCGCTGCAGGCCACGGTGTACCTGTTCACCGGCTCGCAGTTGCAGGCCGCACGCCTCGCCGCCGGCCCCGCAGCCACTGCCCGCCTCACGCCGGGCGAAGCGGCGAAAGCCATCCGCAGCGTCGGCCCCGGCGCGGTCGCCGATCGCTTGAGCGGCCTGCCCGGCTGGGATCTCAACGGCGATGGCGTGGACGACCTGGGAGTCGCCCGATCTCAGGCCGACGCCACCCTCGACGGCTTCCGGTCGGCCGCCGGCGCCCTGCACCTCGTCTTCGGCCAGGCCGTCACTCGATCCCTCCCGGCAAGCCAGCCCGACCCAAGCCGCGACGATCTCGCCAACCGGACGATCGGAGGAACGGACGTCCTCGTGGATCAGGCGGAGTTCGCCCGGGCCTTGGCGCAGGCCGTGACCGAAGCCTGGCACTGGTTCACCTTCGCCGGCGACGGACTGCCGGGCGATCTGCTGGAAATCCTCGGTCCGGTCCTGGGGCCGCAATCCGTCTATCCGGCAGCCATGGGTTCGCTCGAACTGAAGACCGGCTACGAGCTCAGCACCAATCTCGAGGCCGACGTCTTCGCCCGCGTGGGAGGGGTCAACACCGCCGTGGGCGTCATCGAATTCGATCTCGCCTCCCTGCTCATGCTCGCGCCGCTCGGGTCTTGGCAGGATCTCTCGGTCACCCTCGAACTGGCTTACAGGGTCGCCATGGTCGACGGGCCCAAGGCCGGTACCGTGGCCCAGACGCCCGGCTACGCGGCGTTTGTGGGCGACTTCTTCTATTTCGTCGCCGAGCGGCAATCGGGCGACGGCCCCATCCTCTGGCGAACCCGCGGCACTCTGGCCAGCACCGAACCGGTGCGCCTCGAGAATAAGGACATCGCAATCAAGTCCGCCGGCACACCCAGTCTCGCCGTCACCGCGGACGGCCAGATGCTGTTCGTGCTCCGCAACGGCACCGACTTGGTCCGCATCTCCGCCGGCGTCCCCACGGTCGTCAGGTCGGGCTTCAATCAAGCTGAAAGCCTCCTCGCCTACGGCCAGAGCGCGTTCTTCGTCACCCGCGAGGGAACGGACCGGGTCCTGTGGCGCTCGACCGGCACTTCTTCGGGAACATCCCAGGTGCTCGTGGGAGGCAACCGAACGCTCAAAGACCCGGCCGCCTTCACCCCGTTCGGCGGTCAGTTGTTCTTTGTCGCCACCGATACCGTCTCCGGACGGTCCCTCTGGCGCTTCAACCACCAGGACCAACTCACCCGGTTCACCAACGTGGCCAACCCCGACGAACTCTCGGCCGCCAACGACCTCCTCGCCTTCACCGGCACCGCCCCGGGCGGCACCCAGCGCAAACTGTTCTACCTGACCAAGACCGACATCGCCACGCGCACCCTGGCCGATACGCCCTCGGGCTGGATCACCACCATCGTGCCGCAGACCCCCGTCCCCATCTCGTTCCAGGGCACCGGCGGAGGCAGTCTCCAGCACTACATCTACTACTACCGCCAGGAGCGAAGTGAACTCTGGGTTCACAGCATCGATGGCACCGCCGTCCGGGTCAGCTCGCCTGAAGGCGACGCCATCTCGGGCGACTACCGCCTGACCGCGGCCGGCGACAAGGTCTATCTCCTTCTCGAGGCACCCCGGCGGTTGCTCCTGCTGTCGTCGCGCAACGTCGCCAACGCCGCCCCGATCGGCTTGCGCGAGTTCGGCGAGTTCCTCGGCGTGGACAACCTGACTCCGCTCGCCCTGACCGCCGGCAGCACCGATACCTCCCACCTGCTGTTCACGGCAGCCAACGGCACCGAGATCTGGATCACCGACGGCACCGCGGCCCGTACCGTCAAAGTCTCCGCACCTGCCCCGGGCCAGACATGGACTCAGCCCGCCGCCTTCCTGCAATCGGGCCAGACGCTCTGCTTCCTCGAGAACACTGGCGACGGCCAACTCGAATTGTGGCGCCTTGACCGGGACCTCTCGAATCTCGAGCTGCCGGTCTTCCAGGCCACCGCCCTGCGGAATCTCGCGGGCGTCGCCCTCGAACTCCGGGTCGCGGAACCGGAAGGAGATGGAGCCGTGACGACCAACGACGGGCCCACAGCCTCTTTTGACAGGTACATACCCGTCGGCGCTGCGGGAGGTCTGGATCTGCAGTCCGGCGTGGTCGTCGCCAACCTGACGGACGCCGTCCGCGAGGCCATCGAGGCGGGCCGCTCCCGCTTGACCCTCCGGCTCGAATCAACAGCCAAAGCAGCCGGAGCCGATGCCAAACGGGTCGCCGTGCTCCTCACCAAACCCGGAACCGCCGGGGAAACCCGCCTCGTCGCGACCGGCGCCCCCGCCGCCGTCACCGGCCGCCTCTATCAGCTCGTCGACGCCTCGACCGGCGAACCCCGATTGCGACTCGTGGACGAGGGCGCCGTGATCGATCTGCGTAACCTCAAGGCCGGTTCCTACGGCCTCGAAGTCCGTCGGGTGGCCTCGACCGACCCGCGCGTGTCCGCTGATGACAAAAACCAGCCGATCGCCTACCGCCTCCTCATCCGGGCGCCGTCCCTCGGCCAATGCCACGAGACCTTCCGCACTTGGGACCACGACGAAATCGCGCTCGGCGCCGGCGACAGCCCATACCCGGCCGAGACCCGGTTCGCACGCGACCTCGACCCTGTGCTCGATGCCGCCGCCATCCCTGACGCGGCGCTGCGCCGTCGCCTGGCCGAAGCCCTGGGCGTGACCCTGCTCGAACATCGGGCGAATGGCCGCCCGCAGACCATCCGCCCCATCCACGCCTCGGATCTGGCGGAGATCACGGCGTTGGACCTCGGCTTCTGGACCCGACGCGAGGCAGACCGACTGCCGGTCAGCAGCCTGCTCGGCCTCGAGTACGCCCTCAGCCTGCGGTACCTCGATCTCGTCGGTCAGACCATCGCCTCGGGATCCCTGGACCCGCTGGTCCCGGGGATCAAGAACCACCGCGAATACCTGCGCCAACTCGGCCTCGCCCACCTCGAGTCGCTGGCACTCGACTTCAACCCCCTGACCCATCAAGACTGGAGTGCCCTCGCCCAATTCACCACCCTGCGCTACCTCAGTCTCGATGACACCGGGCTCGCCGCCCTCGAGTTCGACGCCCCCGGATCGGATGCCCCGGTGGGCGTGGCGAACCTGGCCGGCCTCGAGTCCTTCAGCCTCGACAATATCTCGCACGCCCCAACCCTGGCCGATCTCTCTCCCTTGGGTTCCCTGGCCTCACTCACCCACCTCAGCGCCCGCAGTCAAGCCATCGCTGACCTCACCCCGCTGACCGGCCTCGGCCAGCTCGAATTCGTCGATCTCCGACGCAACCGCATCGCGGATTACCTCCCGCTGTTCGGCCAGGTGGTGGTGGATGACGACCTGGACACCGCCACGACACCGTTCGCAGCCGCCGCCGGCGAATGGCTCTACAACCTCAACCCGGTCGCTGGCGCGTGGGACAGCGATTACCGGTTCCATCTCGCCCAACCCGGCGAGCCCGCCACCTGGACGGTCGCCCACCTGGGAGCGGGCACCTACGACCTGCAAATCTCCTGGCTGCCCGGCGCGAACCGGACCGGCGCCGTCCGCCTCGTCGTCAAATCCGGAACCCAGACCCTCCTCGAGACCACTCTCGATCAGCGATCCGCCCCCAACGGGCCGGCCTTCAACGGCGTGTCATGGCAGAGCGCGGGCCGGATCCAAACCGCCGGCGATGCCCTCACCGTCCAGATCATACCCGCTGCGGATGGCCTCGTGATCGCCGACGCGATCCGACTGCTCCGCCACACCACCGCAACCGCCACGCTGCGCCGGGTTGATCTGCGCGATAATCCGCTCGGCAACTTCGCCTACACCGACGCAGGCAAGGCGCTCCGCGATTCCGTTCCAACGGATGCCAACCTCGACGACTTCCGCCTGGCAGGGTTCGAATGGAACCGCCAGGAAACCGCCACTGCACCGATGTTCACCCAGACCATCAGTCACCAGGTCTCAACCGCGGGCGCGCGTCTCGAGCTGCCGTTCCAGGTGACGGGATCAGGCCCGGTGATCGCCTGGGCCAGCGACGACGCCGTCCAACAGCAGCTGAGCGTCGTCGGCCGCAACCGCCTGGTCATCGCCCAGGTGCCCGCACTCGCCAGCCCCGTCCGCATCACCCTCCGCGCCTACGAAGGACCCGATGTCAGCGGCGAATCCAGAGGCCGCACCGTCGAAACCAGCTTCGACTTGTTCGTCGGCACGCTGGCCGTCTACGGGCGGCACTTCGAGGACCTGGACGGAGACGGCCAGTTCGATGTCGCCGAACAACCGTTGGACGGCGCAGGCGTCTATGCGGACGCCAACGAGAACGGCCAGTGGGACCCAGAGGAACCGCGGGCCTGGACCGACGCGAACGGCGACTACCGCCTGGCCGGCCTTGCTGCCGCCACCCCGTACCTCATCCGGGCCGAATTGCCCTACGGCTCGCGGCCCACCACCTACTACAGCGAAGATTTCGAGTCGCCGTTCCATGGGTACACCGCCGGAAACCTCCCCGCGCTGTCCCAGACCGGTTGGCCCACCGCCTACGGCCAGCCGATCGCCAACGGCAACCTCTGGCACGTGAGCGCACTCCGGGGCGACGAGCCCGGTCACAGCCCCAGTCACAGTCTCTACTTCGGGAATGACACCACCGCCCAGGGTTACCCGCACTACGAAATCGGCCGCGTGGGCGGCAGCCTGCGGCGGGAGATCGTCGTGCCCTCCGGAACGGACCTGCGCCTCACGTTCAACTCCTGGGCCGAGGCCTACACCAACAGCACCGCCCTCCAGGAAATCATCGAGGTCGGCATCGAGGAAACCGTGGGCGGCCAGACGCAGTACACGCGGTTGGTCACGAGCTGGGCGGACGCGCCGGCCTCCCTGCGGCGCCTCGATTCCCACGCCGCACGCTGGGTGACCGTCACCGCCGACATGAGCGCCTACCAGGGCCGCACCGTGGTGCTGGTCCTGTCGTTCGCCGCCGGAGACGATCGCCGCGCCAATAACCCCACCGACGGCCGATGGTCCGAGGGATGGTACGTCGACGATCTGCTCGTGGCGCCGCGCCTCACCCTCAGCGGCATCGTGACCGGTTACAACCTCGGCCAGCAGCCCGTCCTCGTCATCGAATCACCAGACGCCGTCGCGGAAGGAACCCGCGTGACTGCCGACGCCCGGTTCACCCACGCCCCCGGCAGCGTGACCGCCGCCTACCAGTGGACCGTCACGCCTGATCTCGCCCGCAATCCCAACGGTCAGAACACAAGCCGGTTCCAGTTCACCCCGGCCAACGATGGCACCCTGCGCCTGGGCCTCCACGCGGATCTCGCCGTCGGCGGTCAGCATTGGCTCTACGACCTGAACCGCTTCCTCGGCGTCCTCGACGTCCCGCCCGGACCCGGCATGGCATCGCCCATCGTCCTCAATGAACGCAACCCCCAACGCCTCGAAGGCGCGACCGTGCTCGCCGATCCGGGCGAGGATGCCTATGACTACGAGTGGGTGCTCCGCGACAGCGCCGGCCGGCTCCTCCTGCGGACTGTCGGCCATGCGTTCACGCTGGGAGCCGACACCCCCCAGAGCGGGTGGTCGCTCGACGTCCGCGCCTTTGACCCGGTCACCGGCCAGACACGCGCCTCGAACACGTTCGCCGTCGAAATCCGCGACGTGATCCCCACCCCGGTGGTCACCACCCCCGGCGTCCAGGAGGCGATCGGCGGCAGCCTCTTCGAGGGACGCACCTATCAGCTCGATGCCGCCAGCTTCATCGACACCGAGACCCTCGCCGACGCCTCCGGCTTCACCTGGACCGTCCGTCGGGGCCCGGAGACCCTGGCCTCCGGCGAGGGCAGCGCGTTCACGTTCCACGTCGCTCAGGATGGCAACGTGACGCTCGTCCTGAAGATCACCGACGATGAAGGCAACGTCCGCGAGTCCCAGGCCGTGGTGCCGGTGCTCAACACCGCACCCACGGTCACCCTCGGATCCGACGTGATCCTCGACCAGGGAGGGAGCCTCGCCGTGGTGGCGCAGGTGTCGGATGGACCGCTGGACACTCCCACGTACCAATGGTCAATCCAACGGCCCGGCGCATCGCCTCAACTTCTCCCCGCCACCGGCGGTCAGGTGCTCTTTGCCGAAACCACGCCGGGCCTCTACCGACTGACGGTTCAAGTCACTGATCCTCAGGGGGCCAAAGGCAGTGCCACCCTCCAGATCACGCTCCGTAACGTCGCCCCGATGATCACCGCCGCCACGCTCGTGATCGAGGGAACCTCGTTCGCCCTGGAACCGGGGCAGGCATTGGTGGTCGATGAAGGCGATCGGCTCACCTTCGCCGCCGTGGCCACGGACGCAGGACATACGCCGCTCACTTTCACCTGGACCGTGCGCCAGGGCGGGTCGGTGATTCGCTCAGGGGCCAGCCCCGCCTTCGAGTTCGTGCCGCCGGATAACGGCCACTTCAACGTCCAATTGCTGGTGCGTGACGCGCACGGCGGCCAGGCGGAGTTCGCCGTCACGGTCGACGCGCGCAACGTGGCCCCGGCCAACGCCCGCATCGCCGGCCCCGCCTCGATCGCCTACGGCGCCACCGCCGACTACACCGCCTCGGTCGACGAAGCCGGCTTGGATGATGCGGAATGGCTCGAGCACGTGTGGACTTTGCGCCGGGCCGAGGAGACCACGCCGCTGTCCACCGCCATGGGCCCCACCGTGCGCATCGGTACCGGACTCGCCCCGGGTCGCTACGTCCTCCGCCTCCTCGTTCAAGATCCGGATGGCGCCACCACCTCCGCCGAGCAGTTCGTCGATGTCCTGGCGCTCCCGCCCGCCGTGGTCCCGGACCAGACCACCCTGCAGACTCAATTCGGCCAGGCCATCGTCCTCTCCGGCCGGGCGACACCCACGCCACCCACCGCAGCCCTCGGCGGTTACATCGAGTTCGGCGAAGCCGGCAGCACGGAGCGGGTGCCCCTGCGATTCGACGCCCAGGGCCGGTTCCGGGCTGAGTACACCTACCACAGCGTCGGCACCTTCAGCGCCCGCGTGACGGTCTACGCCGGGGATGAACGGGCCAGCACCTCGCGCACCGTCACCGTGTCGGTCAGCTCACGGGTGCTGGCACGCCAGATCTACTATGCCCGCTCCGCTTACGACAACACGACCGCCATCGCGGATTCCCCCGCCCACACCCTCGCCATCGCCCCCGACAAGACCGCCTTGCTCCCGGCGGAAACCGCCGGCTTCGCCAATGTCAGCAGTTACACCCGTGGCCTGAATGGCATCGTGATTGACCTCGGCCGCGTCGGCCCAACCTTCAGCCTGGCCGACCTCGAATTCCGCGTCGGCAACACCGCAAACCCAGCCACGTGGTCCGTCGCCCCTGCGCCAAGCCTCGAAGTCCAGCGCGGCCTCGGGATCAACGGCGCCGACCGCATCGTGCTGACCTGGGCCGATCGCGCCATCGTGAACCAGTGGCTCCGGGTCCTCATCCGGGCCACCGCCCAGACCGGTCTCTCCCGGGCTGACGTGTTCTACTTCGGAAGCCTCGTTGGCGACACCGGCGGCACGCCCTTCGGCCGGGTGAACGACGAGGATGTCCGACACTTCCTCGATTACTCAAAAGTATCCCTCGCCACCCCGGCGCTCGACAACGTCTTTGACCTTAACCGCGACGGCCGCATCAGCGCCCTCGACTTCGCCGCCTTGCGCGACGCTTCAGCGCCGGGCGCGCCAACCCTCGTGACCCTGATGCCCACCGCCTTCGTCCCCGGAAAAGGCACCATGACCATGGCCCTGCGAGCCGAGATCCTGTGAAGACGCATCGTGCCCACGACTCGAGTCGCAGCATCGGCTGGTTTCAGTTCGTGCTCGCGCTCCTGATCGCCTCGACCGTCCCCTGCCTCGCCGCCACGCTCTCCGTTGGCACTCACTCGGCCCGCCCCGGAACCAGCCTCGTCCGCATCCCCATTCAGGTTTTGGGAGGCGAATGGGTCAGCGAAATGTCCGCGGTGGTGCTGGTCAACGGTGGCGGCCTGCTCCTGGGAGGCCTGCCAGGACCAGGAATCGCCGGCGTCGATTTCACCGGCAGCATCTGGGGCGGCAGCGACGCCGACCGCGTCGTCTTTGGCGACCAACCCGGCGGCGCCCAGTTCGCCGAGCCCAGCGTCGCCTTGCGCGCCCCCGGACAACGCACCGCCGCTAACGGCATCGCCTTCACCCTGCTGCTCAACATCGCCGGCTTCCCCCCCGGCCGCTATCCCATCGCCCTGGGCTCGACCAACCCCGCCATCGGCAGCTCGCGCTTCTTCCTGGCAGGCGCCGCCGTGCCCGTCGCCACCGAACCGGGCGTTCTCGAAATCAGCGACGACCAACCTCTCACCTTCCGGGTTGACATCGTGCGTCAAACCGGAGACGGCCTGGCCCTCCGATTCCCGACCGTTGCCCGCCGCACCTACCGCGTCGAGGCCTCCGATGCGATTCAGCCGCCCCAGTGGGCAACGGTCAGCGACCCGCTCAGCGGCACTGGCGGCACCGTCGAGTGGCCTGTTCCCCAGAGCCTGCTAACCGGCCATCCCCGCCGGTTCTTCCGGATTGAATCCCGCCCCCAATGAAGACACATCCCTCCATCCCGCGTATCCTCCTGCTCTGCGTGGCGTGCACCACAATCGCCGTCGCCCGGATCAGTGCCTCCGATCCCGATATCGTCGAAGGCACCGAGTCCTGGTTCGCCCCGATCCCGATCTTCTTCACCGCCGCCGGCTCGATCCCGCCCGACCTCGTCGTGCCAGTCGAGTTCGTCAGCCTCCAGCCCCGGGAAATCAACGGGTCGCCGCTCGTGCCGCTCATCACCATCCAGCACGCCTACAGCGCCAATTGCGACCTCGACCTCGCCCCCCGCATCCCCGGCGGCTCGACCACCTTCGCCGCGGACGCCTTCGACCCGGGACAGGGAGTCGGCGAGATATGGTTCTTCGGAGGCGAACTGCGCAATACCCGGAACGACCCGCTGCTCGAGGGCGACATGAATGCCTTCAAGGAGGAAGACCACAATTACACCGGTGTCCCCGATGGGTACGATCCGCCCTCCGGACCCTGCGTCGTCCTGACCTGCAATGTCGGCGCCCGAATGCTCACCGGCTGGCCCAACCCGGATAACATCGCCAGCGCCGGCGATCCCCTCCCGCCCGCAGCGGCGGAAACCATGGTCGTCGCCAGCAACGCCGCCAGCCTCTGCCTCGTGACGGGCCCCCTGGCAATGTTCTGGAAGGAAGGCCAGAAGTCGCCCTACGAAGCCTGGCTTGATCACTACGGCCTTACCGGCGATGACCGCCTCCCCACCAACGATCCCGACGGCGACAACGCCACCAACCAGGAGGAGTTCGACGCCGGCACCGATCCCACCAGCTTCAGCGACTTCCCCCAGCCGCTGCAGCTCGCCAGCGTGACCGGTATCGACGGGTCCATCCAGTTCTCCTGGGTCACCCGCGCCGGACGCACCTACGAGGTGCTCCACGCCAACCGCGTCGACGCGCCGTCAGCAGGTTGGACCGTCGTAAGCACCATTTCCGGAATGGGCAACGGCGAGACCGCCACCTACCAGGGCGTTCCGCCAGCCGGCACGGCCCCGGCCTTCTACCGCGTCCGCAGCCACTAGCGAGGCGCGCCTCAGACCTAACGAAGTCCGCAATCCCATGAAGCCTTCCTGCCTCTTCGGACCCTCTCTCCCGCGCCTCGCTAACGTAGAGTCCTCGGAGGCGGGGGGGGCGGGCCTGGAACGGCAGGGCCAAACTTGACCTCTTTGCCACATATTCCACAAGTCGAGGACTCTAGCAAGATATGAAGTCCCTGCCACTCATCGCCTTGATCGCGCTCGGCGGGTTTGCGTGCAATCGCATGCTGGCTCAACCCGTTCCCCGCCTCCTCCCGTTCCAGGCCCGGCTGACCGATGCCACCGGCCAACCATTGGCCGACGGCGCGCGCGTCGTCCAATTCCAGATCTTCGGCGAGCCCACCGGGGCCGCACCCCTCTGGGCCGGCGAGGTCCACCGCGCCTCGATCAACGGCGGCCTCGTCAATGTCATGCTCGGCAGCAAAAACCCTCTCCCCAACGACCGCCCTGATGATCCCTCCCGCTCGTTCTTCGACGCCGCCCTCTTCCTCCAGGTCACCCCCGACGCCAACGCCGATGACAAAATCACCGAGGCCGATCCGCCCCTCCTGCCCCGACAGGCGATCGTGCCCGTCCTTTTCGCGCAGGAAGCCGCCGTCTCGCGAACGGTCGCACAGGGCGGCATCACGGCCCCGATGATCGCGGACGGCGCGGTCATTTCGCAGAACCTCGCCGAGGGCGCTGTCGGCGTCAGTCAACTCGCCACCGATAGCGTCACCCTCGACAAGCTGGCGGACGAAGTCCTGCAGCGGCTCGCGCCGGTCGGGACAATCCTCGCCTTCGGAGGCGAGGCGACACCGGCCCCGCCAGGCTGGCTCCTCTGCGACGGACAGTGTCTGAAGAGCGGCGATTACCCAGCCCTCTTCAGCGCCATCGGCAAAGCTTGGGGCGATGGATCCGATGATCCCGATCCCGCCACCGACTTCAACCTGCCCGACCTCCGGGGTTACTTCCTCAGAGGACGGGACCTCGGCTCGGGAAAAGACCCGGATGCAGCAGCCCGAACCGCCATCCGTCCCGGCGGCAACACGCAAGACAGGGTGGGGAGCGTCCAGACCGACGAGATCATAGCCCATAAACATACCCGCCCGAATGATATCTACGATGCAGGTGCTGGGCGGGCGGCGTTCATAGGGTCGTACTACGGTTTCGCTTGGGCAACACCGCCGAACACCGGAAGCACGGGCGGTAATGAGACGCGGCCCAAGAACGCCTACGTCAACTACATCATCAAGTACTAACGAGGGTATGAATTCCCTACCACTCATCGCCATTGTCGCGCTCGGCGGGCTGGCCTGCAATCCCACGCATGCCCAGCCAGCCCCCCGCCTCCTCCCGTTCCAGGCCCGGCTCACCGATCCGACGGGCCAACCGCTCGCCGACGGCGCGCGCGTGGTCCAATTCCAGATCTTCGGCGAACCCACCGGGGCCACCCCCCTCTGGGCCGGCGAAGTCCACCGCGTCACTCTTAACGGCGGCCTCGTCAATGTCCTGCTCGGCAGCAAAAACCCTCTCCCCAACGACCGCCCTGATGATCCCTCCCGCTCGTTCTTCGACGCCGCCCTCTTCCTCCAGGTCACCCCAGACGCCAACGCCGATGACAAAATCACCGAGGCCGACCCGCCCCTCCTGCCCCGACAGGCCATCCTGCCCGTGCTCTTTGCCCGGGAAGCCGCCGTCTCGCGAACGGTCGCACAGGGCGGCATCACAGCCCCGATGATCGCGAACGGCGCGGTCATTCCGGAGAAACTCGCCGACAGCACGGTGGCTCGTCGGGCCCTGGCGCAGGAAGTCCTCGATGAGCTCTGTCCACCCGGAACCATCGTCGCCTTCGGCGGATCGACAGCCCCCATCGCCAACGGCTGGTTGCCCTGCGACGGCAGATCCGTCGCGATCAGCCAATACCCCAGGCTCCATGCGGCTATCGGCACCGAGTGGGGATCCGAAGGCCCCGGCACCTTCCGGTTGCCCGATTTGCGCGGCCGCGTGCCGGCGGGTTTGGACACCCTCCAGTTCGAGTTCAACACCGTCGGAAAGACAGGAGGCGAAAAGACCCACGTGCTGACAACGTCAGAAATGCCAACGCACAGCCATCAGACCATCACCTATAAAGCGAGCTCCGTATGGCACGAGTCCGCCGGCGGCTTCTACTACGGGGGAGAAACTTGGGCCAAGGCGACCGGGACAGCCTATCCGCGCCCGATCGGCATTGCGGACGCCGGGGAAGACGGGCCCCACAACAACCTCCAGCCGTACGCCACCGTCCACTACATCATCAAGTACTAGCGAGGCGCGCCTCAGACCTAACGAAGTCCGCGATCCCATGAAGCCTTCCTGCCTCTTCGAACCCTTTCTTCCGCGCCTCGCTAATGTAGAGTCCTCGAAGGCAGGGGGGCGGGTTG
Source organism: Verrucomicrobiota bacterium (assembly GCA_029556615.1). GTDB lineage: Bacteria > Verrucomicrobiota > Verrucomicrobiia > Limisphaerales > J093 > JAKQDD01. The sequence continues at coordinate 33,571 of JAKQDD010000214.1, read as the reverse complement.
GGAACGGCAGGGGCCAAACTTGATCTGTCGACCCCACATTCCACAAGTCGAGGACTCTAGCAAGGCAAGAGTCCTCATCGATGACCGGTAACCTCTCACCTGCCTTCAGCCTTGCCTATGAAACTGCTGACGAACCTCCTCGCAGTGCTCTCGGTCAGAATCGTGCATTCCTGGCCAGATCCCCAGGCCACGGAATGGGGACGGGCTGCACCCATCCAGGGTGAAACGCCAGCCGAGGAAAGGACAAAGCAATCCAGGGTCACCAAGACCGTGGACGGCCCGATCTCTCCCTCGCCCCGCGACGAAGGAGTGGGGAGAGGGACCCAGGGAGAGGGGCTCATTCCGGGGTCCTCACTTCCTGCGCAACAGCGCCAGCGCAGCACGGCGACCGACGTCGCCGGTCGAGCTGGACGCCAAAGAAAAGACGCTACGCTTTGGCTGCGGCTCTGCCGTGCTGCGCTCCTCGGACTGCTCGCTGGTCAGGCCCACGGGCAGACACCCGCCCCCCGCCTCCTCCCATTCCAGGCCCGCCTGACCGATGCCACCGGGCAACCGCTGCCTGATGGCGCGCGCGTGGTCCAGTTCCAGATCTTCGGCGAACCCGCCGGGGGCATGCCCCTTTGGGCCGGCGAGGTCCACCGCGCCTCGATCAACGGCGGCCTCATCAATGTCATGCTCGGCAGCAAGAACCCACTGCCCAACGACCGACCCGATGATCCCTCCCGCTCGTTCTTCGACGCCGCCCTCTACCTCCAGGTCATCCCCGACGCCAACGCCGATGACAAGATCACCGAGGCCGATCCGCCCCTCCTGCCCCGACAGGCCATCGTGCCCGTGCTCTTTGCCCGGGAGAGCGCGGTGGCCAGGTCCGTGGTCGGAGCCGCTGTCAGCACGACCCCCCATGGACTCGCCGTCAACACGGATGCACCCGCCCTCCAGCTCGTCCAGGCTGGCGGCACTCCGGCCAACTGGTCCCTTCGCGTCAATCCCGCAGACGGCGCGCTCCAGTTCTACGACGGCCTAGGCCAAAGCGCCCCTATGCTCATCGCCGCCAACGGCAGCATCGGCATCGGCGGCATCCCCTCGATGCCTCTCGATGTTCGGGAAGCGTTGGGAGTTCACCCTCCCGGCCAACCGGATCGAACCCTGGCATTGCGCTACACCCTCGGCGCCGCGCGCCTGAGCTTGAGCGCCAGCGAGGACCCGTTCCACCTCAGCAAGGGCGGATCGGATATCCTCACCATCAACAACGAGAATCGAGTGGGGATCGGAACCGTTTCGCCGTCCAGCAAACTCGACGTGGCCGGGACCGTCACCGCCACCGCGTTTCAAGGCGACGGGTCCGGCTTGACCGGCGTCGCCCATGAAGACCCGCCCATCATCTTCGAGGTGGTAGGCCCCAATACCACCGACTACTTCGCCCAATCGGTGGATATCCAGAAGTTGTGTCATGACGGGGACGGCTGCACCGTGCGGATCATCCTCCAACACAAAATTGACGCCTCCGATGAGGCTCGCTTCATCGACTTCCTGCTGTGCCTCGAAGACCGAACCCTGTCGAGCAACAACAAGCCGGGACTCTACGGGTGGTCGAGAACCGGCAGCGCCGACCTCGCCTTCATCCTGGGCACCACAGCTCGATACCAGCTCTTCAATGCCTGGGAATGGATCTGGGCGCACAACTACAAGCACAGGTGGGCCAATGGGGGAACCGACGGACCCGCAGGCGTAGGACCCGACACTTACAAGATCTGGTTCATGGTCCACCCGCATGTCCGGGCGAGAGTCATCATCTATGACCGGTAGCGCTTCACCCGACTTCAACCGTGCCTATGTGACTGCTGACGAACCTCCTCGCAGTGCTCTCGTGCGCTTTGGCTGAGGCTCTGCCGCGCTGCGCTCCTCGGACTGCTCGCTGGTCAGGCCCACGGGCATCTTCCTGGCCAACACCTACTCGGATTCGACAGGCCGTCGCCCCTGCTTCTTCGCTGCCTGACGGGACTTATCCGCTAGCATCCGCTCCTTGGCGCCGCGGCTGCGCGGCCGCGTCTGCCGGCGCACCTTCTCCCGCCGCGCGCGCTCGGCAGCCGCGCGACTCCTGCGCAACGCCTCGATGCGGTCCAACAGCCACTGGCGAGCCAGGAACCGGTTGAGCCCCTGCTGGCGCGTTGCCTGGCACTTGACCCGCAGCCCGGTCGGACGGTGATGCAACATCACGCAAGTCGACGTCTTGTTCACGTTCTGCCCGCCATGCCCGCCGGAACGGACAAACGTCTCCTCGATGTCCGCTTCCCTGACCCCCAGCGCCGCCTCGCGCCGGGTCAGCTCCGCCTGCTTCTCGAGACTCCCCGGCCACGTGTCCATGACCGCAGGCTATCCCGGATCTTCCAAAACCCTCAAGCATCATCCTGCCCAGTCGCAGCCGCAGAACGATAGGGGGACAGGTTCACAGTCAGCCGCGCCCTCACCGCGGGCGGCTACAGCAGCGTCTGGAGCCCCAGACGTCAGTGCCGCTCGCAATTCCCTGGCGGACCCTTACACTACCCGCGTGACGAAAGGCGGCGGTCCGACGCCTGCCGGCCTCACACGCAAGTAACCATGAGACCCCACCGATTCTCCCACCTCGTTGCCGCGGTTGCCCTGTCTGTTGCGTGCGCGGCCGTCTTGATCGCGGCATCGCCAACACCCGCCCGCACTCCCGCCGGCCCAACCCTCACCGTCGCCACCGACCGCACCAATGCCATCTACCCCATCCACGCTCCGGTGCAGTTCATCATCACCTTGCGCTCGGAACCGCCAGGCGTGAAGGACGCCGAAGTCGAGTGGACGCTCTCGAAGGACGGCGTGCCGCCCCTGACCCACGGCACCGTGCGGCTCGCCGACGGCCGCGCAACCGTGACCGGCACGCTCGATGAACCCGGGTTCCTCCAGTGCCGGGCGGTGTTCCGCGGCACAAACCAGCCGGCCCGCACCGCGGTCGCCGGTGCCGCCATTGACCCCCTCGAGATCCCGCCCAGCCTGCCTGTGCCTGCAGACTTCGATGACTTCTGGGCCGCCCAGAAGACGAAGCTCGCCGCCGTGCCCGTCAATGCCCGGCTGAACCCCGTGACCTCCCCGGCGACCAACGTCGAGTGCTTCGATCTCCAGGCGGACAGCCTCGGCGCGCCGGTGTCGGGATACTACGCCCGGCCCATGCGCGCCGCCCGCAGGAGTCTGCCCGCCATCCTCACCGTTCACGGCGCCGGCGTCCGCAGTTCGAGTCTCAGCGGCGCCGCCGGATGGGCCGGGAAGGGTATGCTGGCCCTCGACATCAACGCCCATGGGCTTCCCAACGGACAACCCGAGAGCTTCTACACGGGCCTCGCCCAAGGGGAGCTCAAGGAATACCGCACACGGGGGCGGGAATCGCGCGAGACCATCTATTTCCTCGGCATGTTCGTGCGGTTGGTCCGTGCCATCGACTTCCTCGCGGCACAACCGGAATGGAACGGCAAGACGCTGATCGTCCACGGGAGCAGCCAAGGCGGCGCCCAGTCGATCGTCGCCGCCGGGTTGGACCCGCGGGTGAGTTACTTCGCCGCCGGTGTACCGGCAATGTGCGATCACACCGGCGTCGCCGTAGGACGGGTCAACGGGTGGCCGAAATTCCTCGCCAACCCGCCTGAAGCGCCGGCCTCGGACGTCCTCGATGCGGTGCGGTACTACGACGTCATGAACTTCGCCACGCGCGTCCGCTGCCCCGGAATCGTCACGGTCGGGTTCATCGACACGACGTGTCCACCCACGAGTGTCTATGCCGCCTACAACGCCCTGGCAGGACCGAAACAGATCTTCAATGACCCGCCCAGCACCCACACGGTCTCGCCCCGAGCCGCCGAAGCCATGCGCCACGCCATCCAGACGCACCTCGAGGCGCCACGCTTCCCCAAACCCGACCCCGCACAGACCTTCCCCGAGCTCAAGATCTTCACCCCGGACGGTTCTCCCGTGCGCCAACCCCTCGAGGACTGGGAAGGCGCGCGGCGCCGCGTGGCGGAAGACCCCGCGTGGCAGCGGTGGCTTGCCGACCAGCGCGCGGACATGGACGACTGGATGGCCCGCCGACACGACCGCGTCGAGTGGATCTCCGGCTGGTGGCACGACTTCGTCAGCCCCAAGGACGGCTCCTTCCTCACGTGGACACCCGATGAGCCGGGCGAGGACACCCTCTCGAGCCCTTCGGATCCCAAGGTGAAACTCACCCCCAAACTCCACGCCGCCTGGGTGTTCGGCTTCCGCACCCGCCACGCTGCCAAACTGGTCCAGGCAGCCCAACTCTTCCGTCTGACCGGTGCCCGGCCGTACGCGGACTGGGCCGCCGCTCAGCTCGACTTCTACGCCACCAACTACACGCGCTGGCCCGAAAAGCCGGGTCGCGGTTGCCGGCTCATGTGGCAGAGCCTCGACGAGGCCGTCAATCTCGTGAAGTTCAGCCAGACCGTCCGGTTCCTCGACGACGCCGTCGCCCCCGATCGAAAACAACTCTGGTTCGACCACTTCTTCCGCCCCCAGGCCGCCATGCTCGAATCCACGTTCCAGCGGATCCACAACATCGCCTGCTGGCATCGCGCCGCCGTCGCCCACGTGGCGCTCAGCTTCGGCAACGACGCGCTGTGGCAGGCGGCGGTTGAGGGAGCTCGCCCCGAGCCTGTCGAACGGCCCCGCCGTGAGCCTGTCGAACGGCCCTTCGCCCTCCGCCAGCAGCTCGCCCAAGGGGTCACCAGCGACTACCTCTGGTTCGAGCAATCGCTCGGCTACAACCACTACGTCGTCAGCGCCCTGCGGCCGCTCTTCGAAGCCGCCGCCCTCGCCGGCCGCGCCGAGGAACTGAACACCGAAATGGCCATCGTCGAAAACCTCCTGCTCGCCCCGATCGCCTTGCGCTTCCAGACGGGCCAGCTCCCCAACCCCGCCGACTCGACCGGCGGCCCGGGTCACGCGCCCAATCGCGCCGCGCTCGCCGCCGCCTATCGCCTCTTCCCCACCGACCTCGGCCTGTCCGAGGCGGCGCGCCAGCGGAACTGGGATACACTGCTCGATCCCCCCTCCCCCCCAGAACACCCGCGTCCCCTGCCCCCGCCCGCCAGCCGGAACCTCGAGTCCAGCCGCATGGCCATCCTGCGCCAAGGCGATTGGCAGGCCTTCTTCCACTACGGCCAGCTCGATGCCTCGCACGCCCAGGCCGAGGCGCTGAATTATGAGCTGTTCCTCGGGGACTCCGACATCAGCCACGATCCGGGTACGGTCGGCTACGGCTCCCCGTTGCACCGGGAGTACTTCACCCACGGGCTCGCCCACAACGTCCCCTTGGTCAATGGTCAGGGCCAAGCCCCCTGGAACCCGGGTCAACTCCTCCGCTTCGACACCACCGCCTGCCGCGTGGCCGCACGCCAGCCCCTTTACCGGCCGGATTGTGCCGCCGAACGCGAACTGCGGATCGAGAACGGCAAGCTCGTGGACGTCGTCCGGCTCACCCTCGAGCCGGGCTCGGCTCCGGCTGCCCTGGGCCTCGCCTTGCACCTGCAGGGGCAAATGCGCCTGCCGGCACGGTTCGTGCCGGACCCGACGTTTGCCCGCGAGGACCGCCCAGCCGCCTTCCGGCACTGGACGGAGTGTAGGACTGCAGCGTTCACCAACACGGCCGTACTCGAGGCCACGTTCGGCACACGCCGGCTCGAACTCACGTTGTCCGCCCCGGGACGTTTCACTCTCACTCACGCCTCAACACCCGATGTGCCGCCGCATCGCCGCGAGAGCCTCTACCTCGAAACCACCGGCACAGCGGCGGAGTTCACGACCACGTTCGCACCGGCCCCAGCCCCGAGTCGGTGACGTTTTCCTCGCAGACTCAAACCGGGACACTGATTGATTCATACGACATTTCCGACCGGAAGGCATCTAGCGAGGCACCGCCTCAGACCTAACCAAGTCCACGATCCCATGAAGCCTCCTCATTCACGCTGGCGCGGGAGGATTGCAGGCGCCACCATGGAGAACCTATGACCAAGTCAGCGAAAAGGCGTTTCTGTCCGCTGATGCAGCGGGACTTGTCACCGGCCGAGTGCGGCGACAACCGCGTCAGCCGCTACGCGTGTCCCGCCGATTGCATATTCAATCCCTATGGGCCTGCCAATTACGAAGCGGCCCTGGCGCTGGATGACTCTTTGAACAGCAAAGCCACCCTGTATCTCCTCGAGGCCGGGCCGGACCGCGCCGCGACGGAGCGGGAGCTGGTGCGGTTGCGGCGGCATGCCTCGCCGCATGCCCTCCATGCCTGGGTCACGTGGCGGCAGTTCTTCGCGCGCGATCACGGCGGGCGGACGCTGGCGGAACGTTGGGAGCAAGAGGGATTCCCCGGCCTCAAAAACGACGAGCGGGTCTTGATGAAAGCCCGAATGCGAACGAAGGTCGCGCTGGTCGAAGTCCGGCGGGTGATCGATCGCGAACAGGTGGAAGTGGTGGACCTGCTCGAGGAGGCGCACGCGCCATTCTGCATTCGAGACCGGAGCTTTGCCGCGCAGGCGGTGCGCTTCAGCGTGTTCCTGGCCTGGATGCATCGGATGCCGCACTACTCCCGGCTGGCGGGAGCGGCGATTAACATTCCGGACGTGGCGCAACTCGAGCCCCAGGAGGTGGTCCGCGAGATCGTCCGACACCTGGGCGGGCCGGTGGACGAAACCGGCATCCGCCTGTGGCTGGCGGAGCAATTCGTCCGTTTCGATCAAGCGCTCGCGGCCACCATGCTGGCGCGACACGCCAACATGTTTGCCGCCATCGATGCAACATGGGGCCGGGTCGTCTATGACCTGCGCCGTCCCTTTGCCGAATGCCGCTCACTCCTCGATGACCAACCCGCTGTCCATCTCGATGACCTGCGCGAGGCCGAGACCCACGAAGGTTTCTCTGAAGCACGCGTGTGGTTTGACGAGGACGTCGAGGGTCCAGCGGCCGCCGGGCGGGCGGTGCTGGGGCGCGTCTTGCTGGGGAAGACTCACTGGCAGCTCGAAGCCATGGGGGCAGCGCGGACCGCGCAACTGCGTCGCCGGTTTGAGTCGCTCATGGGCACCGCCGTCCGATTCGCCAGCCAACGGCTGGATGATCCTGCCGCGAGCCTCAAGCAAGACGAGCCCACGTACGATCGCTCGCTCGTGCCGCCCCGTCTGTTGGAGGATCCCGAGCGGGTCGTTATGAGATCGTCCCGCGTGCCTAAGGGTCTGGCTGCCCCCGACCATGAGGCGGATTTCCAGGCCGCGCTGCTCGAGGCCGAAGATCGCCGTTTCCTGGACTCCCGCATTCCCGCGCTCGACGACAAAACGCCGCGGGAGGCGGCGCGCGATCCGCAGCTGCGCCCGAAGCTCATTCGCCTCATGAAGCAGCGGGTCCGCGCCCACGACCAACGCAACCTGAAAGCGGGCCGGCGGGACGACATCAACTGGCTGTTGCGGGAGCTCGAATTGAAGGAGCTGTTGTTCGATCCGCCGCCACCGCGCCCGCCGCGGTCGTGATCCGCGTCTTGACGGTCGGCACCCAGGGGATAGGGGGACAGGTTCACAGTCGGCCCTGCGAACACCTCCCGTGCCGCCCTCACCGCGGGCGGCTACAGAATGCCTTTGTAGCCGCAGGCGACGACTGCGGCGGGCCAAAAGGGGCCCCGGACAAAGGTGTGATCCGTGATCCGCGGTTCACCCGCAGTGTGTCAACTGCGAATCTGCCATCTTGTCGGCAAACACCGGCTCACGGGTACACCTCGCAGGACGGCATGGGCATGGCCTTCACGTGGCTGCCGCGCAGCAGGTCACGCAGGTCTCCCGCGAGGATAGCCCACGGGAGGTTCAAGCCAACGCACAGCAGGGACCGGGATTCACGCTTGCGCGGGCACCAACTGTCTGACAACTTTGCGTCAGACATGAGAACGACGGTGCGCAATTTCCAACGGCAGTTTGCCGTCATCCGCGCCCAGGCCGACGCCGGCGAGACCGTCGAGATCGACGCCGGCGGCGTGCCGCGGTATGTCTTCAAGCTCCTGCGGCCGGCCGAACGCGAGCCACTCTCCCGCCTGCTCGCGCGCGCCACCCAGGGCCTGGACGTGCGGCGCGACAAGCGTCCCATGCGCCGCGCATGAAGTGGCTGCTGGACACGAACGTGATTTGCGAGCCGGGCAAACGCCGGCCAAACGCCAAGGTCGTGGCCTGGCTGGATGCCCTGCCCGAGCGCGACTGCGCCCTCAGCGTGCTCACGCTGGGAGAGATCGAGAAGGGCGTTCACGCGCTTCCGCCGGGTCCGGAGCGTCGCAAGCGTGAGCAGGCCCTCTCGGCGCTGCGCCAGCGGTTCGCGGAGCGCCTTCTCGCCGTGGACGATCCGGTTGCCGCCAAGTGGGGTGAACTCATGGGCGACGCCGAGCGGGCGGGGCGTCCGCTGCCCGCGGTGGACAATCTTCTGGCCGCCACGGCGGTGGTTCACGGCCTCACGCTTGCCACGCGGGATACCGGGGACATTGCGCCGGGGGTGCGCGTCTTCAATCCGTCCGCCTGAAGCCGCCCCGGGCAGGTCAAACCTGCGACCTCAGCCACCGGCTCTGGACACCCGCAATGCGGCGCGCAATCTTGCGCCTTCGGCGCCGGTAATCCCGAGCAGCGGACGGCGCGGGGGCCCGACGTCATGTCCCATCAGCTTGCATCCCGCCTTCACGAATTGGGTGTACTTGCCGCCTCCCTCGAAGAGCTCGAGCAGCGGCAGCATCCGGAAGAACAGCGACCGCGCCGCCACCAGATCGCGCTTCACGACGGCCAGTTCAAAGAGCCGGACATGCGATCGGGGCAGCACATTCACGACGCCCCCGACCCAGCCGACGGCGCCCACCATCAGACTCTCGAGCGCGATCGTGTCGCACCCGCAGAAAACCCCCAGCCGATCGCCACAGCGCCGGAGGAGCTCCGTGATGCGCGGCATCTCGCCGGTGCTCTCCTTCACGTAGCGCACGTTCTTCAGGGCGGCGAGACGCTCGATGAACTCCGGGGTCATGTCCACCCCGGTCCGGCCCGGATAGTTGTAGAGCAGAATCGGGATGCCGATGGCATGGTTGACGGCCCGAAAGTGAGCCAGCAGTTCCTCCGGGCGCGGAAGGGAGTAGTAGGGCGGCGCCAGCATGACGCCGGCACACCCCAGCGCTTCAGCCTGCCGGGAGAAGGCGATGACCTCGCGTGTCGCCCCGGCGTTGGCGCCGGCAATCACCGGCACACGCCCGGCGGCGGCCTCGACCGTCGCCCTGAGCACCCGCTCCCGCTCGAGGGGATCGAGGGCATAGTACTCGCCCGTGCTCCCGAGCGGGATCACGCCGTGCACTCCCGCCTTCAGCAGGTTCTCGGTGAATCGGCCCAGCCGGTCGTAGTCAATCTCCTCGTTCGCCTTCATCGGCGTCACCAGGGCGGCGAGAACGCCGTGGAAGCCGCTCCGCTTGGGGTGGGATTTCGTCCGGGTTTTCATGGGGCTTGAGGTGCCGGCAGGCCGGTCCGCCCAGGCTGCCGGCTCATAGCTGCAGCCAGATCGTCTTGAGCTCACTGTACTGCTCGTGCGCGTACACCGACTTGTCGCGTCCGAAAAAGCCGGATTCCTTGAAGCCGCCGAACGGCGTTGTGACATCGCCTTCGGAGTAGCAGTTCACGGACACTGTCCCGGCGCGCAGCGCACGGGCCACCCGATGCGCCCGGCCCACGTCTTTCGAGTAGAGGGACGCCGCCAGGCCGTAGGGCGTGTCGTTGGCCACCGCAACCGCCTCCTCGTCGCTCTCCACCGGGATCACGGCGAGCACGGGCCCGAAGATCTCCTCGCGGGCGATCGTCATGCTGTTCTTGACCTCATCGAAAATCGTGGTCTCGACGTAAAACCCGCCGCTCTCGGGCAGCAGACGGCGCCCGCCATGCGCCAGCACCGCCCCCTCCTTGCTGCCGGTGGCAATGTAGCCCATCACCTTCTCGCCGTGGCTCGATTCGATCATCGGCCCCATCCGGGTCTCCGGATCCACCGGGTCCCCCGTCTTCCAGTCCTTCACGATCCCGATCAGCCGTTCGACCAGCGGCTCCTTGAGCCGACGATGCACGATCAGGCGGGAGCCACTCGAGCAATTCTCGCCCATGTTCCAGAACGCGGCGTTGACAACGTGAGCGGCGACGCCGTCGAGGTCCGGCGCATCGGCCAGCACCACCTGGGGACTCTTGCCCCCCAGCTCGAGAATCACCCGCTTGAGATTCGACTCTGCCGAGTACCGCAGCAGCTCGCGACCGACCGCGGTCGAACCGGTGAACGCCGCCATGTCGACATCGCCATGCCGGCAGATCGCCTGGCCCACCACGCCGCCCAATCCGGGAACCACGTTGAACACGCCATCAGGAATGCCCGCCTCGGCCGCCAGTTCCGCCAGGCGGATCGCGCTGAACGGGGTCTGCTTCGCCGGCTTCAACACCACGCTGTTGCCGGCTGCCAGCGCGGGACCAATCTTCCAGGCGGTCATCTGCACCGGGAAATTCCAGGGGACAATCACCCCGACCACCCCGATCGGCTCGCGCACGATCAGCGCCGGGTTGTTGGGGCCGGTGGGCGCCGTGCGCTCGTACAGCTTGTCGATCAGCTCCGCATGCCAGGCCAGACAGTGGACCGTGTCCGGCAGGTCGATGGTGACGCAATCGACAATCGGCTTGCCGGCGCTCAGCGCGTCGAGCAATGCGATCTCGCCCGCATGCGCCTCGATCCGCGCCGCGAACTTCAGGAGGATCTTCTTGCGGTCCGCCGGATTCATGCGTGACCAGACGCCGCTCTCGAAGGCCCTTCGCGCGGCCGCCACCGCGCGGTCCACGTCCGCCCGCTCACAGGCCGCGACCTCCGCCAACGGTCTGCCGTTGGCCGGATTCGGGACAGCATACGTCTTGCCCCCGGCGGCCGGGGAGAACCGGCCATCGATGAAGGCCTGCGTGCGGAACTGGATCCGGGCCAGCTCGGCCCGGATGGCGTTGGATTCGAGTTTCAGGCTCATAGGCAGCTTTGGGGGTCCATTCGTTGATTCCGGTCTTGCTCCACGGGATCGGGCTCGCTGACGCGCAGGCAGGCTACACGCACCGGGAATAGCGGGGGCCGCACCGAGTCCATGCCCCATCCCAATACCACATGGGCCGCCGCGCCGCAAACCCGCCCTTGGCAGGGTCCCATCCCACAACGGGTCTGCAACTTGGCGCTCCGCCAGCCGTCCTGCCCCCGCACCCGGCCGAGGGTCACGTCCTCGCACCGGCAGAAAACGGTGTCATCGTCCGCCAGGCACCCGAGTTCCGGCCGCAGCGCAAACGCCGCCGCCAACCGGACGCCAAACCGTCCCCACGCATCGCGGCGCCGGAACAGCTTCTCCGCCCGGCCCTGCTGACCGACGGCGGCAAGCCCGGCGATTTGTCCTTCCACAAGCGCGCCCTCGGCACCGGAGATCCCCGTGAGCTCGCCCGCGCAGAAGACACCCGCCACGCTGCTGGCCTGCCAGGAGTCCACACGTACGAATCCGCCCGCCAGCGCACAGCCCAACGCCACGGGCAGCTCGACATTCGGCACCAGACCGAAGCCGCACGCCAGCAGGTCGCAGTCCTCCGTCCAGACACGAGCCCCGTCGGTGAGCGTCACACGCTCGACCCCGTCCCCGCCCACGGCGTTCACCGGCCAGACACCGCCGCGGTGGGGCACCTCTGCCAAACGCAACTTCAGCCTCGCCCCCTGCAGCAGCTTGCGCGGATGCCCCAGCAACCCGGCGCCAAAGCCCGCCAACCGCTTCCAGGGCGCCTGCTCCGCGATGACCGCGATCCTCGCGCCGTGCTCCCGCAGTCCCGCTGCTGCCGCAAGCAGCAAAGGCCCGCTGCCCACCACGGCCACCCGCCGCCTCTCGACGGGATACCCGTTCTTGACCAGCGCCAGCAAACCGGCCGGCCCCATCACACCCGGCAGCGTCCACCCCGGGAACGGCAGAAACAACTCCCGCGCCCCGGTGGCCAGAATCAATTGCCGCCAGTGAATCGTCCGAGGCCCATCGGGATGTTCCGCCTGAAGAACCCCCGCCGCTGGCGCCGCGATGACCGTCGTACGTTCCATCAGCGTGGCTCCCGAGCGCCGAAACCGTGCGAGCCATTGCTGCGCTTCCGAAGCCACCGGGTGCGCCTGCTCTCCCCGCCAGATCTGCCCTCCCAGCCACGGCGTGCTCTCGACCAGCGCCACCCGCCGGCCCGCCTCGGCCGCCATGCAGGCCGCCGCCAGTCCCGCCGGGCCACCGCCCACGACAACGATGTCAAACGAATGGGCCATCGGTCCGCACCTCCATGCCCTCTTCGCAGAGGGTTTGGCAACTGCGACTGCCGCTCACGCCGTTGATCGTGACGCAGCATTCCATGCAGACCCCCATCCCGCACAGCGGGCCGCGCGGACTGCCCGTGACCGATCGCCGGAATCGGGTTTCGCCCGCCGCCGCCACGGCGGCCGCCACAACCGCCCCCTCCGGCACCACCACCGTCCTGCCGTTAACCCGAAGGGCCAGCGTCCGCTTCATGGCTTCTCCCCCTGAAAACGCGAGGGCAGATAGGGCCCCGCCGGAATCGCCGGCGTCCGCCCCAGCAGCAGGTCCGCCAGCAGACGCCCGGTGCCCAGCGACGTCGTGATGCCCAGCCCTTCATGGCCGGTCGCGAGCCAGATCCGGGAACCTTCCGCGCTCGGTCCGATCAGCGGCAGCTTGTCGGGCGTTGCCGGCCGATGGCCGCTCCACACGCGGGTCGCCCGGAGCCTGGCCAGCCCTGGCATGTACTCGAACGCCCGCCCCAGCATCCGGCCGAGAATCGGGACATCCACCCCGGCGCTGCCGACATCAAACTGCCGTGACGAGCCGATCAGCACCTGGCCCGTTTGCCGGGGCTGGATGTTGAAGGCCACGGAATCCTGGCTCAGAGAATGCGCGCTCTTCAAATAGCCCAACTCCACAATCTGATGACGCACAAAACCCGGCGCACGGTCGGTGACCACAAGGTGGCCCTTGCGCTTGCGCACCGGCAGCCCGGGCGTCAGCGCGGGCGACCACGGTCCGGCGGCATTCACCGCGCACCCGGCCGCGAGACGCGAGCCGTCTTCGAGTTGGACGCCGCCCTCGGCCAGCAGCCCACGGACCGCCGCGCCGAGACGGATCTGGGCGCCCTGCCGCTGCGCCTCTTCGAGCAGCAGCCGCGCGACGCACGGGGGATACACCACCCCGTCGTCCGGCACCCGCAATCCGCCCGCCATCCCAGCCCGAAGATTCGGCTCGGCGTCGGCAACCGCCGCGCCCGTCAGCACCTCGCTGCGGATGCCGTGCTCGGCGTAAACGCCGTGTTTGCGGCGGACCTCGGCCATTTCCTCGGCGTCGGCGGCGACCCACAGCGTGCCGCAGATCACGGACTCGGCGTCAGGGCCCAGCCGCGGGCGGCGCTCGAGCCAGAGCTGACGCGAGAAGGCGGTCAGGGCGAGCTGGGCTTCGGAATCGTCCATCACGACGATATGCCCCATGCCGGCGCCCGTCGCGCCGCCGCCAATCGGCCCCTGATCGAGCACCAGCACCTTGAGTCCGCCCCCCGCGCACTCCGCCGCGCACGCGGCTCCCACAATCCCCGCGCCCACTACAATCACGTCGTGGCTCGGGCTCATGAGCGGATGCCCCAGCAGAAAGGATCGTCGTCCTCCAGCAGCAGCGTCGCTTCCGCATTCACAAACGCCCTCCCGGTGATGCGGGGCAGGATCTTCCCCGCCGCACGATCGAGCCATGCGTACCTTCCGGCGAACGTGCTCCCCAGAATGCTCTCCTGAACCCAGATCGCGCCCTCAGCCAGTCTTCCGTCGGCCGCCAGACACGCCAGCTTGGCGCTGGATCCCGTGCCGCACGGCGAGCGATCATACGCCTTGCCCGGACACAGCACGAAGTTCCGCGAGCTCGCCCCGGGCTGGGTCGGCGGCCCGAACAGCTCGACATGGTCCACTTCCGGAAAACCCTGGGCGTTCACCGCCCGGCGCACCCGCCAACAGTAGTCCGTAAGGACATCCGTGTTCGCCGCCGAGAGTTGCTGGCCGTGATGCTCGATGAGGTAGAACCAGTTGCCGCCCCAGGCCACATCCCCGGTAACCGGGCCCAACCCCGGCACCTCGAGCGTCACGCCGGCTCGGGCACGCCAACTCGGGACGTTCGCCACCGTCACCGCTCCGTCCGCATGCAGCGTGGCCGTGACCACGCCCACCGGCGTCTCAATGCGATGATCGCCAGGCCCGATCCTCCCCAGGTGAGCCAGCGTCACCACCAGCCCGATCGTCCCGTGACCGCACATGCCCAGGTAACCCACGTTGTTGAAGAAGATGACCCCGGTCGCACACGACGTGTCCTCCGGAACCACCAGCAACGCGCCAACGAGGACGTCCGAGCCCCGAGGCTCGTTCACCACCGCTGAGCGGAATCGGTCGAACTCACGCTGGAACCGCGCCCGGCGCTCGGCCAGCGGACCGCACCCCAGATCGGGCCCCCCTTGGACCACGACGCGGGTAGGCTCCCCCCCGCTGTGCGAATCGATGATGGCAAGACGTTGCACAGGCCGCAAATGGTCACCAGTTCCCCCAGTAGTAAACGTACGAAGAAGCCTGGTGCACCCCCATCTGCCGGATGTTCTTCCACGTCACCGACCCGTCCAACGCCCCCACGTTGCCCCCCTCGGCCCCAACGTCCGCCGCCGTCCGCCCCTTCAGATTCCGCGTGAACGAGCTGTTCCTCTCGAGAATCGTCCCGTGCTTCGTGTGCGGCGCCGCCTTGAAGCCGTCCTCGCCCCAGTGGTTCGCGTCCGCCACAATGACGTTCGTCCCGGAATCCGTCAGCCGCGTGGGCGAAAACCACGGGTACTGCCGGTAATCCGGCGGCACCACCGCATCCCCCAGGTACTGGTAGCCGATCAAATACCCCCACTGCGCATTCGTTCGGTTCAGGAAGCTCGAGTTGAACCGGAAATTCGGACAATCCAGAATCCGCTCGTTGCCCGAGTACCGCACCAGATTCGTCCACGTGGCGTTCGAAATCCGCACCGCGTGCCATTGCTCGGCGTTCTCCCGCGCCGTGGGAACCCGATCCTGGTAGTCGGTGCCATAGAGGTGGATCGCCACCAGACACTGCCGCATGTTGCTCTTGCAGGCCGTCCGCTTCGCCCGCTCCTTGGCCGATGCCAGCGCCGGCAGCAGCATCGCCGCCAGAATCGCAATGATCGCAATCACCACCAGCAACTCGATCAGCGTAAACGCGGATCCCGCCGCCCCCCGGCCTTCACCTCGCCCGCAACTCGATCTGGCCCGATGCCCACTCATGATCCGTGAATCTCCCGTCGCCGGCCGCCCAGTGCAACTCAAAAGGAGATGTGCCTCTCGCCGCTTCCGGCGGGTGAACGGACCGATTGGACGGCGTTCAGCAGGTCCGACTTGATCTCGGACGGGAGGTTGTGCAGGGACGGTTCCTCGAAATAACAGAGCGCCTGGAGCGGCAAGAGCGTATTGAAATGCTCACCATAGATCCGCTTGGCGAAACCAAGTCCTTCGGCCAGGGAAAAACCGGCCCTCAAGAGGGCGTGCACATCCAGGTAGTCCTTGGCCTCAGCCCGCTGGTAAATAGTGTTCAACTTGGTGGCCAGCAGGTCGGGCAGGCTTGCCACCCGAAGGACGTCATCCGTGGTGAAGTCGGGGGCGGCGATCGTGCCAAACGTGAGCCCGCCGAAGAAGGAAACTCTAACGTGGCCTCGCGGGCCTCGATGCAGGACGGTCAGCGTGTTGGGTTGGGCTTCGAGGGTTTCGGCCTTGCCAATCCAGGAGACCGAGTGGCGCAGGGCCTCGAGTTCGAAGGGGTGGAAGGAGAAGAAATCAAAGTCGACGGAACTTCGGTGACCGAGCCTGAGAGCCAGAGCGGTACCGCCATAGAGGATGAACCGGTCGCGGATCAGGGAGAGCGCCGGCCACAGCTCCCGTTGACTGGCCGACAGCACCTCGAAGCGCGGAGTGAACGTGCTCATCGCGGGAACCGCCGCGGCAAGGGGGGCACCGGGCTTCGGCGCTGGCGGACATGCCAGTAGTTCCACCGGCGTGACGAGAAGAGTCCAGCCGGGGGATGGTCGAGAACGCGATCGAACACCTCGGACCCAAGCTGGGCCTCGACGCTGTCGACGTCCCGGTCGGTTCCCAAGGCCATGACCTGGGCCACGAAGCGTTGCCGGTCCTCGAGTGCGTCCCGCGGAGCCATCCACCAGATCAGTCGTCCCGCGATTCCGGTCAGGACCCGGTCTTCGGCGGCGGAATCCGTGGCATCCACGCAGAAAGAGTAGCGCTTGGACGCCATGGTGTCGAGGCTGACGAGCGTTGCGGCCTCGGGCCGGAGTTGGGTGCACACAGGATTCTCCAGGATGAACAAGATGAACCGGATCGGAGAAGCCAGGATAGGGTGACAGATTCGAAGTTGGCTCCCGTGACGGTGGCCGGTGCGCCCGCCTCGAACCCCTCGATGATCCGGGCCAGCGAAATCCCCTTGACACCCGCGGTTATGTGTCATAGTGTCCTATGACAGTTAAGAGCCGCCATCGCACGGGTCATGTTGATTCAACTCAATTTCAAGTCCGGTGTTCCGGTCTACCTCCAGGTGGTCGACCAGATCAAGCTGGCGGCCGCCTCCGGGGCGCTCCACGTGGGCGAACCCTTGCCCTCCATCCGCCCGCTGGCCGAACAGCTCCGGGTGAATCGCAACACCATCGCCAAGGCCTACGCTGAACTCGAAAGCCAGGGGGTGATTGAAACCCTCGCCGGCAAAGGCTGCTTCCTGAAGGAGAACTGCTCCCCGTACCGAAAGGAAATCCGGCGCGGGCTGCTGGCCGAGGCCGTCGATGCCGCGGTGGTCCAGGCGCACCACTTGCAGGTCGCCAAACGGGAGTTCCTGCAGTTGGCGGAAGATCGCTTTGATGTGTTCGAGCAGAAGCGGATCGAGTCGGAGAAAAAGAAGCCGAGCTGTGACCTATGACCCCTCAACCGCCTGTCCTCCAGATTGAACAACTCGTGCGACGATACGGCCGGACCGATGCGGTCGACGGCCTGAGTCTGCGGGTCGAACCGGGGCGTTGCTTCGGCTTCTTCGGACGCAATGGCGCCGGCAAGACGACGACGATCAAGTGTCTCCTCAATCTCCTGCGGCCCACGGCCGGCACGGTGAGCCTTTTCGGGCTGGATCCGGCGCGCCAGGAAGTCGCCGTCAAATCCCGACTCGCCTACGTGCCCGACTCCGTCGCGTTCTATCCCTGGATGACCGTGCGGGAGACGCTCGATTACGTGGCGTCGTTCCGCGCGCGATGGAACGGGGCGAAGGAGCGCGATCTGCTCGCGCGGTTTGAGCTCGATCCCAGCCACCTCACCCGTCACCTGTCCAAGGGCCAGAAGACGCAGCTGGCCCTGGTCACCGCGATCTGTCCCGAGCCGGAACTGCTCGTGCTGGACGAGCCGACGTCGGGGCTCGACCCCATTGTGCGCCGGGCATTCATCGAGACGGTGATCGGCGCGTTCCAGGAGGGCGACCCGGGACGACGCACGATCTTCGTCTCGACCCACTTGATCAGCGAGTTCGAGGGCCTGATCGACGAATTCACCATCATCGACCGTGGCCGGGAAGTGATGACCCTCGAGGCCGATGCCGCCCGGGATCGCTACCGGAGAATCCGCGCCCGGTTCGCCCAGGAGCCGCCGGCGCTCGATCTGGCGGGCGTGGCCGTGCTGCGACGCGCGCCGCGGGAGATCGAGCTCGTGGCCGATGGCAACTCGGCGCGCGTGTTGGAGACCCTCAAGGCCCTGCGACCCGAGTCCCTCGAGGTCGAGTCGCTGTCCCTCGAAGAGATCTTCGTCACCGCGCTGCAAACCGGAACACTGACGCCCCCGGTGGAGGATCGAGGATGAACCGAGACCCCCGGATGCCCTTGACTGGCTTGCTGCCGGCCTGGTTGCGAACCCCCCTACTGCCGATCGCGATCGGTAAGGAATGGCACGCCATCGCGCCATTCTGGCTGCTCAGCCTGGTCCTGGCCAGCATCGTCGGCATCGCGCCGGACCGCGACGTCGCCAACCTGGCGTCGGTGGCGCTGTTCATCACCAACGCCGCGCTGGGAGCCAGCGTCATAGGACACGAGTTCACCCATCGCACGCTGGGAATGCTCCTGACCCAGCCGACCACCCGCAACCAGCTCTGGCGCCGCAAGCTGGGAGTGGCTGCCCTCGCTCTGTTGACCAGTACCTGGCCGGCCGGGCTCGCCTTGCTGACCGCACCCGACCATAACGGATGGGACCCCTTGATCGTGGTGGCGATCCCTGCGGCATCGGTCCTCAGCGGACTGTGCGTGGCGCCGTGGCTCACCTTGGCAACCCGGTCGGCTCTGGCGGGAACCGTGTTCACCGGCGCGCTGCCGATGCTCTTCGCGCTGGCGGGCCTATGCACCTCCGCAATCCTCGAGGCCCTCGGAGCCCTCGTGACGCCGTCTGCCGCGACGAGCATCGGGGTCGGGCTCTACGTCGGGCTCCTGATCAGCCATTGGCCGGCAGGAGCGTGCCTGGCCCATCGCAGGTTCCTCCGGTTGGAGGCCCTCGAGGAGAGCGCTCAAGGGCTGGTTCTGCCGACGCGGTGGTACCCCCGGACTGCGGTCACCGGGAGCCCTGCGACTCCCGGCCGCTGGGAGCGATGCGCAATCGGGAAGGAGCTGCGACTGCAGCACATCAGCTTCTGGGTCGCGGGCCTGTTCGCCGGAATGTGGGGCCTGCTGGCCATTGCCAAGCTGCTCCGGCCGAGCCTCGACCTCGAGCTGCTGTCGAATGTCGCACCGATCTACGCGGGCTTCATCGCCCTGTTGGCCGGGGCGCTGTCGTGTGCGGAGGAGCGCCAATACGGCACGCTCGAATGGCAATTGAGCCTGCCGGTGTCGGCGGCCCGGCAGTGGGTCGGCAAACTGGGCGCGGTCCTCATGCTGGCCCTGGCGCTCGGCGTCGTTCTGCCGATCGTCCTGCGGGCGCTGACTCCGCTCGAGGACGTACGCCAGGGCCTGCTCGAACTGCCCTCGCGGTGGTTCCAGGTGATGATCCCCATGACGCTCGTGCTGAGCTGCATCGGCGCGTACGTGTCGTCGGTGAGCCGGACCACCGTCCACGCGCTCCTCGTCTCGATCCTCGTCTGCCTGGTCGTGGGCCTCTCCCTGCCCAACTGGATGCGGGCAAAGGCTGCCTTCCCACCAGGTCCGCACGCGGCCGCGGTCGCGAGCGTGTTCCTGGGGCTCGTCCTCGCGTTACACGGTCTGGCGAACTACCGGACAGTCGAACAGCGCTTCCGCCGCGTCGCGATCCACGTGACTCGCGTGGGGCTGTGTGCGGTGGCGACCGTCGCCGGCTGCGTTGCCTGGGAGTACGCCCTGGATCATTGGGGGCACGACCCGACAGCGATCCCCGGCAACGCCGGGATCGCGGCGCCTGCACCTTCCGTAATTCCGGGAACCAACGCGCCCGCCACCAACCGCCCGGCGTTGGACGTCAACATGATGCGGCGGTATGGACTAATACCGCAGAATTAACATTATGTTGTATGATGTGATTATGTGGTCATGGTCCGCACGCAGATTCAATTGCCTAAGGACGTCTACGAGCGCGCCCGGGAGCTGTGCCGGAGCCGGGAGATCTCCCTGGCCGAGCTCGCGCGGCGCGGGCTCGAGTACATCCTGAGCGTCTACGCCCCGCTGCCCGGTGCCGGCGGCGCGTGGCAACCGCCTGCGCCCCGCCGCCTGGGCTGGAAGGGTCTAACCGACGCCGCCCTCAAAGAAGAGGCGCAACGAACCGCCACGGAAACCTCCATCGCCCGACTCGGCCAAGGGTGACCCCCCATGCTCGCCTTTCGTCGCATCTACGACGCCCGCTGTACCCTGACTCTGACCGCGCAAGGCGTGACCGAGTTCGCCACGGTGAATGTCAAGGACTACGAGAGCCTCGGCTTCCGCCGGGTCTGGAACCCCCTCCCCGGGCGGCCCCGCTGACACCGCGAGCCGGCGTCGGCGCCACCGCTCCTCACCGCAACGGCGGGTCCAGGGTCAGGATGAACTGGTTCTGCGGATCGGTCTTATAGCTGCCGTTGTAGGGCGAGTACGCCTTCACCTGCACCGTCCTCCCATCCGGCAGGAACTCGATCAGTCGCAGCACCGCCTCGCCGCCCATTGTCTGCATCTGGTAGTTCACCAGCATCTGATGCACCATGTGCCCCGCATCATTCCGCGTCGAGAGCCGGCCCAACCCGTCGTTGAGCACGTGCCCGCTGATCACCATCGTGAAGTTCGGGTGCACCGTCACCAGCTTCCGCCACAACTCCTCCCCGTCGTTCGTGCCGTCCGGGTCCGACGCCGTCGCGTAGGCGTGCGGATTCCAGCTCTGGGCCGTCCCCTTGGTCGCCCAATCATAGCGGGTGTCGTCGTTGTAGACAAAGGCATGGGTAATGAGGATGACCCGCCGCGATGGATATCGCGCGACGATCTCATTCGCCCAGGCCACCACCGAATCGCGCGGC
Organism: Verrucomicrobiota bacterium; assembly: GCA_029556615.1. GTDB lineage: Bacteria > Verrucomicrobiota > Verrucomicrobiia > Limisphaerales > J093 > JAKQDD01. Next base: position 12,906 of record JAKQDD010000214.1, on the reverse strand, counting down.
CCGAACTCGAGCGCCAGCACCAGCCAGTCCACACCCCCCGCCGAGAAGAGATGGTAGCTGTTGTCGAGCCGGCCCGCCTCCTTCACGCCCCCGAACGTCGGCCACGCCGCGTACTTCGTCACCGGGAAGAAGTCGTTGAGCCATGTCGTCCGGTCCCCCGTGCCGCCATTCGCGCCGTAATCGTGGTTCCCTGGGGCGATCGCGTAAGGCACCCTGCCGTCGAGCAACGCAAAGGCGGCTTGGGCCACCGCCCACTGGTTCGTGAGGTTGTTGTTCGTCACATCCCCGAGGTGCAACACGTACTGGATGTTGTGGCGCTCGCGGTTCTCCGCAATCCACCGCGTCTGATCCTGGAACAAGTCGGGATACGACATCGCATAAACCTGGGTGTCGGGCAGCACCGCCAGCGTCCACGACCCCGGAACGAACGGCAGCACCTCGCTCGACAGCGCGGGCTGCGACAGACGATACACCGCGCGCGGGCTGCTGAGCACCGACGTGACCGTGGCCGCCGATTGGGCCGCGTGAACAGTGCTCCAGGGTCCGCCCGGGTCGGCGGCCCGCTGCACGCTGTACCGCGTGCCGGCGTTGTTCGAGACCGTCAGCACCCCCAGACCCCCCCGCACTGCGAAGTGCTCGATCCGAAACACGTCCGGCACACGCGGGTGACTCCCGTGGCGCTGCTCCTCCGCATTGACCCGACCGTCGCCGTCCGGATCGCCGTCCGGCAGCGCGGCGAGATCGCCAAACCACCCCAGCTCCCACTCGTCCCTCAACCCGTCCGCGTCGCTGTCGCGACTGAAGGTCGCCGTCAACCCGTACGGCCGGTCCATCGTCAGAGCCAGAGCCGGGCTCGAGGCAATCAAGTCGCCGCGCCACCCGGCGAAAGCGTAGCCCGGCTCCGGGACGGCCGTCACCGTGACCCGCGTGCCCGCCTCGAACCACTCGCCCGGAGGGACGACGACGCTGCCGCCGACCGCGCTCGTCACGGTGAGCTGGTGTTCCGTCCGCCACTGCCAGTGGATCCCCGACACGGCATCCACCGGGAACGTCACCGCCGCGCCAGCGCCGCTCGCGGGCACCGAGCCCCAACCGGTCCAGCCGCGGGGGGACCGCCGTGTGCCGCCGTCCAAAACCGCTTCCCCCGCGGTGGCGGTGACCGTGGCGCCCGCGGCATAGGCGTTGAGTCCCCGGGGCGGATCCGGACTGCCGCACGGCGATGACACATACAGCGGCGCGCCATCCTGGACGCTCACCGCGTCGAATTCCGTCATCGCCATCGCCCAGCTGAACAGCCCGACCTTCCCCGCCTCGACTGCCGGCCCCGTCACCGTCATCGGGCCATGGGCAAAAGATGCGGCCACGCCGTCCGGATCGGCCACCACGTGCACATCGAGTGTCTGGTCGCGAATCGCAACCACCAGGTCGTAGGGCACCCCCGCCACTGGATCGTATCGGACCGCGCTCTCCCGGTAGACTTCGCCGTACACCCCATTGATGCACTTCTGCACCGAAAGCCCGCGAGGCGGACCCATCGCCGAGCTCTGCGACCGCAGCGCCACACGGTAGAAATTCGTCAGGTTCGCATACCGCAGCAGGATCCCGTGCGCGTCGTCATCGCGCGGCAGGACCCGCGCATGCACGACATAGTCCTTCCATGCGACATCGCCGGCCACCAGCGTCGGCCCCGTGAAGTCCACCTGGCCCGCTGTGTCGTTGCCCCCGTAGCAATCGCTGTTCTCGACCAGCACGCCGTAGGGGCCCTGCGCCCCCACGCACAGCGACCACAGCGGCTGCAGGTTCCCGCTGCCCAGCAGCGTGCTGCCATTGGCCCGCGGCGGTACCACGGGCGTCCAACCCGCCAGCGCGTTCGCATCCCCCGCCAGCCCCGACGGAAGCAGTTGCAGGCCGCCGATCCGAAATCCCAGCGGGCCCGACCCGCCGCTCATCCCCCACGTGAACAGCCCCACCCGCCCAGCCGCCGGCCCCGGCAGCGGCTTGTTCACCACCAGCGGATACATCGGCGAGCCCGAGGGACTGTCGATCACCGTCAGCGTCAGCCGATTCGAGGTGTCCACGCCCACCGTCGCGTGAAAGGGTACCCCGGCGCTGTTCACAAACGTGGGGCTATACCCCGCCGTGCCCCCGCCAAACAGGGTCTCGGTCGCGCCGTTCACCTTCCGATCCACACTCCAACCCGTCCACGGAAAGCCCGCGGTACGCGCTTGTCGGGCGAAGGTGACCCGGTAGAAGTTGTCCTCGTCCGTGAACCCGAATACCAGGCCAAACCCATCGTCGTCCCCCGCGGTCAACTGACCGCCGAAAACAAAACTGCTGCCCGTCACGGTGTCGTTGATCAGCATCGGCGCGATGGCGGTCGGCGAGTAGCTCGCGTTGTCCGTGTAGATGTTGCTCTGCTCGACGAACCCGGAGCTGACAATGTCGTACTGCCAGCGCAACGGTCCCGACTGGTAGGCGCCTTCCGGCTGCACGGCGGTCCATCCGGGAATGCCCCGGTTGAAGTCGTCCTGGAACAACACGGCACCCACCGCCGGTCCCGGCGTCAACACGAGGAGAACAGCACCCAGCACCCCCCTCAGGGCCAGTGCTGAACCGGATTCCCGTTCCAAGGGTTGGGGAGAAGGCCGGGCTGAGGGGTGTCGGCTGTCTCGGGCACTCATCAGTCAATCCACCGATTCAGGGTGTAGGCATTGGCTGCTCTTCGTGCGCCGAGCATGCCCGGATCCCGCCGCATTTCAAGCGACATCGGCCAGCCCGGATCCTCGCCTGACGCCTGCGGCTCGAATGTGCGCCGTCGGCTCCTGGTGGGTCTTGGACTTGATCGGCGCCTGCAGTGTCGGCTCCGGGGAGGCCCGCCGGCTCACCACGCTGTCCCGCAGCACGAAGAGCGATCGGCGCGGACGCCAGTTCTTGGAGTGCGGCTGCCCCCTGCCGCTTTCCAACCGGTCGCTGGACTCACTCCGCAGGCGACAGGGTGAAAGGGTCAGGCCAGATGACAGGCAACGTGATGACCCGGCGCAATCGGCCGCAACCGGGGAGGCTCGGTCCGGCACCGCCCCTCCGCCTTGAGACACCGCGGATGGAATTGACACCCCGCCGGCGGATGGATCGGCGACGGCACTTCGCCGGGCAGAACCACGCGCGATCGCTTCGTGTCCGGATCAACCACCGGCACCGCGGAGATCAACGCCTGCGTGTACGGATGCCGGGGACTCTGCGACAAGGCCCGCGACGGCGCCTCCTCGACCACCCGCCCCAGGTACATCACCAGCGTCCGCTGGCTGATGTGCTCGACCACGGCCAGATCGTGCGCAATGAACAGATACGCCAGCCCGTGCTCCTGTTGCAGGTCCCGTAGCAGGTTGATGATCTGCGCCTGCACCGACATGTCGAGAGCGCTCACCGGCTCGTCGCACACCATCAACCGCGGCTCGACCGCTAACGCCCGCGCAATCCCAATCCGCTGGCGCTGGCCGCCGCTGAATTCGTGCGGGTACCGACCCGCATGCGCCGGATCCAGCCCGACGTCCTGCAACAGCCGGGCAATCCGGCCGCGCCGCGCCGCGCGCCCCCGCGCCAGCCCGTGAATGTCCAGGGCCTCCCCCACAATCTGCTCGACCGTCTGCCGCGGATCCAACGAACCGTAAGGATCCTGAAACACCATTTGAAACCGCCGACGCCGACGCCGCAGCTCGCCCCCTGCCAGTCGCCCCAGGTCTTCACCCTCGAAACAAATGCTCCCCGACGTCGGCTCGATCAATCGTAGTATCGCCCGTCCCAACGTGCTCTTGCCACACCCGCTCTCCCCCACCAGACCCACCGTCTCCCCGGCCGCCACCGTGAAGCTGACACCGTCAACCGCCCGAACCACTTCCGTCCCCCGCCCCAGCCAGCCCGATCGGACCGGGAAATGCACCGTCAAATCCTCGACTTCGAGCAGGTTCATGCGCTCCCGGAACAGACCTCGCCGCCCCCCGTGCCGGCGTAGGGACACCGCACCCGCCGCCCCGGCCACGCCGCCACCAGCTCCGGAACCCGCCCACGGCACTCCGGACGCGCGATCGCACAGCGCGGATGAAAGCGACACCCGGACGGAAATGCCCCCGGCTGCGGAACCGTCCCCGGAATCGACGGCAGCCGGGCCCTCGTTTCTCCAAGAACCGGCACCGACTGAATCAGCGCCCGGGTGTACGGATGGCCCGGACGACGGAGCAGGTCCGCGGCCGGCCCTTCCTCGACCACTTGCCCGGCGTACATCACCGCCACCCGGTCCGCCAAGTCCCCCACCAGGCCCAGATTGTGCGTGATCAGCAGAATCGCCATACCCAACCGCCCCTTCAAATCGCGCAGCAAATCGATGATCTGCGCCTGAATCGTCACATCCAACGCCGTCGTCGGTTCATCCGCCACCAGCAGCCGCGGACGCGACGCCAGCGCCATGGCGATCATCACCCGCTGCTGCATGCCGCCCGACATCTGGTGCGGATACTCCCGCGCCCGGTGCGCCGGCGCCGCGATCCCCACCTGCGCCAGCAGCCGGATCACTTCCGCCTCCGTGTCCGCCTCCGGATGATGCAGCCGCAGGGATTCCCGGATCTGATCCCCCACCCGCAACACCGGGTTGAGCGACGTCCCCGGTTCCTGAAACACATAGCTCACCACCCCGCCCCGAATGCGGCGCACCTCCCGCGGCGACATCGATAGCACCTCCCGTCCCTCCACCCGGATCGCGCCGCCCGCGTAACGGGCCGGCGGCACCGGCAACAGCCGCGCCAGGCTCAGCGCGGTGACCGTCTTCCCCGAACCGCTCTCCCCCACCAGGCCCAGCGTCTCGCCCGCCGCCATCGACAGCGAGACCCCGTCCACCACCCGCACCGCCTCGATACCGCGGCCAAACTCGACCTGTAACTCGCTGATCTCGACCAACGGCATCGCGCGCGCCCCAGCCACCACGATCGCTCCGCCAACGCTCCCGCACCGTCACGCCCGCCATGGACGACTCCGGCCCGCCAAGTCCCCCAACGTCTCCCGCGCAATCCGTGTGTCCTCCGCAATCTCGAAGTCGAACATGCCGGCCAGAACGAAATCCGCCCCGTGCGTGAACGCATACCGGAAGGCGTCGGCGGGCGGGATCGCCCCGGCCGCCATCGTCTTGAAAGCAATCCAGGGCTTCTGGACTTTCGCCATGACCGCCGCCGTCTCTTCCGGCTCCCGACACCAGTAGCCCGGGTACTCGCTGTACGGGGCCTTCAGCTCGTCAGGCTTCGGGCCCGTCGGGTAATTGTGATGATGGAACGTCTTGATGTAAAAGTCCGCGTTGACGTGGTTCTCCTCGCACGCCTTGACCACGTCCAGGCAATGGCCGCCCACGCCCGACGGCACCCCCAGCCGATGCGGCACCTCCACCGCCTTGGCCAACAGCTCGATCTGGCTCGCATTCACCAGCGCATCCGCATGCACCCCCCACAGGTAGATCGCGTTCGCCCCCATCGCGACCAGGTCCTCGACCTCCCGCGTGTACTTGCTCAGGTCAGGCTCGACCGGCGCCGTCGGACAAATGATCCACTGGATCTTCCCACCCCGCTCCTCCCGGTACCGGCGCAACACCGATATCGGATGCGGCGGATTATGGATCGACAGCGTGTTGATGCCGTGCGCCTCCGCCGCCGCCAGCGTCTCAAAGATCTTCTCGTCCGTGTTGTAACGCGCCGCCAGCGTGTACACGTACCGCAGATCCCGGCTGTGCGTGTAGTGCGTCAGCAGATTGCCCCCCAACAGCAGGCGGCTCACCTCGAGTTTGCCAATCCGTCCCCGCGGCATCGCCGACGCCGCCGCGGCGGCCGGGTCCGCCGGCGCAGTCGCCGCCTGCACGCCGAATGACCCGCCCGCCCCACCCCCCAAGGTCAGCCCCGCAGACGACAGAAGGGTCCCTTTCACAAATGTGCGCCGGTTGATTTCGCTGGCCATAAATAACAAGATCTGAGGTTTTGACTCGAACCCCCATTACTCCGGTCCCAGACCGATTGCCAGCCCCGAATGCGTCTCTAGAGTCCTCGACTTGTGAAAGTCGATGCGATTAGGTCAAGTCTGGTCCCTGCCGTTCCAACCCCACCCCCCTGCCTCCGAAGACTCTACATTAGCGAGGCGCGGAGGCAGGGAGCCCCGCTGCCCCCCACGGTTCCTTGGGACTGCATGTTTCATTGGTCTGAGGCGGCGCCTCGCTAGACGGGATTAACAGGATCGACAGGATGGGGGGCAACTCTGTCCCCCTATCCTCTCGGTCCATCCTGTTCATCCCGTTCATCCCGTCTTCCCCACACCGCTTTTTCTCCTTCATTCCAACCGCGCCCACCGCTATCGTCGGGCTGTGACCCGCGGCGCCGCAACCCACAGATTCTGAAACCATGAAACTCCCCCTGCTCTCCCTCCTCCTCGCAATCGGATCGGCTGGCGCGTTCCCGGCGGCCGCCGCCGACTGGGCCTCGTTCGCCCCCAAGGACGGCCCTGGCCGGGGCAAGCACGTCGTCCTCCTCGCCGGCGATGAGGAGTATCGCTCCGAGGAAGCCCTTCCCATGCTCGCCGGGATCCTCTCCCAGCGCCACGGCTTCCGCTGCACCGTCCTCTTCTCGGTCAACCCGGCGGACGGCACCATCGATCCCCTCAACCAGACCAACGTGCCCGGCCTGCACCTCATCGACACCGCCGATCTCGTCGTCTGCCAGTTCCGGTTCCGCGAACTGCCCGACGCCGGCATGGCGCACTTCGTCAACCACCTGCGGGCCGGCAAACCCCTCATCGCCCTGCGGACCGCCACTCACGCCTTTGCCTACGAGCGCAACAAGCAGAGCCCGTACGCCCGCTGGAGCTGGCAGAACAAGGAATGGCCCGGCGGGTTCGGACAGCAGGTCCTGGGCGAGACCTGGGTCAGCCACCACGGCGACCACGGCAAGGAGAGCACCCGCGGCCTCCTGGACGGCACCCACGCCCAGCACCCCGTCCTCCGCGGCGTCCGCGACCTCTGGGGCCCCACCGATGTCTACTCCGTTATCCACCTGCGCCCCGCCGATACCGTCCTCGTCCACGGCCTTGTCCTCCGCGACATGAAGCCCGATTCCCCCCCCAACTGGGAAAAATCCCTCATGCCCCTCGTCTGGATCCGCGACTACGTCGTCGATAACGGCAAGCCCGGGCGCGCCCTCACGTCGACCCTCGGCGCCGCGATCGATTTCCAAAGCGAAGACCTGCGCCGACTCCTGGTCAACGCCTGCTACTGGCTCACCGGCCTCGACGTGCCTGCACGCGCCGACGCCACCCCGGTCCGCGAGTTCAAGCCCGGCTACTTCGGCTTCGGCAAGTTCACCAGGAACCTCAAGCCCGCCAGCCTCGGCATCGACTGATCACGACCGCGTAGCCAGTGCGCCGGTGCGCCAGTGCGCCGAGCCGGCCGGGATCCGGGGCACGCCCGGATCCTCGCCTAACGCCTGCGGCGCGAACGTCCGCCATCGGGTCCTGGTGGGTTTTCGCCTTGTAGGCGCGTGGGGTGTCGGCTGCGGGGCGGCCCGCCCGCTGGCGGGCGGGCTCGATAGGGGTTGTAGGAGATGGGCCCGCCCCGGGGGCGGGCTTCCAGATCCGCGAAAACCCCAGACTGGGCGGCTCAAGGCGCCCGGTCAAGCCCAGCAGTTTGAGCCGCAAGGGACGCTTACGCGCGGATTTGGGACACGACTTCGGGCTTGCGCCTTCGGTCGCGCCCTGGTATTGATAGCCCATTGGGACGCGGGTGTGGTTCAATGGTAGAACGCGGGCTTCCCAAGCCTGAAGCGAGGGTTCGATTCCCTTCACCCGCTCCAACTTCAGCAAACCACCAGTTAACAATCACTTACAAATGTGGTCTGCCGGTCAGCAGCCCAAGGTGAGAATAAAAGTGAGAATACCCGGCTCCACCAGCCTGAACTCCTGACTCGATCCACCTGATTCCCAAGGCGCTCTGAACATCCTCCTTCTGCGTGCGGTGCGAATGGTACCCGAAAACTGGCCCCAAAGTTTCCCCCGGCCTGTTAAATCGCCGTCGCGCACCTGCACTGAGCCCGATCGGCCTTGTTGACTTGACTTTGCTTCACGGACACGTTGCGACGTTTGCCTCAAACGCGTAGGACGTGCAAGATCGACAGCGCGACGAGCCCTCACTTTTTCCCCAACCCACCGCGTCGTCGTGGCTCTCCCCGCCGCCGCGTCTCAAACACCACAGACCTTGGCCACGTTGCCGGAGAGCCAGCAGCCGATCCGCCCACGTCGGACGGGCCGCTCCTTCGTCACGGGGCGAGGGAGGCGGGAGCGCTCAGCCTCACAGCCTCTCTGCACCCGTTCCGTATTTGCCAAACCGCACCCCGCCCGGTAAAGTGATCGCGACGGCATGAACGACCGAATCGTCATTGACCCGAAGCTCTGCCATGGCAAGCCCGTGGTGAAGGGCACTCGAACGCCGGTAGCCCTGATTGTGGGCAGTTTGGCTGGGGGCATGAGCTTCGAGGACGTTCAACAGGAATACGGGCTGACCTTGGAGGACATCTGTGCGGCGCTGATGTTTGCCGGCGAATTGGTCGAACAGGAGCAATACCACCCATTGCCGGGCTGAAATCCCTTACCCCTCCCCTGCGAGGGCACGGCCAACGGTCACCATCTGCTCGAGGATCTGCCGATGCCGCATCTCGCGGTCGTCCATCCCGGTCTGGTGATCCAAGGCAAACGCTGCACAGCGAACGGGTCCACTGTGGCCCGTGTCAAAGAAGTGTCGCCGCAGCGTGTTGGCCGCCTGTGAATAGCCACGATTGCCGGCGTTCGCTTCGGCCCGAAACGCCGTGATCGCCGCGTCCGGTCCCTCCACAAACTGGCTGACTCCCAGAAGCACGTCGTACGCGTCCTTGGGTTGTTGGCGGCCGGAGAACGCGTTCAACTTCAATACCAGCAATGCGCCAATCCCAGACACAGGCACGGCTGCTTCCTGCAGAGCGCCAAAGAGATCCCTCCCCTTCACGGTGATCTTCCGGCGGGTTGCCAACGCCCTTGCCACGCCGGGAAACACACCGGCGAACACCCCATCCACCATCGCAGTTCCGTAGCTTTCGGTCGGATGTTCTGTCAAGAAGTCGATGAAGACCGGCATCGTCTCGAACTGGCGGGCGTATCGACCGTCGTCATCACGCTTGAACCCTTGGCCCGTGAGGTCGTCATCCATGCTGCCATACTGCCCGCCTGCTTCGACCGCGAGCGTCACCCCGAGGTCCACATCCATTGTGACCGGACCGGGGAGCAATCCGCCGCCCTGCTTGGTCAGGTACTTGACGGCAAGCCCACCGACCAGCACCAGGTCATTATGGAATCGCTCCAGCGACGCCCATGCTGTCAGCAATGCTGCTTCCGCACCCACCAAGCTCCGGGGTGGATACTCGGCGAAGCTAGAGAACTTGCTCATGCGGTAACCTTCCCGAATCCATCCCATTCGCGCAACGCGGCGGCTTGTTCGGGTCCGCGCAAACCAGCGCGGAGCAGGTCGAGATAGATCTGCGCGTCGCAGGCGAGAGTGAAATCGCCCACGCGCTGCGTCTCTCGGAACACCCCGTCGTCTCTCGGCACAACACACCGCAAGGCCCCGCCGTCGGTAACCCGACGCGCCCGCAGTTCGCGCTCGATCTGTTCCCCAGGAAACCGCGCCACGTAGACCGACACCAACGGGGGGATCGTGTAGGGCCGCCGCAGGTTCGCTGCAAACCACTGGGTGAACACTAGCGCCTCGCCGGCTCCCCAGGTTCTCACCAGCTTCCGCGCAACAACCTCAACATCCGGCTCCAACATCGAATACTGCCGCACGGTGGTGCGTTTTTCCCAATCATCCTGGGCCGCCCAGGCATCGAGCAACGCGCTGGCGCGCGATAACCGCAACACACGCTTGTCCTGCGCCACCAGCCCCTCATTCACCAAGTGCCGCACCAGACGCGAAACCAGTCCCGCACTCAATCCCGTCCGCTCCCCCAACTCCCCCTGCGTCCAGGCGCGATCCGGTTGACTCAGCAACGCACGCGCCACCCGCGAACTCTTGGACTGGAACACATCTGGGACTGTCTGCCGCGGCCGGTAGCGCCGTTCCTCGGAAGCCCGCCGGTCCACCACCACGCGATCGGCGCGGATCCAACGCCGGCCATTCAAGTCCGCGCAGCTCAGGTCCAACTCCCGGCAGTGCTGCACCAGAACCTCCGAAAGCGACGGTGCTATCAGAAGCCCTGGCCGTGTTCCGCCGCGTTTCCCGAACCGTTCCAGGTCGCGCGCCGACGGCGTGAGCTTGAATTCCACATCGAACAGCAACCGCCGCCCGTCGAGGTTCAACTCCAGCACAGCGTAAGAGCCTCGTTCACGATTCAACTTGAACGCCTTCCATCGCCAGCGCAGCAAGTCGTCGGCCTCCAAGGTCTCCTTGGCGGCTTGGCGAAGCTGTGCCTCCGTGCTGATGGTCGTCTGTTTGCTCAAAGTGACCGCTTTACTGAGCAGTAAAATGGCATGTTTGAGTAAATACGCAAGTCCGCAATAGCCACCGCGAGCCGTCCCCCCGGCAGTCGTACGGTTCCCTCTCCTCCCGCCGCGGGAGGAGAGGGCAGACAGAGGATGGCGCCTTCTTCAGTCCGGACGACGTCGTCCGCAGCCCCTCTCCCCAACCCTCTCTCCCACACTCGTTCAGCGCGGCCTGACGCTACCCGGCCCCTCCTTTGCATTCCCGCAGTGGAGCATGGTAGCATGCAGAATGGAGGTGACTCATTCCGAGCTCACCATTGTCCCCACACCAAAGGAGTACTCCCATGCCCAAATCCCAGTTCGTCGACTTCCGCGCCGTCAAGGCTGCGGTCACCATCGTCCAAGTTCTGGAGCACTACGACCTGATGTCGAAGCTGCACCGGAACGGCGACACCCTCACGGGCCCCTGCCCGATTCACGGCGGCGACAACGAAACCGCCTTCCGCGTCAGCATCAGCAAGAACTGCTGGAACTGTTTCAGCCGCTGCGGCGGCGGCGGCAATGTCCTCGACTTCGTCGCCCGGAAGGAAGGCGTTTCGGTTCTCCGCGCCGGTCCAAACCCGCGCGACGCCAGGAGCGGGAGGCGAAATCGGAGGGCTCGACGACAAGCCAGACCCCAGCCCCGCCGGCCACGGCCGAGGCGGAGCCGACGGGGCCGAACAAGCCGCTCGACTTCGAGCTCAAGCATCTTCAGGCGGAACACTCGTACTTGACCGAACGTGAACTGTCGTCCGAGACAATCCAGACATTCGGTCTAGGGCTCTGCCAGAAAGGCTTGCTCAATGGCCGCATCGCCATCCCGATCCACAATGCCACCGGACAACTGGTGGCGTATGCGGGTCGCTGGCCCGGCACGGCCGACAAGGAGAAGTACCTGTTCCCGAAGGGGTTCAGGAAGTCCCTGGAGCTGTTCAACCTCCACCGGGCGCTACAGGCCCCCGTCGACCGGCCGCTGATCATCGTCGAAGGCTTCTTCGACTGCATGAAGCTGTGGCAGTTCGGGGTGCAGCGCGTGGTCGGTCTCATGGGCAGCTCGATGTCGGGCGCCCAGGAGGAGCTGATCCGTCAGCACACGGACTTCCGAAGCCAGATCCTCGTCATGCTCGACGAGGACGACGCGGGCCGCGCCGGACGCGAGGAGATTGCTCGACGATTAGCCCCGTGGTTCTTTGTGAAGATCCACGTGTTCGAGAAGGCAGGCACGCAGCCCGATCAGTTGAGCGCCGAAGAAGTGGCGGCGCTGGTCCGGTGAGCAAGCCCTGGATGAGCGAGCCCTGAGGATTCCTTCAGTTCGCCCTCACCCCCGTCCCCTCTCCCACCCGGTGGGAGAGGGTGGTCCCGCGCCACGCTCCAGGCTGTCGCGAAGACGCCTCGGACACGCGGGACCGGGTGAGGGTGAACAGATCCTGTGCACCGATTCGATTCCCCTCACTCACTCCCCCTCGACCGCCTTGGCATCAAGGGTGGTCCCGCGCCATGTCCCCAAGACATACCAGCCTGCTGGCAATGCGCGGGACCGGGTGAGGGGTAACGGATCCTGTGCACCCACTCCGCTCGCCCACCGAGCACGTGACTGTGGATTGAACGCGGACCGCTCTCGCTCGCCCTCACCCCCTTCCCCTCCCCCGCCTAGCGGGGGAGGGTGGCGCGAAGCGCCGGGTGAGGGTGAACAGACGCCGCGAAACGACCTCGCTCGCCTCCTCACTCTCGCCTCTCCTGCCGCGCCGGGTGAGGGTGCGCAGACTGCAAATCCTCCCCGCTCGCCCCGCTCACTCCTCACAACCACAAGGTCATCCCATGGAACAACTCGAACTCTTCGACGACTTCACACCCCGTCCCCGGCGACGCCGCCAACCACAGGAGTGGAAGGTCGTGTCGCTGCGGGAGTGTCCGACCCCGGACGAAATGCAGATCTGCGATACGCCCGAGCGGGCCGTCGCCTACTGGCGGGCTCACATAGTCACGGACCCGCGTTTCAGTCCGGATTGCGAATGCCTAGCGAGGCGCGCCTCAGACCACACGCAGTCCCCAGCCCCATGGACGCCTCCTTGTCTCTCTGGGCCCTCTGTCCCGCGCCTCGCTATTATAGAGTCCTCGACGGAAGGAGGGGAGGTCTGGAACAGGAGGGACCGAAACTTGACCTGTTGACCACGAATTCCAGGAGTCGAGGACTCCACGCCTTTTCCCAGACTGCGCCGGGAACATGGGGTTCGCCTGCGGCGAACGGCAGTTCGCGAACGCCGACTCCTGCATCGAGTCCGCGCGCCGGTCCTTCCCTCCCCCTGCGACCCCGGAGCGGGGGGAGTGCCGCAAACAAGGTGACAG
>JAKQDD010000195.1 GCA_029556615.1 Verrucomicrobiota bacterium | reverse complement strand
ACCGGCGCGCGGACTCGATGCAGGAGTCGGCGTTCGCGAACTGCTGTTCGCCGCAGGCGGACCCCATGTTCCCAGCGCAGTCTGGGAAAAGGCGTGGAGTCCTCGACTTGTGGAATATGGAGTCAACAGGTCAAGTTTGGCCCCTGCTGTTCCAGGACTGCCCCCATGCCTTCGAGGACTCTGCATTGGCGAGGCGCAGAAGAGGGGTGGGCAAGCACAGCAGGGTCCAGCCCAGGAGGTTGAGCCGCAAAGGACGCTTACGCGCGGATTTGGCGGAGGCGATCAACCCTTGTAACGGCGGGCGCTTGCATGCATATTGGCACTCATAAGCCTGCAATGGAGACTCGCTCATGAGTCGTGCCGTGTCATGCCGTGTCGCGCAACGGCGGTGGCAAGTCCGATCCTGGAAGCCACCGCCTCCGCCCAGAGTCCTCGACTTCCGGAACTCGTGGTCACCAAGTCATGTTTGGTCCCTACGGTTCCAGTCCTCCCCTCCATCCGACCAACCCACCCTCCCACGATGAACCCAAAAGTCCTCTTCCCCATCGTTGTCGCTCTGATGATGGCCAACCCCCTGCAAAGCGCCACGTTCACCGTGGTCAATACCAACAGCACCGGGCCGGGGTCGTTGGAGCAGGCGATTCTCGACGCCAACGCCAACGCCGGCGCCGACGTCATCGCCTTTGACCTCGCGACGGGCGGATTCACCATCCGGCCGACCAACGCGCTGCCCGTCATCACCGACCCCGTCACCCTGGACGGCACCACGCAGCCGGGCTACGCCGGGACGCCCAAGATCGAGATCCAGGGCGTGAGCGCCGGCGCCGCCGTCGACGGCTTGAAGATCGCCACCAGCAACAGCGTCATTCGCGGACTTGTCATCAACCGGTTCGCCGGCGACGGCATCGAGATCACCAACGCGCTGCATATCGTGGTCGAAGGCTGCTACATCGGCTTGAACCTGGCGGGCGCGACCGACCTGGGCAACACCCTCAACGGCATCCTCATCACCCATGCCGCCGACAACACCATCGGCGGCCTCACCCAGGCCGCCCGCAACCATATCGCCGGCAATAACCAGAGCGGCATCCACCTCAGCGGTGCGGCGTCGACCCACAACCTCGTCCTCGGCAACGTCATCGGCCTGAACGTCGCCAGCACGGCCGTGCCCAACGCCGCCGACGGCATCCGTGTGAACGCGCCCGGCAATGTCATCGGTGCTGCCGGAGCAGGCAACATCATCTCCGGTAACACGGGGCAGGGCATCGAAATCACCGCCGCAGGCACTGGCACCGTGGTCCGCGGCAATTCCATCGGCACCGACGAGACGGCCGCCCTGGACCGCGGCAACTCGATCGACGGCATCCTCGTCTACGCCGGAGCCGTGATCATCGGGGGTGATCTTCCCGGCGAGGGTAACCTCATCACGGGCAACAACGGGGACGGCATCGAGTTGAATGGCGCCTCGGCCACCAACGCCATCGTTCTCGGCAATACCCTCGGCGTCTCTGCCGCATTGCAGAACAGCGGCAACGGCGTGTGGATCACCGGCGGCGCTCGTGGCACGATCGTCGGTGGGATCGCCCCGGGCCAGGGCAATCGCGTCGTCGGCAACGGGGCGGCCGGGATCGGCGTCGCGGCATCGAACGCCAACACCAACCACACCTTCCGCGGCAATCTCATGCACTCGAATGAAGGTCTGGGAATCGATCTGGCCGCCACCGGTGTGGCCCCCAATGACCCCAATGACGGGGACACCAGCGCCAACCGCTTGCAGAACTACCCCCTGCTGACCGCCGTCACAAGCTCGGCGAGCGATGTCACCATCGCCGGCCTGCTCGACTCGACGCCCAACACTCTCTTTGCTGTGGACTTCTACGCCAACACGCTGTTCGACCCGAGCGGTTACGGTGAGGGCGAGATCTACTTGGGCTCGGCCGGCGTGACGACGGATGACGCCGGCGACGCCCTCTTCATCCTCACGCTGCCGGTCGTTCTGCCGGGCCGCTACGTGACGGCCACCGCCACCGATCCCCAGGGCAACACCTCCGAGTTCAGCCCCGCGGTCGTCGCCGACAGCACCGTCCCCACCGCCACCTTCACTGTCGTCAACACCGATGACAGCGGCCCAGGTTCCCTGCGCCAGGCCATTCTCGAGGCCAACACCTCGATCACCGGCGGCCCCGACGAGATCCGCTTCGCGATCCCCGGCCCGGGCCCCCACGTCATCGCACCGTTGTCCGCATTGCCGCCCCTGGCGGATCCGGTCCTGATCGACGGCTACACCCAACCCGACGCGATCCCGAACACGCTGTCGGCCGGCAACAATGCCGTTCTCAAGATCAGGCTCGATGGCAACAGCGCGCCTAACAACGTCAGCGGCCTGACGCTCTGGGGAGGCAACAGCACCGTCCGCGGCCTCGCCATCACTCGCTTCAAGAGCACTGCGGGCCACGGCATCAGGGTGTTGAGCGACCACAACACCATCGAGGGCAACTACCTCGGCGTCAGCCCGGATGGCGCCCCCGCCCAGGGCAATGGCGGCGACGGCATCCTCGTGACCGGAGCCAGCAACCTCGTCGGCGGCCCAACCCCCGCCGCCAGCAACCTCATCGCCGGGAACAGCGGCGACGGTATCGAACTCAACGGCGCCTCATCCACGGCCAATGTCGTGCTCGGGAACACCCTCGGGATCTCGTCCGCGCTCAAAAACACCGGCAACGGCGTGTTCATCACGTCGGGCGCCCATGACAACATCATCGGCGGTCTGCCGCCCGGCCACCCCAACACCATCGTCGCCAGCGGCAAGGCCGGCATCAGCGTCGCCGCGGCAACGGCCAATACCAACAACACGTTCCGCGGCAATATCATCTATGCCAACGCCACCCTCGGCATCGACCTGGGCGCCAATAACGCAACCGTCAACGATACGACCGACGCCGACGTCGGCGCCAATCAGTTGCAGAACTTCCCCGTTCTCGCCAGCGCCACCACGAACTCACCCACGGCGCTCACCGTCACCGGTTCGCTGACGAGCGCGGCAGGCACCCCCTACGCCCTCGACTTCTACGCCAACGCCGCGATGGACTCGACCGGCTTCGGCGAGGGCCAATACTACCTCGGCAGCGCCAGTGTCACGACCGACGGCACCGGCCATGCCGACTTCGACCTCCTCCTCCCGGTCACCCCGCCGGGACGCTTCATCGCCGCCACCGCCACCGATCCGAACGGTAACACCAGCGAGTTCTCCCGCTGGACCATCACGGTCACCTCGACCCCGCCCACCAATACCTTCGAGCAGGCTGCCGACTTCGTCTTCATCATCGATGCCTCCGTCTCCATGGCCGGTGAAATCGCCGCCGTGAAGAACGGCCTCGGCAGCTTCGTCGCCGGGCTCAATACCGCCCTCATCGACGCACGGTTCGCCGTCGTCCTCTTTGGCGCCGCACCGGAGCTGATCCTCGATTTCACCCGCGACCCAACCGTCACCGAAACTGCCTTCGACCTCATCAGTGTCAACGGCCCCGTCCCCGGAGTCCACTACAACCATAACGCCAACCCCGAGGCCGGCCTCGAAGCCATCCGCATCGTCCTCCAGGGCGCCACCAATAGCACCCTCGTCCGCGACAATGCCGGTGGCTCAGGGCCGCTCCTCTTTCGACCGGATGCCCGCAAGAACCTCATCCTCGTCACCGACGAGAATTCGGACCGGCCATACTACGCCGAGAATCGGATGGCGGGACAAACCACCACGGAACCTCCCACAACGCTGAACGCCGCCTGGCAGGCGGAAGTCGATGCCACCGCGCAGGTCGTCCTTGCCCACAACGCATTCCTCAACGTCCTCATCAGCGCCAGCGGCGCTTCCCGCTATCAATACGGCGACCCGTCCCAGTCGGCCGCCGATCCCGATTTTCTCAATTTCGACCCGGACGCGACGCTGGCCAACCTGGTGGCCGCCGGGTTCGGCGGCAGCCTCGAAGCGCAGGTGCTGGCCGCCGGCCTGGTCGGACGCGCCTTCAACATCGCATCGGTCGACACCCCCAATTTCATCAACAACTTCTTCGCCGCCAAAGTCGAGGAGATCATCGACAATCCGATACCGCCGCCCCGCCTGGTCATCGCAGCGATCCCTGACGCGGTCGAGTTGACCTGGCCCACGAACTCCTACGGCTTCCTGCTCGAGACAAACCGTGCACTCAACCAGGCCCTCGGCTGGGGCGTCTGGACCACCAACTACGGCGTCGCCGGCACCAACTTCATCGTGACCGACACCCTCAACGATAGCCTCCGCTTCTATCGCCTCCGCAAATAGCCCCGCCAAACCCCATACCCCGCGCACCGCTCTCTGGCCTCCCTCACTCCCCGCTATCGGGAGACGAGGGGGACATGAGTTCACGAACGTCGTCTGGGAAGAGGCTTCCCAAACCGGCAGGAAACCATACAATGGCGCCATGAAACACGCGGGCCGGGCGACACACGCCGCCTTGCGGCTGATCTATTGGACGCTTTTCGTCCTCCTGGCCCTCATGATGGCCGGAGTGCTGGCGCGCTTTCTGGCGGATGTCGTCTTCCAGGTCGCCGGGGCCCTCGTGGCCCTCTGGGTCTTGTTCGTCCTCTTCTGCCTCTACTTCTTCCGAGACCCGAATCCCGATGTCCCCAACACCCCCGGCATGATCCTCGCCGCCGGCCACGGCAAGGTGGACGCCATCGACGAGGTCGATGAACCCGAGTTCATGGGCGGACGCTGCCGTCGGATCTCCGTCTTCCTCTCCGTCTTCGATATCCACGTGCAAAACGCCCCCACCGCTGGCCGCATCGTCCTGGCCAGACATACCCCCGGCCGGTTCCTCAATGCCATGCGGGCCGATTCCGCCGTCTACAACGAAAACCTCTTCCTCGGGATCGAGTCCAGCGAAGTCCCGGACCGCAAGGTGGGCGTCCGGTTGATCGCCGGCGTCATCGCCCGCCGCATCGTCCCCTGGGTCCAGACGGGCGACACCGTCGCCCGCGGGGAACGAATCAGCCTGATCCAGTTCGGCTCGCGCGTGGATGTCCTCCTGCCCCTCTCAGCCCGGTTGCTCGTCGAGGTGGGCGACACGGTCTGCGGCGGCGAAACCCTCCTCGCCCAGTGGGATTAAACCATGGCCGGATCCCCCGACACTCGTGATCTGCCCGCCGCGGCCGCGCCACGGCTGAGAATCTACTTCCTGCCGAACCTCATGACGGCAGGCAATCTCTTCTGCGGCTTCGTTGCCCTCACCCGCATCGTCGAAGCCAACTCGACCGCCCCCAATTTCGACTCCGTCATCCGCCAGGCCCTGTTCTTCATCCTCCTGGCCTGCATCTTCGATCTCCTCGACGGACGCGTCGCCCGCTGGGGCGGAGCCGAAAGCCCCTTCGGACGCGAGTTCGATTCGCTCGCCGACCTCATCTCGTTCGGCGCGGCGCCCGCGTTCCTCGTCCATCGCATCGTCCTCAAGGACGTCTTCGTCAACCACGAGGAGATCGGCTGGTTCATCGCCTCGATCTACCTGATTTGCGGCGCCTTGCGCCTCGCCCGGTTCAATTGCCTCGCCGCAACCCCCGGCCAGGGCGGCAGCAAGGAGTTCCTCGGCTTTCCCATCCCCGCCGCCGCAGGCCTGGTCGCGTCCCTCACCCTCTTCCTGATGTGGTGGGAGAACCGGGAGTTCCCATGGGGCCGCTGGCGCTACGTGCTCCCCTTCATCCTCGTCTTCCTCTCCGTCATGATGATCAGCGAAGTCAAATACCCCTCCTTCAAATCCCTGAACCTCGGCACCCAGCGCCCCTTCGCCAAACTCGTCGCCGCCGCCCTCTTCATCGGCGTCCTGCTCGTCCTCCGCGAGAAAATCCTCCCCCTGGTGCTCCCCGTCATCTTCACCGCCTACCTCCTCTACGGCTTCATCCGACCCCGCATCTCCCGCCGCGTCATCCGCGAGATCGAGGAAGACGACGACCTCGATTCCGCCGACGCCCACCCCGCCGGGGGACCGGACGCCCCCCGCTGAATCCGGAGCCCGGATGTGAGGCTCCGCGACGCTTCATGAAACACCCGGGCTAACCCGGCTCCGGACAGTAAGGGTCTGTGCACAGACCCTAAGCCCGCCCGGCTTCACTCGAGATACCCGTGGCCCCGCAAAAAGGCCTCGAGCTGGCCGGTGTCGAAGTCGCCCAGGACCAAACCGTCGATCTCGATCACCGGCACGCACCCCTGCCCGCTCAGCTCGAGCGCCCGCTGCCGCGCCGCCGCGTCCCCGCCTGTGTCCCGCACGGTGTAAGCCCACCCCCGGGCATCAAGCCACGCCTTCGCCTCCTGACACCAGCCGCACATCGCGCGGCTGTACAGAATCACCTGCTGCGGTGTCTTCACGGTCTTCATCGTCGCACCACCTTACTGCGCCCCACTCCCCCCGGCCAGCACGTTGCGGCACCTGGATCCGCCGCCCCCACCCCCGACCGCTCGACCCTTGACAACCCCCCGCCCTGCGATTGCCATTCCCCCAACATGAGACCTCTCCTTGCCTGCCCCGCCGGAGCGCTCCTCGCACTCACCCTCTCCGGTTGCGCACATCTCGCCACCGCACCGCCATCGCAAAGCCCCGGCCTCGCCACCCCCCAGTCCCCCCCCACCGTTTCCGCCAGGCCCAATGCCAAACCGGTCCGCATCCTCTTCGACACCGACCTCGGCTCCGATTGCGACGACGCGGGCGCCCTGGCCATCCTGCACGTCTACGCGGACCGCGGGCTCGCCGAGATCCTCGGCTGCCTCTACAGCTCCGGCAAAGTCCCCTACGGCGCCGGCGTCCTCCAGGCCATCAACACCTACTACCGCCGTCCCGAAATCCCCGTCGGCGCCGCCCACGACGACGCTGTCGGCGATCCGGTCGACAAGATGACCGC
Source organism: Verrucomicrobiota bacterium (assembly GCA_029556615.1). Taxonomy (GTDB): domain Bacteria; phylum Verrucomicrobiota; class Verrucomicrobiia; order Limisphaerales; family J093; genus JAKQDD01. Next base: position 27,776 of record JAKQDD010000195.1, on the reverse strand, counting down.
AGAGAAACTGGCCAAGGACACCGCCGCGTTCGGCAACCGCATCGTCCACAACCGCGACGCCGAGGAGATGACTGCGCTCGCCCGGCGCCTTCTGGCACAACAGGAGGACCACAGCGTCACCTACCTCACCGTCGGACACACCAAGGGCCTTCATGACCTGCTCTTCTCCCTGCCTGACGCCGCCTCCCCACTCACGGGCTCCGAGTTGGTTCGCCGCAAAGTCCAACGCTGGGTCGCCCTCGGAGCCCTCGGCGCCTGCAACCCCGAACGGCGCTACACCAAAGACTGGAATTTCTTCTTCAACGGCACCGCCCCCTACACCCAACGCCTGGTCGAGGCGTGCCCCGTGCCGGCCTTCTTCGTGGACGGAGGCGATGACGTTCTGACCGGCCGATCCCTCAAAACCGCCCCCCGGGACAGCATCGTCCGAACCGCCTACCGGGACTGGCTCTGGAACTACGAAAAGAAAACCCTCGACGACCAACGCCCCAGCTGGGATCTGGTCGCCACCTGCTTCGCGGTCGAAGGCACCGGCCGCTTTCTGGCGAATGCAGGCTCCGGCCGACTCGACTTCGACCTCGAACAAGGCTGCCGCTGGCTCAACGATGAGAACCCTCGCACCCAGACGTTCATCCGCCAAAAGCCCGGAGTGAGCACCGCGTTCGCCGACTACCTGAACAGACTGTTGGCCGCCCAACCCGCCGCACCGCGCTAGAGTCCTCGACTTGTGGAATATGCGGTCAACAGGTCAAGTTTGGTCCGGATCCTCGCCTGACACCTGGGACTCGAACGTGCGCCATCGGCCCCGGGTCTTGGCCTCGTCGCGCCATGCCACGGCCCGTTGCGGATATCAAAGCGATTCCCTTCCGCCCAGGACGGTTTACACTCGCCGTCAATGAACCTCATCGCCAGGTCGTTCTCCCTCCGCGCGCGGCGCGCCACGAAGGCCTTCTCCTGTCGGCGCTTCCCGGTCAGTTCCATCACCCTCGCCATCGCGGCCGCGCTCCTGTCGGCCCCCGGCCCGCGCGCAGCGTCCCCGCACGACGCCAAAGCCGGCACACCCCCTCCCTGCCCTCGCGGCGCGGATTGGGTGTTCGAACCCGCTTTCAGCGACGAATTCAATGGGACGCAACTCGACGCCGACAAGTGGTGGGACTTCAATCCCGCCTGGCACGGTCGCAAACCCGCCTACTTCGACCGGGCGAACGTGCGCGTGGCCGATGGAAGCCTCCAACTGACGGCGCGGGAGCTCCCCCCGTCCGAAGTGTCCGTCGAGAACAAGGTGCGCGGCCACGACCGCTACACCACGGCGATCATCAAGAGCAAGGCGCGCGTGCGCTACGGCTATTTCGAGGCCCGCTGCCGTGCGATGAGCGCGAACATCTGCAATGCCTTCTGGCTCTACGATCCGCTCGACGCGCCCGCCAAGTACCGCGAGGGCGATTTCTCAGAGGAGATCGACATCTTCGAGATCTTCGGAAAGCCAAGGAACGCCGCCGACCGCCGCGTCTTCTTCGCCACCGTCCACTGCCACCACACGCCTTACGTGGAGTCGATCGTCAACACCAAGAAGGTCAAGCTGCCCGATTACTCCGCCAAAGTGCCGATGCCCTTCGACTTCGACGCCGACTATCACGTCTACGCGCTCCTTTGGACGCCCGAGGCGCTCACCTGGTTCGTCGACGGCAAGGCGGCGCATACGCGGACCAACGACCACTTCAAGCGCCCGCTCCATGTCGTGTTCGACGCCGAGATCATGCAGAGTTGGGTGGGCCTGCCCGAGTCCGCCGATCTCCCGGCGACGTTCCATGTGGATTACGTGCGCGTGTGGCGGAAGGCCGAATAGCGCCCGGCCCTTGGCTTCCTTTGTCCTCCATGCCCTTGTCCCCCCGCCGCCCCATCGGCGCTCCGCCCTGAATCGGTGCGGCATTCCCCCTCTCCGTCGCCTGCGGATCTTGCCACGAATGCCCGATTCTCACCGAGGTCGATGACATCAAACCTGGTACGGCCCGTTGGACCTCAGAAAGGCCTTGCGCCCGCCCCCCGCGCGGCACAACACTCCTGACATCGCCTCGATATCGACCTCCACCCTCAACTCCCATGCTCAAATCACTGCTGCTCGTCGTCGGCCTTTCGGCCTTGCACGCGGTCGTGACCATGGCCGCCGACACGCCGAAGCTCCTCCCGTTCCAGGCCCGGTTGACCGACGTGACCGGCCAACCGCTGCCGGACGGCGCACGAGTCATCCAGTTCCAGGTCTTTGGCGAGCCGACGGGCGGCACCCCCCTCTGGGCCGGCGAGGTCCACCGCACCACGATCAACGGCGGCCTGATCAATGTCATGCTCGGCACCAAGAACCCCCTCCCCAACGACCGCCCCGACGATCCCTCCCGGTCGTTCTTCGACGCCGCTCTCTACCTCCAGGTCACCCCCGACGCCGACGCCAACGACAAGATCACTGAGGCCGACCCGCCCTTGTTGCCCCGGCAGGTGGTGCTGCCCGTCGTCTTCGCGAAAGAAGCTACGGTGGCCAGAGAGGTCGTGGACGGTTCGATCACAGCGGCAAAAATCCCGACGAACACCATCACCGCGGCCCATCTCCATTCGAGTCTGCAGGCCGATTCCCTCGTGCCGCCAGGTGTCATTGTGCCCTTTGCGGGGGCCGCGATTCCATCGGGCTGGCTCCTTTGTGATGGGACCGAAGTGTCCCGAACCGACGAGACACGGCTGTTCAGCGCCGTGGGAACCACGTACGGTGAAGGCAATGGCGCAACGACCTTCAATCTCCCGAATCTGAAGGGGCGGGTGGTCGTTGGTGTCGACCCCAGTGACACGAGTTTCAACGACCTCAACATCGTCGGCGGAGCGAAGAGCGTCACGCTCACAACGGCGCAAATGCCTGCACACAACCACTTCATCCGTCCCGACAAGTTGGAAGCCGGCATGCTGGGACTCGACAGCGGTGAACTTGCAGACAGCGGCGATGGAGGCGGATATGGGTACGTCAGTCCTTTTCAGCGAATCAAGGAGACCCAAAGTGCGGGAGGGGGCCAACCCCATACGAACATGCCTCCCTTCCTGACCCTCAAGTACATCATCAAACGCTAGCGAGGCGTGCCTCAGACCCAGTCGAGTCCTCAGGTTCATGAAGGCCCGTGCCTGCCCATCCTCTCTTCCGCGCCTCGCTAATGTAGAGTCCTCGAAGGCAGGGGGGCAGGGCTGGAACGGCAGGGGCCAAACTTGACCTAATCGCATCGACTTTCACAAGGCGAGGACTCTAGGTTTTCGCCACAATGACGAGACGACGGAGAATGTGGGTGCTCTGGGGTTCAGTGATCTCCATCCCGCTCCTTTTCGTGCTGGCCTTTGCTTGCGTGCTGTTCTTCAACCTGTTCCATGCCCACGAGCATTGCATCAAGCAGACGGGAGCTGCCTTCAGGTCTTACGCCACCGAGCACGACGGCAAGTTCCCGGCAGATACCAATGGATTTGGCAATGCTCTGCTCCTATTGGTCAAGGGGGGGTATTTGGGAGACACGAACGGCCATTACGGCGTGGGCCCGATCACGGGGCCGGGAGACGATGGTGAGGTCTTCAGGGAGGCGCTCAGGACCGGTCTGAGGATCCCCGAAGAGAAATGCAGTCGGGTTTACATTCAAGGGCTTTCGAAGGCCAACAACCCTCGGCTTGTGATCCTGTTTGACAAGAGACCAACGCCGGGCAGCGACCATTTTCACCGGCCGTGGGGACCGCTCCTTCGGGAGGTCTGTTTCCTGGACGGGTCGATGCAGTGCATTCAAGAATCGAGTTGGCCCGCATTTGCGAGCAACCAAGTGGAACTCCTCGTTCAGGAGGGGTTCGAGCGGGCGCAGGCAACACACTACTTCCATATTCCGTAGAGCCACACATCGGATCACGCTCGGCGGAGATCCCTGCAAGCAGGTGCACCCATCCGGTCACCGAGCTCGCTGGTATCGCAGAGAGGCCGCTGAGTACGCCGAGAGGGACGGAAATCAGACGGTGTCGCCCGCAGATCTTCCCGGATCGCCGCAGACGGAAAAAGGGGACACTGTCGCAGCCTCGGATCTGTGTCGATCTGCGAGGATCTGTGGGCCCATCCCCAGCGGACAGGCTCCGCAGACCACGGCCGCCGATCACGGCCGGAGAGGTTCCACACGGATTCAGGGCGGATCACCGATTGGGGCGGCGGGAGATCAGGCCCGAAACGGCACTTGCTGTCGCCCTGTCCCCGCCGGTAGACTGCAACCGTGCTGGCGGAACGACAACACGTCGGAGGTGGAAGGCGGCCTGGTTGGCGCTCCCGGTCTTCAAAACCGGTGTGGGGCTCGACAAAGTCCCGGGTGGGTTCGATTCCCATGCACCTCCGCCAAACCACGACCGGACCGTGACTTCGTGGTGAATCCCGTGCGCGCCCGCATCCCCCAACCGCCAATCCGCGCTGCCACCCGGAATCCCGAGCACCACGACTTCTGGCCCGGGTTCGCCGTGGCCCTGATCGGCGGCGTGCTCGTGTTCGCGGGATCGCGTCACATGACGGCCCTCGAGACTGTGGACGGCGGCACGGCATGGGAGACCCAAGTGATCCGGGCGTTCGCGCACGGCGGCATGCGTTATGTTCCCCGAGGGCCTGCGGCCTCGGGCAGTCCCGGGAATCCGGTGACCTTCGAGGGGCCTCTCGGAGGCGGTGCCGACCCGGGCTTGACCACCTCCATGGTCCGCATTGACACCGGCGCCAAGACGCCCTGCCCCACGTGAGTGAAGTAGTCTTCCGGCCACACGGCGTGGCCGTCCCCGACCGAGTCCCACGGCGTCGTCCTCACGATGCCCGCTGCTGATCCGCCCGCCCGATGCCCACCGAACCCTCCACGCCATCGCCTGCCGCCGCGCCCATCGGCTCGCGGCTCATGCGGATTCGTCCGTGGGTGCAAACGGCGTTCCTGGCGGTTTGGCTGGCGCCGCTGGGCCGGGCGATTCAGGGCATTCCCGGCTGTGTCTACCACTGTTACTCGTGTCCGCTCTCGTCGGTTGCCTGCCCGATCGGCGTGGCGGCGAACACCATGGCCCTCCTTCCCGCGGCTGCGCATGTCCCCTACCTCTTGATTGGGGTGTTGCTCCTGGTGGGAGCGGCGGTCGGATCCCTGGTTTGCGGCTGGGCGTGTCCGTTCGGTTTCCTGCAGGACCTGCTGGCCCGGGCCACCCGGTCCAAGGTCCAGCTCCCGGGTTGGATTGGCCACGGCCGTTACCTGGTGCTGGTGGGACTCGTCCTGATCCTGCCTTACTGGCTGGGGTCAAGGGGCGTTCCGTACGACGAGCAATCCGTCTCGATTTGCCGTCTCTGCCCGGCGGGAGCGCTCGAGGCGGGCCTGCCCTACTCGATCCAGAGCTGGTGGAACGGCGGCCCCTGGATGATGGGCGGGCTCAAGCTGGGGATCCTCCTCGTCTTCATGGGCTCGGCGATCCTGATCCGGCGTCCTTGGTGCCGGATCTTCTGTCCGCTGGGTGGGCTTCTGGCCCTGTTCAACCGGTTCAGCCTGTTCCATCTCCGGTTCCGGTCGGAGGCGTGCCGGGAGTGCAACCTCTGCCGGGCGCAATGCCCGATGGGGCTTCACGTGGACGAGGACCTCAACGCACCCGGCTGCGTCCGGTGCCTCGAGTGCACGCGTTGCGGCGCCATTCTCCCCGCGCTCTCGAAGCCCGCGCCGCGGTGACGCACCCTTCCGCCCATTCCCCTGTCCCTCATTCCTTTGCCCCCTCATTCCTTTGTCCGCTCATTCCTTTGCCCCCTCATTCCTTTGCCCCCTCATTCCTTTGCCCCCTCATTCCTTTGTCCCCTCATTCCTTTGTCCCCTCATTCCTTTGTCCCCTCATTCCTTTGTCCGCTCATTCCTTTGCCCCCTCATTCCTTTGCCCCCTCATTCCTTTGTCCGCTCATTCCTTTGTCCGCTCATTCCTTTGTCCGCTCATTCCTTTGTCCCCTCATTCCTTTGCCCCCTCATTCCTTTGCCCCCTCATTCCTTTGTCCCTCATTCCTTTGCCCCCTCATTCCTTTGTCCCCTCATTCCTTTGTCCCCTCATTCCTTTGCCCCCTCATTCCTTTGTCCCTCATTCCTTTGTCCCCCTCATTCCTTTGTCCGCGCACTTCCTGCTGAACGCATTTGCTGGTTTTCGTGTCTATCGCCCAATATACTGGAGACCCATGAGCACAGGGATCGAGGCCATCAACGTGGAAGTGCAGCGCGCGGGGGCGTTTCTGGAACCGCTGATCGCCGAATTGGGCAAGGTGATCGTGGGCCAGAAGTACCTGGTCGAGCGGCTGGTGATCGGGCTGCTGGCAAACGGGCATGTCCTGCTCGAAGGCGTGCCGGGCCTGGCCAAGACCCTCTCCGTCAAGTCGCTGGCCGCGAGCATCAACGCCCAATTCTCGCGCATCCAATTCACGCCGGACATGCTCCCCGCGGACGTCATCGGCACCCAGATCTACACGCCCGCGACCCAGAAGTTCACGGTCCGCAAGGGGCCGATCTTCGCGAACTTCATTCTCGCAGACGAGATCAACCGGGCGCCGGCGAAGGTCCAGAGCGCGCTCCTCGAGGCGATGCAGGAGAAGCAGGTGACGATTGGCGACCAGACGTTCCGGCTCGAGGAGCCGTTCCTGGTGCTGGCGACGCAGAACCCGATCGAGCAGGAGGGCACGTACCCGCTCCCGGAAGCGCAAGTCGACCGGTTCATGCTGAAGCTCCGGATCGGCTATCCCTCCCGTGCCGAGGAACGGCAGATCCTGGACCTCATGGCCCGCACGAGCGGCCTGCCGGTTTCGAGCGCCGTGGTCCAGGCGCAGGACATCCTGGCCGCGCGCGAGGTGATCAACCACGTCTATCTCGATGACAAGGTGAAAGACTACATCGTCGATATCGTCTGCTGCACACGCGAGCCGGAGACGTACCACATTCCGGTGCGGGACTTCATCCAGCTGGGCGCGTCGCCCCGGGCGACGATCGCCCTGACCCTCTGCTCGAAGGCGCATGCGTTCCTGCGCGGGCGCGGCTACGTCACGCCCCAGGACGTCAAGTCGGTGGGCCTCGATGTCCTCCGCCACCGCGTCACCGTCACCTACGAGGCCGAAGCCGAGGAGAAGAGCTCCGAGGCGATCATCCAACGCATCTTCGACGAGCTGCCGGTTCCCTGACGCCGGCCGTTCCGGGGCCCCGCCGGACAACTGATGACCGTCGTCCCAGCGCGCCGCCATGATCCCGCGCGAGATCCTCAAGAAAATCCGCCTGATTGAACTGCGCACCAACCGGCTGGTGAGCGAGACGCTGGCTGGCCAGTACCACAGCGTGTTCAAGGGCCAGGGGATGAACTTCGACGAGGTCCGGGAGTACCAGCCCGGCGACGACGTCCGCGCGATCGACTGGAACGTGACGGCGCGGATGAACCATCCGTTCGTGAAGAAGTTCGTCGAGGAACGGGAATTGACGGTGATGCTGGTGGTGGATTTGAGCGGGTCGGGCCTGTTCGGGTCCGGGGACCAATCGAAGCGCGAGCTGGCGGCGGAGATCGCCTCCGTGCTCGCCTTCTCCGCCATCCGCAACAACGACAAGGTCGGCCTCATCCTGTTCACAGACGCCGTCGAGAAGTACATCCCTCCGCGCAAGGGCCGGCGTCACGTGCTCCGGGTCATTCGCGAGATCCTCTTCCACGAGCCCCGCAATCACGGGACCGACCTGAACTCGGCCCTCGAATTCCTGAGCCACGTCGTCAGGCATCGCGCCATCGTGGTGGTGCTCTCGGATTTTCTGGGCCAGACGAGCGTCACCCGACGCGAGATCAACGCCCATCTCCGGCGCCAGGTCGTGCTTTCCGAAACGTTGTCCCAGACCTCGCTGACCTGCCTTCGGCAGGCCAACCGCCGGCACGACGTCGTGGCCGTCCAGATCATCGACCGCTACGAGCTGTTCCTGCCGGACCTGGGGTACTTGACGCTCAAGGACGCCGAGACCGGCGAGGTGGTCGAGATCAACACCGGCGATGAGCGGAAGCGCCACGCCTTCGCCCAGCGCCAGCAGCGGATCCAGCGGGATCTGCAGCGGCTCCTGCGCTCCGCGAACGTGGACACGATCCAACTGCGCACGGACAAGCCCTACACCCAGGCCCTGGCCCGCTTCTTCGACACCCGCGAGAAGCGGCGGCGGCGCGGCTGAAGCCCATGGCCACCAGCACGCCCATCCCGGTTGTCCCCGCACCGCCCACCGGCCACACCAACGTGCCGCCGCCGTCGGACATCCGGGACATCAAACCCCCCGTCCCAATGGGCGGTCCGGGCTTTTGGATCCTCCTTGTGGCGGTCCTCGCCGCCTTGGCGGCCGCCCTGCTCTACTGGCTCCGGCGGCGCCGCCGGCCCGTGGCGGCCACCGCCCCGGCCATCGCCCCCCACACCCGCGCCCGGCAACGTCTCGAGGCCGCGCTCGCCCTGCTGTCGCAGCCCGAGCCGTTCTGTGTGGCCGTGTCCGCCGCGCTGCGGGAGTACCTCGAGGACCAGTTCGACCTGCACGCACCCGAGCGGACAACCGAGGAGTTCCTGGCCGAGCTCCAGACGAGCGCCCTGCTCGACTCGGCGCAGAAGGAGAGCCTGGGCGATTTCCTGACCCGGTGCGATCTGGTGAAGTTCGCGCGCTACGATCCGACGGAATCGGAGTTGCTGGCCCTGCACTCGGCGGCGGTGCGGTTGGTCAACGAGACGGAGCCGCGCCCGTGGGCAACGTCTGAGCCGGGGTCGGCACCGGCGGCCGCGACGACGGCCGGAGGCTCCTGACATGCGCTTCGCCCATCCATGGTTTCTGTTGGGGTTGCTGCTGCTGCCGGTGCTGGCCTGGCTGCGCGGACGGCAGGGAGGCCAACCGGCCTTCCTCTACTCGTCGGTGGCGCTCGTCAAAGGCATCGCGGGCGTCACGCGATCGCATGTGGGGGCGATCCTGAGGCGTCTCCGCTGGCTCACCCTGGCCCTGATCATCATCGGTCTGGCTCGTCCGCAGCTTGGCGTGGGCGAGGCCAAGGTCAAAGCAACCGGCATCGACATCGTCGTCGCCCTCGATCTGTCGGGCAGCATGCGGTCCGAGGATTTCCAGTTGCGGAACCAGCCGGCGAACCGGCTGGACGTGGCGAAGGAGGTGCTCAAGGCCTTCGTCCGGAAGCGCACGGACGACCGGATCGGCCTGGTCGCCTTTGCAGGGCGCCCCTACATCGCGGCGCCACCCACGCTCGACCACGATTTCCTGCTCGAAACGATCGACCGTCTTAACCTCGGCACCATCGAGGACGGCACGGCCATCGGCTCCGCCCTGAGCGCCGCCGTCAACCGCCTGCGCGAGGTGCCCGGCCGCAGCCGGATTGTGATCCTCATGACGGACGGCCAGAACAACGCCGGGAAGGTCCCGCCCTTGACTGCCGCGGAGGCCGCCCAAGCCCTCGCCGTCAAGGTGTATACCATCGGCGTCGGCACCCGCGGCAAAGCCCCCTACCCCGTCGTCAACCCCCTCGGCCGTAAGGAATACCGCCAGGTCGACGTCGACATCGACGAGGAGACCCTCCGCCAGATCGCCCAGCGCACCGGCGGCGCGTACTACCGCGCCACCGACACCGCCGGCCTCCGCAGCATCTACGACGAGATCGATCGCCTCGAGAAAACCGAGGTCGAGGCCAAGAAGTTCCAGCGGCACCTCGAGTTGTTTCCCCTGGTGGTGTTGCCGGCGTTCATTATCCTGATGCTCGAAATCATCCTCAGCCAGACGGTATGGCGGCGACTCCCCTGAAGGCATGCCGATGACCTTTGCGCGACCCGAAATGCTCTGGTTGCTCGCGGCGATCGCGCCGTTGCTCGCGGGCTTTCTCCTCTGGTCCTGGCGCAAGCGGGTCGCCCTGATCCGCGAGTTTGTCCAGTCGCGGCTGCTCGCCCAGCTCACCGTGGGCGTTTCCCGCCGACGCCAGCAGTTGCGCCTCCTGCTGCTCGCCGCGGGCGTCGTCCTGTTGTTGCTGGCCCTGGCGCGGCCCCAGTACGGCTTTGCCTGGGAGGAAGTCCGGCAGCGCGGGCTCGACATCCTCGTCGCGGTCGACACCTCGCGCAGCATGCTGGCGACGGATGTCTCCCCCAGCCGGCTGGCCCGGGCGAAACTCGCCGCGCTCGACCTCATGCGCGCCGCCCAGTCGGATCGCCTGGGACTCGTCGCCTTCGCGGGCACAGCCTTCCTCCAATGCCCGCTCACGCTCGACGACAGCGCGTTCAGCCAGAGCGTCGGCACCCTGGATCCGACGATCATCCCACAGGGCGGGACAGCCCTGGCCGAGGCGATCCAGACTGCGATCAGCGCCTTCAAGGAGAGCGGCGAGAACTACAAGGTCCTCTTGATTCTCACCGATGGCGAAGACCACGAGAGCGGGGTCCTCGAAGCGGCGGAGAAAGCGGCGGCCGCCGGGGTCCGCATCTATACCATCGGCATCGGCACCCTCGAAGGCGATCGCGTCCGAGCCGTGGATGAGACCGGCAAGACCACCTACCTCACCGACCTCGACGGCAAGCAGGTCGTGTCCAAGCTGAACCAGGACCTGCTGCAGCAGATCGCCACAACCACCCAGGGGGATTACCTCTCCCTCCGGGGCCCCGACCCGATGAAGCTCCTCTACGACGCACGGCTCGCCCCGCTCCCCAAGAGCGACCTCGCCACCCGCCTCTTTCGCCAGTACTACGAGCGCTTCCAATGGCCGCTGGGGCTGGCTTTTCTCTGCCTCGCCGCCGAACTCTTCATCAACGAGCGCCGGCGCGTCCCGCGTCCTCGCGGCACACCCCCGGTCGCGAATGCGGGCGTTCGGATGGCCGCGGGCGCGATCGTCGCCGTTCTCTTCGCGCACCCGATCGAAGCTCGGGCCGACAAGGCGGAGCGCGCCTACGACGCGGGGCGGTTCACGGTCGCGCAGCGGGAGTACGAGCGGTTGATCGAGAAGAAGCCCGACGATCCGCGGCTCCGGTACAACGCCGGGGCAGCCGCCTACAAGGCCGGGCGCTTCGATCAGGCCGCGGACGCCTGGCGCCAGGCCATTCTCTCATCCGATCCGGACCTGCTGGCCCAGGCCTACTACAACCTCGGGAACAGCCTCTACCGCCTCGGCGAGCGCGCCGCCAGCCCGGACGAGACGTCCGCCCACTGGGAACAGGCGATCCAGAGCTACGACAGCGCACTGAAACTCGCCCCCGAGGACGCCGACGCCCGGTTCAATCGCGAATGGGTCCAGCGGAAACTCGAGGAACTCCGCCAACAGCAACAACAGCAACAACAGAAGGACCAACAACAGGATCAGCAGAATCCACACGACAAGAAAGACCAACAGAATCAACAAGGCCAGCAAAACCAGGAGCATCAGGAAGACGAGCAGAACCAGCGCCAGGACTCGCAGTCCCAGCCCGACGCCAAACAGGACGGGGCGCAGCCGCCGAAGCCGCAGCCTCAGCAGCAGGACTCCCAGGGCTCGGAACAACAACCCCAGCCCCAACCGGGAGAGAAACCTCAAGAACAGCAAGCGGAAAGAGGGTCTCCGGATAAGAAGGAGCCCCCCGAAGCCAAGCCGCGACCCGGCAATGAGTTCGACAAGGGCCAGCGTGACCCGCAGGAGCCGACGGGAGAAGGCGCTGCGGCCCCGATGGGGCAAATGACCCCCGAGCAGGCCCGAGCCGTGCTCGAGACCGCGCGCACGGAAGAACGCCCGATGATCTTCGTGCCGCCCCCGGAACCCCGAAGCCGGGCTCGGTACCGCAAGGAATGGTGAAGCTAGCGAGGCGCCGCCTCAGACCCAGTCGAGTCCCCAGGCACATGAAGACCCTGCTGTGCTTGCCCACCCCTCTTCCGCGCCTCGCTAATGTAGAGTCCTCGAGGCAGGGGGGTGGTGTTGGAACGGCAGGGACCAAACTTGACGTGTTGACTCCATATTCCACAAGTCGAGGACTCTAGTGTGAGTTGAAAACGCGCGGAGGACATTTCACAATGCGCAGCACGGCATAGGATGTGGGCCTCTTGGACATGGAAAGCAGCGACGGCGTCGCCGGCCGGGACCGGGGACCGCGTGCGACGCGCACCGGGTGGGCGGGCGTTGTTGGCGGTTCTTCTCAGCGTGGCGGCGGCGCTGGGCAGCGGCGTCGCGCGCGGGGCAAGTCTCACGGCGACCCTCGATCGCTCGATCATCCGGATCGGAGAAGCGGCCAAGCTCTCGCTCCAATTCGAGAACTGTCAGCCTGCGGAGGCGCCCAATCTGCCCGACGTACCGAACCTGCAGTTCACGTACAGCGGCCAGGGGTCCTCTTTCCGCCTCGAGAATGGCCGTCAGACCGCCCTGCAGACCCTCTACTACTTCGTCATGGCAAGCCAACCGGGCGATTACACCATCCCCGCCTTCGCGGTGCCGATCGGGACCGACCGGCTCTCGACCAGCCCGCTGACGCTGAAGGTGCTCAAGTCGAATGAGCGACTGCCGGACGAGGATCTTCAGACGCAGGCGGCGTTCCTGAAGCTCGTGGTGCCCAAGACGGAGGCTTACGTCGGGGAGGTCGTGCCGGTCGACATCCAGCTGTACGTTGTGTCCGGCGAGGGGCTTCAACTCGAACCGCTCACGGGCGAAGGCTTCACCTTCGGCAAGCTCCAGCAACTGCCCCAACGTCAGGTCCAGGTGGGCAACCGCACGTTTGCCCTCGTGGCCCTTCGCACTACCGCCGTCGCGAACAAGACCGGCGAGCTTCAACTCGGACCTGCCGAATGCCGTCTCAACCTCCGGGTCCCCACCGGACGGCGTCGCCCGCGCGGGGTTTTCGACGACATGTTTGGCGACATGTTCGCCCCCACCTACGAACTCCGGCCGACTCGGCTGGCGAGCGACCCGGTGCGCATGACCGTCCGTCCCCTGCCCGCGGAGGGGCGCCCGGAAGGGTTCACGGGGACCGTGGGCGAATACGCGATGCAGGTCTCGGTCGGCCCCACGAACGTCGCCGTGGGCGAGCCCATCACGCTGAAACTCCGGGTGGCGGGCAAAGGAGCCCTCGATGGCATCAGGCTGCCGCCCCTTCCCGCGTGGCCGGGATTCGCAAGCTACCCGCCCACGTCGCAGGTCGAGACCACGGATCCGCTCGGCATCGAAGGATCCAAGACCTTCGAGTTTGATGTGGTTCCCCAGACCAACAGCGTGACCGCCGTGCCTGCTCTCGGTTTCTCGTTCTTCAACCCCGTCCGGAAAGTCTACGAACGTCTCACGCATCCGGCGACGCCCATCATTGTGCGGCCTGCGGGCGCCGCGATGGCGCTTCCCCCAATCGCGGCCAACACCCCGGCCGGCACGCCGGTCATGAGGGACATCGTCCCCCTCAAACAGCGCCTGGGCACGCTGTCGGTCATCGGCCCGCCGCTGCACCGGTCAACCCGGTTCCTGGCCGTCCAGATGATCCCCCTGATCCTGTTCGCCGCCGCCTGGGGCTGGCGAAGGCGCCTGGATCACCTGGCGCGGAATCCCCGGGTGGTCCGGCGGCGAGCCGTCGCCCGCCTCATCCGTGAAAGCCAGGCCGAGCTGCGCCGCGCAGCGGCTGCGGGCGATGCGGACGGCTTCTGCGCCCTGGCGCTGCGACTCCTCCAGGAGCGGATCGGGGAGCGCCTTGATCAACCTGCCGCGGCGATCACCGACGCCGTGGTCGAGGAGCAACTCCGACCGCGCGGTGTCCCGGAGGAAGTGCTGTCGCCGTTGCGCGAGCTATTCCTCGCCTGCAACGAGCAGCGCTACGCCCCCGGGAGCGCGCGCCTGGACCTGGCGGTTCTCACCACCCAGCTCGAGTCCGTCCTCCGCCAGCTCAATAAGCTCTCTTTCTGACCCATGGTCTTCGCCAGCTCCAAGGATCCCGTGCTCCGGTTGACCCCGCGGCGGCGGAGCGTCGCGGGGCTTGGGCTCATCGGCGTGTGGCTCGCCTGCTGGCTTCTTGGCGGAAACGCGAAGGCCGCCGGGTCCTTCGAGGCGCTTTTCGATCAGGCCAACCAGGCCTACGAGCGCGGCCAGTTCACGAATGCCATCGCGGGTTATCAGGAACTCCTCGACGCGGGGCGACAATCCGCCGCCGTGCACTACAACCTCGGCAACGCGTATTTCCGGGCCGGGAAGACCGGGCGCGCCATCTGCCATTACCGGCTTGCCGAGCGGCTCGCCCCGCGCGATCCCGACGTGCAGGCCAACCTCCGTTTCGCCCGCGGCACGGTCGGCGCCGCGGTGGCTCCGGTGCCGGTGTGGCGCCGGATGCTGCCCCGGCTGTCGCTGGTTCAGTGGACCTGGCTGACCGCGGCGTGCTGGTGGTGCTTCCTGGGGTTGCTGACAGCCCTGGTCTGCCTGCCGGAGCGCCGCATCGTTTTGCGTCGCGGGCTGTTCGCTGCGCTGATCGCGCTCCTGCTCGCCTCGGCCGGGCTGGGCCTCCGCTGGCGCGATGAACACGCACGGCCGGCCGCAGTCGTGGTGCAGCCCGATTCCATCCTCCGCCATGGGCCCCTGGATGAATCACCAAGCCTGCAGACCCTGCCGGACGGGCAGGAGCTCACCGTCCTCGATGAAAAGGACGATTGGCTCCAAGTGTCAGGCGCCTCCCGAGGTATCGGCTGGCTGCGGCGCGATCGCGTCGCGCGGGTCGACCCGTGAGCCCGGATTGCTCATGACCGGAACGATGAGCCGGCATAGTATGAGACTCGAGTGCTTCGCTTCGCAGTTTCTCGCCAAAGCCATGAACTATGCCAGCTAGCCGCAAGCCGGGCACGGGGCGCTCTTTCTTCTGGGAGAAACGAGCGTTCCGCTTCCTGCAGTATCCGCTCCTCCATTTCCTCGTCACGAATCCGGTTTGGACGGGGCTGGTTCTGGCGCTGCTGCTGGGGTTCGCGGCTGTTCCGATCGGGGTGCTGAAGATCTGGCGAAGCACGCCCCCCGGCTTCCTGCCCCGGGTCCGCGTGAGCGCCTTCGATCTGTTGCAGGCGTGGTCGCTCCGCCGGTCCGCGGAGCGGGCAGCCCGTCTTGGCCAATACGAACAGGCCGACAGAGCATGGCGCGCCGCCATCCGCCAAAACCTGGGCGATCCCTCCCTGGTGCGCGGCGGCCTCTCGAACCTCCTGGCCACACCCAGTCCCGACCCCAGGCGCAGCCCCGAGATCCTGTCGTACACCGCTTGGCTCCTCCACCTCCAGGGAACGAACACCGCCGACCTGCAACTGGTCACCCGCGTGCTCGTCAAATGCGAGCGCTGGCCGGAGATCGATCAGATACTCCGACCCCGGACTGACCGCCTGAGCGACGAAGAACGACAGTACTACCTCGGCGCCCTGTTCTGGCTCGGGAAGAGCGACGAGTTCGCCAGGGCTTGGGAGAGCGCGCCGGAGGGTGTTCGGTCGAATCCCGACTTGCAGCTTTGCCGCCTGGCCTACCTGGCGGCTCGGGCGGCTCCCGACCAGGCACGGGAGTCCGAAGCACAACTCGAACTGCTGCTGGAGCAGACGCCGATCCATATCCCGGCGCACCGGGCGGATCTCATCGTCCGGTCGCATCGCATGGATCTGCCCGGCTACGAGCGCTCCCTGCGCCGTCTCGAGGAAGTGCGCGCTGATCGCCTGATCGACTGGGTCGGACAGGCCCGATTGCTGGAGCAGTCCGGGCGGGTGACGGAGGCCCGGGAGTTGGCATTCCAGAAGATCAGCACGACGGTTCTGCCCTGGGAGGTCCTCGACCTCGCTGCCTTGCTGTCAGACCTCGGAATGAAAGGCAGCGCTCGCGACTTGCTGCGTCGCGCAACAGCACGGTCCGGTCATTCCCGCGCCGAGTGGAGCGTCTCCCTTTGGGCCCTGTACGGCAACCTCCTGATCGAGCTTCGGCGATGGCATGAGCTGCTCGACATGGTCGTCACCCTGCGGTCCTTCGACCTTCCCTACAACATCCTCGAGGGGTACGCCTACTTCCTCGAGGGCCGCGCCCTCCAGGCCCAGGAACACCCCGAACTTGCCCAGCGCTGCTTCGAAAGCGCAGCCCGCCAGCCCTTTCCCATCCCCAGCCTCGGTCTGCAAACGGGTATCACCCTGCTCCAGTTGGGGTACCCCCAGCTCGCACAGGCTGTCCTCGAACCTCTCGAACACGCCCTGCGCGACGATCCCCGGTACTGGCAGGCGCTTGTCGAGGCCGCGTTTCTGCTCAAGAAGGACTCCGTGACCTTCTTCAAGGCCGCGAGCGAAGCGTATCGGCTTCTGCCCGGGGATCCCCTTTGCCAGAATAACTACGCCGCCGCTCTTCTTCTCAATCGCTGGATGCCGGAACAGGCGATCCCCCTGACTCTCGAGATGCTGCGCCGCGACGCTCGAAATCCCACCGCCCGCATCAACCACGCCTTCGCCCTAACCCTCGGCCGCCGATACGGGGACGCCGCCGCATGCCTGGCCGACCTCGAGCCTGTCGGACTCGCTGAAGAGATGCGAACCGCACTGAACCTCGCGTGGCTCGACATCAACCTCGGGCTCGACCGACTGCCCGAAGCCCTTCGGAACTCCGAGGGGATCGACCCCCAACACCTCTTCCCCAACCAGATCCAATGGGTGCAACACCAGCAGCGCAGGTTGTCCGGTCGGATCCAACCCCCGCCCCCCTCTCCCTCCCAGCCCTGAGCCGGGTCAGGTGCGCGCGCCAGGAGCGCTGGCCGGTTCCGCTTGCCATTGCCGCGGGATCTGGCATGGTCGCGCGCCAACCCCGCTGGCAGGGCGGGGATTTCGAGGCCGGGCTTGGATCGACTGGAGCGAGGGACACAGGCATGGAACATAGCACTCCGAATCGCACGGTGCCCATCCTGGGCATCCTTGGCGTGCTCGTGTCGACCGGCGCCGCCCAGGCCCAGCTGGTCACCTACGCTTTCACCGGCAATTCGATGGCGCCGACGTCGAAGAACGCGCACGTTAATGCCTCGGACCTCACCCAGAGTTGGGGGGGCACGCCAACGTTCAACACGGCGGGCAACCCTGCGGGCCCCTCCCTCGAAACAACAGGGAACATCACCGGATCGATGTCGCCCTATTCCACGTACTACGCGTTCAGCCTCCAGGCGGGCACGGACCCCGGGTACGGACAGCTCAAGTTCCAAGCCGGCGACACGCTGACATTCTACCTGGGGTCGGAGTACCGCGGCGGTTCGTACACGGTCGGATACCAGGTCAGTTGGAGTACCGACAATGTGAATTTCACGACGCTCGGCTCGGGCACCTACACCAATCCCGCCAAGAGAGTGCTCGACTGGGCGGCTCAGCAGTCCATTTCCCTCGCTACGCTGGACATTCAGTCGAATCCGACCATGGTCTATTTCCGGCTGTACATCGGGGACAATTCGAACGCCAGCGCCGATCTGGCGCTCGTCGATGCCCTCGTGGTCAACGGCAGCGTCGTCCCCGAGCCTGCCGTCTCCGCAGCGGCGGTCGGGCTCGGCCTCCTCGGTTTGGCCGCCTTCCACCGACGGCGACGAAACGCCGCCTGACGGCGTCGAAGGAGTGCCCGCCGCCGGTTGCCCTCCCCATCCGCGGAACCCCGGGGACGGCCCCGGAGATTATAGGGTTCGGAGGGAATGGGCCCGCCCCGGGAGTCTGCCTCCGATTCCCTTGTCCTCCCGCCGTCCCATCTGCGCTCCGCCCCGAATCGGCGAAGCACGTCCCCATTTCGCTGTCTGCACATCGTGTCAGCCGTGCGCGATTCTCACCCATTGCACTGCAAAGGACGCTTACGCGCGGATTTGAGGGCTTTCCCTTGCCTTTTCGTCCGATCGAGCCCATGGTATCCCCGTTGCCTGATGCGCGCTATGCACATACCCAATGCTGCCCTCCGCCGAGCGGGATTCACCCTGATCGAACTCCTCGTGGTCATTGCGATCATCGCCATCCTTGCGGGCATGCTGCTGCCGGCGCTCGCCAAGGCGAAGACCAAGGCCCAAGCGATCGGCTGCATCAACAACAACAAGCAGTTGAACCTGGCGGTGCACCTGTACCACGGCGATTTCAACGAGCGCTACCCAAACAACTTCACGATCCCGGGGACGGAGGACGCCATCAACACCAGGGCGTTCAACAATTGGGTGAACAACGTGATGACCTGGACGGCGGGCACCGGAGTGCTCGACGTCTCGAATACCAACGAGGCCTGGGTGAAGAACGGCGTTCTCGCCCATTACACGGCCAACGCCCTCGGCATCTACAAATGCCCGGCCGACAAATTCGTCAGTCCGGCGCAGCGGGCCAAGGGCTGGACCCAGCGTCTTCGCAGCAACGCGATGAACGCCCTGTTCGGCCGAGCCAACAACGACCCCTCCGACTACACCGCGCGCGGCCTGAGTTGGTACGACAACGGCCGATACCGCCAGTTCATCCGAACCAGCGACGTCCCCAACCCGTCCATGACCTGGCTCACGGTGGACGAGCACCCCGACTCCATCAATGACGGCTTCTTCATCGTGGACATCAACGCCGCGCAATGGGGTGACCTGCCCGCGTCCTACCACAATGGCGCCTGCGGCTTTTCTTTCGCAGACGGTCATGCCGAGATCAAGAAGTGGCTCAGCGCCACGTCCAAGTACCCGGTCCGGTACTACTTCGCGACAAAGGCATTCGACGCCCAAGGGAAGGCCGATTTCGCATGGTACCGCGAACGTACGCAGTACATCCTCGCCCGGTAAGGGTCTGCGCAAGAAACCGATCTGGGGTCCTATCGGCCTTCGAGAGGACTCAGGCCGAATGCGTGGTGCCTGTTCCCTTCGTGTTCTTCGGGTCACGGTGAATTCCAGGCACCGCCAGCGATGCCATGGTCGGGGGAGGTCCCGGGCGCCTTGACGTCAGTTCTTGCGGCGACTACGCTCCCCCTCTTCTGGTTTCGCCGCGAGGCGCTCGGGTGAACGCAACGCGCGATGTCGGACCAGTCAAAGAAAGGCGTTAGCGAAGTGAACGTGACCGTGGAACATCTGGCTCCCTGCAAGAAACTGCTGCGGGTGGAGATCGACGCGAAGGCAGTGCAAGACCAGGTCGAGAGCACGACCCGTGAGACGATGCGTCTGGCCAAGATCCCCGGCTTTCGCCCCGGAAAGGCTCCCCGCGACCTCGTGCAAAAGGCCCACGGAGCGCACATCGAGGACGAAGCACGCCGCAAGCTGATCGGTGACGCCTATCGCAAGGCGCTCGAGGAGCAGAACCTCCGGCCGGTCGGCTATCCCGACATCGAGGAGGGCCCCTGGGATCGCACCCAGGCCTTCACCTTCACGGCCACCGTCGAGACCGAACCGCAGTTCGAGCTCCCCGATTATAAGGGGATTCCCGTCCGGCGCGACACCCGGGTGGTCACGGATGAGGATGTCGAGAAAGCACTGGGCGTGCTGCGCGAGCAAAAGGCGATGTTCATCGACCTGGCACGCCCCGTGCAGGCGGGTGATTACATCGTCGTGAACTACCAGGGTACATGCGAGGGCAAGCCGATCACCGACCTCGCCCCCACCGCCCGTGGGCTCACCACGCAATCCAACTTCTGGATGCACGTGGCGCCGGACTCGTTCATTCCGGGCTTCACGGACACGCTCATCGGCGCTGCCGCGGGCGAGAAGCGGACCGTCACCGTGACGTTCCCGCAGGACTTCGTCACACGCGAGCTGGCCGGAAAGCAGGGAACGTTCGAAGTCGAGATCCTGCAGGTCAAGGAGAAGCAACTGCCCGAGATCAACGAAGCCTTCGCCCAACTGTTCGGCGCCCAGACCCTCGACCAGTTGCGCACCGGCGTGCGGCGCGATCTCGACAACGAGCTCAAGCACAAGCAGCGCCGCCTAGTGCGCGATCAGCTCGTCAGCGGCCTGCTCAATCGTGTCGCGTTCGAGCTTCCCGAGACGCTCGTCCAAAACGAAACCCGCAGCGTCGTCTACGACATCGTCCGCGCCAACCAGGAGCGGGGGGTTCCGAAGGAGGCCATCGACGAACAGAAAGAGCAGATCTACAGCGTCGCCAGCAACAACGCCCGGGACCGGGTCAAGGCCACGATCGTTCTCGGCCGCATCGCGGAAAAGGAAGGCGTCACCGTCACCACAGAGGAAATGCAGCATCGCATCCTCCAAATGGCCGCCCACTACCAGATCAAACCCCAGAAGCTCGTGCAGCAATTGCAGGAACGCGGCGCGCTCGGCCAGATCCGACAGGAGATCCTCGAAGCCAAGGTCCTGGACGTTCTCGAGCTGTACGCCCGTTTCGATGACGGCGGCCCCGCCGTTTGAGGAAACCGATGTTCGGTGGCGGGCAGGGGTCCATCGAGGCCACAACAACACGCTGCGTCACGGTCTTGCCGCGCCATCGGCCCGGACCGTGACACACGGCGTTCCGTCCGGGAACCAGGCGGACAGAAACACCGCCATCGG
This sequence comes from Verrucomicrobiota bacterium, assembly GCA_029556615.1. Taxonomy (GTDB): domain Bacteria; phylum Verrucomicrobiota; class Verrucomicrobiia; order Limisphaerales; family J093; genus JAKQDD01. The sequence continues at coordinate 7,297 of JAKQDD010000195.1, read as the reverse complement.
GCCCGAGTAGCGGGCCAGACGCAGGCTGCCCCAGGTGCTCTGGTCCCCGGTCGCATAGGTCAGGTACGTGCTCCCCTCCCACTCGAAGAGGTCAACGTCCGAATTGTTCAGGCCCTCGCCCTCGGTCGGTGTCAGGATGGGATTGAACGGGCTCAAGTCCCACCGCTCGAGATCCCGGGAGCGGGCGATCCACGGCACCCAACCCGCCTTGTCGCGGACACGACCCTCGTGGAGGTAGATGACGTAGTAATGGGGCGCGACGTAGCGCAGCACCGGACACGCGCTGTACTCCCGTCCCTGCCCCGTGAACACGAGTCCTTCGACCTTGCGCCAATGGGCGAGGTCGGCAGAGCGCGCAAACTTGAAGCAGAACTGGACCGGCACGTTCGATTCGTAGGCCATCAGGTACCCCTCGCCATCGCGGCAGACAGAGGAATTGAACAGGTGCTCACCCGGATCCCGGGCCACGGCCAGCTCCCGATCCCAGGTCTTCAAGTCCGCGGACCGGAATCGGAAGATGTCGCGGCTCCAGTCGTCGTCGGTGTACTCGGCAGCAAACACGTGGAGCGCATCCGGCTCGGCCCAGGCGCTCACGAACGAGTGGCGCTCAGCGAACCGACCGAGCTCCTTTCCGGTGCGCAAGTCTTGAAGGAACAAGTGGCAATCGGCAGCTTTGGCTTGGGGATCCCGACGGTCGCCCACGAGCAGGGGAGCGCCCCGGAAGACCACGGGCGTTTGCTCCATGAGATCGGGAATGGCAATCGGCAGCTTCTCGAGTTGAGGCCGGCCGGAGGCGGTCGGGCCGGAAGCAGCACGGCCGCCCGGCGGAGGCGGCTGCAGAGCTTGGACAAGGTCGACCGGCCAGAACCGGAGGCGTTCGAAGCCTGACGGCACTGGGGATCGGTACTGGACGTAGGCCGTGCACCGGCCCCGGGTGGTGTACGATACCTCCCCGGACCTCGTCCCAAAAACCTTGAAACCCATCAGGTCGCAATCCTCGAACTCGACCTCGAGCTGTTTGCCATCCTTGCACCCGCAACAGACTATGCCCGAAGAGGGAGTGCCGTGCGGTTGCGAGAAGTTCAGGACGATGAGCCGACAGCGCGTGAAGTGGACTCGGGTGTGGCGGTCGTCGACGCCCGGGTAACCAGCCTGGAGTGCGTTGTCCGGACCGATGATCGTACAGTCCTCGAACACGGCGTGCGGCGCCTCGGGCCGAGTGGGGCTTTCCCCGCGCACATACACCCCGCCGGCATCGCCCCACCAGTCCAGGTTCAGAAAGTAACAGCGACGGAACACGACGGGTTCACCCGGCCGCGGCTCGTGTGCCATGACGCAGGCGCCCGCGAACCGGCCGATCCCAACACAGTCCTCGACCACAGCGGAGAACATTGACCCCTTTTCGCACGTGAGATCCCATCCGATCCCCCCTTCGGATCCGGTGACGTACAAATGACGGTACACCCATCGGTCCCAGCCGATGGCCGAGAACTCGGGATCCGACCGCCAGGGTCCCCACCAATCGACGCTCTTCAGGCCGGTCTCCTGGGAGGGATCGCCTTCGGCTAGAATCATGAACGTGGGATTGCCCGTGGGCGCTTTGGGGTTGGTGCGAACGATGACATCGGGCGCCCCCGAATCAATGACGACCCAACCCGTGGCACCGGAGCCCAACCGGCCGTCGAAATCCCCCACCAGCTCGTTGTAGGCCCCCTTCGCTCCGCGGTACGCCGGCCAGAGGTTCGCCTCGGCGTAGGTGCCCGGCCGAATCACCACCCGATGGCCGCCTTCCGCATCGGGGATCGCGGACAGCGCGGCCTGCAGGGTGTGGAACGCCGTCTGCCAGCTCCGGCCATTCGAGTTGTCCCCCTGTTTCGAGACGTAGAGCGTGACACCCCGACGTCCGCCCTCGGCTCTCGCATAAGCGGCTGGATCTGCGGCAATGGCCGCCACAACGGCCAAACCCAGAAGGAGACTTCGCAGGGTTTTCATGGGAAGGGTAGCCCCTCCCTGCCTCGCTCTCCCCTGCCCTTCGCCACCGCTTCGCGTCCACGGGTTGGTGACAAGGGACCGGGCAAGGGGGGGTGTTCGCTGCGTTTGGGGTCTGTGCACTCGTCCTTAAGGTCACCTGAGCCGGAAGAAAGCGGGGTCGGACGCCACGGCATTCGTCGAGGGCGAGATGGCGTCCAGAAGGTCTGTCCACGGCCCGGTCACCGCCCCGGCTTGCTGCAGGATGCCCGTTGTCCAGGTAAGAATCACGTCGTCTCCGGATCGTTCGATGGCGATCCGGGGCGGGTTGGGCCCGAGTCCTGCAAGCTGCCGGACATCGTCGGCGGACAGCGCCCGATTGAACACGGCGACGTCATCGATGAGCCCCTTGAACCGGCTCGAGTTGGGGTTGCCAGCGACGTCGCCGATGGCGCTCCCGCCGTCCGCGGGCCCGACGACAACCGCGGCGGCAGTGCCGGCGAGCGTTCCGTTGATGTAGAACAGCCGGTTGACGCCATCGTGGACCAGGACGACGTGGCTCCATTCGTTCAGTGCCACCGCGTCGCTGCTCCGGGCGGCGTTGCCATTGTTGATCCAGCTCTCGAGCTGGCCGGTGTTGTAGGCCAGACCGAGCGAGGCGCCCCATCGGCCCTCGGAATAGACCGTCGGCCACGATCCGCTGGTGAACGAAGCGGGCTTGATCCAGGCGCCGAGGCTCCACTGGCTCATGCGGCTGATGTCGATCGCCGCCGCCTCGGGAAGAAGGACTCGATCGTCGATACCATCGAAGGCGAAGGCCTGACCTGTGTGGCCTGTGCCGAAGCCGACGCCGTTTTCGAGCGTCCCGTGGTTGCCACCGATCGTGTCATCGGCACTGCCATCAGCAGCCCAGAACCCGACGACGCCGTCCGGTAATTCCCCTGGCGTGTAGAGAGTCAAGGTCGCCCCCTGGCTGCTCGCCGATCCGGCGGCGTTGGTCACCGTGACGGCATAAACACCGGCGTCCTGCGGCGCGATGTTCGAGATCGTCAGAGTCGCCGTTGTGGAACCGGAGACGCGTCCTTCGTCGACGAGCGTCAAGCCGTCTTTCGTCCATTGGTAAGCCAGCGGCATGTCGCCCTGAGCGGCAACAGTGAAGGTGACGGTGGCTCCGGCGACGGCGGTCCGGCTCTGGGGTTCGCCAGTGATCCGTGGTGCGACCGGCGTCACGGTCAGCGTGGGCACCACCAGATCGTCGTACGTGGGATTGCCGGTGTCACCGGAGCCGGGCCGGCTCGACGTGCATTCGCCCAGCCAGACCTTGTCGATCGATGCCGGCGACCATGGGTAACTGTTGGTCATCCCGGCGCCGGAAGGGGCGATGACCGTGAAGGTCATGTTGGTCCATGCGGCGTCAATCTCGAAGATCAGTTCGTAGTAATTCGGCGCGGTGTCAGGACCGAAATACCCAAGCAATCCCCCCGGGGTCAGAATCTGGAAGTCGTCGGCACTGTGGGGATAGCTGAATTGCCAGTCCTCGAGCCGGAACACGATGCCCACGCGCGCGCCACTGTCCACCTGCATCCAGCCGTTCCCGACGTAGACGCTGCCGAAGGTGCTGAAGTTGTCACGGGTGTTGCCGGGCGGATTGTACTTGACCGAAATCCGCTGGGCGCCGTCCTCGGGCGTCAAGGGGCGAGACAAGGGATAGACAGCGTAGCCCTCCCACAGCCCGGTGTAGGCCACTTCAAGGCATTGCGATCCGCCAACACCCTGTCCGCTGGCCACCGTGAACAAGGCGGCGTGGTTGGTGTCGCCGCGGGCTTCGTAGCTGTCCGTCCAGGGGGCCGGGGGGCGCGCCCCGGGAACGTAGCCCGGCCCGTCGAAGTCGATGGTGTCCGCATAGCCCATCGGCACCATGAACAGGCCGGCTCCCAGGAGCAGCAACTCGACCCGCCCCTTGAATCCCCGCCACAGCGCCGTCGGCAAGATCAAATCAAGGGTCCAAGGGTGCCTCTCCGAGGTAATTCGTGTTCGGTTGCTCATTCGTGGGGCCGAGTTTCGACAACCATGCCTGATGCAGTCAAGCGTCCTCGCATGCGCTGCTCCACCCGCCCGCGTCGAGGGCGGCACGGGGGCTGTTCGCGTTCCCCCTTCACCGGCCGCGGTCATCGCCCGCGGCTGCAGACGGGTCCCCGCGAAGCCGCCATACCAGGGAACACCCTCAATGCCTTTTCCCAGACTGCGCTGGGAACATGGGGTCCGCCTGCGGCGAGCAGCACCGCCGGATCGCGCGGGCAACATCGACAACATGTTGGTAGATATTTTCTGACAAGGGGCTAGTCCGTCTCAGCTTCCGGGTCGAGGCGCAGTCCGAGCCGCTTTAACCCCTTCCCGTGAGCACCGGCGAGCGCGACGGGATAGGGGGCATCGACGCCCTTGACCGCGTGCCACACGATGCGGTTGAGGGTGTCTTCGTCCGCCTGATCCGGTTGGTCGAGCGGCAAGGCCGCGCTGCGCTCGGCCCACTCGTGCTCGGGACCGTCCAGGGCGGTGGTTGCTTTGTTGAGCTCGTCGAGGGGAATGGCATTGGGGAGGCAGGCGTACGGCGTGAAGTCCGGACGGGATTGGAAGCAGGCGGTCATGAGCGGGGCCAGCGCGTCCATTTGGTTCATCGGCGGCAGTCCCAGGATCTGCTCCATCGTGTGGAGAACCGAGGTTTGGTTGTAGAACTCGCTGACGACCGCGCCGCGCCGGGTGTAAGGGCTGATGACGAGGCAAAGCGAACGATGGCCGTCCACGTGGTCGAACCCCGCCTGGGGATCGTCCTCGATCACGAAGAGACAGGTCTTCGGCCAGAACCGGCTCCGCGACACGGCTTCCACCACGCGCCCGAGAGCAAGGTCGTTGTCGGCAACCTGGGCGCGCGGGGTCGGACTGCCGGCCCGGGTGCCCGACGTATGATCGTTGGGGAGGTAGAGGATGACCAGGTGGGGCCACGATCCCTCGCGCTCAAACGCGCGGAACTCGTCGAGGAAAGCGTCAGCCCGCGCCTGGTCCGGAATGCGCATGTTCCATCCCGGCGACTGGGGACAACTGTGGCGCCGCAGGGTGTCGATGGGGATATCGTGCTTGAAACCGATGCGGCGCCCGCGAGCGGTGTAATCGTCGTAGACCTCCTTGAACGTCGCGTTGGCCGGGTCGGTGCTGGTGGTGTTCATCTCGCCGTAGTTCCGGAAGGTGAGACCGTGGCGCAGGACGTTGTCCCACAGGAAGCCAGTGGCGGCGTAGGCGAGCGGATCATCGCCTGCAAACGGGTAGCTGCGCGTGAAGCCGCCGAAGGATTTCTCGAGGTAATCCGTCACGTGCCCCTCCATGGCCCACGCATGACCGTCAGCCGACAGCACGCCGTTGCAGTAGAAATTGTCCAGCAACACGAACTGCTCGGCCAGCGCGTGATGATTGGGCGTCACCTCCCTGCTGAACACGCACAGGTCAGGATCGCCATTCCCCTGCGGCAGGTCGCCGAACACCTGGTCGTAGGTCCGGTTCTCCTTGATGATGTAGACCACATGCTCAAACACGGACGGGTCGCCCAACCGACGGGGAACCGGCGCTGGGGAACGAGCGACCCGCGACCGTTCCCCAGCCTCCAGCGCCTGCGCCACCTGGGCGTCGGCCTTCGCTTGCCTCGTGTACTCCGCCAGTTGCCCGGCGTCGGGGAGCGCGACCCGGGTGACCGTGCCGCGATGTTGATGGCTGTTCCAGCCCTTCTTCTTCGGATCCGCATGGCGGGAGCCGATGCCCTTGACATTCGCCACGTAGAGATGGGTGCCGTCCGTGATCACGGCCCCCGGATACCACCCGGCAGGGATGAACCCCTCGATGCGCAACTCGGCCGCGTCTCCGACCGACAGAACCGCCACCGCGTTGTTCCCTCCCAAGGCCGCGTACAGTCGACGCCCGTCCGGCGCGACCACGAGCGCGTTGGGCGAACTGCCCCAGGGCAAGCCGGCGTCCAGCCGGACGGCGATCTGGGCTGCGAGCACCCCCGAAATGGTGTCGATCACGCTCACTGTGTCCGAGTTTGCGTTCGCCACATAGACCCAGCGTCCGTCCGGACTCGCTTCAAGGTCACAAGGGTGGAGTCCTGTCTCGACCTGGTCGACCGCTGTCCCCTTCCTGAGATCCACGATCGAAACCGTGCCGCTGCACGCCACGCCATGCTCGTCCACCACCGTCGGAGTGCCGGACGAATCGGCGGTCCGATCCCCCGCCTTCGCGCGTCGCCCGCCCCAGTTCGACACGAACGCCACGTCCAACCCGGCGGCGCCGCCGGGGCACACCACGTCGTAGGGCGCGACCCCCACGGGTATCTCGCGGAGCACGGTGCCCTTCGCCAGGTCGACCTCCGCCAGGCTGTTGTTGCGCGAGAGACACACAAGAGCCCGTGTCTCATCGGCAGATAGCGCCAGACCGCCCACATGCGGGTTCCCCTTCCCACCCGGCCCCGGCAACGTGATCTTCCGTCCCCAAGCGGCCTCTCCCCGGGCGTCCACGGTTGCCTCCCACAACGCGTTCGCGGCACCCGTCGCGAACAGCCGGGTGCCATCCCGGGTCATGGCCAATCCGTGCGTCGATCCGCCGCTCTCCTTGAATTTCAGCTCCTGCCGCACGGACCAGCCGTCGGATTCGATAGCCACCAGACCGCGGTTGTCCTTCACCCAGACGGTCCGCCGATCCGGCGCAAGAACAAGGTCCACCGGTCGACCGCCGAATTCCACCGTCAGCCCGGCGGGACGGATCCGCTGGTGCGTTGGAACCCAGTGTCCGCCCCCCGGAATGGGGCCGACCTGCTCGGGAGGCGAGGTCCGGCAACCGGCCACCAAGACCACCATCAGCGCGACCGACGCGATTCGTTCAGGATGGTTCATGCATCACGATCCCCGTTTTCGGTTATCCGGGTCAAGACCGTGCTCGACAAATCCGGCAACGCGGTGCTAAAACCGCGAAAACCCAACCCCCGGTCCTGGCCGCCTGCAGTATCACAAACACCGGGCCGGGGGAGCGGGTGTCTCGTGTCAATGAGCCTGTTTCGGCATTCCAACCCGCGTTCTCGAATCATGAATACTCGTGCGTCGCGCTCCGGCATCCTCGAAGTCCATCTCGTTCTCCTGGCGATTCTGATGCGTCGCCGCTCACGAGAACTGACCCGGGTGTGCTCATGAGAAGTGATCCACCTGGGTGAAGGGCGGGAGGATTTCCTTTCCAAGGAGAGATCGGATTCCGAGTAGGGAACGGAGAAGCGCGGAGCGGGGAAGAGGACGGA
>JAKQDD010000191.1 GCA_029556615.1 Verrucomicrobiota bacterium | reverse complement strand
CCTCCTTGACGGGCGCCAGTAGAGCCCGAGCGGGCGCACCGCGTCAACGGTGAACTGGGGACAATGAGTCTGTCACCTTGTTTGCGGCACTCCCCCCGCTCCGGGGTCGCAGGGGGAGGGAAGGACCGGCGCGCGGACTCGATGCGGGAGTCGGCGTTCGCGAACTGCTGTTCGCCGCAGGCGGACCCCATGTTCCCAGCGCAGTCTGGGAAAAGGCGTGGAGTCCTCGATTTGTGGAATTCGATGTCATCAGGCCAAGTTCTGTCCGGTTCGGTTCCAGGCCTCCCCTCCTTCCGTCGAGGACTCTACATTAGCGAGGCGCGGAACAGAGGATCCGAGAAGGCAGCAAGGCTTCATGGAATCGCGGACTTGGTTGGGTCTGAGGTGCGCCTCGCTGAATCATCGACTTTTTTGTATTGCCAATTCCCAGTAACCTTATACTATACACCTGTGTAGTTAACCGGGAATCCCATGAACACCCTGACGGATCGCCAGCAACAGGTGCTCGAGTTCATCCGGCGTACGCTGCAACAGAACGGCATCGCCCCCACCCTGAGGGAAATCGCCGATCACTTCCGATTCCGCAGCGTCAAAGCCGCCGCCGATCACGTCCAAGTCCTCCGCCGCAAAGGCTGGGTCACCACCCAACCCCGACGCGCTCGAACTCTGCAAGTCACCAGCCGCGCCCCGCAGTTCCCCATCCCCCTCTACGGCTCGATCCCTGCCGGATTGCCCGACGACCGCCGCCAGGAGTCCCGAGGCGGAATGCCCCTCGACCTCGCCTCGCTCGGCATCCGCCCCACGGCCCGAACGTTCGTCCTGGAAGTGCTCGGCGATTCCATGATCGGCCGGCACATCCTCCCCGGCGATCTCGTCGTGCTCGAACATGGCAAAACGCCGCGGTCCGGAGATGTGGTCGCCGCCCTGATTGACAACGAGTCGACTCTCAAAACCTTCGTTCAGGAACGAGGCGCCCCACCCTGCCTGCGGGCCGAAAATCCGCGCTATCCTCAGCTGCATCCCGCCGCCGAATTGGTGATCCAGGGCGTCATGGTCGGCCTGGTCCGGCGATGCCGACCCTGAGACGTCATCCTCCAGCGCATGGCGCTCATCACGCACATCGACGCCGACGCGTTTTTCGCGGCCGTCGAGCAGGCGGCCGACCCCCGGTTGCGGGGCCGGCCCGTGGCGGTGGGCGGAAACCGCCGGGGCATCGTGGCCAGCGCCAGCTACGAAGCGCGACGCTATGGCATCTACACCCCCATGCCAACCGCCAGAGCCCGCCAACTCTGCCCCCACCTCGTTCTCCTGCCCGGGGATTTCGAAAAGTACGAACAGTTCTCCCGCTGGATGTTCAGCTACGTCTACGACTTCACCCCCACCGTCGAAATCTGCTCGATCGATGAAGGATACGGCGATCTGACCGGCGCCCGCCACCCGCCGCTCGAAATCGCTGCGACAATCCGCGACGCCATCCGGCAGGCCCTCAAAATCACCGTCAGCGAAGGGGTCGGCACCAGCAAACTCGTCAGTCAAATCGCCTCGAAACTCCGGAAACCAGCCGCCTTCGAATACGTGCCCCCAGGCCACGAAGTGTCGTTCCTCAATCCACTGCCCAACCGCTGGCTCCCCGGCGTGGGACCGCAAACCGCGGCGCGGCTCAATGCCGCCGGCCTTGCCTGCATCCGGCAAATCGCCGCCACGCCCACCGATCTCCTCGGCCTCCTCGTAGGGCGCGCAGCTCCCCAACTCCACCAGTTCGCCCAAGGCGTCGATCCGCGTCCCGTCGTCCCCCGCAATGCCCCCGCCCAAAGCTACAGCCAGCAGGAAACGTTCGCCCAGGATCAAACCGATGAACCCCGCCTCCGCGCCGTCCTCCGCCGCATGGCCGATCACTTGTTCGCCCGCGCCCGCGCCGAGGGCCACAGCGTCCGCACCCTGACCGTCCGCATCCGATACAACGACATGGCCGAAGACCAGGCCGCTGAAAGCCTCGTCGAGCCGACGGACCTCGAAACCGATGTGTACTCCCGGCTTGATCGCTTGCTCGACCGCGCCTGGCGCCGCCGTGTCAGCCTTCGACTCGTCGCCCTCAAACTCTCCCACGTTTATACCGGCGGCTACGGAGCGGAGTTGCCGCTGGACCGCCCCGCCCAACAACGCGACGCCCGGCGCCGCCTCGCCGACGTCATCGATCAGCTCCGCACCCAATATGGCCACACCGTCCTCCGCCGCGGCCACGATTTCCTCCTGGCTGCCACGCCCACCGCCAGTGAGCCAGTGAGCCAGTGAGTTGCTGCAGAGTCTCCATCGGCAGAGTGAATGCCTCAGTCCCAAATCCGCGCGTAAGCGTCCCTTGCGGCTCAACCTCCTGGGCTGGACACTGCGTGCTGAGCCGCCCCGTCAGTGGTTTCCGCGGATTTGGATGCCCGCCCCCAGGGCGGGCCCATTCCCTCACAACTCCATAGAGCCCGCCCGCGAGCGGGCGGGCCACCCCGGAGCCGACACCCCACGCGCCTTCAAAGCGAAAACCCACCAGGTGCCGATGGCGAACGTTCGCGCCACACGCGTTAGGCGAGGATCCGGGTCAGTCTTCCCCTCGCCCCGCGACGAAGGAGCGGGGAGAGGGACCAAGGCGAGAGGGGCGCGGACTCTCCTTTATGAAACTGCCGCCTTCCGTCGCCAGGCGGCGACGAACATCCCGTTCGCGCCCGTTGCCCCGGGGTCGAGCCAGAGCTCGGACCTCGCTGGCGCCTCGGGACACAGCGGATGCACCAACGGCATCGGCTCGAGGTCCGGCTGTCCCCGAGCCAACGCTTCCGCCACCCCCGTCGTCTCCGCCCGGGTCAGCGTGCAAACGGCATAGAACAAACGGCCTCCGGGACGTAAAGCCGCCACGACGTTCGTCAGCAGATCGAGTTGCCGAATCGCCAACTCGCGGACATCGGCTGGCGTGGTCGTCCAGCGCGCCTGGGGGTTGCGCTGCCAGGTGCCCAGGTTGCTGCACGGCGCATCCACCAGAACCCCGTCGCACGGCGTTCGAAACGGACGCGCCGCCGCCCCGTCCCACCCCCGCGCTCGATAGTTGAACACGCGAGCCCGCGCCGCCCGCCGCCGCAGCCGATCCAATCGCCAGGCCGCGCGGTCCGTCGCCCAAATCAAGCCCCGATTCCGCATCAGCTCCGCCAAATGCAGCGTCTTCCCGCCCTCCCCGGCACAGGCATCCCACCAGGTCTCGCCCGGCTGGGGATCGCACAGCCACCCCACCGCCTGGGAATGCAGGTCCTGGATCTCAAAATCGCCCCGATGAAACGCCGCGGATCGGAACAAATCCTCTCGCCCCTGATACCTCAGGGCGTCCGCCAGCCGCCCCGTCCCCGCCGGCCGACAATGATCCAGCTCGCGCGCCAACCGGACTCCCCCGCCAACGCGCGCCCGCAGCCACAGCGGCGGCTCCGTCTGCAGGTGGCGCAGCCAGCCCTCCGTGACCTCAAGCTCGGAGGCCACCCACGACGGAATCGCCCGCGCCCTCAGGTCCGCCTCGGGAATGCCCATCGGATCCCGGGCGAACCCGCGCGCCAGATCCAGGGCCTGCGCCAGTTGTTGCGACAGCGGTTGCTCCGGATCGAGCCATCCCCGCCACCGATAGTAGGCAAACACCGCCCCGCTCACCAAGCGCGCCTGCTTCGGCGTCACCGCCCGCGACTCCCGTAACACCTGCCGCAGCCGATCATCGGCGGGATGCTCGCGATCCGAGCGCCGGATGACCGCCTCGGCGAGTTCGAACGCCGACGCGGAAGCGGAGGCGGCAACCGGCTCCGTCCGCCGCCCGGGCCGACCCGGCGGACGGACCGGGCCCCCTCGCTGCCGGGTAGTCATTGCGCACGGCCGGCCCCCCCGGGAATGCCGCCGCGCCGGAGATTCACGCCGTGGGTCCATCGGTCTTCGCCGCCTGATAGCTGGACACTACCCACGCGCTCAATACCGCATCCGGTGTGTCCACAGCCTCCACGTCGATCTCGAACGCGGTCCGGCCCGTGTTCTGCGCGATGAGACGCAGTCCAAACTGGTAGTCCTTGAACCGCTCCGCACAAAGGTCCCGCACCGGCCGCCCCGCCGCGACCGCCAGCGAAATCAGCCGATCCACCGCCGCCGGCGTGAAGCTGATGGCGAATCCGTGCTCCTTGGCAAAACGCTCGCCATATTGCTGCACCGACAGCCGAAGCGCCTCCTGTTCCCCATGCGCCTGCTCCGCCAATAGCCGCCCAAGAACCCGCGGCGGCTCGCCCACTAGCTCGTCCGTCACCACAAACCGCTTCACCGCCGTGGACGGCAGCTCATACTTGAACTCCCGAAAAACCCGCTCGCACACGGTCATCAAACCGCGCGCGCCCGTCTGCTCCTCCGCCGCGAGAGCCGCAATCCGCCGCAACCCGTCGTCCTGGAACACCACCTCGATCCCGTACGCCCCAAAGGTCTGCTCGTACTGCCGGATGATGCTCCCCTCGGACATCTTGAGGATCGTGAAGAGATCGTCCACCAACAGCGGATGGCAAAATACCCGCACCGGAAGCCGCCCAATGAACTCCGGCTCGAAGCCGAACTCGATGAAATCTCGGGTCTGCGCCCGAGCCGCCATCTCCGTCGCCACCTCAGGAGCCTCCCCGCGGGCGGCAAAGCCGATCGTCGCCTCCCGCAATCGCTGGCGAACCGTCTTCTCGAGCCCGGGAAACGCGCCGCTGACAATGAACAGAATGTGCTTGGTGTTGATCACCTCGACCGGCTTGCGACCCCGCTGCGAGAAGTCCAGCATCGCCTGCAACTGCCCCGCCAAATCGTTGCCCGATCGCGCCGGAACCTCGGTCTCCTCCATCAGCTTCAGCAAATTCGTCTGCACCCCCCGCCCGCTCACGTCCCGGCCCGACACGCTCGCTACCGCCGCAATCTTGTCGATCTCATCGATGTAGATGATGCCGTACTGGGCCCGCCGCACGTCCCCGTTCGCCCGACGCAGTAGCTCCCGCACCAAATCCTCGACATCCCCCCCCACATACCCCGTCTCCGAAAACTTGGTCGCGTCCCCCTTCACAAACGGGACGCCAATCAAATCCGCAATGCTCCGAATCAAATAGGTCTTGCCAACACCCGTCGGGCCGACGAGCAGGATGTTCTGCTTGGCGTAGTTCGGTTGCGCCTGCCCCGATAACGCCAGCCGGACATGATGATAATGATCGCACAGCGCAACGCTCAGAACTTTCTTGGCCTCCTCCTGCCGGATCACAAACCGATCCAGATAGGCCTTCACCTCCTTGGGCGTGCGATCGAATCGGAACTCCGCTGCCTCCGAACCCGCCGCCGGCACGGACGAATCGCTGTCGGCCGCTCCCGGCACCCGTGCCCCGCCTCCCGACTGCCGCAGGAACTCCATCCACTGCCGCTGAACCTCGTCCGGAGTCAATCAACCCCCCGCTTCCCTGGCACCCCCGCTAGAGTCCTCGACTTGTGAAACATGGGGTCAGCAGGTCAAGTTTGGTCCCCGCCGTTCCAACCCCAGTCCCCCGCCTTCGAGGACTCTCCATTAGCGAGGCGCGGAAGAGAGGGTCCGGAAAGGCAGGAAGGCTTCATGGGATCGCGGACTTCGTTAGGTCTGAGGCGCGCCTCGCCAGATGCTCAGCGAAGAGCGGCACCGGCTGTGCGTCGACAGAGAAGGTGTCAACCATGCGGGCTAGACCACAGGACGATCCCGCAGCTGCTCGTCCAATTGTGAGAAGGGACTGTTGGCAAAGCTCGACGACGGCGCGCTCTCCCCAGGCGCCGGCTGTCCCGCCGGAACCGCCCCGCCGTCAACCGGCACCTGCCGCACCGGCGCCTGGTCCTTCCCCGGCTGACCCGCGTCGGGCGTGGACTCCTCAGCCCGCGGGTTCTTGGCCCGCTTGTTGCGCGGCAGCGGCGTCAGCATCGCGTTCAATGAACGCCCGGTCAGCTTCGGGATCTCGACCGCGTACCCGTACGGCGTCAACTCCTTGATGAAACGTCCTACCACGTCCCTCCCAATCTCCTGGTGGGCCATCTCCCGCCCCCGGAACCGGAGCGAGATCTTCACCTTCATCTCCTCACACAGGAAATCAATCGCATGCCCCAGCTTGACGCCAAAATCATGGGCGTCAATCGACGCGCTGAGCTGGATCTCCTTCACCCGGTTCGCATGCTGGTGCTTCTTGGATTCCTTCTGCTTCTTGGACTGCTCGTACTGATACTTGCCGTAGTCCACGATCCGGCAGACGGGCGGCGTCGCGTTCGCCGCCACTTCCACCAAGTCCATGTCCCGCGCACGCGCCAGCGTGATCGCTTCGTGCAGCGCCAGGACGCCAAGCTGGCGCCCGTCCGAGTCGATCACCCGCACCTCGCGGGAACGGATCTTCCCGTTGATCCTGACTTGGGGGCCTCCAAAATACGGACGGGGCGAGAACGGGCGACTCAAGACGCCCTCCTCGGTTGCAGCTTATTCATGCGGTGTTGCGTGCACTTGAGACACTGTCCATCGACAGTCCAGACGTTCTTATTAATCGGTCAACCCTCCGTTTTGTGCAAGCGAAATGTGCACACCCAACCATGCCCAGTCCATGGCCTGCGCGCGTCAGCGCCCCGGCCCTGCAATCTCACTCCGCACCCGGTGCCCGCCCGCGCCGAGGCCGGCCCGGGGATCGGTACGCCGGTGCGTCGGTGGGCGGTAAGCGGTAAGTGTCGGCAGGCTGAGAGGTTATGTGCTCTTGCCCCTTGGCGCTTGCCCCCGCTGCACCCGCCGCGGTCGTTGCCCTCGGCTGCAGCCTCATCCTACCCCGCCGTCACCCGCGTCTGCCGGGTCGGCACCAGCTTACGCGTAGGGTGGTCAGACACCTTCTCACCCCGCGCCCGCAGGGAATCCGCCAGCGCAACCTGGAATTCCCCGGACGCCGTGCGCATCGCCCCTTCAAGCGCCTTCGTGGCCTTGGCCCCGGGAATCCTCGTCAGCGCACAACGCGCGTCCTCCCGCGCCTCCCCATCCGTCAGCAACGCCGCCATCGGCCCGACCGCGTCGTCATCGCCAACTTCGGACAGCATCCACACCGCGTGGCGGCGGACATTGGCCTTCGCATGCTTCAGCAACCGGACCAGCGCCGCCTGCACCGCCTCCCGCTCCCGCGCCGCACCCGGCCGCCCCGCATGGCGGACAATGACCTCGATGGCGCGCTTCGCCGACCGCGCTATCTCGAAGTCCGCGTCGTTCATCAAGTCCGCGAGCGGAGCCACCGCCGGTGCACCAGCCGGCCCGGCCCCCTGCCACGCCGGACCGCGCACCGCGTCGTCGGTGCTTCGGATTCGTGTGAGCAGGTCATTTGCCGATACGGCGTCCGCTGGCGCGGCAGATGCACTGCCAGCAAGACCAATCGCGGCGGTCGTGAGAATCGAGGATCCAGTGTTCATGGCGTTTTAAAATCGGGGATCGTAAACTCAAAGTCCCGGGATCAGAGAACGTACGGATACCGCTGCGGACGGCTCATCAGCCGGCGCGCCGCCTCGTCGCCCACAATCTCCTGCTTGACCGGGTCCCAGGCAAGCTTGCGGCCCACGATGAGCGAGAGGTTCCCCAGGACGCACAGAAACGCCGTCGCAACCCCCGCCTCGACGTTCATGATCGTCTTGCGCCCGGTCTTGATGCCCTCGAACCAGTCCTCGTGATGGTCAAACCGCGGGCTCTTCGGTACCTCCACGCCCCCGGCAGGCAGTTGGTAATCGACAGCTTTCTTCTCCGTGTACACCTGGCCGTCCCCCACCCACACGACCAACTGGTCCTTCTCCCCTTGATACACCGCCCCGTAGCTCTCCCGTATCCCCTCCCGCTTCACGCGGTCCCGATCGAAATACGGCACCATCTTGCCCGGTTGCGCCCAGATCAGGGTCCAGTCCGGGTTCTTGAATTGATAGGTCACTTCCATCTCGATGGCACTGTCCCACAAGCCGCGCGTCGGCACCCGGCCCCGCGTCTCGATCGATACCGGCCCCGTGTGATCCGCATTCATGAAGTGAAGGGCGTTGCTCATCACGTGGGCCCCCCGGTCGCGGATCTGCCCGCCCCCCGATTCCAGCAGCCAGCGAAATACCCCGTGCAGGTAGCGCCGGTTGAACGGACGCCACGGCAGCGGCCCAAGCCACAAATCCCAGTCGAGCTCCGCCGGCGGCTCGCTGTCCGCAACCGGATTGTCATCCGACGGCGTCGCGTAGTGCCAGCATGTCACCGTGTGCACCCGCCCAATCATCCCGTTGGCAATGTACTGGTGAGCCAGGAACGCCTCGCGCTGCGATCTTCCCTGGGACCCCACCTGTACACAACACCGGTTGGCCTTGGCGGCCCGGACCATCGCCTTCCCTTCCTCGATCGTGCCGCAAGCCGGCTTCTCGACGTACACATGCTTGCCCGACTCGCACGCGTGCACGGTCTGGCAGGCGTGCCAATGGTCCGGCGTCGCAATCACCACCGCATCAACGTCCTTCCGCTCGAGAATGTACCGGTAGTCGCGATACGGTGTCGCCTTGCCGCCAGTGCTCTTCACCGCCGCGGCCAACCGGCCCTCGTCCACGTCGCACACCGCCACCACGTTCACGTCCCCACGCGATTGCCTCGCCAGCATGTACCCGAGATGCCCACCCCCCATGCCACCCACGCCGATGTGGGCGATGTTCAAACGTTCCTTGGCGCTGGGCGCCGCCTCCCCCGAGCCCAATACCCGCGCTGATACGACCTGGGGAACACCCAGAGCCGCCGCCCCAACAGCCGCGACCCCGGTGCGCTGAAGAAAACTCCGCCGAGCAATGCGGTCCATGAGCAGCACCCTACCACAGGACCACCCACCCAGGGCAACAGAAACCCGCCGCGCCGTGACTTCGCGCCTGACCTCATCCCCCAAAGCCGGTACTCTCCACCCCCATGAGTACACAGCCCGCAACAGCTCCCGTCGGTTGGGGTATCCTCGGCACCGGCGCCATCGCCGCCAAGTTCGCCTCAGACCTGGCCCGCGTCCCCGCATCGCGGCTCGCCGCCGTCGGCTCCCGACGACGGGACACCGCCGAGGCCTTCGCCGCCGCGCACGCCGTTCCCGTGGCCTTCGACTCCTACGAGGCCCTCGTCCAATGCCCCGCCGTCGACGTCGTCTATGTCGCCACCCCGCACTCGTGTCACCGGCCCAATACCCTGCTCGCCCTCGACGCCGGCAAAGCCGTCCTCTGCGAAAAACCCTTCGCCCTCACCGCAGGCGAAGCTGCCGAGATGATCGCCGCCGCACGCCAGCGCCGGCTCTTCCTGATGGAAGCCATGTGGACCCGCTGCTTCCCGCTCATGGACCGCCTTCACCACTGGATCAACACCGGAGTCCTGGGTGACCTCCGCATGCTGACCGCCGACTTCGGATACCGCGCCGAGCCCGCCGAGAAACCGCGGCTGTTCGACCCCGGCCTCGGCGGCGGCGCACTGCTGGACGTCGGCGTCTACCCGATCGCCCTGGCCTGGAACCTCTTCGGCCCCCCACACACCGTCGCCAGCCAGGCCTGCCTCGCCACCCCGAACGTCGACGAGTCCTGCTCCATCCTCTTCCACCACGCCAACGGAGCCCTCGCCCTCCTCTCCGCCTCCATGGGGGTCGACACCGCCAAGGAAGCCGTCCTCTGCGGCACCCGCGCCGCCGCACGCCTGCCCTGCCCATGGTGGAAACCATCCGTCCTCATCCTCTCGCGCGAAGGAACCGACATCGAAATCGTCCGAGAACCCTTCGCCGGCTTCGGCTACCAGTACGAAATCCTCGAGGTCTTGCGCTGCTTGCACCACGGCCTCCTCGAAAGCCCCAGAATGCCCCTCGACGAGTCCCTCGCCATCATGCGCGCCCTCGATACCCTCCGCGCCCAGTGGGTTACATCCCCCACTCAGGATCGCAGGACGCGGAACGAATTGCGCCATGAAATGCTGTAGCCGCCCGCGGTCAATGCGCCACAAGAACTGTCCGCGCACACCGATTCGCATTGCACATCCGCGAGTTACCTGTACTGTGCCGACCGCTCTCTCTGGCGGCCGGTTGCTTTGGCGACCGCGGCCGTGGACCCGCTCGGTTGAGCGGACCGGAAGTCCAGTCGCCCGGACTGGACCCTGAAGTCCCCGCTGCCACCGCCCGCGGAAGGCGCACAGTTTATGAACGACCTCGAACAACGGCTCGCGGCGCTGACGCGCGCCAAGGACCAGGCCCAGGCCGCCATCGCCGCCACCAGCACCAACACGGCGGACCAGGAGCTCGCACGCAAGGAAATCGCCATCCACGCCCTCGCCGCCGAAAGCCATCTCCGCAGCCTCTACGAACACGGCTTCCACGTCGGCGAAGACCTCGGACCCGACAACCCCCTCCTCGACCAGGACGACCACGGCGGCATCGAAGGCTACCGTTACCTCTACAAGCACTTCGCCTACCACCTCGATTGGCTCAGAACTGTCCCCCAACAGCTCGCCAACCACCAGTTCACTCCCGACCTCGCCCGATTCTCCCGCCGCCAAAACCCCTGACCGGCCTTCGCCGAAGCCCCGACAGAACACGCCCCATGCGGGTCGCTGCGCCCATCGGCCTTTGTCCCGCGCGATAGCGTCGTGGAGTGCGGTGCCGCGCCAAGCGGCACCGCTTTCCACAAACAACAGCTCCAGCCCAGGAGGTTGAGCCACCCCGTCGGCGGTTCCCGCGGATTTGGATGCCCGCCCCCAGGGCGGCCCCATTCCCTCCAATCCCTATAGAGCCCGACCGCGAGCGGGCGGACCACCCCGGAGCCGACACCCCACGCGCCTTCAAGGCAAAAACCCACCAGGAGCCGATGGCGAATGTTCGCGCCACATGCGTTGGGCGAGGATCCGGGCCCGCCATCTCCACTGGACTTTCACCCGATCGGCGGACACCATGCACCCGCCACCCATGATCAGTCGTCTGGAACGGTTCCTGCAGCAGGGCGCGGTCAAGTTCGCCCTCGCCTTCCTGATCGTCCTCTCGGTGCTGCCCTCGCAGACCCTGCGCCAATTCGACCTCGTCTTCTTCGGCATCTTCGCCCTCGAACTCGCGGTTCGTATCGCCGTCCTCAAACGCCTCCACGGATGGCAACGGGCGGGGGAAACAGCCTGGGTCGCCATCGATGCCATCGCCGTGCTGAGCTTTCTCCCCGTCCTGCACCTCGTCTTCGACATGCGGTACCTGCGGCTGTTGCGACTGGTCCGCCTCTCCCTCCTCGCACGCCACATCTCCTCCCTCGCCTGGGACTTGTGGGCGATCGTCCGACGCCACGAGATCAAACACCAGGTCGGCTTTCTCCTCGGCAGCATGCTGCTCCTCACGCTGTTCGCGGGAATCGTCCTGCATACGCTCCAAATCCCGATCGACGCCACCCCGCCAGGCAGTCCGCAGGCAACGCCAACCCCCTGGCCGCTCAAAGACCTCCTCTGGTGGTCGTTCCGAAGCCTCGAGAGCGCCGATAACCTCGCACCCACACTCGAAGGACACACCGTCTTCCTCCTCTTCTCGCTCTTCCTCACCCTCGCAGGGGTCTTCATCATGTCACTGGTCATCGGCCTCGGCACCTCCGTCGTCCACGAGATGCTGACCTCAAACCGCGCCAGCCCTTTGACCACCGCCGGCCACCTCGTTGTCATCGGCCGGGGACCCAACCTGCCCTACCTCTTGCGGGAAATCACCGGGATCCTGCGCAAACGACGCCGACGCATGCCCCTCGCTCTGCTCTCGGACAGCCCGTCAACCCCGCCGTTCCTCTACGATCGCGATCTCAACCACGTCCAGTACCGAGGCGGAAACCTCTCGGATTACCGGGCCCTCCGACTCGTTCATCCCGAGCAGGCCGCCACCATGGTGATCCTCTATGACGCCAATAAGGGCACCCACGCGGATGCCCATGCCCTGTCAACAGTCCTCGCCCTCCGCCAGTGGTCCCCGGCCCAAATCGTCCTCGAGTTGATGCACCGCAGCAATGCCCGGGCCGCCGCCGCCGCCGCCGGCGGCGCCATCACGCCCCTCCCCCTCGGCAAAATCCTCGGCGGCATCCTCAGCACCAGCCTCGTCTTCCCAGGGATGGACCGCGTCTTCGAGGAGCTCCTCACCACCGCGGGCAATGACATCAACGTGGCCCCGCTGACACCGGAAGAACGCCATCGCCTCGCCGGAGACAATACCACCCTCCGCTTCCAACTCCTCCTCCACGCCGCCTACGCGCGCTTCGGCGTCATCCTCGTCGGCCTCTTCGTCGAGGAGAACGGACGCGAGGTCCTCCGACTCAACCCCCTCCAGTGCGACAACGGCCGGATTCCCCCGTCCACCCTGACCGGCCTCGTCGGCATCTCGCGAGAGGAACGCGATCTCGACCGCCTTAAGGCCTGGGTCCTTGACGGATGCCCCGACGCCAACCCTCCCGATGCCACCCCCGCCGGAGACACCGCGTTGACCCTGCACCTGCACTCCGCCTTCAAACCCCTCCGGCAAATCCTCGTCATCGGCGAAAATGAATGCCTCCCCACCGTCGTCGAGGAAACCAGCCGCTTCTGTCCCGGCGTCGGCTTCACCATCTTGATTCAAGGACGCGACCGCGCCCGCCTCCTCGCACGCCAACTCAAGCAACGCTGGGGCTGCGAACTCGAAGAGGACGCCGACGATCTCCTCCGATCCCGCGCCGCCCTCAAGGGAGAGCGCATCGTCGCAGTCCACGGCTCGGAAGACGACCCGCTCCACAGCCTCACAACAGACCCGCGACTCGCCGGTTCCTGCTTCGACGCCGCCGTGTTCCTCGCCGATAACGCCGCCCCCGACCCCGACGCGCAGAATCTCCTCTGGCTCTTCCGACTCCTGGAACTCGCCGAACAGGGCAGCATCACCCTCGGCGATCACTTCCACATCCTCGCCGAAATCCTCTCCTCGACCAAAGGGGATCTGGTCGAGAAACGGGCGGCCCGCACACGGACGGCCCGGGTCCGCGCCCTCTCGACCCAGAAGCTGCGGACCTACTTCATGGCCCACTGCTGTTTTGCACCCACCCTCCACCAGGTTTACGACGAACTGGTCGCACCCACGGGCACCGCCTTCTATCGGGTCCGTGTCGATGGCCTCTCAACCCCCATCCGGTTCGCTCAACTCCTCGACACGCTCGCGTCCCAAGGCATGATCCTCGTCGGCTTCGATGAGCCCTCAAAGACCCACACACCGCCGCTCGTCCTCAACCCCGCGGCCGACGGCGACCACGACCTCGTGCATCCCCAGCGCACCCCAAACCTCTACGTCCTCGCCAGCCCGGGCCTCGTCTCCTGAGGGTCGGCACAAGATCCTTCACCCGGCAAGCCCGCATACTCCCTCAGTCTGACGCCCGCCGTCTGTGCTCCGGCACGCCAACTCGCCAACTCGCGCTATTGCTGCACCCGGTAGAACTCCTTCGCTGCCGCCGGGTTCGCAACGTAGGGCGAAGCAGCGCCGGTCACCGTCGCGTACGGCCCTTCGACCTTGCTGGCCGATTGCAGCACGCCCCCGCCCGGCCACTCGAGTCTCACGCCACCCTGTGCCGTCAGCGTGAACGTCAGCGTGCACGCCGGAGGCGGTCCCGTGAAACTGTGGCCGCCGGCCGCAGCCATGTACAGCGATGCCGCCTCGAGCGGGCTTAGCGCCCGATGCCATACCCCTAGGTCGTCGATGTCCGCACCGCCAGCCTCGGCGTACTTGCCGGTCGGATCCTGCCCGATCGTGGCGGGTTGGTCCACGTTCACATTGCCCGCAGCCGCCGCCGACGTCCCCGCGCGCCGCGTGCTCTGGGCCACCACGCCGTCCAGATACGTCACGGCGTCTTGCGTTCGATCGAATACATGCACCAGATGATGCCAGGCACCGTCGTTGATCGTCCCAATCTCCCCATAGACGCCAACACCGCCGGCATCACCGTACAGGGACATCGCCCATCCGCCCGGCCAAAGCGGGTCAGGGGACGTCTGCTCCGTGTACGTGGGCGCGAAGACAAAGCCCGTGCCAAAGGTCGAGCCCACCGCGTCCGTGAAAAACGGCAGGTCGTTGCCAACATAATACAAAGGCAACCTGATCCAATAGGCCACCGTGAAGTCCACGTCCGAACCGAACTGCAGATCCGGCCGCTGGCCGAGCGTCACATACGTCGAGAAGATGTTCGTTTCCTCAAGGATGTACGTCTGGTAGTTCAAAGCCGCTCCCAGCTTGCCGTCCGTGACAAACGTGGCGGCCACATTCACATTCGTGCTGGTATCCGTGATCTGGATCGCCGTGCCGTTGTTCCCGCGCCCCGTGGCGTCCGTCAGGGTGTTGTCGAAGGGCAGGTGCAATACCAGGCCCGCCAAGGATACCGGCGCCGTCGGCGCCGGCAGCACCGTCAGTTTCGCGGCCTCGCTGGTGGCCGTGCCCAAAGCGTTGGACACCCGCACCGCGTAGTCGCCCGCGTCGCCCGCGGTCAGCTTGGCGATCGAGTACGACATCGCCGTCGCCCCGGCGATGTCCCTCCCGTTCTTCATCCACTGGTAGGACAACGGCATCGTCCCCTCCGCCCCCACCGAGAACGTGGCGGGCAGCGTCAGATAGTTCTCCACCGGAGCCGGCTGCCGGATGATGGTCGGCTTCAAGGCCGCCCCGTAGGCCGCCGTGTAATGGGCCGCCACCTGCTCCGCCGTGAGAGCCGCCGGGTAAATGGCGACTTCGTCGATCACGCCCAGGAACGCGCCGTTGTAGGCCGGCTCGTTCCCCAGACGCTTCGAGCCGATGCTCACCGGATCACTCGAGACGCGCAGCCCGGCGGCCGGCGTCGTGCCGGTGCCGTTCAATTCCCCGTTGACGTAAAGATGCATCAGTCCCTGGGCGTCATCGTAGACGCCCACAAGGTGCTGCCACGTGTCGTTCGGCCCCACCGTGGCTTGCGCCGCAATGAACGTATTCTCGCTCCCGCGCGTGAAGAAACGGTACTTCTTGCTCGAAATGTCGATGGCAAACTGCTCCGTGGCCGTCGTTCCGTCAGAGCCAATGCCCTTGCCAATCAACGTCGCCTCGTCCGCCTGGTCCGCCGCTCCCTTCGCCCAGAGCTCGATCGTAAAGCTCGTGTGCCCCGAGAAGTTGATCTCCGTGCCGCTAATCTTGCCGACATACGAGTCCGTGCCGGTGAACGCGGCGCCCCCGTCCAAGGCCAGCGTCGAATAACCCGGCTGGCCCAGACCGACGTTCGTGTACTCGCCATCGTGCCCGCCGACGTAATCCGCGGCCGTGGTGCCACTGGTCTCTCCCAGACTCCAATACGCCATCGGCGCGTCGGCCAGAACCAGCTTGACGTAGTCCGTCAGCGCGGTGACCACCGTCAAAACCGCCGGCGGCGTGTCGGTGCTTCCCTCCTCGTTGCTCACGGTGCAAACGTAAGTCCCCTCCGCGCCCGCGCTCGCCGTGCCGCTGTACATGGCAGCCGTCGCTCCTGGAATGATCTCACCGTTCCGCTTCCACTGGTAGGTCATCGGCATTGTCCCCACCGCCCCCACCGAAAACGCAAACGGCGTGCCCGTGAAGCGCGCGGCAGCCTTCGGCGGCGCCGTGATCACCGGCGTTGCCGACACCACCGTCAGCGTCACCGAGCTGGTGACCGCGCCATAGTTGTTCTGCACCACCACCGCAAACGTCGGGTTGCCCACCGCAAGATTGTGGATCGTCAGATTCGTCGCGGTCACGCCCAGCGGGATGTTGTTGCTCGTCCATTGATAGCTCAAAGGCGGCCCCCCTTCCGCCCAGACCGACAAGGAGACGGACGACCCCTTGTACGTCAGACCCGCCGGCGCCTCCAGGCCGCGGGACAGCACGGGCGGCCCCTGCGCCGCAATGAAGATCGCATTGATCTCGGCCGCCGACAGCGCCTTGTTGAAGATCGCCACCTCGTCGATCCCGCCGCCAAAACGCAGCCCCTCCGCCTCCGACGGCTCGCTGCGGGCGCCGATCGCCCACGGCATCGTCACGTCCACCGCGCCCATGCTGCCCGGTGCCGTCGCCACCCGCGTGCCGTTGCGGTACAAATTCCAGTTCGATCCGTCAAACGTCCCCGCCAGAAACACCCAGTTCCCAAGGTCCCCCTCCGGAACCGGGAACATCGCGGAATCGTAAAACTGACCGTACGTCCCATCGCTCGAACCCACTTCGTAGTAGTTGCCGTCGCCATAGCCCGGGCCCTGGCCAATCCGGAGGAACGTCTCCTGGATCTGGCTGTCCATGCCATGGGCGACGATGTTCCGGAAGAAGTCCTTCACCCCGGGCTTGATCCACGCCATCATCGTGATCGGCCCCGTGAAATGCAGCGCGGGAGCATCGCCAACCGGCAGATGACCCGACTCTCCGTTGAATACGCAGGCCCGGTTGTCAGCGCCAAAGCCGGGATACGGCGGGCCGCTTTGCGCCGCCACCACACCCCAGAGATTCGTTCCGTCCGCCGCCGCGCCCGCGCTCCCGCTGTTGGCGGCAATCGGATACGTCGCCGGATCAGGCGGAGTCACCGCGGGCTCGTCCATGTTCCAGTAACCCAGGGGGTTGTCCGCCAACACCACCGCCCCGTAGCCCGCAGGATCGGCCAACGCGGCGTCGTGGTGCGCCTTGATCGTCGCCGCCGAAAGCACCGTGGGATAAATCGCCACTTCGTCCATCCAGCCGTCATAGCCGCGGTTGCCCGCAATGCTCGCATCGGAGTTGTACGGCCGGGCATTCGCCACCGAGTACGTGCCGTCGCCAAGCGGCGTCCCGCCAATCCGCAACGCCATCTGCGTGTTCGGCTTCCAGTTGCCCCGTGAAACCGCACTCCCAAGCTCGACGCCATCGACGTAGATCCGCGCCGTGACGCCGTCAAACGTCGCAACAATGTGCTGCCAGAAGTTCGTCTTGGCGTTGCCGCTTGCCGCCGCATTCAGGTTCACGTCGTACCCGCTGGTCAACCCCATGCGGAAATTCCAGCGACCCGTGTTGTTGAGGTAGAAGAGCCATCCCGAGCGATTGCCGCCCCCATACCAGTTCGGATTGAAGCAGGAGATCGGCGACAACCCGCTGGCGTCCGTCCCCAAAGCGTGGGGCTTGGCCCAAAACTCGACGCTGAACGGCGCCGCGGGATTCAGTGCCGCATTAAATGGAACGTCGACCTTCGAGCCGCTCATCCCCGTCGACTGGGCGGCGTTGACCAGCCGGATCGCGTTGCCCACAATCCCCGCCTCTCCCTTGCCCACGTCCATCACGATATAGCCGTTCCCCACGCTGCCCACCGTGCCCAAGTTGGCAACGATGTTCGGCGGCGGCGATGCCTCCGTCTCGTTCAGCCGCCAATAAGCGACCGGATTCTGGGCCATCACCGTCGTCGCATAGTCCGCAGCCTCAACAGGCCGCCCCGCACCGCACGTAAGCAGAACCGCCACAGCCGCAGTCCGCACGCAGGAGTTCCGACAGCTCGTCTTCATAGGAATGAAGCGCTCATACTGGAATCTGGCGCCATGTCAACTGCATAATGCGAAGCGAAGGTGCAGGGGCAGAGGGGCAGCCCGCCCTGCCGTCCAGTACACCCCGTCGTGAGCCGTTCGGAATCGCCATTAGAATCGGGCGGATTTCAGCTGGCGGATGAAGCGAGGAACTAAGGGGCCAAAAGCGCGATCGAGGCCGTCAGCACCATCAGGCCCGCGTAGACGAGGGGGAAGACCCAGCGACACCGCCGGTCGATGCGCTCGCCACGCTCGCGGTCGCCCCTCTTGTCATAGGCTCCAACGACCAGGTTGATGACGACCGAGGCGCACATGATCCAGAAGCTGAAGTTGAGGAAGGCATTCAACAGGGTGACGTAGGAGATTTGCGGGAGGATATCGCTCACCACCATCTGGTAGGCCACCGCCGTCAAGATGCCCACGAACGAGACGCTCATGCGGTCACCCAGGGAGGACCGGTCCATCCAAAAGACGCACCAGGAGAGCATGACGACCAGCAAGAGGGGGAGCATGACCAACCGCACCATGAACCAGGATTGCCGTTTCACATCCAAGGTCAGCACGAAGGCCGAACACGAACCCCCGGCATCGGTATAGGGCGCGGCCATCGTGCGAATCGAGGCACGAACGTTGGTCAACTCCCATTGTGGCACTCGGATCCGCTCCAGGTCGGCGGACGCGGACTCCGGCCCAAGATCGATCACGACGTCGCGGGCGTCGAAACCCAGCACCCCGAACACCGCTTCCAGTCGCTGTCGATCGAAAGGGTATCTCTGGAGATACAACCGCGATCGCGCCACGGCGTTGATCGTCTCCGTCAGGATGGTTGTGCCGTCCGGCTTCACGCGACAGATAACCCCCTGTCTCTCGCACGCGCCGGAGGCGTTGGCGAGAAAGACCTGGGGATACCAGGCGGGCGACAGTTCGTTGAACTGGTAATCGCCGTGGTACAACTTGTCGGCCACCCCCTCGGACACGGGATCGAACGCCTGTCGCGCGTCCCGCCAGCTCACGGTCAGGACGCCGGAAAACTCGAACTCCTCCGACTCGTCGTCAATCCGGTTGACGTCCAGAAGATGAAACGCCACACGAACCACCACCGGACGACTCCCTTCCGGCAGGTCGAGCGGCATCGCCGGGTGCGCGCCGTCCCCTGGAGCGCGTCGGGCCGCGCGTGCCGCCGGATCCGCGGGATCGGATTGAACGGCGAGCGATTGGGCCCCAACGCCGGGCCACAACCACAGAGCCATCCCCAGACTCAGCGTCAGTGAGCGGCTCGGACCGAGCCCAAAGGCAGCCAGATCATGCATGGCGGAGAATGCTGTCAAACCTTGGCTTCGCGGTCAAATCTCGCTATTCGATGCGACCCCATTGCCTGCTCCATTGCCTTGCTGCTCGGTGGCGGTGCCGGTGGGCGAGTGAGTGGTTCAGAAGACGAGCGGGAACCCGGCGGAAAACCCGCTTCAATTGACCGATTCCTTGACGTACCATTTCGACCTGGAACGAACGGTTCACAAGGCTCGGACTTTTCGGGCTGCCGCCGATTGGGATATCAAGCAACAGCTCCGGATGACGCCCCGGGAACGCTGGCTAGCCGCCCGCCAACTCCGGGAGCGCGTGTTTGGGCGCAACAATATCGCCCGGAGTCTGCCACGGGGAGTGTGACATTTGCGGGCAGTCGCCCCCACGGAGTTGTTCACAGGCGCCTGGGGGGGCGGCCTGCCAAGCGGGGGTGGCGCTCTCAGCGTTCTCGGCATCCGACCCGATCGCTCCGAGAATCCGCCTCCGCCGTTCCTCTGCCGCGGGAATGGAGGCCTTCATACAGGCCATTGGGTGCGAGATTGAGCAGCCGACGAAGACGCTCAGAGCCGGATGGAGGATCCAAGAAGCCCCTTCCTGCCACACCAACTTCGCCATTCTCGCGGAGGAGATCGGCCTGCGCCTTGCCAGCTACCAGAACGGCTCCCCCACCACGATCATCGGCCCGCCGTCGACGCGGTGAAGCGCCAGGGGGACCTGCCTTGGGCAGATCACGGTCGGAGCCTGCACTGTTTGCCGAGGCGAGGTTCCACCGTGCAGCGCGCTGCCGCAACGGGCCGCCAGCAACGGAGAGGCAACCACACCACCTTCTGGTTTAATCTTGACCCCCTGCGCTCCGGATCCCACCGTACCTGAGAACATCCTAAACACTAATCTCTCAGCTCGATAATGGCAATCGACCTCGAAGTGGCGCGGCTTCTTCTCTCCGCAGCGAAGCGTTCCGCATCATTTGAAAACACGCTGACTTTGGGGCGTCAGGCGTATCTTCCCGGACACAAGGAGAGCCATCGCCTGTTGCGCGAGTTCGGCTTCGATCCGGCAGCATGCAACTCCTGGTATTCGTCAGACCGCTCTGTGCCCTATGCAGAGGGTTTCTTCCGACTTCTAGGCGCGCGGCGTTTGGATAGCCTGGACGTCGGCGCATTTGAAAACGCCACAATCATCCACGACCTGAACCGCCCCATTCCTGACGACTTGGTCGGCCAATTCGATGTAGTGCTGGATTGCGGTACGCTTGAGCACGTATTCAATTTCCCGACAGCCGTCGCCAATTGCATGAGAATGACGAAACTTGGAGGCCGGATCATCCTGCAAACGCCTGCCAACAACTTTTTCGGTCATGGTCTTTATCAATTCAGCCCCGAGTTGTTTTACCTGCTATTCTCGGAGAAGAACGGATTCGTCACGGAACGACTTCTGGCAATCGAGTACGCCCCCAGACGCCGCACATTTCACGTCTTCGACCCGGCGCAGGCAGGGTTGCGTGCATCGCTCATCAATTCATACCCGGTCCTGCTGTTTGTTCAGGCCCGAAAGGAGACCGAAAAACCACTGTTCCTGGAATGGCCTGCGCAACACGAGTACGCCACTCCGTCCGATCCCGGAAAAACCTGGGCTACAGTCGACGCGATTGTCCGATCACAATCGCTCCCGCAGTCGGACCGCATCAAGCGACAACTCATTGACCGTGCTCCACGCCTGGCCCGCTACTTGGAAGGATTCCTCTTCTCGCGCTTCAACCCAAGCTTCTCTTGGCGCAATCGCCGCGCCTTCAGGCGACTCAATAGATCAGACCTCGACGGTTAAAACCGGCGTCGCAGCCGCCTCATCACTGTTTTCGCGTCTCCTGCACCGCTCCCGCTGTCTGCCTTGCGCCAATGAATCGCTGCGACCGAACAGAGCGTATGGATCTCACTATGGAACTTGGCGGATTCGGAAATAGCGTCCTGTGACGTCAACGTCGAACTCCGAGACAATCGTCTCGGAAGTGGCTGTGAACTGCGACCCGGCAGCCGTCCATGTAACGAGATCAAACGATGACTCAAGCTGATAATTGAGACCCAGGGTTACGTTTTGCGTCACCTTGACTTTGCTAACTTCTATGCTGACCGTCGGCTCCATGGGCGGAGATGCAATGACAACCTTCGGCGTGTCTGTATAACAGCAGCCGGCGTCAAGGACGTGGATAGCCGTCACGACGCCGTCAACGACCACCGCCTCAGCCGTGGCGCCGGAGCCCCCGCCACCAAGGATCCAGACGGCTGGGGGGTTGACGTTTGTGTAGCCACAACCACCATCAATGACCGTGGCTCCAACGACAAAACCGTTGACTACGGTCGCCGTGGCAAGGGCCCGGTGAGGGCTGCAGAATGCAGGCTGGCGCAGTGTAGCTTGGATCTTTAATCCTGAACCGTAGGCGTGATTATCAGCTCCACGGCCTACCATGAAGTCAATGGTGTTCCCAGCGCTCAGGTTCAACACATTGGTGTAGCCGGTCGCAGTGCGCGGCGGAAGAAACTGCCCGAACACTTCGCCGCCGTTGACGATAACATGGTAGTCCGTGTCGCCCGACCTGTCTCCATCTAAGTAACATTGCACGGCGCTCTCCAACAAATAGGTCCCACCACCATCAATCGGTACAGTGAAGCGGATCACGCAGAAGTTCTGTGGCTCGCCGTCGAGACCGGGCTCGAACCAGACTGTTCCCGGGGGCATGACGGCTTGCCCCGAATCGTGAATAGCAGTGGTGGTCGTTGCGTTGTAGCCGACCATGGGGTTGTGACGCGGTCCATACCACCAAAGCTGGACGGGCACACCGTTTTCCACCGTGAACACCTCGTGAACGGACAGTAGAGTGAAGGCCCCAGCGGCGTCGGACTTCCATCCATAGCTCCAAGGGCCATTAGGATTTGTTACGCCCGAAAAGTCGCGCGAGACATCATGGATGATCTCGTTCACAGAGGGCTGCGCGAGACCTTCGAGTGGGGTGAGGGCGGCGATGACGGCTAGTGTTGCTATGCATTTCATGGTGTGGTCCTTTGTCAAAGTGTGCGCTTGTGACGGCAGGGCCGGCGCTTCCTGTGGCGGAGGCCGGGAGTTGCGGCGGATGTAAGGGGAGAGGACGGCTGCACGTCTTCAGTGTCATCGCCAGCACAACGCATCCGCGCTCTCGGTCCCGCCGTGAGCCTTGGACAGCGCATACAGGTACCTTTATCGCGCCGACAGAAGCCCGGAACCAGCAAAATCGTGCATAAACCTTAGTATGCAGTGCCGTCAGCGGGCCGGTTCGCGGACGTGCGGACCCTCGGCATCACGCCTGGTCCGACCATATCGCCCGGAGTCTGCCACGGGGAGTGTGACATCCGTGGACAGCCACCCTGACGAAGTTGTTCACAGGGCGGGAGGCGGAGATCGTTCCGGCTGAATTGCCGATTCCGCGCCGGAGTCCCGTTCATGACGCGGGGTGGGAGGGGTCCCTGCGGGGGTGCCGGGGGTGGCCGGCGGGTGGGTCGCCGCGACAAACGGATCCCTTGCCCCAGCCTCGGATTGTCCCTGTCGCCAACGATAGCCCGTGCCGCAGCGTGGCTTGGCCTGCATCGCGTTTCGATCCGTCCCAAGGGTTTGCTTGGGCCAGTCGATCCCAACGGAACGCCGCCAGCGGACACCGCCACTACCGCTGGGCGAACGCCGAGGTTTGCGCACTGCCTTGACATGCAGCAGCACCGAGGCGAAGAGAGACTGCCGGACCCGCCGGGCGATCACACGCCAGGATGGCCCGCTTTCGCGCCAGCACTGGCCAAAACGCACAGTAGAATCCGGGAACGTGTGTCGGGTGCTACCGGGACACCATCCGCGTATCAGACCCGAAACGGATAAGCGGAAGTGGCGTTCCCCCCGCCCAAGGTGAGCCTCGGCAACGCCCGCCGGACACGCCGGCACGAAGGAACAGAATCCAGCCGTGCAGTCCGGCTGCCCAGCGGTTGCCAGAACACCACCGGAACCGCGGTTCAGAGCTCGAAATACCGGACAGCAACCGGACAGACAGGTTTCTAGGAGACCAAAAACGCACTGACTTTCAACAGGACAAACACGCACCAAACCCCTGATTCTATTGGTTATTTTGAAGGTGGTGGCTGGAGCCAGAATCGAACTGGCGACACAAGGATTTTCAGTCCTCTGCTCTACCAACTGAGCTATCCAGCCACGAAGGCGAATGCGACGCGCATTCAACGATGCCACACGGTCCTTGGCAAGGGCAATTTCAGGCCTCCCTGATCTCAGACCTCACGGACGCGAGCCGCAGGCGGCAATCGCCGCCGCCAGGAGGTGGAACCCCGCCCTCAGGCGCCGGAGCGCACGCCGGTCCTTGGCCCGCAACCCAATCCCGTGGCAGCGGAACCCCGCATAGGGCGCCTGAGACGGAGTGAACTCATGGGGCTCAGCCTCGATCGCCGGCACGCCCATCGGGTTGAACCGGCGTGCCAGATCGTCGCCGGCGAAGCTGGGGGCTCCGATGACCTGAAACGGCAGGTCGGTGCCCCGTCCGACGCTGAGGACAGCGCGCCCTACCGACACACGGTCCGCAACGCCCTGCGGCAGGGCTGCGTCCCGTGCCGGATCGCAGGTCTCGGTTCGACTCCTGGTTTTTGCCCGTGGACCCTCACAAGCCCAACTGCCGCCGGACGTTCACGAAGGCCCGCAGCGCCCATTCGAGATCCTCGCGGGAGTGCGCCGCCGACACCTGGGTGCGGATCCGCGCCTTGCCCTTGGGCACCACCGGGTAGCTGAACCCAACCACGTACACCCCCTGTTCGAGCATCGCCTCCGCAAACCGCGCCGCGAGCGCGGCATCGCCCAACAACACGGGGACAATCGGGTGCTCCCCGGGCACGATCGAGAAGCCGGCGCGGGTCAGTTCGTCGCGAAACCACCGGGTGTTGGATCGCAACTGGTCGCGCAGGGTGCTGGCGCCTTCGAGGAGCTCGAGCACCTTGAGCGAGGCCGCCGCGATCGGCGGCGCCACCGAGTTCGAAAACAGATACGGCCGCGACCGCTGCCGGAGCAGTTCCACGATCTCCCGCCGCCCGCTGACGTAGCCGCCGCTCGCCCCGCCGAGGGCCTTTCCCAAAGTGCCGGTCAGCAGATCCACCCGGCCCATCACCCCGTGGAGCTCGTGCGTCCCGCGTCCTTTCGGCCCCATGAAGCCCACCGCGTGCGAATCATCGACCATCACGAGGGCGTCATGCCGCTCCGCCAGATCGCAAATGCCCGGCAGATTCGCCACGATGCCGTCCATCGAGAACACGCCGTCCGTCACCACCAGCCGGAAGCGCGCGCCCCGGGCCTCCTCGAGGCGGGCCTCGAGCTCGGCCAGGTTGTTGTTGGCGTAACGCAGCCGCTGGGCCTTGCAGAGCCGGATCCCGTCGATGATGCTGGCGTGGTTCAGCTCGTCAGAGATCACCGCGTCCTCGGGCCCGAGGAGGATCTCGAAAACACCGCCGTTCGCGTCCCAGCAGGAGGAGAACAGGATGGCGTCCTCCGTGCCGAGGAAGGCGCTCAGCCGACGCTCGAGCTCGCGGTGGACCTCCTGGGTTCCGCAGATGAAGCGCACCGAGGAGAGGCCATAGCCCCAGCGATCCAGGGCGGCGTGGGCCGCCGCGACGACGGCCGGATGGCTGGACAGGCCGAGGTAGTTGTTGGCGCAGAGGTTGAGCACCTCGCGACCGCCGGCCACCGCGATCCGCGTGGCCTGCGGCGTGGTGATGAGCCGTTCGCCTTTGAAGGTGCCCGCCTCGCGGATCGCGTCGAGCTGGCTCTGTAGATGCTGTTTCAGGGCTCCGTACATAAGCGTGCGGCGTCTACCGCCAGTTGAGGATGACCTTGCCGGACTGGCCCGAGATCATCGCCTCGAATCCCTTCTCGAACTCGGTGTAGTGGAACCGATGCGTGATCACCGGCCGGATGTCCAGCCCGCTCTCGAGCATCACCGTCATCTTGTACCAGGTCTCGTACATCTCCCGCCCGTAGATCCCCTTGATCGTCAGCATGTTGAACACCACCCGGTTCCAGTCAATCGCCATTTCCTCGGGCGGAATCCCCAGCATCGCCACCTTGCCCCCATGGCACAGGTTCGCAATCAGATCCCGGAAGGCAGCCGGGTTCCCCGACATCTCGAGCCCGACATCGAATCCCTCCTTCATCCCCAGCTTCTGCTGAACCTCCGACAGCGTCCCCTGCCGCACATCGTGCGCCATGGTGACACCCATCTTCCGCGCCAGATCCAGCCGGTACTCGTTCAAATCCGTGATCACCACGAAACGCGCGCCCGCATGCCGCACCACCGCCGCGGCCATGATCCCGATGGGCCCCGCACCCGTCACCAGCACGTCCTCGCCCAGCACCGGGAACGACAGCGCCGTGTGCACGGCGTTCCCAAACGGATCGAAGATCGCCGCCACGTCCAGGTCGATCCCCGGCCGGTGATGCCACACATTCGTCATCGGCACGCACAAGTATTCCGCAAACGCCCCCGGCCGGTTCACGCCGATCCCCTTCGTGTCCCTGCAAAGATGCCGCCGCCCGGCCAGGCAGTTCCGGCACCGCCCGCAAACCACGTGCCCCTCCGCACTCACCAGGTCACCCGGGAAAAAGTCCTTCACGTTCGACCCGACCTCGACCACCTCCCCCACAAACTCGTGCCCCACCACCATCGGCACCGGAATCGTCCGCTGCGCCCACGCGTCCCATTTGTAAATGTGCACGTCCGTGCCGCAAATCCCCGTCCGGTCCACCCGGATCAGAACATCATTCAGTCCCGGCTTCGGTTCCGGCACCTCCTCCAGCCACAGCCCCGGCTCCGACTTTCGTTTCACAAGTGCTTTCATGGTCGCCTTTCACCTCGCGGTCCAGTTCCGGAAAAGGGCTTGCCCCCCCCCGCCCTGCCCGGCAGGGTTCGGCCACGGACTGGAAACCGTGCCGGCATCCTAGACCGCGTCGTCCATTATGCAAGAACATTCTCCAGTATATTGAACAATATGAAAACATCGCCTGCCGCTTCCGACCCGCCGGCGCCGGTTTCTCAGGGGCCTGCCGAGGCGCTGCATCGCCACCTCGGCGGCCGCGTGCGCGAACTCCGCACCGTCCGCGGCTGGTCGCTCGAGGCGCTGGCCCGCGCCAGCGGCGTCAGTCGGTCGATGCTCAGCCAGATCGAGCGGGAGCGCGCCAATCCCACGCTGGCGGTCACCCTGCGCATCGCCCGGGCGTTCAACCTCACGCTCGGGGACCTGCTGGAGATGCCCTCCGCGAGCACCTCGGTGACCGTGATTCACGCCAACGATCGGACGTATCATTACCGGTCGGATCGGCACTGCGAGCTGCGCACGCTCTCGCCGTTGAACCTGGAGAAGGACGTCGAAATCTACGAACTGATTCTGCAACCGGGCGGCGCCCTCCGCAGCGCCCCACATTTCCAGGGCACGCGCGAGTTCCTGACCGTGCAACGGGGGCAGATCAGGGTGGAGTCCGGCGACGACCTCGAGACGCTCAACCGCGGCGATTCGGCCAGTTATCGGGCGGATGTACCCCACGCCATCGTCAACGCGGGAAGAACACCGGCCGCCGTGTTCCTGGTCGTGATCTATCAGTAGTCGGCGGTCTCACGGCGTTTTGGGGGCCTTCTGGAATGTCAGCGCGGCGGAGTTGATGCAGTAGCGAAGGCCGGTCGGCTGGGGGCCGTCGGGGAAGACATGCCCGAGATGGCCGCCGCAGCGGGCGCAGAGCACCTCGATCCGTTGCATCGAGTGGCTCCAGTCGGGCTGTGTCCGCACGGCCTCCTTCTGCCGCGGGGTGCTGAAGCTCGGCCAGCCGCAACCGGAATCGAACTTGGCCTGGGAGGCGAACAACTCCTGGCCACAGCCGGCACACCGGTAGGTCCCGGCTTGGTGATGATTCCAGTAGGCCCCGGTGAAGGCGCGTTCCGTCCCCTTCTGGCGCAGGACGCGGAACTGCTCCGGGGTGAGCTGGCGCCGCCAGTCGGCCTCCGTCTTGACGACGGTCGGGCTCGCCGGGGGGGAAGGGCTGGTGACGGGAGGATTGGCTGGCGGCCGCGCCGGGGGGGGCGTGTCGGCAGCGCGAAGATCCGCGGCGGCCAGCAGGGCCGCCACGGCCCAGAGACAGACGATGTTCAGCGGTTTCATGACACTCGACGCAGTGTAGCCCCGGCCGACCGGTTCCGCCAGTCGCCGGGCGTGGGGCCCGGATCCTCGCCTGACGCGTGCGGCGCGAACGTTGGCCATCGGCTCCTGGTGGGTTTTCGCCTTGTCGGCGCGTGGGGTGTCGGCTCCGGGGTGGCCCGCCCGCTGGCGGGCGGGTTCCATAGGGTATGGAGGGCATGGGTTTTGAGGTTTGATGCCTGACGGGCTTTCGGACTAGTCTCCGCCCCGTGAGACCCGCAACGATCGGCTTGTTTGGGATTGGTTTGGACGCGTACTGGCCGCAGTTCAAGGGACTGAAGCAGCGGTTGGAGGCCTGCGTGCGGGTGGTGGCGGGCCGGTTGCGCCGGCCGGGCATCCGGGTGGTCAACCTGGGGCTGATCGACACGCCCGAGAAAGCGCTTGAAGCCGGCCATCGGTTCCGCCGGGAGGATGTGGATCTCCTGTTCCTGCATGTGACCACCTATGCGCTCTCCTCGACCGTCCTTCCCGTGGTGCAGCGGGCGCGTGTCCCCGTAATCGTCCTCAACCTCCAGCCGGCGCCGGCGATTGACTACACGCAGTTCAACCGGATGGGGGACCGGACTGCAATGACCGGCGAGTGGCTGGCGCACTGCGGCGCGTGTCCGGTCCCGGAGATCGCGAATGTGTTCAATCGGGCCCGCATTACCTTTCACCAGATCACCGGAATGCTGCACGACGATCCGCCGTGCTGGGGCGAAGTGGACGACTGGATCGAGGCGGCGCGGGTGGCGAATGTCCTCTTCCACAACCGGCTCGGGATCATGGGCCACTACTACGGCGGCATGCTGGACATCTACTCGGACCTGACGCAGCACTGCGCCACGTTCGGAGGCCACATCGAGGTTCTCGAGGTCGACGAACTGGCCGATCTCCGGCGGCAGGTCACAGCGCGCGCCATCGCGGCGCGCGTTGCCGAGTTTCACGAGCGCTTCGACGTGCAGCCGGATTGTCCCGCGGCGGAGCTCGAACGGGCCGCCCGCACCTCGGTGGCCCTTGACCGCCTCGTGCGCCAGCATCGCCTCGGATCCCTGGCCTACTACTACATGGGAACCGGCAACCCCGAGAACGAGGACGCCATCAGCTCGATCATCCTCGGCAATTCCCTACTCACCGCCCGCAGCGTCCCCGTCGCCGGCGAATTCGAGATCAAGAACGTCCAGGCGATGAAGATCCTGGACGCGTTCGGCGTGGGGGGCTCGTTCACCGAGTACTATGCGATGGACTTTCCCGACGACGTCGTGCTGATGGGGCACGACGGTCCCGGCCACATTGCGATTGCCGAAGGCAAGACCAAAGTCCGCCCCTTGCGCGTTTATCACGGCAAGGTCGGCCGCGGCCTCTCGGTCGAGATGTCGGTTAGGCACGGTCCGGTCACGCTGCTCTCCGTGGTCCAGACCGTCGACGGCCGCCTCGAGTTCCTGGTGGCCGAGGCCGAGTCCGTCCCCGGGCCGATCCTCGAGATCGGCAACACCAACAGCCGGTATCGGTTTCCCATCGGCGCCCGGCGGTTCGTCAATGAATGGAACGTCCATGGCCCCGCCCACCACTGCGCCGTCGGCGTCGGGCACGTGGCCGCCCGAATCGAGAAGCTCGGCGCGTTGCTGGGGATCACGACCCGCCGCGTTTGCTGAACCTCTTTCCCCCACCCTTGAGGCAACCCGCACTTCAGTCTCCCATGAGAATGTCCCTCGCATCCCTCGCCTGGCTCCTAACCTGCACGTTCACCATGACTCCAGCGACCTCTGCCCCCCCGCCGCAGGCCGCGCAGTTCCGCGCGCCGGCGGAGCTGACCGCCCACCCCATTCCGCCCAATCCGCTCGTGTTCGAGAACGGTCAACCGGTCAAGAGCAAGTCCGACTGGAACCGCCGGCGGCTCGAGATCAAGGCGCTGTTCCGGCATTACATGTACGGCGGCACGCCGGCGAAGCCGGTCCGACCCCGATTCGCCGTCGATCGCACCGACGCCGATGCCCTCGGCGGCAAGGCGACCCTCAAACAGGTGACGATCGCCCTCGGGGACGCCACCGCGCCCCGGATCCACCTGATGATCGTCATCCCCAACCGCCGCTCCGGCACGGTCCCGGCATTCCTGGGCCTCAACTTCTGCGGAAACCACACCGTCCTTGCCGATCCGCGCGTGGCCCTGCCGGTTTCCTGGATGTCCGGGTTCTGCAAAGGTTGCACCAACAACCGGGCCACCGACGCCGCCCGCGGGAGCGAGGCTGAGGGTTGGGCGATCGAGCAGTCCATCGACCGCGGCTATGCCGTGGCCACATTCTACAACGGTGACGCCGAGCCCGACCGGCCCGAGGCCGCCGAGGGGATTCGGGCCTATTACGCACGTCGGGGCGACCGGGCCGATTGGGGGACCATTGCGGCCTGGGGGTGGAGCCTCTCCCGCGCGCTCGATTACCTTGTGACCGACCCGGCCATCGACGCCCGCCGGGTCGCCGTCGTCGGCCATTCGCGCAACGGCAAGGCGGCGCTTGTTGCCGCCGCGTTGGACGAGCGCTTCGCGATGGCCATCCCCCTTCAGGCCGGTTGCGGCGGCACCGCCCCCAACCGCTCGACCGTGGGCGAGTCCGTGAAAGCGATCAACGACCGGTTCCCGCACTGGTTCAACGCCGTGTATAAGCAATTCAACCTCGGCCCCGACCGTCTCCCCTTCGACCAACACGAACTCATCGCCCTTTGCGCGCCCCGCCCCGTCCTCCTGCCCAACGCCGTCGAGGACACCTGGGCCAACCCGGAGGGCCAATTCGCCATGGCCCGCGCCGCCTCCCCGGTCTACCGCTTCCTCGGGGTCGACGGCCTCGCCGCGGACCGCATGCCACCTCTTGGCCAGCCGGTGCTGAGCCGCCTCGGGTACTTCATCCGGCCCGGGAAACACTCGATGACCCGCGAGGATTGGCGCGTCTTCCTCGACTTCGCCGACCGCCATCTGCGATGACCGTCATTCGATCGTGTGGATCTTGATGAAGTTGGTCCCCCGCGGCCGCAAGGCCGGCACGCCGCCCAGGACCAGAACGCGGTCGCCGGACTCGACCCAACCGCGCTGCCGCAGCGTGATCTCGGCCAGGGCCACCAATCCCTCGAAGGTCGTCGGTTCCCCCTGCACCACCACCGGCCGAATGCCCCAGAGCAGATTCAGCGCGTGATACACGCGCTCGCTCGTCGTCAGCGCCACCACCGGTGTCCGCGGCCGTTCCGACGCCACAAAACGCGCCGTGTGCCCGCTGGTCGTCAGCACCGCCACGCAACGGGGCTCGACCACCCCCGCAATCACCGTGGTCGCCTCGCTCAGCGCGTGCGTTTCCGTCCGGCCCGGCGGCGGGTAACTCCGAAAGGTGATCCGCCCCTCGACCTCCCGCGCGATGCGGTCCATCATCTCGACCGCGCGGACCGGGTAGGCCCCCACCGCGGATTCCCCGGACAACATGATGGCATCCGTCCCGTCGATGATCGCGTTGGCCACGTCGCTCGCCTCCGCCCGTGTCGGCCGCGGCTCCCGAATCATGCTCTCGAGCATCTGCGTGGCGGTGATCACCGGCAGCCCCCGGCGATTGCACGATTCGATGATCTGCTTCTGCAACAGCGGCACTTTCTCCGGGTTCATCTCGACCCCCAGATCGCCCCGCGCGACCATCACCCCCGAGACCTCCGACAGGATCTCATCCAACCGCTCGACTGCCTGCGGTTTCTCGATCTTCGCCATCACCGGCACCATCGATCCCCGCTCCGCCACGAATTCCTTGAGCGACCGCACATCCGCCCCGCTCCGCACGAAGCTCAGCGAAATCCAATCCACGCCTTGCGACAGGCCAAACTCGGCATCGGCACGATCCTTCCCCGTCAGGGCCGGCAACCGCAGGGCGGCGGCGGGGAAATTGACCCCCTTGCGGCTCCGCAAGACGCCGCCATCGACCACCCGACACACCAGCGCTGCCCCCAACACCCCCTCGATCCTCAACTGGAATGCCCCGTCGGCCAGCAGCACCGAACTGCCCACCGGCACCTCCTGGGCCGCATGCGCGTAATCGAGGGGAATGAGCCCCGGTTGGCCTTCGTACTCGACCTCCGGCACCAAGTAGACCTCCTCGCCCGGCGTGAGCTGGCACTCGCCTCCCGCCAGTGTCCCGACCCGGATCTTGGGGCCCTGAAGGTCCTGGAGGATGGTCACCGGCGTGTCCAACTCCGCCGACACCGCCCGCAGACACGCAATGAGCCGCGCATGGTCTTCGTGGCTCCCGTGCGAGAAGTTCAGCCGGGCCACGTCCATCCCGGCCAGGACCAAACGTCGAATCACTTCGGGCGATTGGCTTGCGGGTCCCAGCGTGGCAACGATTTTGGTGCGGCGCAGCGGAACGCTCATGATGTGGTGGCGGCAACGCTTCCAGAACCGACGCCCGTTGGCAAGCCGCCTCTGCACTCCCGGATCCTCGCCTAACGCCTGCGGCGCGAACGTGCGCCATCGGCTCCTGGTGGGTTTTCGCCCTGTAGGCGCGTGGGGTGTCGGCTCCGGGGTGGCCCGCCCGCAAGCGGGCGGGCGCTCTAGCCCCTTGTCAGAGAATACCTACCAACATGTTGTCGATGTTGCCCGCGCGATCCGGCGGTGCTGCTCGCCGCAGGCGAAGCCCATGTTCCCAGCGAAGTCTGGGAAAAGTCGTGGAGTCCTCGACTTGTGGAATGTGGGGTCAACAGGTCAAGTTTGGTCCCTGCCGTTCCGGGCCTCCCCACCTTCCGTCGAGGACTCTACATTAGCGAGGCGTGGGAAAGAGGGTCCGGAAAGGCAGGGAGGCTTCATGGGATCGTGGACTTGGTTAGGTCTGAGGCGGCGCCTCGCTAGTGTGGTGTCCCTCAAATGGGTGGACATTCGTTGCGCCCAAAACGGCCTGGGACGAGGACCTCGGCGAGCTCGGTCGAGCCGCGCGAGGAGGGAGTGTATCCCTGGCGATACTCGACCGACGGAGCAACGAAGCCC
>JAKQDD010000173.1 GCA_029556615.1 Verrucomicrobiota bacterium | reverse complement strand
TGGATATCCTGCCCGGGCAGGCGCTCGGTGATCATCGCATGGTCGCCACCATCACCGCACCGGCGACGACGCTGGAGATCACCGCGCTGCGCGGGCTTGCACTGGCCGTGAATGGGAAGGTCGAGCTTGCGCGCGGGCGGCGCCCGCGCGTCGAGCTCGAGATCGGCGGCAATGCGCCCTTGCTAGGCCGCCTGGAGGGGATGCTCGCCGAGCTGCGCCCGACGCGCGACGGCGAGCGCATCCAGATCCGTTTCTGAATCCCCCTCCGGCACGGCACAGTCGGCGCCTGCGTGCGCTCGTCGAACCGTAAAAAACCCTTCATGCCCGCGTAACCCGGCACGGGAACACTCAAGGCTTTCCCGACCCTGCATCCGGAGTGGTGAAGCAATGAAGAAGCCCGATACGCTCGACGACTTTCCGACCAACCTCTCGGCCAACGAGCACTTTCAGTCCGTCGTGGCACGCGCGGTCAGTCGCCGCGGATTTCTGAAGAGCGGGCTCGGCCTGTCGGCCGCCGCCTTCCTGTCGGGATCGCTGGCCGCCTGTACGTCGGATGACGACGCGTCCGTCGCCCCCTCGCCTTCCAGCCCCCCCGCCGTCGCCACCCCGCTCCTGAGCTTCGAGGGCATCCCGACCTCCACCGCCGACGACATCGTGGTTGCCGCCGGCTATACCGCCACCGTGTTCGCGCCCTGGGGCACGCCGCTGTTCTCGTCCGGTCCCGGCTCGAGCTGGGCGGGCGACGCGAGCGAGGGCGCCGCGGAGCAGGCACGCCAGGTCGGCGACAACCACGACGGCCTGCACTTCTTCCCGCTCACCGAAGGGAACAACGACGAAGGCCTGCTCGTGATGAACCACGAGTACACGAACGTGCGCTGGCTGTTCGCAAACGGGCAGGTCGACAGCCTGGACGACGCCAACAAGGATCTCAACGCGCACGGGGTCTCGGTGATCCACATCCGGCGCACCGCCGGGCGTTGGGAGATCGTCACCGACTCGGCCTACAACCGCCGCATCACCGGCAACACACCGATGCTGCTGACCGGCCCCGCCGCGGGCGACACGCTGCTGCAGACCAACGCCGACCCGACCGGCACGCTCGTCTTCGGCACGCTGAACAACTGCGGCAACGGCTACACCCCGTGGGGCACCTACCTGACCTGCGAGGAGAACTTCAATCAGTACTTCGGCACGCTGAACACCCTCGGCACCGCCCGCAACGCGGCCCAGGTCCGCTACGGCCTCGACTCGAACGGCACAGAGCGCAAGTACGAGCAGTACGTCCCGCGCTTCGACTGGCAGCTCGAACCGAACGAGTCGAACCGCTTCGGCTGGATCGTCGAGATCGACCCCTTCGACCCGCGCTCGACGCCCAAGAAGCGCACCGCGCTCGGACGTATCAAGCACGAGAACGCAGCCTATCGCATCGGCGCCGACGGCACGGTGGTGGTGTACATGGGTGACGACCAGGCCAATGACTACGTCTACAAGTTCGTTGCGGACGGGAAATACGTCGCCGGAGACATCCGCAACAACGCCAACCTGCTCGACTCGGGCAAGCTCTACGTCGCCAAGTTCAACGACGGCGCGGCCACCGGCGACTTCATGGGCACCGGCGAGTGGATCCTGCTCGACAAGGCGGCGAACGCCGCCCTCGCCGGCTTCGCCAACCAGGCCGAGGTGCTGGTCAACACCCGCCTGGCAGCCGACGCGGTGGGCGCCACCAAGATGGACCGCCCCGAATGGGTTGCGGTCCATCCGAAGACCGGTGAGGTCTATGTCACGATGACCAACAACTCCGGTCGAAGCGTGACCGACGATGCGAATCCGCGCGCGAACAACCGCTTCGGCCAGATCGTGCGCTGGCGCGAGGCTGCGGACGATCCGGCGGCGACCTCCTTCGAGTGGGACCTCTTCGTCCTCGCGGGCAACCCGACCGTGCACAGCGACCTGCGTGCCGGTTCGAGCAACGTCACCGCCCAAAACATGTTCAACAGCCCCGACGGCCTCGGCTTCGACAAGGACGGCCGACTGTGGATCCAGACTGACGGCAATTACAGCAACAGTGGCGACTTCGCAGGCCAGGGCAACAACCAGATGCTGTGTGCCGATCCGGAGAGCAAGGAGATCCGGCGCTTCTTCGTCGGCCCGAAGGAATGCGAGGTGACCGGCCTCACCTTCACCCCGGACAGCAAGACCCTGTTCATCAACATCCAGCACCCGGGTGAGGGTGGCAACAGCAACTGGCCCGACGGCGGCAGCGCCCGCCCGCGTTCGGCGACCGTGATCATCACGAAGAACGACGGCGGTGTGATCGGCTCCTGACAAAGGCGCCACAGCTCGTTGCGGCTCCCGAAAAAAGGCCCGCCCCAGCGCTGCAGCTTGCCGGGGCGGGCCGTTTTACGTGGACGCGGGCGGAGTCAACGCCCCGGAGCGAGCAGCGGTACGGGCTCCCCCTCGATGCAGACCCTCGCCGGCGGCGCCTTGCCCTGCTTGTCCTCGCCAAAGTGGAGCGTCATCTGCGGGTACGGGATCTCGATGCCTGCGGCGTCGAAGTGGCGCTTGACCAAGCGGTTGTAGGCGCGTCCGACGCCGAACTGCCCACCCGGCAGG
>JAKQDD010000165.1 GCA_029556615.1 Verrucomicrobiota bacterium | reverse complement strand
GGCCCCGCCCGCTGGCAGGACGCCGGCCAGTTCAACCTCGCCTGGGGCGCTCGCTGGGAAAACACCGGCCACTTCGACATCCTCAACGACGCCGTTGTCTTCTGCCACACCGGCGGCAACCCCACCCCCCAGTTCGTCAACACCGGCACCCTCCGCAAGTCCGTATCGAGCGGCACCACCACCATCCGCGCCGATAACGGCGGAGTCACTCTCGTCAATCACGGGACCGTCGACATCCGCACCGGCAGACTCCAAATCGACGGCGGCTACCAGCCCCGCGCCGGTGCTGCATTCTCGTTCATGATCAGCGGCCCCGCACCGGGCCTTGAGTATGGCTCCGTGGGCCGCAACGGTATGTTTCCCTTCACCGGCCCCCTGACGGTGACGCTTGCTGCCGGCTACACGCCAGCTCCCGGCACGGTGTTTACGCTTGCGCACTACAGCGCGCCCCAAGGCGGCTTTGACCCCGTCGTGCTCCCGCCGCTGCCAGAACCGATGGAATGGGCGTTGCGCTACCTGCCCTCGCACCTCGAACTCCGCGCGCTCGCCGGCGAGCCAGTCCTGGAAATCACACAGGCGGAGTGGCTGGCCCCCGGCATCTTCCAGGGTCTCGTGGTCGGGGCGCATGTGAACGGAGTCCTCATCGAAGCCACAACGGACTTCGCATCCTGGTCGCCGGTTGCCACCCAGACACCGTTCGAAGGCAGTCTCACCTTCACCGATCCCGACTCGGGAACGTTCACAAATCGGGTCTATCGCGCGAGGGAACTGCCGTGACGCCAGAAACCCGCCCGGCCATCCTCCGGCTCGTCCCGATTCTCCCATGGAGTCCACGCTCCAGTGGCGTCAACCGCGACGTCCTCTCCACAGCAGCACCAAGCCTGTGCCCAGGATGCCAATCGCCAGCGCCCCGATAAACGGCCACGCCCGAAACCCGACGGCGGCATTGGCCACCAATCCCCCGGGACGCGCCGCCGGCCTCCCGTGCACGCCGCGGACCGATTCCGATGCCAGCTCTCGCCCGACGGCAGCCCCCTCCGCTCCCGGCCTCGGATCGGAACTCAAGACAACCGGCTGCGCCCGCGCGGGTCGGTCTCGAGGAACACCCGATCGCGCGACAATCCGGCCAACCTCCAGCCGCACCACCGGATTCTCGGGATCGAAGCCCAAGGCTTCGGCCGCCTGGACGCGCCGCGCCTCGTCCCACCTCACCGGCAACCGCGTGCCCAGCGTCCACGTTACGTCCAGATCGCACTCGCAGTCGGCGCCGATGATCGACAGCAGGCCGGTGAGGTTGCGCTCCGAGATTTCCTCCCCCTTCATCAAGGGACCCATCCAGCGAGCCCTTCCGTAGACGACCACCGCACGCGGCTCTGCGGCCCCGGCGGTTTCGAGCCCGAGACTCCAGAGCAGAACGCGCTCCTGCTCGAACCTCACGGCCTCGAGCACCACCAGGGCGGGCGGCTGCGCCACCGCCTTCGGCATCGACCGCATCTCGACCTCAAGCGCCGCAATCGATC
The DNA here is from genome assembly GCA_029556615.1 of Verrucomicrobiota bacterium. Taxonomy (GTDB): domain Bacteria; phylum Verrucomicrobiota; class Verrucomicrobiia; order Limisphaerales; family J093; genus JAKQDD01. Next base: position 51,305 of record JAKQDD010000165.1, on the reverse strand, counting down.
CTGCGACGGCCGCGCGCGCTCGTCGGTTCGCGTCGGCCAGCTCGCCCTCGATCAAGAGCACCGCAGCGAACTTCTGAGTCGTCGCCGACAGCAACTCCTCGCGCTTGGGCGACGATGCGACCTGCCTCAGCACGGAGGCCAGCCTCTCAGGAAAGGGCCGGTTGGCCTGGGCAGCCGGCAACTGCAGCACCCGCCCGTCCGGCGAGACCAGGATCGCGTCCGGCAAGGATGACCCGCGCTCGCGGGGAACGTGCTCGAGCACCGGGTGAGCCGCCTCGGCCCCCGGCGCGATCAGCTCGCACTCGATGTTGCAGTCGCGCAGCTCCACCGCCAGTGCCTCGCCGGGCGGCATCCCAATGGCCGCCGGCGCATCCGCCGGTGCCATCACATAAAGACGGTAGGGCTCGAGCTCGATATCGACAAAGCCGACGTCCCGCACGTTGTACCGACAGCCAAGCACTCTCGCCGGCAAGAGCCCCAATGCCAGCCACAGCACCACCAGACACCAGGTCTTCATCGGGACGCCGTCATCCTCCCGCTCCCGTAGCAGACGACTTCGCCCCCCCGCAGCGCGACAACAACCCGACCGTCCGCATCCACCGCCAAACCCCACGGCACAGGCAGGCCCGGAAGCTTCTGGACCCACAGCGGTTGGCCGTCCTGCAGCCGGAGCGCCGCCAGCTCGAGTCCCCGGTTGATCACCAGGGCGTTGCGGCACAGGGCAACCGCCGCGCTGTCCGTCGCCTCCACGTCCCAGTGTGCGGTCATGCCGCGGATCTGGGGCTTTCCCCACGCGTTCCCGAGCCGCTCGTCGCGCTTCTCGACGATGCGCGGATAACAGAGGACCTTCGAGCTCCGGGCGTTGCTCACCCAGAGAAAGTCGCGATCGCCGCGCGACGCAACCCAGGTCTTGTCCGTCACCGACGGATCGCAGACCTTGTACTCGGGATGCGCGTAGTGCGGCTGTCCGCTCACCCGGACCTGATTGGCAACCAAATACAACTCCGCCCCGCGCGGACCCGTCGAGGACGGCACATTGTTGTCCTCCACCTGGTGCACCTGGGCCACGTCATTCAGGCATTCCCCGGTCGCCATCGAGTAGACCCCCGGGGACACCACATTGCCACCCGCCAGCCAGAGCTTGCCTTCGTGCAGGATCATGTGCCCCTGGACACTCACCCCCGCACACGCCGTCGCATCCAGGTGGCCCGAGTTGTTGTTCTGCCATCGGATCCGGCCCGTGGCGGCATCCAGCGCATACACGTGAGTGCCATCATAGTTGACAATGCCGGCTGCGGCATACGCCACGCCGTCCTGCACAAGCACGCCACTCGCCACGGGCCACGTGGATTGCAGTTGGCCGTAAACCGGAATCCGCCGCTCGATCGGCGCGGCGCGGAACCGCCACAAGAGCCGCCCCGTGCTCGCCTCGAAAGCATGGACACAACCGTCCCCGGACCCAACCAGGGCGCGCCCCTGCCAAACCGTAGGCGGGAACCGGATGTTGCCTCCGGTAAACGCCGTCCAAACCGAACGCCCGCTCACCGCATCCAGGGCCCGCACGATGCCATCGGAGCCGCCCAGGAACACAAGCCCGCCCGCAGCAGTCGGCGCCGTCGGCATGACTCCCGGCCGGCCCCGGTACGACCAGAGAGGACGGCTCACGTCGGAAACCTCGGCCCCGGTCGTGGCCGATCCCGCATTGTCGGCACGGAACGTCGGCCAGTCCTGCGGCGACACCACGAGTTCGGCCATGGGCGATCCGCCCGGATCGCAGTCCTCCAACCGCTCGGCGTCGCTCCCCGCCTGGCTGAAGTCAAATGCCCCGGCCGGCCCGAGACAGGTGATGCCGTAAAGCGTCAGGTTGCAGTCGCACACCGATGGCCACCAGTAGAGCAGGCCGTTGGCAATCGTGACCCCGTCCTGACACTGCGCCCGCATCGGCGAAATCAGCTGGACCTGCCCCGTGCCCACCTCCCAGCGCGTCGACCCGCCGTTCGCACGGCAAAAGACCGCGTCCGAAGTCCCGGTGGGCCGCGTGCAGGCGCGACGACCCAGGTTCACTTCGCTCAGGACCTTGCCCGTCAGGGGATCGAATCGGCGGCTGACCTCCTCGTCGATCTGCCCGCTGAGCGCATACAGCCCGTCGTCAAGCAGCACGACCTGATAGTTGTTGTAGGGATGCTGCCACAAAACCCGGCCGTCCACCGCGGACAGCGCGAGCAGCTTGCTGACCGTCGGACCGGAGAAATAGAGCGCCTGGTCCGTGCACTTCGCATACGCCGTCGTCCGCCAATTCGTCCGCCAATCCTGGCGATTCAGCCCCGGACCGAATGCCTCGGCCAACTCGGGTTCGTTGGCCAGGGTCCTCCGCCATTGTTCCTTCCCATCCCGCGCATTCAAACAGACCAGGAAAGCACCCTGCCGGAAGAGAAAGAGCCGCCCCGCCGCCATGCACAAGGCCCGGCTGTCCACCGCCTCCGCCTCCCGGTGGCGCCACAAAACCCGCTTCGTCGCCGGGTCAATCGCCAGCAGCGTGCGCCCGTAGCCCCACGGGTTCTCCGCCTGATTGAACCCCGGCGACAGGGGATCCCACGGCCAGCCGTGGTTGTTGCTGCGCATCCGAATGACCGGATCGCGCTGCTCGTCGTCCCCAATCAGCGCGTACAACACGCCGTCCTCGATAGCCATCCACTTCCAGAAAGTCCCCCCGGCATCCGCCGCCGGAGGCGCAATCTCGTCCTTCAGGACGCCCGTCGCCGCCTCGATAACCTTGCACGACCGGTCGTCCGCCACGTAGACCCGCGTCGGCGTCGCCACAAGCGTGTTCCGGTGGATCATCAGCCCCGGCGTCACCGGGCGCCGCCACAAGAACTCGCCGTTGAAGCCGTTGAACGCCGCCAGCGTGTTCAGCCAGGGTTCCTCCCGCTCTTTGAACGCAATGTGGCCGAACAGCTTGAAAACCCGGCCCGCCGATGCCACCGCGACCTGCGGCAGCGGCGCGTAGCGGGGATCCGCAAGGAACTGCGTCCAATAGGGCGCTCGCGCAACCCGGTCCTCCGAGACCGGGTTGTTGTCCGGCCCGTGATACGGATGGCTCCAGTCGTCCACGCCCCGTGGAAAGGGCTTGGTCAGAGTCCTCTCGCCGAGCAACGCCCTGCCCTCCGGGCGCAGCACGCGCAAGACCTCCGCCTCCGAAACCCCAGCCGCATCGCCCGCCCCAATCACCACGTCCGCTAAGTTGTCCGCCAGGTGCAGACGGCTCAGCTCCCCGCGCTCGATGAAGACCCGCGTCCCATACCAGCCGGCAGCCTCCGCCGCCCGGCGCGCAGCCTCCACCTGCTTCGCATCAGGCAACTGGGCGTACAGAATCCACTCGTTGCGGGCGGCGAGTTCCCGGATGATCGCACCTTCAGAATCCCCCAGCACCACACAAACCCCGCGCCGGCTGCCCACCACTCCCATCGCGCGCTCTGCGGTGTCACCGGCTTCCAGCGCCCCCGCCCCTTGAACTCGATAACCCAAACCGGGAGACACGGTCACCGCCCCGCAGAGGATGGTCAGCCATCCCGCAAGACCAAGGCAAGAGAGTCGAGAAACCGCTTTTCGTGGGAAAGGTCCGGCGTTCATCGTTGAAGCCTCTGGGGCGCCCTCCACTCATGCCACCACCCCCGGCGGAAGGCAAGCGCCGGCTTCATCGCTGAGGGACTATCCCCGCACAGATTCGAGGCCGGATCGCCGATGGACGGCACGAGTCCGCCATCGTCATGCCACGCTCATTCCGGCTTCCCCATCCCCCGGATTCTGCTACCCTTCGGACCCGATGTCCTTGGCCCGACTTGTCCTCAAGGAGCTGGCTCATCGCAAGCTCAATGCCCTGCTCAGTGCCATGGGGATCGTGACCGCCGTGGCCTTGTTCGTCGCCTTCTTCACCACCGCCGATGCCTCGAACCGCGAGACAACCCGCCTGATGCGCGACCTGGGTTTCAACTTGCGCATCATCCCCCGGGCAACCGACATGGAGCAGTTCTGGACCGACGGGTACTCCGCCCACACGATGGCCGAGGACACCGTCCGCCAGCTGGCAAGCGCCGAGCGCGTGTTCCTTGTGTTCAATCACCTGGTCGCGACCCTCCAGGAGCGGGTGACGGTCGGCGATCAGGAGGTCATCCTGACCGGGCTGGCCCGGGCGATCACGGCTCCTGCCCAGCAACAACAGCCCATGGGCTTCGCCATCGAGCCGGGCACGGTCTACCTCGGGTTCCACGTCGCGCAGCGCCTCCGCCTGAAAGCCGGGGATGCCGTTCACCTGGGCTCGATGCCGTTCACCGTGGCCCGGTGCCTGGCGGAAAGCGGCACCGATGACGATATCCGGGTCTTCGGATGGCTGCCCGACGTGCAACGCTTCCTGAACCGGCCCGGCCGCATCAACGAGATCAAAGCCATCGATTGCCTCTGCCTGACGTCGGACCAGGACGCGCTCGCAGTTTCGCGGGCCGAACTCGACAAGTTCCTGCCGGAAGCAAAAGTCGTTCAGCTCCGCACGCTCGCCGATGCCCGCGCCCGACAACGACAAACGGTCGAGCGATACGCCGCGTTTCTCACCCCGTGCCTGCTCACGGCTGCTGCAGCCTGGATCGGCGTGCTCGCAGTCCTCAACGTGCGCGAGCGCAGGCTCGAGATCGGAATCCTGCGGGCGCTCGGCTACGGGTCCATGCCCATCGCCGGTCTCTTCCTCGCCCGGGCCATCCTCCTGGGCGTCGCCGGAGCCGTCGCCGGATACGCGCTCGGCTCGGCCCTCGCCATCCACTTTGGCCCCGGGATCTTCCAGATGACCGCCAAGTCAATTCGACTCCTGCCCTCGCTGTTCCTCGGCAGCCTCCTCACCGCCCCGGCCTTCGCCGCCATGGCTGGCTTCATCCCGGCCGTCCTGGCAGTCAACCAGGACCCGGCCGAAACACTGCGGGAGGTCTAGTGCTCTCCTTCGACAACGTCACCACCGTCCACCCCACCCCGCAAGGCGAGATCCGCAGCCTTGACCGGCTCAACCTCGAGGTGAAGCCGGGCGAGTTCGTGGTCCTGCGCGGTCCGAGCGGTTGCGGCAAGACCACGCTCCTCCTCACCGCCGGCGGAATGCTCCGCCCAACCTCCGGCACAGTCCGCCTCGAGGGCCGCGACCTCTACGCGCTCGGCGAGCGCGAACGCAATCGCCTGCGCGGCCAAACCCTGGGGTTCGTCTTCCAAATGTTTCATCTCCTGCCTTACCTCGACGTGGAAGAGAACATCCAGCTCGCCGCCATGCCACGCAATCTCCTGGGCACCGCACCCAACCCGCGCGCCCTCGAGTTGCTCCAACTCCTCGGACTCGAGACGCGCCGGCATCACCGGCCCACTGCCCTCAGCGCCGGCGAGCGCCAGCGCACAGCCATCGCCCGCGCGCTCCTGAACCGACCGCGCCTGGTCCTGGCCGACGAACCGACCGGCAACCTCGACCCCGCCAACGCGTCCGAGGTGTTCCGCCTGCTCCGGGGCTATCACGAGTCCGGTGGAACGCTCCTGCTCGTGACCCATGGCACCGCTGCCGACGCCCTCGCAGACCGCGTGCTCGAAATGCACGCCGGCGCCATTTCGTCCCGTGCGACGCGCCCCGCTACCGGTAGTTCTCCCGCGGTCTCCCCCGCATGAGAGCCACGTGCCCGTCCAGGTAGACGATGTTCAACCCGCGGGCGTGCGAGCGTCCATGCGGAAACGGCGCGCCCTGACGGAAGAAATCGCACATCACCCATCGCTCGGTCGGACCCGCTTGAGGTTGCGCCCGGGTCTCATCCAGCCAGACCACCTCCGTGCTCTTGATCTGCCGCGGGACGAAGTCCTTGGTCTCCCGCCAATACCCGCCCGCCTCGGGACAATACTTGTTCGCCTGGAAACTCCAGTACACATACGAGATGTTGCCCGCAGCACGGTTCGTCGGCGTATCCACCACGGAGTCGATCCCCCCCTTCGGAGTGTAGGCGGGGTCCCGGGCATAGCGCTCCAGGAATGGGGCCTGCGGACAGTACATCGCGCGCGTCACCCCGGGCTGATAAGCCTCGAGCCGCGCCATCAAGTTGGAGTGCGGATTGTGCTCGGTCCATTCCAGCGGGAAGAACTCCCCATGATCGTCCGCGTACAACAGCAAGGTCAGGTTCACCTGCCGCAGGTTGTTGCTGCACGACTTCTCCTGGGCGAGCGATTTCGCCCGGCCCAGCGCCGGCAGCAGCAGGCCGGCCAGCACGGCGATGATGGCGATCACCACCAGCAACTCGATCAGCGTGAAACCCAGGCCAGCGGGACGAGCGACGCGCGCCTCAGACCAAACCTCGTTCTCGGTTGCATTGACCCTTCCTGCCTTCCCGGCCCCTCCGTGCTGCGCCTCGCTGAAGTAGAGTCCTCGACGGAAGGCGGGGATGCTGGGAACAGCAGGGGCCAAACTTGACCTGGCGACCACATGGTCCACAAGTCGTGGACTCTAAGGCGCTCGCTCAAACCGGTCAATAACGCCGGCTGCGCGACACGCGATCCTACAGTCCGCGACGACGTTCCGTAGCCACCCCGCAGCTACAGACTCTCCCCCTCTATCCGCCCGGCGCTACCACCGTCGCAGTTTGCCGTCCCAGCCCAGGATCCAAAAGGTCGAGTCCTGGCCGTAGCTGGAGCCGACACAAATCGCCCGGATACCCTTGCCGACCAACTCGGCAAGGAGCGCCGGGTCAATGCCCGGCTCGAGGTGCGGATCGAACAGGAACTCCTCGTAGAAGTTGTGATGCCCCGGATGGTACGTCTGCGAAAAGTCACCCGCCAGACGCAACGGCGCCGAGGTGAGACCGGTCACCGTGGTCTCGACCCAGGCCTGCACCGGGGCCGTGTACCCGGCGCTCGGACCCGTCGGCGGCGGCGGCCAGTAGAACCGGGTCTCGATGGCGATCCCCTTGCCCTGCAGACTGCGGGTTTGAAGAAGGCTCAGCGGCGTCACCGGTTGAACCGGAACCAGAATCGCTGAGTCCGATAGCGTCGTCGTCGGCCCCTCGTAACCCAGAACCGGTTGCGGCTCGCTGTACGTCACCTCCAGTTGAACCCGGCCATCGCCGAGAAACACCACCGGGTTCTTCGCAGGATCCGATTGCCGGGAAAACCAGGTCCGCAATGCGAACGTCCGGGATCCAACCCCCATGCCAACACGCCAGGCGTCAACGACTTCATCCCCCTCCCGCCGATGGCTGAACCCCGGCAGCGAGGACGGCGCTCCTCCGAAGCGCAGGGGAACCAGTCCGTCCATCAGCTCGGCATCCAGCGTCTCATAACAGGGCTCGACAAGATTCGCATCGAGCAGGCGCACGGTCCTGGTCCTCAGCGTCCACAATGACTTCAGCCGATGGAACCCCAGCAGATCGCCGTACTCACCCTGGCTCAACACGTAACGGTTCGTCTCGTGGATCAGCCACGGGACAATCGGCGCCGCCTGCACTGCCTGTGGGATCTCACGGATTTGCTTCACCAACAGCCGGCCTTCCGGCGCCACCTTCTTGTACTCGAAATCCAGGACAAACTCGCGCCGGTTGGGGAACTCCCCCTCGTAGGCACGGGCCGCCCGATCAAGGAGCCCCACCAACTCGCGATACTCCGACTCCCAGGTCAGGACGAAATCGCCCAACGGCAGGAGCGCCGACCGGCGTTCGACTTGAAGGTAAGGGTCGCCCGTCCCCCAAAGGCTGGCCGTGACCTGTTCGGGAGCCGCACTGCTCTCGGGGTTGGCCACCGAGAGCGCCCCCGCCTGCGTGACCAGCGTCGCGCTCACCCAGCGATAGTCCGGCGTCGCGCTCTTCGTCACATGCAGCGTCGCCACCCCGTTGGCCATTTCGATTGCGTCCGGCGTCGAGTGATGCACCAGCACCGCCATGCCCACCGCAGACTCCTCGACCCCATGCCGGAGTCGCTCGAGAAAGGCATTGTCATTGTAGAAACTGGCGTACACCTTGCGCAGCGCCCGAAACACGCCGCGCTCCGCCGGCTCCCAGGGATCGCAGGCGCTGGGACCGATGTCGTCTCCGTCCAGATCGTCCGCCAGACACCCGCTGTAGCTGTCGTAAAGCCCGGCCCCGCTGAACCGCTCGCTGTCCTCGACGTTCGTCGAGCTGCGAAACCGGATCTTGCGATCCGCCGTCAGACCCGCATCGGCCAGCAAGCCCAGCACCGCAGCCCGCTGCGACGGGGCGAAATCCGCCACGTCCGTGATCAGACGGCGCACGTCCGACAACGCCGTTGTCAGCGCCCGCATGTCCGGCGGCCACGTGAAACCGCCCAGCGCCTCGGCTATCCGATCCCGTAACGTGCCCCCTCCCTGCAGGGCTTGGTCCAGATAATCGTCCCAGAGATCAAACGTCAGTGCCATCGCGGGATTCGGTGCGCTCGCGGGAATCGACCGCCGGAGCAGCCCGAAGTTGGCCGCTTTGCCCCCAACGATCCCCACGTCCGCCGGACGCAGCCCCTCGGCCGAAACGCCGTATCGCCCCAGCCGCTGCTTCGGCGCGAGATCCAGCGGCCGCACCTTCTTCAGGGCCAGCAGTTCCGACCGCACCGCCGCCGGCATCTGGTCCTCGACACACACCACCCGCACCGCGCTCCCCCCGTAGGTCGTCTCGGCCCGAAGCACCACTTCCTTCCCCGCCATCGCCTGCACCGCCTCGCGCTGGGCGGCATCGGCAAGATGAACAAACGGAACGCCAAACGACCTCGCCAGAATCGCCACGTGCGAGTTCGGCGTCGCCGGAACCATCGAGATCAAACCGGCCACGGGTGGAACCTCCGCCGGCACGGCATCGATCAATAGCAGATCCCCCGGCCCCAAACGCCCCTCCCGATACGCGGCGGCCACGTCCCGAGCCGGCATCGAAACCAACCGGCCCAACGCCCAGCCCGCCGCGTAACACTCGTCCGCAACCACCCACCGCGCCGCCGTGCTCACCGTGATCTTGCGCGCTTCGAAGTACTCCCTGTTCTCCTGCGCCACAGTCTCCTGCTCGAACGTCGGGAAATAGAACACCGGCACGGAAGCCGGCCGCACGAGCACTGACTGCACCCGCTCGATCCATCGCGCGACATCCTCGGGTGGATACGGATCCTGTCCCACCACCTGAATCCCGAATTCGCCCAGGCTGCCCAGCGGCGCATACAGCACCGCCCCCAGCACGATCTGCTGGCTCGCACGCCGCAGCGATACCGCGTCAAACTGCTCGCGGCTCATCGACCGAAACCGCTCCAGGCGAGCCCGGGCGAAGTCGTAGTGGAACGGGTACTTGCTGCTGTCCTGGAAATAGACCCGGTCCGGTTCCTCGAGATCGATGGCGAACTTGATCCACCGCGCAGCAGTCTCCCCATAGCCCGGCGCCGGCGACAACAAGCCATCGTCCGGATACCGGATCTGGTTCTTCCAGTCGTCAACCGCCCCCCGCGGCGTGAACGCCGCCCGGTAAAACCGCGCCCCCAACCCTGCCCCACCCGCGTCGGGGTAGCCCTCCAAACCGTCATGGCCCCGCGCCACCTCCGTCCAGATCCGCAGATCCGACGACGCTTCAAGACGCACCACCCGGTTCGAGACGCTGGCCACCGAGAATCGCGGCCACCCCCGATCGTCCACCGAATCGACCGTCAGCCGATCCCCCCCCGCCGCCAGAGACAACCCCGCAGCAACCAGCGACGTGAGCGCGCCGAGAATCCGCGCCTGCCCGCTCCCTATCTTCATAGCCGTTCCTTCTCGCATGAGACGCTCCCAGCCTACACCCGACGGACCCACGTGCCAATCCCACTCGCAGACGTGCGGTCCCGTTGCCTGTCCGGTGCGGGGAAGACGGGATGAACGGGATGAACAGGATGGACCCAGACGATAGGGGGATAGGTTCAGAGTTGCCCTGTCCATCCTGTCAATCCCGTCTCAAAGCGCGAGGAGATGAAAGTGGAGCATGGCCCCGGGGGTGCCGCTGTCCCACGCCACGGCGCGGACTTGTGGGACCGGCTTGACGGCCTGCCTCTGCCGCCCCAAAGTGCACTCACGGTGCCGAGGCGCCTGAACCCTCGAACCCGCAGGGCCAACTCACCGCCGTGTCATGAGACCCATCCTTCTCCTTCTCGCCCTCCTCGCCGCCGCCTGCCAACCACTCCCCGCCGCCAGCGCCAAACCTAATCTAGTCGTCATCTATGCCGATGACCTCGGCTATGGCGACCTCGGCTGTTACGGTTCACCCACAATTCGCACGCCCCAGCTCGACCGCATGGCGGCCGAGGGACTTCGCTTCACGGACTTCTACTCCGGCGCCGAGGTCTGCACCCCGAGCCGCGCCGCCCTGCTCACGGGCCGTTACCCCGTGCGCAGCGGCATGGCAGGCCAGCGCCGTGTCCTTTTCCCCAACTCGAAAGGCGGCTTGCCCCCGGGCGAACTCACCCTCGCCGAAGCCCTCAAGAGCGCTGGCTACACCACCGCGCACATCGGCAAATGGCACCTCGGGATCCATGAAGGCTCGCGCCCCCAGGACCAGGGTTTCGACGAGACCTACGGCTTGCCTTACTCGAACGACATGGATGGCCGCGCGGATCTGCCCTCCGGGGCCTCCGGTTCCGCCAATCCCCCGCGCAATGGCTGGAATGTCCCCCTCATCCACAACGGCCGCATCATCGAACGCCCCGCCAATCAAACCACCCTGACACGCCGATACACGGAACAGGCCCTCCGCTTCGTGACAACCAACCGGCATCGCCCCTTCTTCCTCTACTTCGCCCATACCTTCCCCCACGTGCCGCTGTTCGCTTCCCCTGCCTTCCAGGGCCGAAGCCGCGCCGGCATCTACGGCGATGCCGTCGAGGAACTGGACTGGAGCGTCGGGGAAATCCTCGACGCGTTGCGCGCCGAGGATCTCGCAGACAATACGCTGGTCGTCTTCTCGAGCGACAACGGCCCGTGGCTCACCATGGGCGCCCAAGGCGGCAGCGCCGGCCCGCTGCGCAACGGCAAAGGCAGCACCTGGGAGGGAGGCATGCGCGTACCGGCCATCGCCTGGATGCCCGGAAAAATCCAACCCGGCGTCACCCCCCAGATGGCCTCTGTCCTTGATCTCTACCCAACGGCACTCGGCCTCGCCGGCATAACCCCCGCCCCCAACAGGATCCTCGATGGGCGGGATCTCCGCCCCCTCCTCTTCCAAGGCCAATCCCTGCCGGATCACCCGCTCTTCTACTACCGCGGACAGCAGTTGTTCGCCTGCCGCCTCGGCGAGTGGAAGGCCCACTTCCAGACCCAGGCCGGCTATGGCCAGGCCAAACCCGAGATCCACGCCCCGCCCCTCCTGTTCCACCTCGGGCTCGACCCTTCGGAAAAACGAAACCTCGCGACCCAACACCCCGATGTCCTCGCCCGGGTTCAGGCAGCCGTCCGCGACCACCGCGCGACACTCATCCCCATGCCATCATCGCAGTTGGACTGAGAAGATCGTGCCCCTCGCCGGTTCAGGGCGGAACACCGATCGTCCTTGGGGGGGTGCATGATCTCGACCGCTGGGCGGCCCTTGCAAGAGACCAGGCCATGGCCCAACCGAGAGGTCGTGGAATGCGCCGGCCCTCCTATTCCACCCCAAAGCGGCTGAGGGCAGCCGCACTCCAAAACGCTACCGCGCGGGATGGACGCGCACAATCCAACGCCCATGAAGCAACCCACGCCTCACCCACTCACCCGCCGCCAATTCCTGCAGAGAGCGACGACGGCCGGCATCGCGTGCGGCGTGCCGGTGCTCTCCACACTCTCTGCGTTGGCGTCTGACGGCTCCCCGTCGGCCTTCGATCACGAGATCATCCCCGCCCCCGAAGACCCGGCGGAATGGGGCCGCTGGCGACAGCGCTTGGACGCCTGGCGTCGCCAGCGCCGCAGCGCGCTTGGCTATGACGACACCCTCTACGCCCGACCCGACTTCGCCTGGGCCCGGGGCTGTTTCTCCTGCTGTTTCCTCATGCTCTGCGACGAGCGTTTCTGGAACCGCCGCTCGGGGCGATGGACCGTGGCGGAGTTTCTTTCCGCAAGCCGGCGCGATTTCGGCGGGTTCGATGCCGTCGTGCTCTGGCATGCCTATCCCCGGATCGGTGCCGACGACCGCAACCAGTTCGATTTCTACCGTCACATGCCCGGCGGCCTGCCGGGATTGCGAAATGTCGTCCGGGAACTGCACCAGGCAGGCGTCCGGGCCTTCCTCGATTACAACCCCTGGGACCGCGGGACACGGCCCGAGCCCAAGTCCGATCTCGACACGCTCTGTGACCTCGTTCGCGATCTCGATGCGGATGGCATCTTCCTCGATACCCTGAAGGAAGGCGCCGCCGTGTTTCGGTCGAAACTCGACGCAGTGCGGCCGGGAGTCGTGCTCGAAAGTGAAATCGCATTGCCCCTAGAACGGGTCCACGACCATCACCTGTCCTGGGCCCAATGGTTCCATGACAGCCGGACCCCGGGTGTCCTCAGAAACAAGTGGTTCGAGCCCCGCCATCTTCAGCACCAGATCCGGCGCTGGGACATGGATCACTCGGGCGAGATCCAAACCGCCTGGATGAACGGCAGCGGCATGATGGTCTGGGAGAATGTCTTCGGTTCCTGGGTCGGATGGTCTCCCCGAGATCGTTCCCTGTTGCGAGCCATCCTGCCCCTGCAACGCCGGTTTTGCGCGATCTTCACCGGCGGTGAGTGGACACCCCTCGTCCCCACCCTCGTACCCGACGTCTTCGCCAGCCGCTGGGAGCGCGACGGCGTCGCGCTCTGGACGCTCGTGAATCGATCGCACCACCCCTTTGCCCAACCCCTCCTCGAAATCGCCCTCGACCCCGGCGAGGCGGCATGGGACCTCGTCGCCGGGCGCAGGCTGATTCGCTCATCGCCGTCCGGACGCGGACAGGCGACGCCGCGTCCCGTCGCGCTCTCTCCCGGAATCGCAGCCCGCGGGGTGGGCTGCCTGTTGCGGGCGGCGCCGGCCCGACTCGGCCCGGATTTCAGCGCGTTTCTCCGACGCCAACGCCGTCTCGCCGCGGTGGCCGACTGGGCGACCACGGCCCCTGAACCGGTCGCCCAACCCCAGCCGCCACGCTCCGCTCTCCGCCGGGCCATGGTGCCCCCGGATATGGCCGAGATCCCCGCCGCGACCGTCGAATTGACGACCCAACTCCGCGCGCGTGAATGCGGGTATTACACGTCGGTCCTCCCGGCCGATCCCCGAATGGCGCCCGCCTACGAGTTCCGGCTCGTGAGCTTCACCCGGCAGGTGACACTGGATCGTTACGCGCTCGATCTCACCCCCGTCACCAACGCGCAGTTCGCCGACTTCCTCCGGGCGACCAGCTACCAGCCGCGGCATCCGGAACGGTTCCTCGCGCATTGGCCTGATTGGCGGCGCCTGCGCATGCCCGACGCGCAGGAGCAGCACCCGGTGGTCTGCGTGGACCTGGAGGACGCCCGCGCCTACGCCCGCTGGCGGCACAAGCGGCTACCCTCCGAGGAAGAGTGGCAATATGCCGCCCAAGGACCCGCCGCCTGGCCGTACCCCTGGGGCCACACCATGGAGCCCGCCCGCTGCAACGGGGGCGAGACCGGAGGCACCACGCCAGTAACGCAGTTCCCCCGGGGCCGTGCGTCCTGTGGTTGCTGGGACCTCTGCGGCAATGTGTGGGAATGGACCGAGAGCGAACGCAGCGACGGCCGAACCCGGTTCTGCCTGCTCAAGGGCGGTTCGTTCTACACGGCCAAAGGCTCGGGTTGGTACTTCGACGGTGGCCCCCGCCCAAACGCTTACTCGGCCAAATTCCTGCTCATGTGGCCCGGCTTGGACCGGTGCGCGACGATCGGTTTTCGCTGCGCCCTCGACTTGTCTTGAACGTCGTAAGCAACCGCTGCAGCCGCGCACGGTTGTACCGCTGAACCAGGATGCACGGCAGATTCGCCGCCACCCCGTACCCCACCATGATCACGTCAGCCCACCACGGGTTCCACAGGAAGAAGACCGGCGCGCACGCCAGGGCGCACCAGTGACACAGCTCGCCCCGCCAGGTCTCGCGCACAAAACGTTCCACGTACACCGGGTCCGCATCCCGGAGGGCCCGCTTCGCAAAGCCCCCGCCCCACCACCCTCCCGCGTCCGGCAACCGATCCTTCCATCGCCGGATCCCCAGCGTGCGCTCATAAACCCGACCCTCACCCTCCCAACGCCCTAAGCGCCCGGGCCGAAACCAAGCCCCCGGCAACTTTGTAAACGCCCAGGACAACCCAAGCTGCAGCACCGGCCAACCGGCCAGGTTCAGAAACCATGTCCACCCGTTGGGAAGTTCAATCAGCACGAACAGTTCGCCCTTTCCACGTCACCCGCCGGCCCGAATGCCACATCGAACGGGCAAACACCCCGAGGAAAAACACCAGGGGCAACGGATACAGCAAGGCGCTGGCCAGACCAAACGAGCCGACCTGACGGCTTGCCCAGCGAACCTGCGCCGCGCACGCGAGATAGACCGGCGCCCACCACAACCAGTCGCCCACAGCCAACAACCCGATCGGCGCCAGCAATAGCCCGCTCATCCAGGCCACCACCTGCGCCAGCACGATCGCCGGCGTCCTGCCCGCTCCCGAGGCGAAGCCCTTCGTCCAGCCCTCCGCCAACTCCCGCACGCCGTTCGGATACATTCGAATGCCGAACGCGCCCCGGACCATCGCGCTCCGCACCCGGACGCCCGCAGCCCGAAACCGCTCCGCCAGCCAGAAGTTCTCCAGCACCCGACCCTTGACCGCCTCATGCCCGCCAACACGCCGGTAGCTCTCCCGATCCACCAGCAGCATCTGGCCCATCAGACCATCGGGCACCGTCCCAGCCGCCATCGCAAGGTTGAAGAACAGCGAGAGGCTCTCGTAAGGCCTCCGCACCGCGTGGTACGGCCCGGCGGAAAATGCGCCTCCCGTCGCTTCCGCCACAATCCGACTCAACCCCTCCTCCTCGAACCACGTGTCCGCATCCACGAACAACAGCCAGTCGCCGGACGCCGCCCGCGCTCCCTGGTGGCAAGCCCAAGTCTTCCCCTGCCAGCCCTCGGGCAGCTCCTGGGAGGCGATCACCGTCGCCCCCAACTCCCGCGCTACCACAGCAGTCCGATCCGTGGAACCGTCGTCCACCACCACGATCTCCCGCGGCTTCGCCGATTGCGCGGCCAGCGATCGCAAGAGCGTGGGCAGGTTGCGCTCCTCGTTCCGTGCGGGAATAATGACGCTCACTGAGGCAGCATCACCGCCCGCACCCCCCGCCCCCGAACCGCGCCGGCGGAGGCGCGCCAGCAGGACGAAGCCGACCGCCCAAAGCCCCACAGTCGCCATCCACAGGATGCCACCGATCGTCATAACACTCATGAACCGCCACCTAGTGTGGTGTCCCTCAAATGGATGGACATTCGCGGCCAGGAGTTTTGCCGCCAGACAAGGCGCGAGCGACGAGCATATCCGCTGAGATCTGTGAGAAGCGAGCAACGCCGTCTGGTGGCAAAAGAACGGCCGCCCAAGGGGTTGCGCCGAAAACGGCCTGGGGCTTCGTTGCTCCGTCGGTCGAGTATCGCCAGGGATACACTCCCTCCTCGCGCGGCTCGACCGAGCTCGCCGAGGTCCTCGTCCCAGGCCGTTTTGGGCGCAACGAATGTCCATCCATTTGAGGGACACCACACTAGGTTTTGGCTTGATCCGGGGATGGCGGAGTGGTGGAGTGGTCTAAACCAAGTAACCGAGACGCACATTATGACGACGAAGACGCTCCTGGGCTTTGCGGTGGCACTGGCTGCGGCGATGCCCTTGTGGGCCGCATCCATCACTGTTGAGAACTTCAGCTTCGAGTTGCCGGGCACGGGCAAGGTCAGGGCATGGAACGGTGAGAACGGGGTGGACATTCCGGGCTGGGCAAGCGACACGACCGCGGCAGATTCGGGCGTTGAATCCGACTGGCCGGGCTCGAGCGAAGGATCGTGGGCGGGATTCCTGATGGGAACCGACCCTGCAGCGTGGCAGTTGACGGGGCACACCATTGCGGCCGGCGACACTTTCACGCTGCTGGTGGACGCCCACAACAACTGGTCGGCGACGACTCCGGCGCACCTCACGATGTCTTTGTATTACGACGATGCGGGAAGCCGGGTGACAGCCGGTTCATCGACGGTTGAGCTGACGGACTCCTTTGCGCAGTACAGTCTGGCCTTTGACTCGGGCACGCTGCCGGGTTCGATAGGCAAGAACATCGGCATCATGCTGCAGAACGGCGCCACGACTTCGGATTCGTGGATTGGCATCGACAATGTCCGGCTGGACGTTGCGGCGATTCCCGAGCCTGGAACGGTGGTGTTGTTGCTGGGCGGCCTGGCTGCGCTGGGTGCAGTCCGGCGTCGCCGTTAGCGCTCATCGGCTCCTGATGCGGTTTCCTTCCGGGCCGGGGGATGCACCGCACGGGCAGAACGAAGAGGGGAACCGCGGAAGAGCAGGGAGCGGTCACCCTTTTCCCTTGGTTTCGGATTGCCGGTTGACTTGAACAGCGCAGCCGGCTCGCCAAGGTTTCCGCTTCCGCTGAAGCTGGACTGTGTGCTTCACCGGTCTGAGGGACACCACACTAGCGGACAGGCAGGGTGAGGGAGCCTTTGCCGGGGTATTCAAAGGGGCCGGGGGTGGGACGGGAGGGGCTGCGGCGTTTGCCGAGGAAGTCGCGGTCGACGTGCAGCGGGGAGCCGTCGCGGTTGACATAGGGTTGTCCGGAGACCTTGGCCTGGCCGAGGCGTTCGCTGGAGACCGTCCGGGTGTCAACGCCCTGGAGGGCGTTGCCGAGGTCGAGGTGCAGGCGGGTCCGTCTGCCGTCGGTGATGAGCCGGAGGTTGGGGTTCTGGTGTGGGATCACTCGGGGCTGGGACTCGAGGGCTGAGGGTTGGGCGCCGTGGAGGTAGACGTTGCCGGCGGCTTGGAGCGGGAATTCGCGGCCGTCGTAGCCCCAGAGCCCGTGGCTGCTGATCCAGCGGAGTTCGCCGAGGTTCCCCTTTTGGGCGTCGGAAAGAACCTGGCCGTTGCCCACGAACACGTTGTTATAGAAGCGGTGGTCGCCGCCGGTGGTTTTGGCGAGGCCGGCGACGGTGGTGCTATGGGGGGGGTGGAACGGGGTTTCGCGGCCTGGTTCAGGGCGATTGGTGATCCGGCCGGCGAACAGGTTGTGGACGAAGGCGCCGCCTTCGGACATGTCCAGGACACTGGTAGGGGAGAGGAAGAGGTTATTGTCGACGACGAACGGTCCATGGTTGACTTCGACGAAGAGGTCTTGACCGGGGTTATCGTGGAAGACATTGCCGGAGACGCGTGTTCCCTGGGCCATCCAGTCGAGCCAGAGGCCCATATTGGCCCGATAGATATGGTTGTTGCGGATGACGGTATCGATGGCAGCGTGGAACTTGATGCCGGCCATTTCGGCGCCGGTGAAGAGGCCGCGGACGTGGATATCGTGGATCACGTTGCCCTCGATGGTGCTGAAGGCGGGGCCGAGGCTGCCGACGATTCCGGCCTGTTCGCAGTGGGAGATGAGGTTGTTGCGGACGACGTGGTGGCCGATGGTGTCCCGGCGCCAGGGAATGGGGAAGGCGTGGGCGCGCTCGATGGTCTTGACGTAGCCCTCGGCGGTGTCGGCGGAGGTGTTGTCGTAGCGGTCGCCGTGTTTGCCGAGGGCGATGCCGACGCAGACGGAGTGGCTGACTTCATTGCTCTCGATGATCCATCCCCGGCTCCAGTGGGTTCCGATCAAGCCGATCTGTTCGGCGGTGGGCGGTGCCCAGGGGGTGGCGGCATGACGCAGGGCGAAGCCGCGCACGGTGATGTAATTCCGGCCTGGTTGGTCGGGGTAGAAAACGGTCTGGCGGGCGTTGATTTCGACCTGCTGCCGGTTGGGATCGTTCCCATCGAACTGGGCCCAGAGGGTGGTCTCCGTGTCGTTGACGCGGGCGAACCAGAGCCGGGGGTTGAGGGCTGGCGCCCGGGCGGGGTCCGCGGGGCGGTCTTTGAAGACGAGGCAGAGCGTCTTGACGCCGCTGACCGGCTTGAGGCGGGCGGGGAACGAGGTCCAGGCCTGCCAGTCGCCGGTATGCGCCACGGTGGTTGTGCCCAGGAGATCGCCGGTCGGGCTGTCGAGTCGGAGCTCGATGACACCGCCGTCGGCGGCGGATGCGGCCCGGATCTCGATCTGGTTGGCGCCCGTGCCGAAGTCGACGCGGTCGTAGCGGACCCAGTCGCCGTGCTCGATCCAGCCGATGCAACTTCCGCCTTCGGAGCAGGGGGCGGTTTGGACGCCCTGCTGACTCGAGAAGTCAGAGGCGGCGACGCGCCCGGTCTTGCCGGCATGATTGCCGGGCTGCAGCCAGGCGACGTTGAGGAGATACCCCTTGCCGGAGCCGGTCAGCCATGCGGGCTTCGCTCCTGCGGGGAGCAGGACTTCATCCAGCGTGACGGCCTCGGTCAGCCAATGGCCGTCCAGGTAGACGGCGCCGGTGTGATGCACACGTCCGCGGCCGTTGAACCAATCGCCGCGGATGACGTTGGTATAGGGGTTAAAGCCCTGGAAGAAGGCGTTGGGGAGGGTGACTTTCCAGACGTCGTCCTGGACCTTGGTCCAGCCTTTGACGATTTCCGAGCCTTTGATCTCGACCCGTTCGCCGCGCGCGGCGCGATAGACGATGCGGCGTTGGTCGGACTCACCGCCGCGTGGCGGATTGATGCGCTCGCGGTAGGTGCCGGCGTGGACGGTGATCGTGTCGCCCGGCTGGGCGAGGTCGGCGGCTCGTTGGAGGGTCCGGAGCGGTGCCTTGCGGGTGCCGGGGTGGATGTCTTGACCGTTGGGCGCCACGTGGAACTCGGCAGCGTGAGCGGCCAGCAGGACCGTCGAGGCGACGGCGAGGGGGATGAAGCCAGGTTTCATGATGTGTTTTCTTCGAGGACTGGTCCACGGTCTGACCGGCGCGGCGTCACGGTTGGGATGCCGGCAACACCAGGTCGAGCTCGGCCAGGGACGCCCAAGGTCCGTCCGTGTGGCCGCTGAGGGCGCGCAGGGTGAGTTGGCGCGCGGCGATCGGCGTGGCGAACGTGACGGTCTTCAGGGCGTCGTTGGCGGGGAACTCGCCTTCGGCCACGGGGAGGGCGGAATCCGTAGTGTTCGTGCTGACGAGGACTTGGTAGCGCTTGATCCAGCCGTTGCGATTGCCGTCCTGGCGCGGGAGAAGCGTGATGCCGGCGAGCCGGGCGGGGGTGTTGAGCTCGATGACGAGCTCGTGGGGGAAAGCGGGGGCGTGGTCGCCCCAGGCGGTGTGCCACAGGGTTTGGGGGTCGCCGTCGATCGCTTGCGCGGCTGGGAAGCCGGACTGTTGGCTGTCGGCACGGCGGACGCGGGCGCCGAGTTGTTCGAGGGGGGTCAGGGCGCGGAACAAGGTTCGGAGGGCGGCTGGTTCGAGGGAGGACTTGGGTCGGAAGCGGCGGCTGGAGGCGTAGTCGAGGAGGCTGGCGCGCAACTGGCGGGCGGCCGGGCGCTGGTCGAGGTCCTTGTCGAGGTCGAGGGCGCAAACGAGGAGGCGGCCTTGATCGACCCTGGCCTCGAAGATGAGGCCGAGTTTCCGGCACGTGTTCCAGTCGTCGATCACCTGCACGATGGGCTCGAGGGCTCGGGGGAGCGCGTCGAGGACCATGGGTTTCGAGTGGTTATGGAGATCCTGCCATTGCCAATCGCTGTGGGAAGCGGTGGGGAATCGGGCGAGGGCGGGGTGTTTGGGCTGGATGAGCAACCCGAGGGTATGTTGGGGCTGGGAGGGGAACCAGAGCCGGTTCCAGAAGATGGGGTCGAAGCGTCCGACGGTTCTGCCGGCCACGAGGCGGAGGTCTGGGGTGAGGACGACGCGTTCGCCCCGGGCCAGGGCGGCGAGGGCATGCTCGGGGTCGCGGGTCAAGGTGACGTTGTAGGGAGGGGGGGGCGGTTCGGCGGCGGGGTAGGCCCAGAGGTTCCAGTCATTGACGAAGCGTGTGCCTTGAAGGCGGACTTCGAGGTTCAGCGCGGCGGGTTGGGCCAGGGTGTGGAGGCAGACGGCGAGGGCTCCGATGGTGGTGAGCTGGCCTGTGGGGAGGTTTTGTGGTGCGAACCGGCCCTCGGCGATGGTTTTGCCGGGTGCGGCACGGAGGCGCCAGCGGAGGTCGGCCTGTTCAAGGTCGTGCGCTCCGAAGTGGGCGGCTTCGACGACCGCGCGCAAGGTCTCGTTGGCGGACCAAAGGCGCTTCTCGAGTCGGACCAGGGGCACGGTGTCGTCGCAAAACCGCCGGTAGGCTTCCGGTTGGATGTAGCCTTTTTCGTCCCAGAACGCGTCGAGGACGCCGACCAGCGCGGTGCCCTGGCCGGGGAAATCGTGGAGGTCAAGCAGTTGGAATCCGGCCCAGCCGGGCGTTCGGAGGCAGGCTTCGATTTCGTCCTTGTAGAAGAGCGCCTGGAGTCGGCCGGAAGCGTGGAGGAAGTCCTTCGCCTGATGGGCAAGACCGGCTTGGACCATGAGATCGCGGACGATTTCGAAGTTCCGGGCTTCGAGCAGGCCGCGGTACTTGGGGATTTCGTCGAGGTTGGGGAAGACGCAATACTGGCCGATTTCGTGGCTGACGACGGGCCGTGGGGACTTGGCGAGGAAGGCGCGGTAGTCCCCGTCGTTGCGGCCGTTGGGGGCGGAGTGGACGGGGTAGGCGCGGGAATTAGCGGTCACATCGACGTCATTCTCGGGGATGGCCGGCCAGCCTGAGCCGGCGGAGTAAAGGCGGCGGGGGTCTTTGGCTTTCCAGTGGGCCACGAACTGGCCGAGGAAGCGCTCGTAGCCCGGTCCTCCCGGCTCATTACTGGTGACGAGGATCAGGAAGGAGGGATGGTTGCCGTAGGCGGCCACGATGCGCTCGCTTTCCTCGTAGATCCAGCGGTCGAGCGGGGTGCCCTTGTTGAATTGGGAGGACCAGGCGGAGCACTCGACCTGGAAGTAGAAGCCCATTTCGTCGGCTGCGACGAAGGCCGCCTCGGGCGGGCACCAGGAGTGGAAGCGGAGGTGGTTGAGCCCGTGCGCGCGGGCGACGCGGAGAAGACGTTTCCAGGACGCGACGTCAGTGGGCGGGTAGCCATGTTGCGGGAAGATGCAGCATTCGAGCGTGCCGCGGAGGAAGATCTTCCGGCCATTGACGGTGATTTGTTTTCCATCGAGGGCGACGTGGCGCAGTCCGAAGCGGACGCGGTGGGGGGAGACGACGCCGGGCACGGAGAGGGTGAGTTCGTGGAGGGCGGGCTGGAATTCATCCCAGAGGGGGGCCTTGGGACCGAGATCGAGCGTGAACTCGGCGTCTCCGCCCCCGGCTTGCCACTCGATCGGGACGCGGAGCGGGGCGGACGAGGGCGTGTGTCCCTCGAGGCTGCGGGCCGTGCATTCGAGCGTGCCGCTGCCGGGTTGGCTGGTGGCATTGCCGAGGCGTATGACCACGCGGGCCTGGCGGGTTGCGGCGTCCGGGAAAACGCGGACATCGGCGAACCAGAGGGGATCGGTTGCGACGAGCTCGAGGTGGCCGGCCACGCCGTTCCAATTGCCCTGGGTATGGTCGGAGATGCTGTGGGCGTCGGAGCCGACGGCGACCAGCTCGCGATTATCGACCCGCAAGGTCAGCCGATGGCGGCCCGGGGGAATGCCGGTGCCGAGGTCATAGTCGTGGGGTGTGCCCAAGGCGTCTTGGGTGCCGATGGGGCGATCGTCCCACCAGAGGGTGGTGCCCCAGTGGGCGCGTTCGAGGCGCACGACGAGGCGTTTGGCCCGCCAGGCGTCGGGGATGGTGACATCCCGCTGGTACCAAGCGACTCCGACGTAGCTCTTCCGGGGTTGGAGCCAGAAGGGCACTTTCACCGCACCCGGTTGGCGATAGGGCGCGTAGCGATCCGCGGTGAACCAGGAGCGGTCGTTCAAGGAGCCGGTCCAGACGGTGTTGGTGGCGATGTCGTCGCCGAAGCCGCGTTCCTGGAGCGAGCCGGGCAATCGGATCGTGTCGGGCAGAGAGCGATCGAACCAGCGTTCGGCGGCACCGCGATCCTGGCGGTCGAGTTGGAACCGCCAGGAGCCGGCGAGCGACATCGGCTGGTCGGACGCGGTGGTGGCATTGGTGCTCCCGGAAGTCAGCAGCAGGATCAGCAGGAGGATTGGAGGAATGCGGTTCATGAGGGTGAGAAACGATGCAGGTGGGGCATGAGTGCGGCCTTACGCAGGAAAGCCGGACCGGTCCAGGTGCTGGTCTTTTCGATGTTGGTCTGCATAGTGCCACAACAGTGCTTCAATCGCCGTCTGGCTGGTTCGGCAGGCGATTTCCCGACAGTACCGGACGTGGTCGGGGGTGGCCAAAGGATTATCTGCGACCGTCAGGCGGCCAACCGGGCAACCGCCACCGCAGAGCCCGCGCCAGACGCAGTCGCGGCATCCGTCGATCCGGCGCACGTCGAGTTCGGCGCGCATTCGCTCCAGCACAGTGCGTCGAGGGAAAGCAGCCTCCTGCAGTTGGCCCAGATGAAACCGGCGGATCCCGACGAGGTAGATGCACGGATAGACGTCGCCTCTGACATCGACGACCGGGGTGTTTCCGTAGGGTGCGCCGCAGGCTTGGCAGAGTCGTTCCGTCCCTTGGACGCGTCCCAGATACGTGTTGAACGGGTGCAGTTGCTCCGGTTGCCAAAGACCCTGGAGGAAGACCGCTTTCAAGCCTTCGGCATACTGGCGTGGGCAGGGCAACAAGTCGGCGGGCAGAATCTCCTCGTCGGAAGTGACTGGGTTGACCGGAACGAACGCCGAGCTGACGCCGCCCAGATCGCGGTGGAGGGCGGCGGTTTCCGCCATCTGCTCTTGGTTGGTCGAGGTGACCGTGCACCGCATGGAGACTGCCAATCGCTCCTTGCGGAGACGCCGCAGACTCCTTTCGATCGCCGCAAAGGACCCACGACCCGAACGGAAGGGACGGCAGGCGTCGTGCAGTTCGGGGGGCCCGTCGACGTCACACAGGAAGGTGATCGCATGGCGCTTGGCCCACTCGATCACGTCTCGAGACAGGAGGGTGAGGTTCGAGGTGAGGTGATAGCGGAAACGGCGCCCGAGCGGATCGGTCCGCTGAAGTCCTTCGCAGTGAACGACGATCTCGCGTGCGAGCGGCCAATTGAGGAGTGGCTCGCCGCCGAAGAAGACGATCTCGAGTGCGCCACCCGGAGCCAAGGTTTCGAAGAACCGGTGGATGGCCTGCAAGGCAATCTGCTGAGGCATACGCAGGTTCTGGCTCTTCTGGTAGGTTTGCTGCCCATTCAAGCAGTAAGTGCAGGCCAAGTTGCAGGACTGGGAAAGGAGGAGATAGAGGGAGACTGCCGTGCGAGTACCTGCGGGGGCCGCGATTTGGTGGGGCGCGCCAGCGTCATACTCTGCGCTGGCCGGCAATCGTGCGGTGTCCCGAGTGGCTGTCTCACCCAGGAATCCCCGGGCACGAAGCAGATGGAACAACGGCATTTCGGCTGGAGCGAGCGAGGTCGCACACCTGTCGTCTGGGGTGGCGCTGATTCGCTGCAGGAAATCGGCGACAAACGCTCCACCCCTTTGGACATGCAAAGGCGAGCCCCCGCGTCGGTTGACCAACAACAGCTCGTCAGGCCCGCGCGATAACACCAGCAAGTTCGGTTCAATAGACCAGTGGGTCATGGAGGAGGGCGCCACAGATCAGCCAAAACTGCGGGTGCAACCGAACGTGCAGACCGTGCACGCCGTACAGGAGGAAGTGCACGCGATGGTACAGACCGTACACCCCGACGTGCAACTCGTCGTGCAGCTTGTGCAGTGCGTGCAGCCCGTACAGCCGGTGCAGTTGGTGCAGCTCGTGCAAGCCATGGTGCAGGCGGCGGTACAGCCCGTGCAGAAAGTGCATGCGGTGCACCGATCAATGCACGACGTCGTGCACCCGGTGCAAAAGGGGCACGCCTGAAACGGGGTGGGTGAATCCGGCCGCGCAGCGGCTCCGGCGGCTTCCTCGACAGGCCGCCCCCGCCGCCCCGGGGGAACCAACAGTTGATGGTGGTTCTCAAGGGCTTGCACATGAGGAAAGAGCACGACGACCCTGAATTGAGTTGTCTCGACTCCGTTGGACTTGCCGATGTTCATGCTCTCACTCTCAAGGGGGCGTTCTCCTGAACCTCCGGCTTTCGCGACGCAGCCATGCGCACGCGATGGTCGAAAGCTCGCGCGCCCATCGGCTGCGGCATCGTCGCGAGGCGCACATCAGACCCGGTCGCGCCCTCAGGCACATGAAGGCCTTGCTGTCCCTCCCCATCGTCTGTTCTGCGCCTCGCTAATGTAGAGTCCTCGAAGGCAGGGGGGCAGGGCTGGAACGGCAGAGGCCAACCTTGACCTAATCGCATCGACTTTCACAAAGCGAGGACTCTAGAGAGCGGGCTCAGCCTGTCAACGGACATCCGGGACGCAACTCCCGGGCTTGTCAGCGAAGGACTGCTGTGGGTGAATACGCGCACCTGAGCCTGTGAAGACGAATCTGGCCTATCTGGTGCCCATCTGTCTGGTTGCGATGTTGGGGGGACTGCTGTTTGGGTACGACACGGGGGTGATATCGGGCGCCATCGAGCCGTTGACGGCGAAGTTCGGGCTGAGCGACTTCATGAAGGGCTGGGCGTCGGGGTGCGTGCTGGTTGGCTGTGCGGCGGGCGTGCTGCTGGTGGGGCCGTTGTCGGACCGCTATGGACGCAAGCCGGCGATGCTGCTGGCGGCGGCGATGTTCCTGGCGTCGGCGATTGGGACGGCGGTGCCGGAGGACATTCGGACGTTCATCGTGTTCCGGTTTCTTGGTGGCGTGGGCATCGGGATCGCGTCGGTATCAACGCCGATGTACATCGCGGAGATCACGCCGGCGCACATCCGGGGGCGGTTGGTGGCGGTGAACCAGATTGCGATCGTTGGCGGGATAGCGGCCACGGCGTTCCTGAACTACTTCATTGCCCACGCGAAGGGCGACCCATCCCTGCCGGCGAACCAGGCGTGGCTGATTGACACCGGCTGGCGGTGGATGTTCGCCACGGGGATTGTGCCGTCGCTGGTCTTCGGTTTGCTGTTGCTGGCGATTCCGGAGAGTCCGCGCTGGCTGATGGAACGTCAGCAGGCGGGACGCGCGGCGGCGATTCTCGAGAGGGTGGCTGGGGCCGACTTTGCGGCGGCGGAATGCGCGGCGATTCGGGCGGCGCTGGCGGAGCGTCAGGGCACGTGGGGGGAGTTATTTTCCCCTGGGATGCGCAAGCCGCTGGCGATCGGCATCGCGCTGGCGGTGCTGCAGCAGGTCACTGGGATCAACGTGTTTCTCTACTTTGGCGCCACGATTTTCAAGAGCCTGAGCGCGGCGACCGGTGTGGACGCGGGTTTGCTGACGCAGATCGTGATCAACGGGGCGTGCATGCTGTTCACGGTCATTGCGATTGCGACCGTGGACCGTTGGGGGCGGCGTCCGCTGATGCTCCTGGGCACGGCGGGGATGGGGGTGAGCCTGATGGCGATGGGGGTGATGGCGCAGGCGCTCGCTGATCCCGCGGCGGCGAGCCGGTGGATGCTGCTGTTCATCCTCCTCTACATCGCGGCTTTCGGTCTTTCGGTGGGGCCGGTGACCTGGGTCATTCTGGCGGAGATTTTCCCGACGGCGGTGCGGGGTCGGGCGTTGGGGTTGGCAACGTTCTTCCTCTGGACTGCGGACTACGCCGTGACCCAGACCTTCCCGCTCATGGACGCCAAGGGCTCGTGGTTTGTGGAGCAGTTCCGCCACGCCTTCCCGTTTTACGTGTACGCGGCGTTCTGTGTGGTGCTCTGGCTGGTGGTTTGGCGGCTGGTGCCGGAGACGAAGGGCCGCTCGCTCGAGGAGATCGAGCGGAGCTGGATGAGCTGACTTACAGCGGGCGGACCCAGATGTTGCGGAAGCGAACGGGGCAGCCGTGGCCTCCGAAGGCGAGGGGGCCGTTGCTGGCGCGGCTTTTATAGTCCGGGAGGGCGCGGTGCAGGGTTTCGCCGTGGATGGGTTCGTCCCGGTGGACGAGCACGCCGTTGTGCAGGAGCGTCACCCGGGCCGGTTGCACGAGGGTGTTGTCTTTGAACACCGGTGCCGTGAAGACGATGTCGAAGGTCTGCCATTCGCCTGGCGGCCGGGTGACGTTGACGAGGGGCGGTGTCTGGCCGTAGATGGCGGCCGCCTGGCCGTCGGGATAGATCTTCTCGTTGTAGGAATCGAAGATTTGGATTTCGTAGAGGCCCATCAGGAGGACGCCATTGTTGCCGCGGTTGTACCACGGGCCGTCGAAGTTGGTGGGCGTCATCCATTCGATGTGGATCTGGGCGTTGCCGAAGCGTTCCTTGGATTTCAGCATCCCGTTGCCGGAGACAAGGCAACCGGATTCGATCTTCCAATCGGAGGCTTCCCACGCGTTCATGCCGGTGCCATCGAAGAGGACTTTGGCGTCGGAGGGCGCGGCGGCGGGGGGGCCGGCCTTGCCGGGGTCGACGCGTTGGGGGGCAGGCCGGTCCGGATCATGCACCAGCCAGTTGCACCACGGCAGTCGGGGTGTGTCCTGGTAGCCGTAGACACCCGAGCCGTCCTTGGCCTTGACCAGGTCCTGGGCGAATCCCGGGGAACTCGAGAGCAGGGACAGGGCGAGGACTGACAGGAGCAGGGCTTTGGGGAAACGATGGGATTTCATGAGAGCCGTTGGTTCACCGCAATGCGCGAATGCTGGCCGGGAGGGTGGCGGCTGTGGCCAGCGGTGTCCAGTCGGAACGGATGAGCGGTCGGATCAACCCATGTCGGCCTTGTTGGCGATCCAGAGGATGGCGGCGAGGAGGGCGATGCCCGCGGTCTTCCAGAGGCCGATCGGGGCGAACAGCAACCCGAGGCCGAGGACGAGGAAGGTGAGCGGCAGCTTCCGGTTGCCGTTGCAGAATGAGACCACCACGCCGCCAATCCACGCGGCAAGAGCGACAAAGAACATAAAGCTCAGGGATGGGAAACCTCAGGTTTTCGCTGTTCGTCGACTGCGCGGATCTGTCTGCCACTCCGGATCAGCGGCCGCCCGGCGGGGCGGAGGCGGAGGGACGCACGGCGGCGTCGAGGGTGACGCCGGCCTTGGCGCCGGTCCCGGCATACGCGCCATGGACCAGCTTGTGCAGTGCCGGCGCTTTGGCCTGCAGTTGGCGGGCGGTGAGGTCCGCATGGAGCAGGCGTCCCTGCTTGTCGCGGACGGTGTAGAGTGGCTCCTTGGGCCCGGCGGTGATGGTCACCACGCGATCTCGCGTCTCGAGGTGACCGACGATGGCGGCGCGGGGGCGGGAGGACTCGACGCGCGGTGTGGGCTCTGAGGTTCTGCCGCTCGGGCTGCGGGTTGGCGCACGGGGCGAGGGGAGAGGCGGTTCAGGGGGAAGATCGGCCGTCTGGGCCATGGGGAACCAGGACATGAGCCCGACGATACCGGCCAGGAATGAGTGCTTCGCCATCATACGCGGTTGGCCTGCACGGTTGATGCGCAGACTATACGCCTGTTGGGCAGACGGGGCAAGGCGGCTCACGACGGGGTAATGGTCCGAGGCGCCGGCGGGGAGGATGCGGCTTTCGAGCGTGCGGAGGCTTGGGTTGTGGAAGATGAAGTCGATGCGCAGTTTCCACTCGGCGTTGCCGGCGCGGCAGCGCCACGTGCCGTGTTGGTCGGGGTTGTTGTTGACCGCGGCGAAGCTGTCCGTCCATCCCTGTTCGATCATGAACCGTGGTGCCTGGAAGAACGGGAGGCTGTTGAAATCGCCGAGGACGACGGCGGGCCTGTTTGAGGTCAACGCGGCGGTGATGCGTTCGATTTCGCGGGCGTGGAGATCCTCGGCTCCGCGGAGGGCGGCCACGGCCTCGATCCAGGAGCCGACCTGTCGAAGATCGGGGGTGGCGAGGTGGACCGAGGCGACCTCGAGGAGGGTGCCGCCGAGGGTCACTTCCGCGATCCAGGCCCCGCGGCTTTTGGGAAGCGGGTCGAGGAATCTCAAATTGCGCAGCGGGGCTTTCGAGAGGAAGCCGAGGCCATCCGAGCCTTGGGCGCGGTGGAACTGCTGATGGGGGTAATCGGCTGCGAGCTCGCGTTTCAGGTACTTTTCAGATCGGGCGTTGGTTTCCTGGAGCGCGACGAGGTCGGCGCCGGTGGCTCTGATGGTGGCTGCGAGGGTGGGGAGGCTCGGGTTGGTGTAGAGCACATTGTAAGTGGCCACGGTGAACTCGCCTGCCGGGTGCGGTTCGGCCGCCAGCGAAGCGATGAGACCCAGGCACAGGACCAAGCCGGTGATTGGCAGTGAGCGTGGGCAGCGGGCAATCGCGGTCATGTTGGCGCCGCAGGATACGGGTGTGGGGACGAGGGGGCAAGGCCGGGGCGATGTTAAAGGGCTGTCATGACGAGGGGCGTGGGTGTAGGTTGCAGTGGACGTTAACGACCAAGCAGCGGAGGCGACGATGAAATCGAATTCGGGGTATAGGCGTCGGGAGTTCCTCTGGACGGCGGGGGTGGCGGGGGTGATGGGATTGCTCGAAGGCAAGGGGGCGGAAGGCGAACCGGCCAGGGCGTCGAGTCTGCCGACGCGGGGTCGGCTCATGGCGCAACTGGAATCGATCGCGGCAGAGCACGTCACGATACCGAAGGAGGAGGGGCAATTCCTGAACCTGCTGGTGAAGCTGACGCGGGCGCGGAAGGTCTTGGAAGTCGGGACGGCGCACGGGTACACGACGCTTTGGCTGGCGGAAGCGCTCGAGGCGACCGGGGGACAATTGACGACGATCGAGATTGTGCCGGAGCGTCACGAACTGGCGAAGAAGCACGTCGCCGAGGCTGGGTTCTCTCATCGGGTGCGGTTTCTGCTGGGGGACGCACATGGGCTGATACCAAAGATCGAGGGCCGGCATGACGTGGTGTATTTGGACGCGGACAAGGGGGGCAACGGGGATTACTTTGAGAAGCTGTTGTCTGGGAAGCTGCCGGCGGGGGGGCTGTTGATTGCGCACAATGCGATACTGCTGGCCGACGCGATGCAGGCGTACCTCGAGCGGGTGCTGGCGCACGCCGAATTCGAGACGGTGATTGTGCGGGCGGTCCCGGAGGACGGCATGGCGCTGAGCTATCGGAGACGGGCGGGCAGATCCTAGCGAGGCGCGCCTCAGACCGATGAAACATGCAGTCCAAACAAACCGTTGAGGGCAGCGGGGCACCCTGCCTCCGCGCCTCGCTATTATAGAGTCCTCGACGGAAGCGGGGGTGGCCTGGAACAAAGGGAACCGAAACTTGACCTAATCGCATCGACTTTCACAGGTCGAGGACTCCACGCCTTTTCCCAGACTGCGCTGGGAAAAAGGGGTTCGCCTGCGGCGAACAGCACCGCCGGATCGCGCGGGCAACATCGACAACATGTTGGTAGATATTCTCTGACAACGGGCTAGCGGCCCGCAAGCCGCCGCCGACGGATGAATGCTGCTCCGAGCAGGAGGAAGGCGGGGATCCAGGCCTCAGGCTCGGGGACGGCCACGATTTCAAGAGTCCAGGAATTGACGGTGCTTTCGCCACCCAGGGACGTATCGGCCAGGAAGAGGGTCCAGGTGCCGTTGGGATCGAGGGCGCGGAAGGAGTCGAGGGAGGTCGTGCGGGGGTCGGTGTCCAGGGTGATCGAGGGGTGGGTCGAGCGTCCATCGGAATGCCAGGTCCCGAGCACTTGACCGCTGGCATTGTGCTCCGCGCCGAGCACGTGGTAGAGATGGATGTCCGGGGTCCCGGTCGAGTCGTCGATCACGATATCGAATCCGGGGTCGCAATAGCCGATGGGGTCGGCGGCCGTCTTGCCGGGGCGGTTCAAGAGGACGGCGAAACCCGAGTCGTGCTGGAGGGTGCCGTAGAGGTCGCCGTTGCAGCCACCGGAGATGTTGAGGATGATCCTGATGTCGACAATGGTGAGTCCGTCGGGGATGTCGCTGACGACGCACGTATGTTGCCAGCCGTTGAGGTCGCCGTCGGGGATGGTGCCGCCATTGGCGAAGCCACTGTCGGGAGTGTAGGTGAAGCAAGCGCCGTGGGCGCACGCGGCGGTGAGGCCAAGGAGGAGGCAGTGGCTGAGACGCCGTCTGAGGCGGGTGATCACGGTCACGATGAAATGCGGGGAGATCACGGCAGAGCGGAGCGGTAGTACCGCTCGGGGATCGCGGCTGAACCGAGATCGGTGTGGGTCCAGAGGCCGTTAGGGCCGGCCACGAAGTGGGGGGTGCCGTCCGTGTTGTTGAGCAGGGTCGTCCAGACAATGGGCGGGTTCAGGTCGGTGGCGCGCTGGACCAGGTATATCTGGCCGGGGATTCCGGCGAAGGTCACCCGGGCATCGCCCTCGGGGCTGATTTCGGTGCCGACGATGTTGCAGGATAGGCCGCCGGGCCATTGGACTTGGATCGAGATCGTGCCGAGGACCATCAAAGGGGTGGCTCCCTCCCGGGGGATGTCGCGGATGGCGTAGAGGATGGCATCGGCGACGTTCTGAGCTGGAAACGGGCCTGCCTCATAGAGAAGGAGCGTGTTATTGTTGAAGAGGGGGATGTTGTTCACACTGACGGGGGCGATGGCCATCAACTCGACCGGGTCGCCGTCGGGATCGCTCCATTGGGCGGCCAAGTCGGCGAGAAGGATCTTGATGGGCACGCCCGGGGGACGTGTCAGGGCAAGAGGCTGAGCTGTGGGGGGGCGGTTTTCGATCTGCAGGGGCGTGCCGGGGGTGAGGGTATGCCAGAAGCCGGCGGCCAAGGAGCGGTTCACGGCGGTTGCCGCTCCGATGGCGGGCTGGCCTATGGTGTCCGTGATTGCGTAAGGGCCCGCCGACGCGATGCCGCTGCCGGCGGCCATCACGCCGCGGTCCTCGGATATCTCGAGAGCCTGCGTGTCGAGGCCGGCGAGAAGCAACCAGAGGAGCAGGGAGCCGCGGTGCATGGCGACGAGGTCAAAGGTTCCGGGGGGGGATCTTTTGGGTCGCGTCCAGGGATTGAACCCGGTGTTCCTCGTCTTTCCAGTCGTGGCGTTCAAGCACCTGGCCGTCGCGCAGGCTTGCTTCCGCCATGACGAATCCGCTGGGATAAAACGACCGGGCCCAGCCCTCGGGCAACCCGGCGCGCATGGGGATCTCCTCGGCCAGGGATCCGTCCTCGTGGTACCGGCGGAAGACGCCCTCGATCCGGCCCTGGACAATCGTGGCTTCAGAGAGCAGTCGGCCGTTGGGATGCCATTTGTGCCTCGGACCGTGGGAGACGCCGGCCTGGAAATGCTCGCGTATCTGGAGTCGCCCGTCAGGATACCAACCCTCGGAGATGCCATCGGGCACGCCACGGAGAATTCTCGATCGGGCGCGGAGAATCCCCGTTTCGTAGTACTCGTTTAACATTCCAGAAAAGGGGCTGGGGTCGCCGTGGCGATGCCACTGGCCGTTTTCGAGAGTCAACGCATCCCGCTGGACCTCGATGGGGGGAGCGGGTCGCGCGAGGCGAAGCACGAGGATGGGGATTGCGGCGAGAAAGAGCGTTGCGGCGAGGATCGAGAGCAGGCGCCGCCTCATGCGGGGGGTGGCGCAGGGGATGGGAGGATTCGCATTCACGGGGAGCTACTCGGCACGGAGCCTGAACACCTGGTAGGGATGCGCGGATGGGATGTCGGCTTCGATGCGCAAGACGCGGACGTCCGATGCGGAATAGGACTTTCGCCAGGATCCAACGGGGTTGGAGCTGGCGATTCGGAACGGGAGAAGTTCCCAGGTGAGCAGGTCGGCAGAGCCTTCGAGAGTATAAGCGCGCCCGCGAATGGCCAGGAATTCGAAGACCGGATGCTCGACGTTGGTGCCGAGGATGTCCAGACGGAAGCCGTCCTGAGGATCGAAGGCGTAGGTGCCGGCCAAGTACTCGTGGAGATTGCTCATCCCGTCGCCATCCGCGTCGGCGCCGGGCTCGATGTCGGTCACGGCGAGTCCGCCGCCGAGCATATCCATCAGTGCGCGCTCCCAAGCGTCCGGCAAGCCGTCGTTGTCGGAGTCTTCGCCGAGGGTGAGGTCGAGCCGGGTGGTTTGGGCCGGTTTCCCCAGGTTCGCGTAGTTGGCGCTGGTCTCGATGGGCAGATACGTGGCGCCGCCAATCAGCACTTTCATGCGAAACGACACGCTGGGGCGCAGGGCGGTCGGGCGGTAATTGTCCGGGGTGAGCCCGGCGTCCATGGGCACCTTCAGCCGGTAGTTGACGCCCGGTGCCAGCAGGGGAACGACCGCGGTCTTGAGTCGCACTCCGGTGACCGTTTCCAGGACCACCACGGCGTCGGTGGCCCGGATGGGCTCGCCCATTTCGTTGCGTACCACACCATAGAGGGTGTGGTGCGGCGCGGGCGGGAAGGCAAGGACGGCCGGGGCGAGAGCGAGGGCGGCGAGCATCAGCCAGGGCACAAGACCGTGGCCGATGAAGTGCGGTGGGTGATGCGTGATCCGTGATGCGTTATCCCCGGGCTGGGAATGGGGAGGCGCCGGGGAGGGGAATGGGGCGGTCGGGTTCATGGGTGGAACAGGGTTAGTTCCCCGAGTAAGAGTAAGTGACAAAGTGGAGCTTGACGTCGGTAACCGTCTGGATGAAGCGGTCGAGGCCCTCTTTGGAGTCGCTGAGGAGCGTCTTGCCGGGGATGACGAGTTTCCACTGACTGTTCCAGACCGAGCGCGCGACGAGACGGTTGTTGGTGTACTGGGAGCGGTGCAAGGCGCCGCTGCCGGTGTACAGATTCGGACTGAAACAGGCGGTGGTGGACACGGGACGGAAGGCCTGGTGTTTGCGGATGGCGAAGAGCGGCTCGGTCAACGAGTCGCCGGACTGCCACAGCGGCAGCGTCGAGAACCCCGACTCGCCGATGTTAAACGGGAGCGGGATGGCCAGGTCCTCGACGCACCAGGTGCGAACGGCGCTGGCATCGCCGAGGGGCGGGGTCCGCATGGAATCGACGCCGGCGGGGATGAGATAGACATAGGGGGTGGCGGCGAGGGCGAGCGGGTCGAGGAACCAGACGTCCGGGTCGCTGGGTGACGTGCCTCCGGCGCCACTGTTGGCGGCCGGATTGTCCATGCCGCGGTAGCCGACGAACGCGACGCCGACGCCGAAGATCTTGGTCGCGAACGAGCTGGGGCTGAACGCATGGTCGCCCGCGGCCAGTTGGCGGCCGAACAAGTTATAGCCGTCGGCGATGGTGGTGCTGAAGGTCAGCACGATGCCGGGAACGGGCAGGCCATCGCCGGCGTCGAGTTGCATGCAATAGCGGTGGACGTCCTGATCATCGAGCAGATTGCCCACCCGCGCCGCGTGGAGCAGGTCCTTCCAGTTGGGGTCGCCATCCGCGGTGGGCAGGATGCGATAGGCCTCGGTGCGGAGGGAGACGGTGGTGCCGTAGGCATCGGGGTTGTTGAAGCCGAGTCGGCCCCGGAGGACGTCCCAGTCGGCTTTCATCTCGGCCAGGGCGCTCGAGAGGCCGGGATCGCCGGTGTTGCTGCCGGCGTACTGCGGTTCGCCGTTGCGCACCACGCCCAGGGCGCGGGCGTTGATGATGCGGTTGACGAAGCCGCGGCCGGCGGTGGTGTTGAGCAGCCCGGTTTCATAGTCGTAGGCATTGGCGGCCAGGAGGGAATAGCGAGCAGCCAGGTCGAAGAGGGTCTTGTAACGTTCGAGCTTCTCGTTGCGGAACAGGCGGAAGGCGGCGTCGCGGGTGCGGTAGCCCTGGACCACGGTGGCGGCGCGTTGGCGGAACACGAGCCGTTCCTGCTGGAGGCGATCGCCTTCAGCGATGAGGGCTTGTTTGGCGCGGGCGGCGTCGTCCAATTGACGGAGGCGCTCGTTGATGGTCCAGAGGTGGCCTTGCATGGCGGAGAGCTGGTTGCCCAGTGCAAGCACCATTTCCCGCTTCTTGAGATCGTATTCGCGACCACCCACTTCGTTCCACTCGATCCAGCGTTTCGAGGAGCTGACGGCATTCTCGAAGGCGTTCATGACGATGAACTTGGCGATCTTCAGCTTCTCGTAAGTCGTCACCACCGCAAACCCGGTGGCCTTGAGCGCGGTGCGAGCCGCGGATGTGAGGTCGCCGCCGGTGCTGAGGCCGATGATGGTGCTCCTCGGGAGTCCGCTGGTGAGCGCGTCGGTGGTGAGTTTGATATCTTCCTTGGTGCACTCGGCGACCTTCTCCCAGGTATCGTAGGCGAACTTGGCCCATTGCAGGGCTTCTTCGGCTTTGAGGATATCCTCTTGGTAATCGTAGATTTCGTCGGTGACCTCCCAGAAGTCGTCGAAGTGGCGGATGGCCTTATCCAGGTCGTTCTTGGCGCCCTGCGAGTCGTTGAGGGCCTGGCGCAGGCGGGTGTGGGCCATGATGTACTCGGAGATGGTTTGTTGGATCTTGCCGGGCGAGGCGCGGCGGCTGGTCCAGTCGCCGGGTTTGTCGAAGAAACCGTGCGGGCCGATATCAAATTCGATGTAATGCTCGCCTTCCGTGTAATCGTCGTCCAGCGCTTTGGTGGTCCAGTCCAAGTCTTCGTGCAAGGACGTGGCCCAGTCACTGGGGAGGTCCTGGATATCGATCTGGAACACGTTGCCCGTGGTGAAGCTCCAGAGGTTCGGGAAGGCGTATTCCGGCGTCTCGACATACATGTAATGGATCAGGTCCGGACCGTCGTAGTCTTGTTTCCATGTCGCGCCCGGTCCAATGTCATCGGGATAGGGTGTGCCATACAATTCGATGAGCGCATTCTTGAATGCCAGCTCCTGCTGCGCGACGGCGGCCTGGAATTCCGCCAAGCCGTCTTGTTCGGCGCGCATCAGGGCGGTGACGTCTTTGGCATCGTCGAAGGCGGCAACAGCGTTGTTCAGGGCGATCTTGGCCCGCTGGTAGACCTGCTCGAAATGGGTGCCATTGTCGGCTCCCACGACTGCTGTGGGGTTGATGTCGAACACCAGGCCGCCCTCGGGGATGCCGAGCGGGCTCAGGCCCCCCTCGGCGTTGTCGTGCGCGGCTTGGAGCGCGTCGCCGGCTTTGGCCAACTCGATCAGCTCGGGCACGGTGGTGCGGTCGATCTTCTGGATGCCCTCGTGGTTCGGGTTGGGGTCGATGGCAGGGAGGATGGCGTTGGCGGCCACCCAGTTCAGATAGTCGCCCTGACCCAGCCGGCAGGCCCAATGGTCCATGCCCCAGAACCGCACCGGGTTCTCGTCGCCGCCCTCCTGGGTGTAAGTGCGGCGGGTGTTGGCGCGGCTGGCGCCGAAATGTTCCCAGCCGAGGGCATGGACGGGCTGGAAGTCCTGGCGCCAGGTGAGGTCGAAGACCTGTTGCCCTGCGCGCGCGAGTGCGGCGGCGGCGGCGGCGAACTTGCGTTCGTCCTGGTAATCCACCGAGATGGGCTGGCCGAGGACATTGACCGCCTCGGTTCGCGGGACCCAATCGAAGTTGGGGTTGAGCAGGAGCGAGTAATACCCTTTGAGTGCGGTCAGGTAATGGCCGTAGGCATCGCCGTGGCCCTGCGGAAACATGCGTGCGGCGTCCTCGGCGTCGATCACGCCATCGGGCTCCTGGTCGGGATTCTCCTGGACGTTGTAATTGAGGGCGTAGATGACTTCCCCGGCGTCAATGCCGCGCGTGTAGTTCCAGACGAGCCGGTTGTAGACCGGCGTGACCTCGACGCCGGGGACGAGGAAATCGTCGCGTCCGCGCAGCAAGGCCAGCTCTTCCTCGAGCAGCGACGCGGTTTGGCCTTTGAAGGCGAAGAGGGCGGTGGCGATGTCGCTATAGGTGTGGCCGCTGGTGCCGATGCCGATGGTGGGATTGGCAGCGTCCGCCCAAGCCTCGCCCCCGAGCATGAGGTAGAGGTCGTTGAGGTAGCCGGCGGCGAGCAGGAGCGCGTCGTTGGCCGGACCGTAGTTATAGCCGGACTCGATGCTGAGCATGCGGCCGCGTCGCAGGACGGTTTCGTAGATTTCGATGAGGCCGAAGTTGTCGATGTTCTCGAGGTTCAACGCGACGTCGCCTTCCCAACGGCGACCGGCCTGGGTGAGCATGCTGACGTCGGTGTTGACCCGGTTGTTAAAGAGGTCGGAGATCCGCTGGTTAAAGGGGTTGATGCCGGCGAGCACGCGCTTGATCCAGCCCTCGGCCAGCTTGGGCGCGGTCCACTCCGACCACTGATCGTAGAGCGGGTGAGAAGCAGACTTGGCGCGGTAGCGCATGACGATGTAGTTGTCGCACAGAGCCTGGATGCCGGCGCCGCCGATGGTGCGGCGGGGCATGTCGAGGCCGCTGGCGAGGGCCAGATAGCGTGTCATTTCATCATCCGGCACGGGCGGTTGGCCATCGACCGGGTTGGCGATTTTCCATTCGTACTCGAATTCGGCGAAGCGGCCGGCCAGGTCGGCGGTGTGCTGGAAGGTGACCTGTTCGCTGAGCGGGTTGGGGGCGTTGATGATTTTGACTTCGCCGACGTCCAGGTCCCCGCCCACCTTGAAGACGTGCATCGAAACCGGATCGCCGGGCTGGGTGAAGGCCGTGCCGCTGGATTCGACGAGCGTCACATAGCCGCTGCCCGGGCCGGTCGCGCTCAGGGCGTAGGAGTCGACGGCGATGTTCGCGTCCCCGATCTCCGCCAGATCTTGCACGCCTACCGAGACCGTCTTGGCCAAGTCCGGCTCGTAGGTGCCGGGTTGGGTGGGCGACTCGTGGAAGGTCTCGACGTCGGTGGCGAGCGCATCGACGAGGGCGTCCCATTTGGACTTGTCGGAATCGCCGGCTGGGCACAGGTCCTTGACGGCGACCAAGTCAGAGCCTCGCAGCACGTTCAACAGCAGGTAACTCTCGCCCAGGGTTTCCTGGATGTACTTGCCTTTGAGGACCATGCTGCCCTTGGCGCCGCGGTTGGCGTCATAATACACCCGCTCGGCCAAATGCGGGGGGAGGTTCGGGAAGTAGTAAAGCCCGAGGTAATAGTCGGTAAGGACCCCGCCGGGCATGGTGTCGAGTCCCTGGGCATCGAGGTCGGCGAGCTTCTGGCGTGTCGGATCGTGTAATACCACGCTCGGGGTCTGCTCGGGCAGGTCCTGGGCGACGGATTGTTGGTAGAGTACCTGGGCGGTCAGCATGTCGCGGACGCCGGGCAAACCGGTCTTCGGTCCCGCGAGGGTCGCATTGAAAGACAAGGTAGGCAGCGGTTTGGATTCGTCCTTGGGATCGCGCACAGGCCAGACCGGGCGATAGACGATCTCGAGCGACTCGGTGTTCTTCGAGGCGGGGTCGCCGATGAACTGGCCCGTGTCCGGATCTATCGGGCGCAGGTACG
This sequence comes from Verrucomicrobiota bacterium, assembly GCA_029556615.1. Taxonomy (GTDB): domain Bacteria; phylum Verrucomicrobiota; class Verrucomicrobiia; order Limisphaerales; family J093; genus JAKQDD01. The sequence continues at coordinate 13,760 of JAKQDD010000165.1, read as the reverse complement.
GCACGATGCTGCCGGCGGGCGGCGGGCTGGCCACGCCGGGCCAGTGGAAGCTCGGCTCGGTCTTGTAGTAATACCGCATCGTGAAGCTGTTCGAGGGCTGGGGCGACGCGGTCAGGAAAGGCGGCCGGTTCGTGAACGTGACGATCGTGTCGGTGTACTGGTTGGTGCTCGAGAGTGAAAGTCCGGTTTGGGTCTGCACGGAGCCCGTATCGACAACGGTCAGCGTGAGATCATTGGTCACACGGGTGTGGTCGTAAAGGTCCTCGACCACCAGCTCGATCGTGAGGTCCGGGAGGGTGACGTCGTTGGTGGTGGGTTTGCCCTCGAGCGCCAGGCCGCTGGCCCTGAGCCACGCAGGCATGTTCTTGCCTCTCAGCGTGAGGAACTCGTCCTGCCTCGAGGCGTGGACCGTGAACTTGAACGTCTCGCCGACCACCGCCGTGGCATCGGGCAGCGCGCCGAAGGTGCCGGTCTCGGGGTCATAGGCGCCGGCTTCGAGGTCGGGCAGGCCGGCGTGGAGACCGCGATAGACCCAGAAGTCCTGCTTCCGATCCCGCCAAGTGAACCCCTGATAATGCTTGAACGGGCCGTTGGTGTCGCTCGAGGTCCAGCCGCCCGGCAGGTCGCCGCCGGAATGGCTGGGCTCGGTATTGTAGTTGATGGCCGAATCGCCGGTGCCTTCGACCGGTTTGGCCAGCAGCGGCAGGGGCATGGGCGCCTGGAGCAATTGGCCGGCGGGGGTGATGTAATCGAACACGTAGCCGGATTCGGGCTTCTCGCGCAAGACCTTGAACACGCTCATCGCGGGGCGCCCGTCGGCGGCTGTGTGACTGACGAGCACGAAGGGCTCCGAGGAGTAGTCTTCCCCACTGGTGACATTCAGATCGTCGCGCAGTGCAAAGGCCGTTCCGCCGGCCATGAGGGCATGCTCCTCATTGGGGTTGTAGCCGGGCTGGTCGGGGTCGTTTTGATGGTAGATGGTCCCGAGGGATTCGAGCGAGTCGAGCGTGCCGCTTCCGATGAGGCTGGCCAGGACGATCTCCCGGGGCGCAGTCGGCCATTGCAGCGTGTACGTCCCAATGACGGACGGCCAATAGACGGTTTGGAAGCCTTTGGCAGTATTGCCCGCGTTGGGTCCGGCACGGGTCGAGTTGGTGCGGAACCACCAGACCTCGAGGGTGTTCTGGCCGGGGATGGCATTGACGGGAATGATGGCGCTCGTATTGGCTGTGCCGAAGTCCACAGAGAGAGGATCGAGGTAGGCTTGCGGATCGTACGAAGTCCCGATGTCCGCGTTGATGTGCCCGGCCAGATAATCGCCCGTGGCGCCCAATTCGCCAGTGGGGGCGTTGATGCGTTCGCCAACTTCGACGACCTCCGTGACGACCCGGGGTCGTTCGGCGGCGGATGGCCAGCGGAAGGTGGCGTCGGCGATCCAGGAATCGAGGTCGGTCGCGACGCTTTGGGCAAGATGGAACGTGCCCGCGTCCTCATGGCGGTTCACGACGATGGCCAGATCGTCCACCCAGTGGGTGGCATAGCCTCCGCCGGTGCGCGCGCCGAAGCCAAACACGCCGGTGCGCGGGGTGTACCCGGTGGCGACATTGGCGAGGACTTTGACGTTCTTGTACGAAACATCCAGGGTGCCATCGCCGCGCAGCTCGATCTCGACCGGGACAAACATGTTACCGGTGCGGAGGGTCATGGGCTGGCCGGTTGCGGGATCGGTGGGGATGGGGAGCGCCGAGACATCTTCGGAGACGTCGGTCTCGGCCATGCGGACCGCGGCGAGGAAGGCCCCGTTAAGTCGGATCGCGATCGTGGGGGCCATGTCTTCCGAGCTGTTGTCATAGGAGTCGAAACTCACCGAGAGGCCATCGGCGATGCCTTCCTCCTTCATGTTGGGAATCGGGTCCGGCATCGTGCCGAAGTTGAAGCTGAAGCCGTCGGCGATCTTGCTGCTTCCGTCGCGGATACTGACCGTGAACCGGGCGCGGAAGTTGTTGACCGTCGCGCCGGCGTAAAAATCTTCGATGACATATTGGCCGGCCTGGTTCTTGACCGCCTCGGTCAAGCGCAGGAAACCGCCCTCGATCTTGGCATGCCCGTGGACGGCAGCCCCGGCCCGGGGCGCTGCAAAGTCCGTGTCAAAGACGGGCAACGTCAGGTCCGGGTGATGCAGACCCTCGTCCAGCCACGAGAAGACGCGCTCGAACGCGATGTCTTCGCCGGAGGTGAAACGGAGCAGGGTGCGGTGCGCCGGGTAATCGGGGTCGAGCCAGGTATAGAACATGAAGGTCTCGGTCAGCTTGGCGCGGGGGCGGTCGAAGGGGTCCTGGTACTGGATGGTGGGCACATTGGCGGTCGAGAGCGTGATGGCGGTCGCTTTGGCTTCGGTCTCGGTTGCGGCGGGCGGGCGCACATAATGGCTGTACTTGGCGGCGTCGGCGGGCCAGGCGAGCTTGTAGCGGCCCAGGGAGGCGGGCCATTTGAGGTGTTCGACACCTTCTTCCATCCAGTGGACGAGGCAATCGTTGAGGTTGACCGTTTCGCGGGCGGCATAGTACTCGGGGTGATCGGCGCCGGCGACCTGGTGTTGGTAGGTGAATCCGTCTCCTTGCTGTTGGATCGGCTCGGGGTACAGTCCGAGCAGATCACCCGGAGGCGGGGGGGTGATGCGTTCGCCGAGCTCGATGGTGACGTCGCTGGGCGTCGGGTTCTTGAACACGTCGACGATTTCGAAGCCGAGGTGGTCGCGGCTGTCGTCGTCGCGCACGTCGCCCAGCAGCTCGACAAAGACCCGGCCTTCCCGGTTATAGGCCAGAATGCTCTTCTGCTGTTCTTCGTACCACAGCGTCCGCAGCTCTTGCAGCTCCTGGGCGCCGGAGCCGTCGGTGGGGCTGGTATCGGTCGGCTCGGAATACTCTTCCTCGACCGTGTGTGGGAACCCGGCGTGATAGACGATGGCGATATCGCCGACCCGGGCTGTGGGCACCAGGACGGGCTTGCCCAGCAGGGCAAAGCCGCGTTGGGTCCAGTAGATCTTGCGCGGCGGCTTGATGGGGCTGCCGGAAACGACGTAGCGCACGGTGTGAAGCAAGTAGATGCTGGCGCCGTTGGTCCAATAGCTGGGCGGGCCGCCGGGGTTCTCGTAGTCGGTGGGTTTGGTGGTTGCGGTGTAGGGTTCCGTCTTTTTCCACGTCACGAAGATGGGTCCTGGCTGGACGGCAAAAACGCAGCCCGCGTTTGGGCTCCAGTAATAGCCGGTGTTCTCGTGGTCGTCGGTCGTGTGGGGCTCGGCCTGCCAATAGGTCTCCTTGACCACATCCAGGAGTTGACCGCGTTCGTCGGATTCGGGGACTTCGACGATGGCGCCGAACTTGAACAGAATCTGGCGGCTCACGTAGGGGGCGCCGATCTGGCCGCGCCGGAGCACGAGAACGACGACGTTGTTCGAGCGGGCCACGGGCAGCCGCATCGCCTCGGCCACCGCGCCGCTGAACGGGGTGGTGCCGCTCTGGAGGACGGTGGAATTGCTGACGGCAAGCCAGTCGCTCTGGACCAATCCGGGGATGCCGCCGAACGACACGGAGCTTTGGAACTGGTTGGGTGTCGGCGGATTATAGGTGCCCGATTCGTTCAAACCGGTGGGCATGCGCCCATCCGAACCCGGCGGTGTGCCAACGACCGTGCCGATGGGCGCGCCGCGTTGGGATTGGAGATTGTACGGGATGGCGTCCTGGCGAAACTCGATGGGCAACGGGATGGCGGCGAGGGCTGCATTCAAGCCGGTCAGCAGCCCGCCCAACAGGAGAGGGATTCCCCAAGATGTTTGCATAAGCCGGCCTGTGAGTGGTTGCCGTCAGTCGCTGCGTGGCAGTCCGGCCATTTAGTACACGCGCATGATGAAAGCCAGCGCGTAGTAGGGAGGGCGGTTCTCGTGCGCAGCGCCTCCTCCGGCGGAATCCGTGTTATGGGTCTTATAGAAGAGGTAGTCGTTGTCGGTGTCGCTGTCGCCGGAACCCACCCAGTTGCCGCCGATGTAGGTGGCATACTCGGGATGACCGCGGTTGTCCGTTTCCGCGTGGTAGTAATCCTGCATCGAATGACTATGAGCCGGCAGTTGGGTGGTTGTGAGGGCGACCTCCTTGCTTCCGCCGGTCGCGCCGAGGGCGTATGTGCCACCGGTCCCGACGATGAACCGGTCCTTGAGATCCGGGGTGGTGATGCTGTTGACGGTCTGGCCGTTGCACAGCGCCCAGCCGGTGGGGACGGTCGCTCCCGACCACATGATGATGCCGCCGAGGGGGATGGTGCCGCGGCCCTCGATGCCGCCTGGGGCATCGACGATGACCTTGTCGCTGTTGATGCGGAGTTTCGTGGCGGTGGCGATGCGGAACTCGAATTCGTTTTCGGCCCGCCTGTAGGCCATCCAGTCATTGCCGTCCCAATTGATAGCGGGGTTGTTGCCGCCGGAGATGTTCTTCACGGTGAGGTAAGCGCTGCCATCCAGGCTGAAGTTGACCGTCGAGGCATAGCTGCGGCTGGCGGTGATCTTGTCGACGACGGTGACATCGCCTTCGAGGCGGCTGACGCCGGTGTTGGTCAGCCCGTTCACGGTGAGGCCGCCGGACACCTTGGCGGCGCCCTCGACATCGAGCGTCACGGCGGGGCTGCTCTTGTTGATGCCGACACTCGTGCCGGTCACGGTCACGATCTGGGAGTGGCTATCGTTGACCAATCGTCCGGCGTTGACGGCGTGCTGGGCCAGGTAGGCATAGGGCGAGGTCAGCAGGCGCAGGCGCGGCAGGATGGTGGCGTCGGCCCCGCCCGAGGCGATGCCCTTGACCGTGGTTTGCACGAACCGGTCCGAAGCGGTGTTGCTCGTGAACAGCGTGGCCAGCGCCGGGCGCGGCTCGCCGAAGTCGCTGCCTTCGCCCAGCAGCACGCTGAAATTGCCGTTGTCCACGGTTACGGTCTGCTGTTCGGCCCAGAGCAGGGTGCCGGCGCTCTGGTCGTCGTAGATCCGGAACACGACGTCGAAGTTCTTGGGCGCACTCGGCGCCAACGCGACGCCGTTGCCGTCGGTCAGGAACCCCTGAAACGTCATGCGGTCGGGCGGGTTCGGGTCGGCGGCGCGCGCCAGGTGGAGTCCGGCGGCGAATAGCGACAGACCGAGCAGCGCGGCCCGGAGCGGGAGAGGAGCGAACAGGATCGAGGCTGTTTTCATAGATCGCGTTTCGGGTTCGGAATGGGGGCGGGAGAGGTTGGAATCGGTCACGGCAGGCGGGTGAGAGTTGGCGTTTCGGTGATGCGGCGGAGAACGAAGCCGCCGCGGACGTCAAAGGTGCGGGTGTCGTAGGTGCCACCCGAGCGGGCCAGGCCGAGCACGCGGATGCTTTCGACATACTCGCCGGAGATCGAGTCGCCGGCGCCGGTGAGGCTGGCGAAGTCGTCGGCGGGTGGCATCACGATGAGCTGGATGTCCCGTTGCACGGTGTAGGACTCGGAGCCCTGGGCCAGGGCGCTCTGGAACCTGGCATCGAGATTGTCATGGTCCGGGTGGTAGGTATGCAGGAACGGATTCGAGGCGTGGTCGTCGAAGTCCAGCGTGACGGTGGTGGTGAGGTTGGTGGATGGGCCGAAGCGGCTGTCGAAGGCCCAACCCGGGTTGGCGCTCGACCACGGCAAGTGCGTGGCGCTGATCCGGCGGGTTTGGCTGAGCAGGGCGGGGTTGAGGGCGGATTCCTGGTTCGCCACGATCAGGTTGGTGTTGGCGTCCGGTCCGACGTACACGCGTTGCAGGAGGACGGCCGGGTCGGACGCGGGGTTATGGACGATCAGGCGCAGCGAATACGGGTGTGCCACCGCCCCCAGGCCGGTGTTGATCCCGCTCACCACATACTGTCCGTTGGGGTCGGTTACGGGGTTGTCGGCACTGTCGCGCTCGTAGCTCTTGAGATAGTGCCCCACTTGCAGGACGGCGGCGTTGCCGACCCAGAGTCCGGCCGGCGAGCCGACCGTGGCCGAGACACCCACGTTGACCTGGGCGAAGCCGAGCGAGTCGGTGAAGCGCAGGATGCCGGCGAGTAGTTCGCCGACGGTGCCGACCGGCGCCGAGCGGTTGAGTCCCAACACGACTTCGATCTCTCCCCCCTCGGAGCCCGAGGGCGCCAGGATCCAGGTGTGCGGCGTCTCCACCGGCAGAGGGGTGTAGCCGTAGGTGAGGTTGGTCATGTTGAGCGGGCCACGGATGAGGAGGGGTGGCACACTCACGATGGCGGGCTGGCCCGCCGGGGGCGTTTCGGACTCGAGCAACCGCAGGGTCACGGTCAGGTTGCCGCTGCTGAGGTTGCGCAGGCGCAGACTGGCGGTGCTGACGTGGTCGCCGAAATCCACACCTGAGGCTGCGGAAACGACCAGTTCGAACGGGGCGAAGTAGCGGTTGTAGACGGTGCCGGCCCGAATCCAGTAGGCCTGGCCGCGGTTGACGGTTGCGGTGCGCACGGCATAGAGCTTCTGGGGGTTGCCGGGGCCGAGGTCGCCGCCCAGGTACCGGTAGATCTCGGCGTTCTGCGCCAGGGCCGGCGACGGGGCGAGAAAGTCCTCGAAGTTCGGCGGCCCGGTCGGGACGGTGGGGAAGCCCAGGAAATTGAGCCCGGTGGTGGTCCATTCGTAAGCCGGGGCCAGGGGTTGGCCTTTCAGGGTCCAGGTGTATGTGGGGACATTCGAGGCCACGCGCACCAGGTACGCCGCATTGCCTGGCAGACGTTCGAGCGAACTGGGCTCGGTCGAGTTTCGAATCCAGCTCAGCCACTGGCTGCTGGTATCGACCGGTTCCTGGGGGTTGGTCACGTACTGCATGGTTGTGGCGTTGGGCACCCAAGCCCAGATCTCGAGGATTGGATTGTCCAGATCCTGGCCCACGAGGTTCTCGATCGTGTCGTGAGAGGCGTCCCCGTGGAGGTAGACGGCGTTCCAGCCGGCCTTCAGCGCGAACGACTCGGTGAGCCATTGGGCATGGGCGGATAGCAGGCCCGCGAACAGGAACGGGAGAGCCAGCCGGCGTGCGAGGGATGAGGGGATCATAACTTGCGATAGAAGTACCAGGTGGGTTGCGGGACCAACCGCTGCAGCGCCGCGACACGCTGGACACCCGACAGTCCGCCAAAGACCATGATCTCGGTGCCCGTCCAGACGGCGGTGGTCTGCCGTCGGGCCAGCGGCCCACCCGCGCTGCCCAGCGCACGCCACAGTCCGGCGGCCGGGTCGTACGCGGCGGTCGAAGACAAGTCCGCGGCCGCATCGGCGCCGGCGACAATGAGCAGTTCGGTGCCCGTCCAGACGGCGGAATGATCCGTGCGCGCGGTTGGGGCGTCGGTCGGGTCCAGCGCCGTCCAGGTCTCAGTTTGCGGGGCGTAGGCGGCGCCATCGCCGAGCACGGCCCCCGCACGTTGCCCGCCCCAGATCAGCATCTGCACGCCATTCCAGACGGCCGCATGGCCGCTGCGCGCCGAGGGCGCACCGGTCAAGGACATCGTCGTCCAGAGTGTGGGAACGCCCGCAGAGAAGACGAGTGTGCCGCCCGAACTCAGCTCGCCAGACTCGCCGGTGCCTCCCCAGACCAGCAGGCGATCCCCAGCCCAGACCGCGGCGGCGCCGAACCGTGGCTCGGGTGGATTCGGGACACTCAGTGGGGTCCATTGGTTGGCGACGGGATCATAGAGCGCGCCGTCGTCGAGCAGGCCGGAGCCATTGACACCGCCCCACACGAGCATGCGTGTGCCCGTCCAAACCGCATGATGGCCTTTGCGTTCGGACGGTGCGTCAGTGCATGTTACGGGGGTCCAGGTCTGGGTGCCGGGCACGAATCTGCCGCCCGTGCCCAGCGGTCCGGAGTTACCCACACCGCCCCAGACGACCAATGCGCTTCCGGTCCAGACGGCGGTATGGCCGCTGCGTGCGGCTGGGGCATCGGTGGTGTTGATCGCCGCCCACGAGTCGGAGTCCGGGCGGTACATCCCGCCGGAAGCCACAGGGGCACCATCGGCGATCGTGCCGCCCCAAACGATCATCTGCTGTCCGTCCCAGATGGCCGAAAGGCCGGAGCGGGCGGAGGGGGCGCCACTCGAGGAACCGTTGACCCAGGCGGGTGCAGGCACGGTCATCACGAGGCGGCAACCGCCGCCTAACAAAGCCGGATCCTGGGGCAGCAGAGAGGCCAGCAACGTCCCCGGCGGCAGCGGGGCCGAGGCGGCGGCGAGGGCGTAGCCCACGGCGGTGATGCGTCGGTCTGGGGACAGGCGTTGGAATCCACTGACGCCGTCGTTGACCCAGGTCCTCAGCCAGACGGAGTCCTGGGAGAAAACGCCGGGTGGGACCGGGTGGATCATGTTGGGGACAGACGTATCGCCGAGGTTGACCGAGAAGACGCCCTGCGCGACATCGAGAAAGACCGGGATTCCCGTCGGCTCCTCGCCATCGAGGCTGGTGCCGTCATGGCTCCACCAGGTGGTGCTGCCGGTGGCGTTAACGAGGGCGAACTTGAACTGGGCGGTGCCGGAGAAGAGCGCACCGTCCACCGTCAATCGGCCCTGGTGGCTAAGGATGCCCGGGACCTGGGCGGACGCCAGCCGATCAAGTCCAGGGGCGAGAAGCCCCAAGGCCAGCGCCAGGCTGTGCCACCGCCTCGGGCGGGCCGGGTCGCCCGGGTGCCGGGAGGGATTGCTGCGAGTCTTCATGCGGGTTAGCCGGCGGACAGCGGGCGCGTCGTCGCGAGAGCCGCAGCGGGACTCTGGGTGTGCGCTTCGATGAAGGCCCGTGCCTGGAACAGGTCGTCTTTAAGGAGGTACCCGGTCGCCCCGGCCTGGATCGCCGCGGCTCGCAGGTGTGGGCCCTCATATTGCGTGAGAATGAGGACGCGCGCGCCGGGGAAGGCTTGGGTGATCTGGCGGGTGGCGGTGAGACCGTCCATGACCGGCATTTCGATGTCCATGAGCACCCAGTCCGGCTGCTGCTCCCGGCAAGCGGTGAGCGCTGCCTGTCCATCGACGGATTCGATGCATTCCGCATCCATCCCGTCGAACAGGCTGCGCAGGAGCTGCCGGATCTCGGGGTTGTCGTCCACGATCAGGATCTTCACGGGCGTCGTTGGCCTTCGATGGGGAGCGTGGCGCGGGCGACAACGGCGCGCAATCCGCGGGCTGCGGCATTTTGGACTCCGTGGGCATACGGAGGAGCGTCCGTGGGTCCACGGAGGCTAAGGTGGTGGTTCCATCTCGGACCGGTGCTCGAGGGCGAACTGGAGGAGGGGATGAAAGCCGTGAAGCCCGAGCTTGCTGCAGATGTTGGCGCGGTGAGTTTCGACGGTGCGGATGCTGACGAACAGTTGGCGGGCGATTTGGCGGCTGGTCAAGTTCTCCGCGATCAGGCGGAGGACGCGGCGTTCGGTGGGGGTGAGCCGGTTCAGGCCCGGTTGTTGGGATTGAAGGGACTCCGCATGGCGGCGCCGTTGCAGGAGGAGACCGGAGACCCCGGGGCAGAGGTAGCACTCACCGGCGGCGATGGCCTTGACAGCGTTGACCACTTCGGCGACGGCGTTCTCCTTGAGCAAATACCCTTTGGCGCCGGCATCGAGCGCGGCGTTCACGATGGCGGGTTCCTTGTGCATGCTGAGAATCAGGACCGGCACCGAGGGGCGGAGTGCCTCGAGAGCGCGGGCGAGGCACAGACCGTCAGAGTGCGGCATTTCGATGTCCACGACCGCGACATCCGGCCGCAGGGATCGGATCACATCCAGTGCGGCGGCACCGTCGCCAGCCTCGCCGATCACCTGCAGGCGGGGGTCGCTTTCGAGTGCCTGCCGCAGTCCCTGTCGGACGATGGGGTGGTCATCGACGATGCAGATGCGGAGGCGACTATCCATGGGGGGGGTGGGGGAGTGGCAGGGTCAGTTCGAGCCGGGTCCCGCGTCCCGGAGCTGACTGGACGGTCAACCGGGCGCCGATGATGCCAGCGCGCTCGGTCATGCCTTGGAAGCCCAGTCCGCAACGGGGACTGCTGTGGGGGCCATTGGGATCGAAACCGCCCCCGTTGTCGAGGAGGCTGGCGCGCACGGCGGTGGCTTCGCGTTTGAGTTCGAAGAGGACCTCTGTGGCGCGAGCGTGCTTGAGGATGTTGGTGACGCCCTCCTGCAGGATGCGGTAGACGTTGATCTGGGTTTCAGGTGGGAACAGTCCCGCGACGTCGTCGAAATCGCAAAGGAACGTCGTGGTCGAGGTTTCCCCGGCGCGTCGGACCATTTCTTCGAGGGCGCGCGTGAGCCCGAGGCGTTCGAGTTCATAGGGGTGAAGGGCGCGGGCGGTGGAGCGGACCACATCGAGGGCGGCGGCGGCGGCGCGCGAGATCCGGACCAACGGCTCGCTCTGTCCGCCGGTGAGCGCCTGTTGGCGGAGCCCGAGTTCGGCGTGATTCCTGATGAGGACCAAGTCCTGGCCGAGGCCATCGTGCAGTTCCTTGGCGAGGCGTCGGCGTTCGGCTTCCTGGCAGTCGAGAAGGCCGCGGGAGAAAGCGGCCTGCTGGGCCCGGACGCGGCGGAGATGGTGAAGGCGTGCCTCGTAAGACGTAACGAGGATGCCGGTCGCGAGCAAGCCTCCGAGGGACACGGCCCACCACGTGCGGTACCAGGGGGCGAGGATGGCGACCGCGACGGAGGCGCCCGTGTTGTTCCAGACACCGGAGTCATTGCAGGCGATCACCCGGAACTGATACTGGCCGGGCCGCACACGGGTGTAATAGGCGACCCGGCGGGTGCCGGCGTCGATCCAATCCGTATCCCAGCCTTCGAGCCGGTAACGGAACCGGGCGCGTTCCGGTGCGGTGAACGTGACGGCGGTGTAGCGGAACTCCAGGCGATGGACCCTCGGAGGGACGCGGATCTCAGCCAGGGCCGGGGCGGAGGGTCCGGTGGGCGCGGGGTTATCGGGGTTCGGGGAGGTCTCCTGCGGTGAGCGGACGGAGAACGGCTGTTCGTCCAGGACAACCGCCTCGATGAACACGGGCGGCTCGAGGGTGTTGCGGCGGATGTCGGTGGGATCCACCACCGCCAGTCCGCCGACGGTGCAAAACCACAGGCGTCGGTCGCGGTCTTTCAGGCAGGCGGGCTGATAGCCCCCGGTGCATTCCACCCTGGGCAGGCCTTCGCTCTGGCCGTAGCGATCGCACAGGACCGTGGCCAGGGTGCCCTCGGCGCACTGATTCAGCTCGTCCCGTGCGACCCGCATGATGCCGCCGTTGGATCCCAGCCACAGGTGTCCCGTGTCATCTTCAAGGATCTGTGCGATGACATCGCTGACCAGGCCATGCTGCGTGGTGATGCTGCGGAACCGGTCCCCCCAGCGGCGGGCCAAACCGCCGCCGGAAGTCCCCACCCAGAGCGCGCCGGCGGAGTCCACGAACAGGCTGTGAATGGCCTCGACCAGCAGACCGTCGGCACGGCCGAAACGGGTGAAACAGCCCCCGGCGAACCGGTTAAGGCCTTGGGACGTGCCAATCCAGATCTGCCTCTCGTGATCCTCGACAATGCAGGTGACGGTCGAGTGGGACAGGCCCTGAGCGGTCGAGTAGTTGGTCCAGCCTCCCTCCGACAGGCAATGCAGCCCGTGCCGGCTGGAACCGACCCAGAGTCGGTCCTGGCGATCTCGAAACAGCGCGCGAATGATCGGGCCGCAGGGGTTGGGGCTTTTCCGCAAGCTTTCCCCGAAGTAGAGGACCAGGCCGTTGGCGTAGGTGCCGACCCACAGCGGGCCGTCGGGGGCTTGGTCGAGGGCGACCACGTTGTCGTGGTCGCGCCACCAATGAGTGCGGAGGGTGCCGTCTTTGTCCAACCGATTGAGACCGCCGCCGAACGTGCCGATCCAGAGGCTGCCGTCCGGGCCCGCGCAGACGCTCATGACGTCGTCGCTGGCCAGGCCGTCCCGCTTCGAATAGACGCGGAGTCGACGGGGTCGAAGGCGGTGCAAGCCGCCACCGTTGGTGCCGACCCAGAGATTGCCTTCCCGGTCGTGGACGAGGCTCGAGACGTCGTCTGTAGCCAAGCCATTGGCGGTGGTGAAGACGGTTGTCTCGCCGTTGTGCCATCGGGTGAGGCCACACGACCGATCAGCGATCCAGAGGGCGCCGTCCGGGGCGATGTGGAGTGCGGTGGCGAAGTCGGCTTTGACCTCGGGGTGGTGCGTCGGAAGGCCATTCCGGATCTCGAAGAGACCTTGATATCGGACCCAGCACCAAAGGGTGCCGGTGCGGTCCGCCTCGAGGACGGTGATGTTGTTGGTCCAACCTGGAGGGTGGACGAACTGGCCGTGGCGCCCGATGACCAAGCCGCCGTCGCCCCAGAAGCAGACATCCCCGTCGGGTGTCGGCTGCGGTTTGAAGGTCCGTTTGGGACTTCCCTTAGGGATGGGCACCGGCACCGACACGAAACGGGGGCCGTCGCTTCGGAAGACGCCGTCGGGGCTGCCGACCCACAAGACGCCGTTCGCGTCCTCGGAGAGGCTCCAGATGGTGTCGGTGTCCAGGCCTGCGGTTCGGGGCACCGACCCGAAGTGTCCCGATCGATAGTGACTGAGGCCGCCGGTCTCGGTCCCGATCCAAAGTGTGCCGTCACGGTCTTCGAGGAGGGCGTTGACGTTGTGAGATCGGAGGTCCGGGACGTTGGCGAGGGTGAAGAGGGTGAAGCGGACGCCGTCGAATCGGGCCAAGCCATCGAAGGTGCCCAGCCAAAGATAGCCGTCCCGGGTCTGAGCAAGGCAGCGGACGGAGTTCTGAGGCAGCCCGTCCTTAGCCTGCCAGTTGCGGATGGTGAAGTCGAGGGGACTCGGGGCGGCGGCGCGTGAAGTGAGACCGAGAGTCACCAGCAGCACGAGGGGGGCGCTGGGGGGCAGAAGGAACCGCCGCAGGCATCGGGCCACGACCGATGCCGGGGCTTGTGCCTGCGAAGATCGAGAGGGCGTTTGCCCCGGTTGACACCTGATCCGCCACATGGACCTAGGTTTGGAGCCTACCGGATTGTCGAGAGAAGACAAGATTCGACGCGCATGGTGTCAGTGTGGCGCCGGGGACGGGGGCGTGCTACTCCCAAATTCTCGTGATGCGTGCGGGGCGTGCCCACTCGAGCGGAACGGTGAGGGAGACGATGGTGCGGCTGCCCGGGGTGGTGGTGACACCGAAGTGCCTCCGCAGTTCGGCCGTGCGTTGGTGGAGGCTGCGGAGACCGTGGCCGGAAGTGGCGGCGGTGGATCGCCTGGTGCATCACGCCACGATCTTGGAGTTCACGGGAGAGAGCATCCGGGCGCAAAAGGCAAAGGAGAAAAAGACAGCATGACGCCCGGCGCACCGTTGCCCCTTCGGTTCCACTGCGTCTTGGGCGCTGACGCGCCCAAGACTCCGTTCCACCGAAGGGGCAACAGCCCAAAGTCAGGCCCACACAGGGGGCCGGCAAGGAATAATTGTCGTTGCGCACTTTGCCCGCCACGCTCGTTGCCTGAGAAGTCGCGGCCAGGCTTCAACGGGGCCGCGCCCACGGGGGCGCGGAGACCGGGAAGATGAAGAAAGTACTCCAATCACATTTCATGCTTCAACGGGGCCGCGCCCACGGGGGCGCGGAGACGTGCTGCGGCAATGGCCACGATGCTTGGCGTCAACCTGCTTCAACGGGGCCGCGCCCACGGGGGCGCGGAGACGTGCTGCGGCAATGGCCACGA
>JAKQDD010000153.1 GCA_029556615.1 Verrucomicrobiota bacterium | reverse complement strand
GCCCAAAACGGCCTGGGACGAGGCGCGAGGAGGGAGTGTATCCCTGGCGATACTCGACCGACGGAGCAACGAAGCCCCAGGCCGTTTTCGGCGCAACCCCTTGGGCGGCCGTTCTTTTGCCACCAGACGGCGTTGCTCGCTTCTCACAGATCTCTGCGGATATGCTCGTCGCTCGCGCCTTGTCTGGCGGCAAAACTCCTGGCCGCGAATGTCCACCCATTTGAGGGACACCACACTAGCGCTTGTCTTCGCGGCGATCCTGCTCGCCGGGTGTGCCACCCGCCAACCGTCGGGTCCCGAGGTTGCTGCGGCTCCGCCGAAGCCCTACCTCCGCGTGGCGCGCGAGACCAATGGGACCGTGACCCTCGAGACCGCCGCCCGGATGTTCCAACCTCCGAGTAAACGGGGCCCGGCGGTCTGCCTCGTCGGAGTGACGCACCTCGGGACGGCCTCGTATTACAGTGCCCTCCAGGGATTGCTGAACCGCCAGGCCTGCGTTCTCTTCGAGGGCGTCGGGGCGACCAACAAGCAGTTTCGGAAGCGGATTGAAGGGCAATTCCACCTCCAGGATGCCCTGGCACGGGCTTTGGGCCTGGAATTCCAACTCAACGCGATCGACTATTCGCCGTCGCATTTCAGGAATAGCGATCTCACGCCGGCGCAGATCCACGAACTGCTTGGGGCTGCCGCGGCCGAGGATGATCCGGACGCGGAGGTGGACCCGGGGAACGAGTTCAACCAACTGCTGTCGGTGATGGAAGGCAGCGGCCTGTTTGGGGGGCTGGCACGGATGGGTGTCGGGTTCCTCGCGGCGAGCCCGCGGCTGCAGGTCGTGACCAAGGTGATGCTGATCGAACTGCTGAGCGAGGTTTCGGCCGACATGCAGGAGTTGGCTGCCGGCGCGCCGGGGTTGCAGCGGCTGTTGGAAGTGTTGATCGAACGGAGGGACGAGGTGGTGATCCGCGACATTCGCGCCGCGGTGGCCGCGCAACGAAAGCCCTACGGCGGTGTGGCGGTGTTCTACGGGGCGGGCCACATGAGCGACCTCGAAGAACGGTTGCGCTCCGAATTGGGGTACAAACCGGCCGAGGATTCCTGGTTTCCGGCGTTTTCGGCCAATCCCGGCGAAGCTGGGCTATCCGAGCGCGAGACGGAATGGCTGCGGCGGTTGCTTCGGAGCCAGATGCAGGGGCTGCGACCCTCGAAGACCGGGTCGCGTTGAGCGCAGAGCACGCCTCGCCAGAGTCCTCGACTTGTGGAATGTGTGGTCAACAGGTCAAGTTGGGTCCCTGCCGTTCCAGCCCTGCGCCCCTGCCGTCGAGGACTCTACATTAGCGAGGCGCGGAAGAGAGGGTGGGCAGGCACAGCAGGGTTTTCATGAGACTGAGGACTCGACTGGGTCTGAGGCGCGCCTCGCTACATCGAAAACTCAAGAGCCGCCGGGGGTACCCGGCGGCTCTTCGCGTATCAGACAAAAGTGTGAGACCACTTAGGCGCGCTTGCGCAGCCAGCACCATCCGCCGGTGCCGATCAACGCGAGCAGGGCCAACGAGAGCGTGCCGGGCTCGGGAATGATCCCCGCCGCGGTGGGACCGCCGAACGCGGCGACTTCAGGGCCAGACAGGGCGGTATCGAAGAACGCGATGCTGTTCACGTAGCCCATGTCGGTCTCGCCATCTTCATCGGCGAACAGAAGGGCGGTCGTGCCGAGACTCCAGCGGCCATCCACACCCGAGCTGAGCGTTTGCGCGCCGACCAGCGTGCCGTCGATGTACTTCGAGAGGGTCGAGGTGGGCAGATCAAACACCGCGGCCACGCGATGCCACGCGCCGTCATCGAGGTTCCCTTGGTAGTTGCTGCTGATGCCGATGCCGCCGTCGCCGTTGACGAAGAAATCGCCATCGTTGGCGTTGCTTTCGGAGGTCTGGAACAGGGCGCGATAGTCGCCGGGGTCGCCCGGCCAGTAGAGATCGTACATCACCGTGTACTGGTTGACGTAGGTGCCTCCGCCGTTGGCCGCGGCACCGTGGGTCATGATGAAGCCCTGGGTCACGTCCGTGGCGGGGAACTGCATCACGGAAGCCACCTGACCGCCGATGTTAGGGATGCCGAACGACGTTGTGGTCCCGAATTGCGCCGCGGTGGTGCCCCGGTATTGCAGGGCGGAGCCGATGGCGGCGTCGAGGTTGCCCCCGTCAAAATTCCACGCGCCGGTGGCGGCCGCTTGTGTGGTTGTGCAGAACGCCACGCCCGCAACGAGCCCTAACAGACTGGATGCCTTCATGAATGGTCAGCTGGTTGTCTGAGTTAAACTGGCTGCATTTAGCGCCTGCAGAGTCGGGTCGTCAAGGACGATTTGGTTCACGCTTGATCCTCGGAGGAGGAGAGGGCAGTCCCCTTTTTTTCTTGTGTTCGACGGGTCATTTGGCGTGAAACTTTCTTTTTGCTCCATGGGAATGGGAAAGGCCAGTTGATGAAGCATTTGCTGAGCATCGAGGAATTGGGGTTGGAGGACGCGCGGCGGATTCTCGATCAGGCGGCGGTTTTGAAGCGTGAGCGGGGGATGCCGCCGAGGTTCCGTCCGCTGGCGGGGCAGATTTGGGCGCTGATCTTCAGCAAGTCGTCGACCCGGACGCGGGTCTCCTTCGAGGTTGGGATCCGGGAGTTGGGCGGCGATGCTTTGTTCCTCAACGCGAACGACATTCAGTTGGGGCGGGGCGAGCCCATCAAGGATACCGCCCGCGTTCTCGGTCGCATGGTCCACGGCGCGGTCATCCGCACTTTTGCCCAGCAGGACGTCATGGATTTTGCCCGGTACAGCGGCATTCCCACCGTGAACGCGCTGACGGATGAGGAGCATCCCTGCCAGATCCTGGCCGACCTGTTCACGTTCGAGGAGAAGCGGGGGACGATCCGGGGCAAGACCGTGGTTTTCTTCGGGGACGGCGCCTGCAACGTGGCGGCGAGCTGGGTTTTTGCCGCCGCGCGGTTTGACTTTTCACTGCGGGTGGCGGCGCCCAAGGGGTACCAACCGCCGGCGTTGTTGCTGGCCCGTGCTGGCGGCGACGTCCAGTGCTACGAAGATCCTGAAGCGGCCGCGGCGGGGGCGGATCTGCTCTACACCGACGTATGGGTCTCGATGGGCAAGGAGTCGGAAGCCGCTGAGCGGCTCGCGCTGCTGTCCGGCTACCAGGTCCATCGCGGCCTGGTCGCTCGCGCGAAGCCCGGCGCTCTCGTCATGCACTGTCTGCCCGCTTACCGCGGCAAGGAGATCGACGACGAGACCTTCGAGGCGCACGCCGGCACCATTTTCGACCAGGCCGAGAACCGGCTCCACGCGCAGAAGGCTGTGCTCGCCCAGTTGGCGGGCTCCCGCATGCCTTGAGTGATGGGAGGCACCGGCTGCGCGTTGGCCGAACCAGGGTGAGACAGGCGGGCTACCGCGGCGCATCGCTCCGGATCATGCGCAGGCCGAACACGGCGCCGATGGCTTGTCCCTGTGTCGCCTGGAATCGGACGGTGACCTTCTGTTTGCCGGTGACGAGACCGGCGGGTATCGGGTACTCGACATCGAAGAACTGAAGCGGGCCGCGTCGTTCGATGCGTTGTTCCCCGACGCGCGTGCCGTCGACCAGGATCTCGAAGCTGCGCTCCTGCCACTCGTCATGGTTGTAGGTGACCACGAGGGCCATGGGATGGGCGGCATCGACGGGGAGCTCGAACGAGAACCACTTTGACCCGCGCCGTCCCGGGCGGCCCATGATGCGATCCGGCGCGGTCTCTTCGCCCTGCATGTTGGCGTCGCGTTCCGCCTGCATTTCTCCCGGCTGCACAAACCCGACGGTGGCGGCTTCGAGTTTGCGGTGGGCTTCGAGTTCGGCCGCGATTTCCGCCTGGCGCCGTTCCCACTCGGCTGGGGTGAAGAGGTCCCAGTACACAGCGTAGGTCCTCCGGTGCAGGCGGTAGAACGGCGTGAAATCCACATCGCGGTCCTTGCCGACACCCTCGGTTCGGAAAAGGCCGGGTTGATCCGGCACGGGCTTGAGCCAGTCGGTCACCGGGCGTTCGGCGGCGACGAACACCGGGGCCCGCTCGTTGGGGGTCGTTGCCGCACGCCGGCCGCGATCACGGCCTTGCTGTCCCTCGGGGCCGAGGTCACCCGCGAGAACGAGGGGACCCCAGAGGATTGCGGCGCGCCGCGGGTTGTCGGGCAGGGTCTCGAGCCGCAACGTCTTGGGGAGCCTGACGGTGATCGAGTCGCCGGTCTTCCAGGTGCGGTCGAGCGTGATGTAGGTGCTGGCAGCGGAACCCGGAGTCGGGCCGGGAGTCCGACCGTCACGCCGCGTCGGGGTGGCGTCAGACGGCTCTGGGGATGCGGCTTCGCCGTTCACGGACACGGCGAAGGTGTCGGCGACCCAGAACGGGCGGCGCAGCGCCAGGGTGAACCTCTTCGGGCTGGCCACGGTGAGCTTGAGCGTTGCGGTGTCGCCCTCGGGGAAGTCGGTCTCCATGGCCAGCGTGACCCCGGCGTCAGTCCAGCGGGCGGTCGAGGGTGCGTAGACGTTGACCCAGAGGCGGTCGCCGGACTCGTAATAGAGGCCGTCGCCGTGAAGGGCGTGGCTTTCGAGGCTCGATCCGGTGCAGCAGGTGAACCCGCCATCGAGCATGTTGCGCTCGTACTCATGCTCGACGCCGCGGCCCACGGGCACCATGTAGCAGGCCCAGCCGTCCTGGGGATCGAGCGAAGCGAGGATGTGGTTGAAGAGGGCGCGCTCGTGGAAGTCGGCGTAGTGCGCGTCGGGCCGGAGGGCGAAGAGACGCCGGGTCATTTTCAACATGTTGTAGACATTGCAGGTCTCGGCAGTCCGTCCGTCGATCCGGTCGTTGAGGCGGTCCGGTTCACCGAAGTACTCGTCCTTGCCGTGGCCGCCGGTGGCGTAGCTGTGGTGTTGGACGACGCGATCCCAGAAGAAACTGGCGGCGGTGATGTCGCCGGGATCGCCGGTGTTGAGGAACCGGGCGAGGGAGCCGATCATTTTGGGGACCTGGGTGTTGCCGTGGGTGCCGGCGAGGCGATCCTGATGTCGTTTGAGGGGTTCGGTGAACGCGTGATGTTCGAAGCGGTACGAGAGCCGGAGCCACCGGGGATCGCCGGTGTCTGCGTGGAGATCGGCGAAGACCTCGTTCATGCCGCCGAATTCCGTGTTGAGCATGCGCTGCGCCTGGGCCTCGGTCATTCTCGAGAGGATTCCCTCGGCCCAGGCGGCGAAGGCGATCTCGAGGTCGAGCGCGGTGCGATTGCCCGTGTGCCGATAGGCGTCGCGGAGTCCCGCGTAGGTTTTGTGGAGTGTGTACCAAGGCGACCACATGCCGTTCAGGTCGAATCCGCTTGAACGTATGTCGCCGTTGGCGATTCGCTCGAAGATGACCGCGGCGTCCGTTCCCTGGGGATCGGTCAATGCCCCCAGGTAGCCGTTGCCCCGCTTGTCCTGGACGATCTTCAGTTCTTGAACGATGGTGTCGGCCCGCTCCTTGAACCGCGGATCGCCCGTGGCGGCGTACATCAGGCTGACGGCGGAGAGATAGTGCCCTCCGATGTGGCCGGTGAGCTGTTTTCCATTCACGGCATCCCAGCCCCCGTAGCCCTTCGCTTTGGGCTCGAGTCCCGCCCGCAGGCGGTAGCCGGCCAGCATCCGGTCCGGTTCGAGGGCCAGCAGCGTGCGCGCGTTCAGATCCTGGGCGTTCTTGAGCGGACCGCCGGTCAGACGCACCCCAGACAACGGCAGGGGCCGGGCGGCATCGGGAATGAGCCGGTGTTCAGGTGCAGCGGCGGCCAGCGTGCCCAGAAGGAGGACGGCCACGGCGGCAGCCAATCTGCGGCAAGCGGCGCCGTCCGATCGCGGTGTTCGCGGGATGGGCGCCCCGGACGCGGCGCCGGGGAGCGAGTGCCGGGGCGTCGGGGATGAGGGATGGGGAATCGCCCGCATCGATGGAGCGATGAGCGGCACCGGCTGTGCGTCGACAGAGAAGGTGTGAAACATGCGCGCCTCGCTAGTTTGTCTTGGCGCGCAGCACGGTCAGGGAGTTGCCGGGGAATGCGTGTTGGAACCTGGGTCCGGCCACGTGGATCGAGCGCGTCGTGGGCGCGACCTTTGTGGGTTGTTCGAGGCTGTTTTCATCGGTCGGGTTCGCGGAGGTGAGCTCGAT
Organism: Verrucomicrobiota bacterium; assembly: GCA_029556615.1. Classification (GTDB taxonomy): domain Bacteria; phylum Verrucomicrobiota; class Verrucomicrobiia; order Limisphaerales; family J093; genus JAKQDD01. Next base: position 2,528 of record JAKQDD010000153.1, on the reverse strand, counting down.
GAGTTGGACTGCGGTTGTCGAGGTGCGGGCGCCGTCGAACTGGATCCCGGTGGTGACGGGATCGGCGGCGGCATTGACGACTTTGAGGATGGTCTCGCCCTTTGCAGTGTCGGTGGTGGCGCTTGCGTACAGGGCTTTGATCGAGGGCGGTTCGGCGTCGTGCATCAATCGGCCGTCCAGGTAGCATCGGATGCGGGATTCGGTGACGTCGATCCGGATGTCATACCACCGGCCGGTCTCGATCCGGCCGTCCACGTCCTTTCCGAGCACGCCGCCGAGTTCGAGCGCATGGCGCTTGTTGCCCCAGCCGCCGAGATTCCACCACGACTTCTCGTTTTCGTTGTTCACTCGGAACAGGATGAGGAATCCCTCCTCGCCGCCCAGCTTTCGGGCTTTGAGAGCGTAGGTGTAGTTTGTCCAGGACCGGCCGGTGACGACAGCGCGGACGTTTTCGGACAGGCGGTTCTGACGGAGGGCGCCCTCCTGGACGTTCCAGTCGCCGTTGCCAAGGCGTTTCCAACCGTCGATGCCGGACGCGAAGTCCGACTGATACAGGGTCTTTCCTTCATGCGTGACCCGGATATCCTTGAACTCGGCCTGGGTCAGCCAGGTGCCGACGCCGACGGTGCCGCCTTTCGGGCCGGACGACACCTCCGGGGAGACGGTCTGGATGGGAAGAACCCGGTCGCCGGGGTGCTGGGCGAACAGTTTCTGCACGTAGTAGCTCGGCAGACCATAGACCCGCGAGCTGTCAAAATTGATGAGGTCCGGATTCCACTTGCGGTGGTTGACGTTCACGAACAGCGGCGCGTAAGCGGCCATGACCACAACGTCCGAGTTCCGTTCGAGCCCGGTCATGAAGGCGGCTTCGCCGATGGCGCCGCGCAGATTGCCCTGACCGCAGCCCTGGGTGACGGCGTACTCGCCCACGAACACCTTGGGGCCCTTGCGGTCGTAGGTGTCGTAGTGGCTCGCGTGCTGCATGAAGAACTCGGGGTTGTTGTAGTAATGCTCATCGATGATATCGGGCATGGGGTTTGTGGGATACCCGCCCCAGACGTTGGCGATGAGTTGAATGTCCGGGTACTTCGCCTTGATCGCCCGGTGAAACAGGGGCCAGCGCTCGTGGTAGGCCGGCCCGCCGTTCTCGTTGCCGATCTCGAGATAGCGCAACGTGAACGGCTCGGGATGACCCTGCCGCGCCCGATGACCGCCCCAGACCGAGGTCGCGGGACCGTTCGCGTACTCGATGGCATCGAGCGCGTCCTGCACCCAGTCGCCCATCTGGTCCATGGGCACCACCTCGTGATGCGACATCCCCACGTTGATGCAGAAGAGCGGTTGGGCAGCGAGGTCCTCACTGAGCTGAAGGTATTCGTGGTAGCCCAGACCATGCGTGGCGTAGTACCCCCAGATGTTCCATAGAGGGATCCGATTGGCCACGTCCCCGATGGTCGTCTTCCAGCGATACATGCGAGCCACGTCGTCGCCTTCCACCCAGCACCCGCCCGGGAACCGAACAAACGCAGGGCGCAGAGCCGCCAGCATCTCACACAGATCCGGCCGCAGCCCGTGATTGCGCCAGGTCTTGGCCGGCAGCACTGAGACCATATCGAGCCAGAGTGTGCCCTGGCCCGATGCCGCAAGACGGAGCCGCGCCTTGGGATCGGTGGCGGTTGCATCGAGATCAAGGTCGTACCATTTCCATTGCGAACTCAGGTCGGAGACCTCACCTTGAGCCAGAACACGATCGTCAGCCGTCTCGAGACGAAGCGTTACCTTGGACTTGAAGCCATCTCCGGCACGGGCTGCAAACCGGGCGCGGTAGCGTTCTCCCTGGACGACGTTCATTCCCCAATAGCCAGCGTTCAGCAGGCCAAAGGCCCCCTCGGCCCGCACGCGCAAGCTCTTGCGATTGAACGGTGTGAGTGGCTGTCGGGTGTCGATCGCAAGTTCCGCGTGGCTCCCGGGCGCAAGCGTCCAGAAATCGGGTTTCTCGGCATCCTCGAACGATCGGTTGCGCACGAATTCGGGGTGGATTCCACCGTCGGCAGAGAGATTGATGTCCTCGAAGAAAATCCCCCAGAGCAGCGGAGAGACCGTGTGTTGCGGTTGCGCGACGCGGACGGTGATTTGGGCGGGGAGCGCGTCCGGGGCGGGGGAGGCGAGGAGGCTGGCGTCGAGGGCGATGGCCAGAGTGACGATAGCGATGGGCAACGGCGATGTCATAGGGCAACGTTCATTAGATACGAAAGAATCTTAACAAAGTCCTTCAGGTTTCCAAGAGAAATTCGCAGCAGAGAAATTCGCGGCGGGCTGGCGCTCGGTTCGTTGCGAAGTCCCATGGCCGCCCGCGGCTACAGACTGGCGCTGTAGCCGCCCGCGGTGAGGGCGGCGAGGGGAAGTTCCGCACAGATTCGGGGCGGATCGCCGATTGGGGATGGGCGATGCAGCTGGCTTGGCGGGGAGTGGAATCTGCGCTCCGTCCTGAATCGGCGAGGGGAAGTTCCGCACAGATTCGGGGCGGA
>JAKQDD010000146.1 GCA_029556615.1 Verrucomicrobiota bacterium | reverse complement strand
GGACCTGGTGCTGAGCGTGGATGGGGGCATCGGTGGCAACGACACGATCACGACGGGCGACGGGTCCGACCTGGTGATTGGGGGTGCGGGTGCGGACACGATCACGGTGAACGGTGGGAACAACCTGGTGGTGGGCGACAGCGGTCAAATCACGGCGGCCTCGACGGATGGGCCACAGCTTGCGGGTCTGGCGCTAACGATTGGCGAGGTATTAACGACGGCGGACGGGATTGGCGGGAGTGACACGATCACGGCGGGTAGTGGCAACGACATCCTGGTCGGTGGGACGAACGACGAAGGCATGGTGGAAACGATCGCTGCCGGTGAGGGCAACAACATTGTCCTGGGTGACAGTGGGCGGATGGACTTCACGCGGGGCGATCGCGTCACGAGTCCGACGGCCGGTGCGGACACCACTCCTGCTGACCTGGATCTGGTGGAGAGCACGTCGACGACAGAATTCGGCGGGGTGGACAAGATCACGACGGGCAGCGGCTCCGACCTTATCATTGGCGGCCGGTACGGCGATACGACTGAGGCGGGTGATGGGAACAACCTGGTGCTTGGGGACAGCGGCCGGATCACGGCGGCCAATGCCAGTGGGCCTCAGTTTGCGGGATTGCCGATGACTTTGGGCTTGATTGAGACGATCAGTGATGGGAATGGAGGCAGTGACAACATTACGACCGGGTCAGGCAACGATATTATCCTGGGCGGTACCAATGACGCCAATGTGGCTGAGGTGATCCAGGCGGGGGCAGGGAACAACATCGTGCTGGGCGATGATGGTTACATTGACTGGACGGCCAAGGACGCGAATCGGGCCTATGCCGGCACGTCAACTCCCACCGGCGGCTCGCTGCCCGGTGACGATCAGGTTGCGTCGGATATCGACCGGATCTGGAGCACGAGCGAGGGAACTGGTGGGATCGACCAGATCAGCGCAGGTGACGGGAATGACGTGGTGATTGGCGGGGCGGCGGACGACACGATCAGCGTGGCCAACGGGTCGAACCTGGTTTTGGGGGACAGCGGTCAAATTACGGCGGCCAGTGTCGATACCTTGGCTGGTCAAACGACGAGATACCAGCAGTTTTCAGGGGTGCCGATGACCTTTGGGTTAATCGTGACGAGCGCGGATGATATTGGCGGTGCTGATACGATCACCAGCGGGACGGGCTGTGACATTGTGTTGGGCGGCACTGGGAACGATCGTATCACCGCCAGTGATCCTCAGTATCCCACGACGGTAGCGCTGGGGGACAACAACATTGTGTTGGGCGATAGCGGCAGGATCGACTACACGCGGGCCGACCGGGACAGCGTGCCAGGGGCGGATACTAATCCAGGGGACATCGACCTGATCGAGAGCACATCGACTACGAACGCGGGCGGCGTTGACACGACCATTACGGGCGAGGGTGATGACATTGTGATCGGCGGGCGGGAATGGGACACGATTGAGGCTGGCGCTGGGGACAACCTGGTGATTGGGGACAGCGGGCGGGTGACGGCGGCGATTGAAGACAAGGACGCTCCGCAGTTTGGTGTGCCGATGACGTTGGGGTTGGTGGAGACGATGAGCTCGGCCGATGGCGGTCCGGACACTATCACAACGCTGGGCGGGAACGACGTGATCCTGGGCGGGCAGGCCGGGGATGTGATGGGTGCGGGCGATGGCAACAACATCGTGCTGGGGGACAACGGACTGTTGGATTACACGCGGGCGGATCGGTTCACTGATCCGCCAGTGGGAGCGGACCATAATCCGGAGGATGTGGACTTGATTCTGAGTGTCGACGAGGGGATTGGCGGCAGCGACACGATCACGACGGGTACAGGGAACGACATTGTCCTGGGCGGGGCCTTCGGGGATGCGATCAACGCCGGGGCGGGCTGCAACGTGGCGTTGGGAGACAGCGGAGAGATCCAGGCCGCGGGCGGGGATGAGCCGCGGTTTGGTGATCAGCCGATCACAATCATAACGCTCGGTCTCATCACGAGCACCGCGACGGCCGTGGGCGGCGATGACACGATCACAATGTTGGAGGGCGAGGACATCATTCTGGGTGGCGCGGGAGCGGATTCCATCAGGGCTGGAGGCGGAGCGGACATCGTCCTGGGCGACAATGGGATCGTGACCGTGGACGCGGTCGTCACCAAGATCGAGTGCATCGAAGACGCCACCGGCGGCCCGGACACGATTTACGGTGAGGGCGGTCAGGATGTACTGATTGGCGGCGCCGGGGCCGATCGCATCGACGGCGGTGGCGACAAAGACCTCCTGTTCGCGGACTGTGTCACCTTGGATCGGAGCGGCAGCCTAAACGACTACACGAATCTGCGGTTCCGGACGCTCATCGGGACGGAGATATACGGGCGAGGCACCAGCGTCAACGGCTTCCCGTCCGGTGAAGTGTTGATCGGCGACGATGCGCAACTCGATCCGGATGGCAGGTCTGCCTGGGGCAACTTCAAGATCGCGATCCATGATTCGGGCGCAAGTTTCTATCCGAGCGAGTACATGGCGGGCGGTGCGGGCGACGACACGATCTTCGGTGGGCTGGGGCACGATATCCTCCAAGGTGACGGCTCCATCGATCTCGTGGTCGCCGCGAGCCGCAACGATGCTAAGGAGCTAGTTCTGCTTGCCTCAGTCGATGGGGAGAACGACGGCGATGACTACATCGAGGGTGGCGGCGGCAACGACGTGATCTTCGGTAACCAGGGTCAGGACGACCTCATCGGCGGCAGTTCCATGCTGTTCAGCCTCGACACGTCAGACCGGCGACCCGACGGCTCCGACTTGATCTTCGGCGGCTCGGGAACGGCCATCGACCGTAACGCCCTGGGCGATACCGCCAGCGCCGGACATGCCAACGACGCCGACATGATCCTCGGCGATAATGGGAACATCTATCGGATTGTAGAGGTGGTCAACGGGGTGACGCAGTTTGTGACTTTCGGTTACGACTACTACGGTGCGACCGCGAAGATCGTCGTGCGCGCGGCGGAGCTCGTGGATTACACGCCCGGCGGACCCGACTACACGATGGCAGTGGAAGTCGGACCGGCAGATGTCGCTATCAATCCGCATACCGGTCAGCGTGACATTGGCGCTGCCGACGAGATCCATGGCGAGAGCGGTGATGACTTCATCTTCGGCCAGGCGGGGGCTGATGCGATCTTCGGAGAGGGTCAGAACGACTCGATCGTGGGCGGCTATGGCAACGACTGGATCTCCGGCGGAAGCGGTGATGACGGCGTGATTGGCGACGATGGCCTCGTGTTTGCCAGCCGCAACGGCACCGCTGAGCCGCTCTATGGCATCGGCGCCATTCCTGAGGGAGGCTTGGATGCCTTCATCTCGACGCCCGGCAAGGTCCAACAGGCGACCATCAACGTGACCGGCGCCCTCAAGTACACGGTGGATCTGACGCCGTTCAATGTCCAGGGCACCACTGAGGCCCAGGATCCGCTCTTCCGGCCGAGTTACGCGGACGACATGATCTTTGGCGGCCTGGGGAACGACACACTCCACGGCGGTGCAGGTGACGATGCCATCTCGGGCGCCGAGGCGCTTTCTGAATCGTATGTGCAGCATTACACCGGGGCGGACCTGGATCGAGTGAGCCGGAGTGATTACTATCATCCATACAACCCAGGGGATGTCCTCCGCTACAACACGACGGCGAACGCGGACCATTACGATGCAAGCCGGCGAATCGACGAGTTCGCCCTCTACGACGAGTATCGCCCGCTGCAGAAGATCCTGCTCGACGACAATGGAACCGCGTCCACCACCGGCGGCGGATACGAGTTCTTCCTCAACTTCCTCGCGAACGAAGGTCCGCTGGTGACGAGCGCCTCGTATGGCGAGAAGAACACGGACGGCAACGACGCGATCTTCGGTGACCTGGGCAACGACTGGCTCGTGGGCGGAACCGGTCGGGATGACCTCTACGGCGGCTGGGGCAACGATCTGCTGAATATCGACGATGATCTGTCAACCAGCGGCGGTGCGAACGACGTTCCGGACACCCACCCGTCGTACGAGGATCGCGCCTTTGGCGGCGCGGGCCGCGATGTCCTGATCGCCAACACCGGCGGTGATCGCCTGATCGATTGGGCCGGCGAGTTCAACACCTACCTCGTGCCGTTTGCTCCGTTCGGACTCGGCACCGTCAGCCGCGCGCTCCAACCGCAGATCGCCGAGTTCCTTTATGCTCTGTCCGCCAGCGACGGCGCCGATCCGACGCGCGCGGCCGATACCGGGGCGGACCCCGTGCGCAACGGTGAACCGGAAGGTGAACTGGGCGTTGTTCGCCAGCAGGACTTCGCCTGGCAGGACCAGACGGGCGGCCCCATCGATCCTCAGGCCGGCAACATCCCGGGCGGCAGCCGCGATGTGCTCCGATCCTCCGACTTCAACAATGGCAACCTGCAGGCGTTCGCGGCCGACAGCGGCCTCTGGACCGTGCAGAGCGGTGCTCTCCAGGTGTCCGCCTCCTCGCTGCACGGCGATGCGGTGGCGGTTTATGATCTCGGCGACACGAACGGCCTGCCGAGCTACTTCGAGGTGCGGGCCTCGATCAGCGTGATCAAGCCGCTGGCTGGCTGGAAGGCCAACTCTTACATCATCTTCGATTACGAAGGCCCGACCGCGTTCAAGTTCACCGGCATCGATGTCGCCATTGACAAGCTGGTGATGGGACATCGGGATGAAACCGGCTGGGTCGTGGACAAACAAGTGCCGTTCAAGGCGAAGCCGGACATCTTCTACAACATGCTGCTGTCCGTGAACGGCTTGACCGCCTCCCTGATCGTCGACAACACCACGGTCTTCACCCAGACCTATGCCGCCCGGATCGTCGATGGCTACAGCTACGGCTTGAACTGGGGGCTCGTCGGGTTCGGGTCCGACAACTCCCAGGGCGCCATGGACAATGTCGCCGTCCAGGTGCTGCCGCCGCAGATCACCTACGAGCACCTAGACGACTTCGATGATGCACGGGCCGACCTCTTCACGAGCACGAGCGCCGGCATCTGGGAGGCCATGAACGGTCGGTGGATGGGTGTTCCGGCTCTCACTCAGAGCTTCGCTTACAGCACCGTGGCCTTGCCCGGGGTCGCAAACCTCCAGACCGGCTCGCACCTCGAACTCGCCGTGGTCCTCAATGCTGCGACGCAAGCCGGCTTTGTCTACGATCAATACTCTGACGTCGACTTCAAGTTTGCGGCTCTCGACGCGGCTGCGGACCGGGTGCTGATTGGCCACCACACGGCCCGTTCGGGCTGGGTCATGGACCGGGTGGCCTCGTGGACCATCGACGCCGGAATGGACTATGCCGTGGGGCTCACGCTCCACGGGACAACGGTGAACGTGACCGTCAACGGCCAGACGATCGTGAGTCATGCGTTCAATGCGGTGACGGTGGACGGCGGCTTTGGTCTGTTCACCCGTGATGCCGCGACGGCTTTCGACGACTTCAACCTGAGGACCGACGAGCCCGCCTTCGAGCAACCCAATCACGCGCCCGTGGCACAGGACGACGCCGCGTCCACGTCGGCCGGGACGCCGGTCACGATCGCCGTCCTCGACAATGACCAGGATGCCAATGGCGATGCTCTGACCGTGTCCTCCCTTACGCAACCGTCCAACGGCAGCGTCGTGGTGAACGCCGATGGCACGGTCACGTATACCCCCGTGTCAGGCTTTGTCGGCACGGACAGCTTCAGCTACAAGGCGAGCGACGGCCTGAGCCTCTCCGCCGTCGCGACCGTGACCGTGCAGGTCGTGGCGATCGGGAACACGGCTCCCGTGGCCGCGTCTGACAGCGCCGCCACCACGGCAGGTATGCCGGTCACCATCGCCGTGCTCGCCAACGACAGCGATGCGGACGGCGACGCGCTGGCGGTGAGCGCCCTGGGGGCTCCAGCCAACGGCACGGTGGCGCTGAACGCGGACGGCACCGTCACGTATACCCCTGTGACGGGGTTTGTCGGCACGGACACCTTCACGTACCAGGCGAGCGATGGCCTGAGTCTATCCCCCGTCGCGACTGTGACCGTGGAGGTGACTGCCTCGCAGTCCGTGACCACGACGTACTCCCATTCCACGCCTCAAGCCATCCCGGATCGGGGGACAGTGTTGTCCACCATCGTGATCTCGGATGCCTACGCGATCCGCGACATCAACGTCCAATTGAACATCACGCACACGCGCGATTCCGACCTTCAGGTCTTCCTGAGAGCCCCGGATGGGACGGTGATCGAGCTGTTCCGGAATGTTGGAGGCAGCGGCCAGAACTTCACTGGCACGGTGCTGGATGACGAAGCCGGCACGCTGATCTCCGCCGGCACGGCCCCGTTTGCCGGCACCTACAGGCCCACGGGCGATCTCAGCCAGCTCGAAGGCAAGAGCGTCACGGGCACGTGGACGCTCGAGATCCGCGACACGGCGAAGAAACAGACCGGAACCCTGAACGGTTGGTCGATCACGATCGAGCATTGAAGGGTGTGCTGGCGTGACGACTTTGATTGTGCCGCTCTCGATCTGCGCCATGTCTCCCGCAGTCTTGCCCTGCATCGGGTTTGTGGCACCTTGGGGCCGTGAATAGGACCGACGATCTGGACGAGCTGATGATCTGTCGGCTCGATACCGCGCGCAGGAGGATCGAGCCCTGCACGCTGGTCATCCTCGGCGCAAGCGGCGATTTGACGGCACGCAAGCTGATCCCCGCCCTCTACCATCTGTTCCGGGACCGGCAGATGCCGGCCGGGTTCCGGGTCGTGGGGTTGGCACGGCGGGAGAAGACGGACGAGTCCTGGCGCGCGGAGCTGCGCGAGGCGCTGGGTCGTTTCTCGCGCAGCCAGCCGGTCGATGAGGATGTCTGGCGCGCTTTTGCGGCGAACGTGTTCTATTGTCCAGGGAACCTGACCGAGCCGTCGAGTTATGTCCGGCTCGAGTCGAGACTCGAAGCCGTCAGCCCGCCCGAGCTGCGACAGAACCGGTTGTTCTACTTCGCCATTCCGCCCAGCCAGTTCCGGGCCGCCGCGGAACAACTGCATCGCGCTGGTCTGTTGGTTCGGGAGGGCGATCCCGGTTGGCAGCGGATCGTGGTCGAGAAACCGTTCGGGCACGACCTGGCCTCCGCCCAGGCGCTGAACGGCGATCTGACGCAGTTCGCCCATGAGCAGCAGATCTTTCGAATCGACCATTACCTCGGCAAGGAAACCGTGCAGAACATCCTGATGTTCCGGTTTTCGAACTCGGTTTTCGAGCAGGTCTGGAAGCGGGAGATGGTGGATCACGTCCAGATCACGGTGAGCGAGAAGCTGGGCATGGGTGGCCGCGGCGCCTACTACGAGGAGGCGGGCGCCTTGCGGGACATGGTGCAGAACCACCTGCTGCAGGTTCTGGCGCTCGTCGCCATGGAGCCCCCCGTGTCGCTCGAAGCCGAGGCCGTCCGGGACGAGAAGGTCAAGCTGCTCAAGTCGATCCGGCTGCCGCAGGCGGGGGACGGGGCACGGCAGGTGGTTCGCGGCCAATACCTCCGCGGGATCGTCGAGGGGCAGCCTCAGCCCGGGTATCGCGAGGAGGAACGCGTTCATCCGGATTCGAACGTCGAGACGTACGTGGCGCTCAAGCTTTTCATCGACAACTGGCGCTGGTCAGGGGTGCCGTTCTACGTGCGAACGGGCAAGTGTCTGCCACTGAGCGCCAGCGAGGTCCGCGTTCAGCTCCGTCCCACGCCGAATGTTCTGTTCGCCGCCGCCTGCGGCCCGAGGCTGGATCCGAACGCCTTGACGCTCCGGTTGCAGCCGGATGAGGGGATCACACTCCGGTTCAACGGCAAGATCCCCGGCGCTTCGGTGGGGGTGCGTCCCGTCCGGATGCACTTCAGCTACGACGCCGAATTCGGCGCCTACACGCCGGAGGCCTACGAGCGGCTCCTGCTCGATGCCATCGCGGGCGACGCGACGCTGTTCATCCGGCGCGACGAAGTCGAGACCGCGTGGCAAATCGCCGATGCGGTCCGCGCCGGGTGGGAGGGGAAACCGCTGCAGGACGAGGAGTTCTACGCGGCCGGCACTTGGGGCCCTGACGCAGCCGACAAGCTGCTGGCGCAGGGCGGTCATCGGTGGCGCCATCCGGAGCCGGTGAAATGACGCCGTCCGTCGGCAACTTCATGACGACTCCAGAATGGCTGTCATTCGGGGATGCCAGGGAACTGGTTCGGGCGGCTGCTGCGGATTGGCTCGGAGCGGTCGCGCGTCTCCTGGAAGCCGGCCGGAACCCTTGCGTGGCACTGTCCGGGGGACGGATCGCCGGGACGCTCTTCTCGGAACTCCGGGTCCGGGTCGAAGCCGCGAAGTTGGATCTCAGCCGGGTCGAGTTTTTTTGGGCCGACGAGCGTTGCGTGTCTCCGGACGACATCGAGAGCAACTACCGCACGGCTCACCAGCAGCTGTTCGGTCCGCTGGCGCTGCGGGGGCATCGCCTGCATCGCATCCGGGGGGAGTGGGAGCCGGAGTCGGCTGCGGAGGCCGCGGCGGCGGAGTTGCGCCGGATCGCGCCTGGGGATGCAGGGGGATACCCGGTGCTGGATCTGGTCCTGCTGGGCATGGGGGAGGACGGGCATGTGGCGTCGTTGTTCCCGGACGAATCCGAAGCCAGCGTGTTGGCTCCGGCGGTTTATCGGGCGGTGACGGCGCCGAAGCCGCCTCCCCGGCGTGTGACGCTCGGCTACGGCGTCCTGGCGGCGGCGCGGGAGGTCTGGGTGCTGATCTCGGGCGGCTCGAAAGCATCCGCCTTGACGGCTTCGCTGCAGCCGGGGTGCCGATTGCCTCTCGCCCGCGTTTTGCGCAGCCGGGCCCGGACGCGGATCCTCACGGATCTTTCGGGAAACCCCGCGGCTCTGGTGTAGGTCCGATCCAGCGCCGGATGCCCGTCCACGCCAGGATCGCCAGGCCCACGGGTGTGCCCGTGAGGGAGGTCGGCACGGCGGCCACCAAGCCCAGGACCAGCGCATGGCGGAGAGCTCGCGCCGCCGTATCCCGCCGGAGCTTCTTCTGGATGACGAACACCGGCAGGGCCACCGTGAAGAAGCTGAGCGGGATGGTGACGATCCAGTTGACCACAACGAATTCGGGCAAGGTCCAGAGGTTGTCCACGATCAGCAGGAAAACCGCGGAGAGCGGGTGAACGGCGGGCGCGGCTGAGTGGCGACGGGACTCCGCGGTGGTGCCGGGCACAACCTCGGCGTTGATGGGGCCATGCGGGTCAGGGCTCATGGGTCTGCGGCCGCCGTTGCGGTCGCGGCGGGTGTCAGGTTGCGGACGGCGTAGAGGTGGGTGTTGCTCGCGACGTAGAGGGTGCCGTTCGCCACGACCGGCGAGGCGTAAGCGGGCGCATTGAGGTTGGTCTCGGAGAGCAACCGCTTCTCCTTCGAGGCGTCGAGAATCGCCACATCGCCGTCCTCGTCCCCGAGGTAGACCTTGCCGTCCGCGACGAGGGTCGAACCCCAGATATGGGCTTTCATGTCATGGATCCAGTGGAGGGCTCCGGTCTCGGCGTCGAGGCAGTGGACATACCCGGAGAAATCCGCGATGAACAGCAGGCCGGTTGCGGGATCGATCGAGACCGTCGAAAGGCTGCGGTGGATGCCCTTGTAGGACCAGACGGTGGCGGTCGCCGTGACGTCACCCCGGCCGGTGGCATCGACGCAGACCAGGTGCCCTACCCCCTCGCCGTGTTCGGGGTCTTGTCCCGTGGCCACATAGACGCGGTTCTTGTAGAAAACCGGCGTCGCGTTGATTTCGCTCGGGCCTTCTGCCGACGGGTACTTGATCGGTTTCCCGTCCTTGACGCGGTACTCGGGCGGATTGCAGTCATAGGACCAGACGGTCTCGAGCACCATGGTCTCCCCTTTCCGCGTTGGCGTGGCGTCCAGGGCGTAGAGAAAGCCGTCCCCGCCGCCGCAGAAGATCAAGGGCCGACCGCTGACCACGCCGGAAGCCACCGAGCTCCACTGGCCGTGGAACAGGCGTCGGCCGATCCTGGTGGCGTCCTCGCCTTCGAGCGCGCCGGTCTGCTTGTTGAGCGCGATGAAGCTGGGCGAGAAAGGGGAGGGGGTGTTGGCGTGGGTCCAGTCCTGGCCGTTCGAGGTGCAGACGTAGACCCGTTGGCCCACGGCGAGGGGGGAGCTGTTCGCGGCGTTATGCGGGAACACGCCGAGCTCGTCCATCATGTCATAGACCCAGACAATGTCGGCGTCCCGGGGTCCGGGCTCGAGCGGTGGCTTCTCCGTGTCCCGGACCGCGTACGCGGCTTCGTCGGTGAACGGACCGTCATTGCCATCCGCGAGCCCGTCCCGATCCAGGCAGGCCACTTCGCCCCGGCTGGTTACCAGGAAGACCCGCTTGCCCTCGACGAGCGGGGATGAGAGGAGGCCGAGGCTCTCCCAGTCGTTGACCCGGCCGGCCTTCAGTTTGGGGACGACAAACTGCCAGAGGAGATTGCCCGTAGCCTCCTCGAGACAGAGCAGGATGCTCCGGTCGCCCTCGTGTCGGAGATCGCGGGGGTTGTCGTTATTGGTGCCGATGAAGACCCGGCCCTGGGCGACGACCGTGTTGCCGTAGCTTTGGGAACCCAACTTCGCCACCCACACGACATTCCGCGTGGTGGCGAGGTCCACGTCTTCGGTTCCTGGTTTGTACTTGCCGGCATCGAACGCCTTGGGAAGCCCGGTGGCCGCCGCGACCATGTTGCGGCCGGGCGTCCGGCCCCACATCGGCCAATCCTCGGCGTTCGCGCCCGGGATGAGGAGCGTCAGGGCTACGAGGGGGGCGCTCACGCGCCAGCGTTGCCAGGGTTGCATCAGGCTCATCATGAGGGACCAGAGTCGAGGCAGCGTTGGCGATTGTCGAGCAAAACGCGGTTTGAATTGGGGGCTTGTTGTGACCATGGCGGTGCGGTAGCATTCCCTCCCGAGCAGCCGGTTGGCCGGCTGCGGACGGCCCGTTCCGGCCCCATCCAGCCGGCAATCAGGGCCGCGCCGATGACGACCAACGCACTGAACATTATGAAGCACGCCATGAGGAATTGGGATCGCGACCCTGGCCAATCGGGTCGACATGAGGGTTTCACGCTGATCGAGTTGCTGGTGGTGATTGCGATCATCGCGATCCTGGCGGGCATGTTGTTGCCGGCGCTGGCCCGGGCGAAGTCGAAGGGGCAGGGGATCGCCTGCATGAGCAACAACAAGCAGCTGATGCTGGCGTGGCGGCTCTACGCCGAGGACAACGACGACAAGGTGGTCGAGGGGTACGGTTCCCAGCACGGGTACGTGGGGACCAGCTCGCTGGATTTCAGCGGCGCGAACCGGTCGAACTGGGATGTGAACCAGGACATTGCCAAGGGGCCGCTGTGGGATCCG
>JAKQDD010000088.1 GCA_029556615.1 Verrucomicrobiota bacterium | reverse complement strand
CCCACAGCATACGCAGGGGTTCTTTGACACACTGGCACCAAAGAAGAGGAAAATATAGGAAGGAACGATCACAGTTCAATTCCTTCGGATGCGATCCGGAGCGGGGGCTGCGCGGCCGCGGCGAGCGGCGCGCGACAGCGCGAATTTTTTTTTGACAACGAGGAAGAGTTTGATCCTGGCTCAGGATGAACGCTAGCGGCAGGCCTAACACATGCAAGTCGAGGGGCATCATGGCGTAGCAATACGCTGATGGCGACCGGCGCACGGGTGCGTAACGCGTATGGAACCTACCCACCGCAGGGGGATAACCCGCCGAAAGGCGGACTAATACCCCATGGTTCCCCGACCCCTCCTGGGGTTGGGGGTAAAGCCTACGGGCGGCGGTGGATGGCCCTGCGTGCCATTAGCTGGCTGGTGGGGTAACGGCCCACCAGGGCGACGATGGCTAGGGGGTCTGAGAGGACGATCCCCCACACTGGTACTGAGACACGGACCAGACTCCTACGGGAGGCAGCAGTGAGGAATATTGGTCAATGGGCGGAAGCCTGAACCAGCCATGCCGCGTGCAGGACGACGGCCCTACGGGTTGTAAACTGCTTTTCCCCGGGGCGAATAACCCCCTCGCGAGGGGGGATGCCGGTACCGGGGGAATAAGGATCGGCTAACTCCGTGCCAGCAGCCGCGGTAATACGGAGGATCCGAGCGTTATCCGGATTTACTGGGTTTAAAGGGTGCGTAGGCGGGTGGCTCAGTCGGCGGTGAAATGCAGCGGCTCAACCGTTGCCCTGCCGTCGAAACTGGCCGCCTTGAATTCGGTCGAGGCCGGCGGAATGCGCGGTGTAGCGGTGAAATGCTTAGATATCGCGCGGAACGCCGATTGCGAAGGCAGCCGGCTGGTCCGATATTGACGCTGATGCACGACAGCGTGGGGATCGAACAGGATTAGATACCCTGGTAGTCCACGCCGTAAACGATGATGGCTGGGTGTTGGCGATACACGGTCAGCGCCTGAGCGAAAGCATTAAGCCATCCACCTGGGGAGTACGATCGCAAGGTTGAAACTCAAAGGAATTGACGGGGGCCCGCACAAGCGGAGGAACATGTGGTTTAATTCGATGATACGCGAGGAACCTTACCTGGGCTCGAACGCCGGCCGACGGCACCGGAGACGGTGCTCTCCAGCGATGGCGGTCGGCGAGGTGCTGCATGGTTGTCGTCAGCTCGTGCCGTGAGGTGTCGGGTTAAGTCCCATAACGAGCGCAACCCTTACTGCCAGTTGCCATCGGGTGAAGCCGGGGACTCTGGCGGGACTGCCGGCGTAAGCCGTGAGGAGGGTGGGGATGACGTCAAATCAGCACGGCCCTTACGTCCAGGGCTACACACGTGTTACAATGGCCGGTACAGAGGGCAGCCACCCCGCGAGGGGGCGCCAATCCCGAAATCCGGTCCCAGTTCGGATTGGGGTCTGCAACCCGACCCCATGAAGTTGGATTCGCTAGTAATCGCGCATCAGCCACGGCGCGGTGAATACGTTCCCGGGCCTTGTACACACCGCCCGTCAAGCCATGGAAGCCGGGGGTACCTGAAGTGCGTAACCGCGAGGAGCGCCCTAGGGTAAGACCGGTGACTGGGGCTAAGTCGTAACAAGGTAGCCGTACCGGAAGGTGCGGCTGGAATACCTCCTTTCTGGAGCCGCCCCGCAGGGGCGCGCGCTCCCGCCCTCTTCGGGTGCCGTGTGTTTTTACACTCCGGGCTCTGCGCCGGGGCGCAGTCCCGTAGCTCAGCTGGTTAGAGCGCTACACTGATAATGTAGAGGTCCCCAGTTCAAGTCTGGGCGGGACTACGGGCGGGGGGGTTCCCCGCGGTCAGGGGGAATTAGCTCAGCTGGCTAGAGCACCTGCCTTGCACGCAGGGGGTCAACGGTTCGAATCCGTTATTCTCCACGGTGGCCGGGTCGTCCGGCCGACGTTCTTTGGCTTGGTGGTAAGACGTAGAGGTAAAAGAATACAGAATATCGATCCGACGAGGATCGACGAGCGAGGCGAGGTTGGAGCGACCGCCGGGCGCGCGAGCGCCGGGGAAGCGGTCAAGGGCGCACGGGGGATGCCTTGGCTCTCGGAGGCGAAGAAGGACGCGACAAGCTGCGAAAATCCGCGGGGAGGGGCACATACCCTGTGATCCGCGGGTGTCCGAATGGGGGAACCCACCCCGACGTTGTCGGGGTATCCCGGTTATCCGGGAGGCGAACCCGGGGAACTGAAACATCTCAGTACCCGGAGGAGGAGAAAGCAACAGCGATTCCCCGAGTAGCGGCGAGCGAAAGGGGATCAGCCCAAACCGGTGGCGTTACGGCGCCGCCGGGGTTGTAGGGCCGCCGTACGTCGGCGGCGGGCGAAGCGGAACCACCTGGAAGGGTGGGCCGTAGCGGGTGATAGCCCCGTACGCGTATGCCCGTCCGCCGCAGGCGTCACCCTGAGTAGGGCGGGGCACGAGGAACCCTGTCCGAATCCGCGGGGACCATCCCGCAAGGCTAAATACTCCCGGGAGACCGATAGCGAACCAGTACCGTGAGGGAAAGGTGAAAAGCACCCCGAGCAGGGGAGTGAAACAGTACCTGAAACCGTGCGCCTACAAGCGGTCGGAGCCCCGAGCGATCGGGGTGACGGCGTGCCTTTTGCATAATGAGCCTACGAGTTGCGCTGGCCGGCGAGGTTAACCCCCAGCAGGGGGGGATCCGAAGCGAAGGCGAGTCCGAACAGGGCGTTGAGTCGGTCGGCGCAGACGCGAAACTTTGCGATCTACCCATGGCCAGGCTGAAGGGGCGGTAACACGCTCTGGAGGGCCGAACCGGTGAGCGTTGAAAAGCTCTCGGATGAGCTGTGGGTGGGGGTGAAAGGCCAATCAAGCTGAGAAATAGCTCGTACTCCCCGAAATGCCTTTGGGGGCAGCCTCGGGCTTACCGCAGCGGAGGTAGAGCGACCGACAGGATGCGAGGGCTTCGCCGCCTATCTAGTCCTGACGAACTCCGAATGCCGCTGCGCGATGCCCGGGAGTGAGCCGCTGGGTGCTAAGGTCCAGCGACGAGAGGGGAATAACCCGGACCGGCAGCTAAGGGCCCGGAGTGTACGCTAAGTTGACCAAACGAGGTGCGGCTGCAGTGACAGCTAGGATGTTGGCTTGGAAGCAGCCATCCATTCAAAGAGTGCGTAACAGCTCACTAGTCGAGCGGCCGCGCGTGGATGATGAACGGGCATCAAGCGTACCCCCGAAGCTCCGGTTCCGTACCGCTCAGGCGGTGCGGGAGGTAGGGGAGCATTCCCGGGGCGTTGAATTCCCCCCGCGAGGGGGGGTGGAGCGCCGGGAAAGGCAAATGTAGGCATGAGTAACGATAAGGCGGGTGTGAAACCCGCCCACCGCAAGGCCCAGGTTTCCTGATCAACGCTAGTCGGATCAGGGTCAGTCGGGTCCTAAGGCTAAGGCGATGGCCGATGCCGATGGGAAGCCGGTCAACATTCCGGCACTGCCCGGCGCTGCGATGGGGTGACGGAGGGGTGGAAGGTCCGCCCGGTGACGGATTACCGGGTTTAAGGGTGTAGGTAAACGCTGGGGTTAGCCCCCCGGTGTGCCGAACCTGAAAGTACCGTGAGCCTTCGGGCGAGCGGATAGCGGCCCTAAGCGTACTCCCGAGAAAACCCCCTAAGCATCAGGCGCAGGGCACCCGTACCGCAAACCGACACAGGTGGCCGGGGAGAGTATCCCGAGGTGCTCGAGTGATTCATGGCTAAGGAACTAGGCAAACTGACCCTGTAACTTAGGGAAAAAGGGTCCCCGTCAGGGATGACGGGGCGCAGAGAAGTGGCCCAGGCGACTGTTTACCAAAAACACATGGCTCTGCCAAACCGCGAGGTGACGTATAGGGCCTGACACCTGCCCGGTGCCGGAAGGTTAAGGGGGGACGTCATCCTTCGGGAGAAGCGTTGAACCGAAGCCCCGGTAAACGGCGGCCGTAACTATAACGGTCCTAAGGTAGCGAAATTCCTTGTCGGGTAAGTTCCGACCTGCACGAATGGTGTAACGATCTGGGCGCTGTCTCGGCCATGAGCTCGGTG
>JAKQDD010000081.1 GCA_029556615.1 Verrucomicrobiota bacterium | reverse complement strand
CGGATGAGCTGGCGCTCTGCAGGACTGAACATCCCACAGCAGTGGTTCTTCAAAGAAAACTATCGAAATACAAAACAGATCGCCCAGTTGGGTTTAGCCATTTCCAGGATGCCTTTTTTTCAGGATATTCCCGATTTGGTTGAACCCACATCACCAAGGGCCGACGGTGCCTTGCCTACAGTTGTCGACTGCACTGACAAGGATCAGCAAGTTGAAATCGCACTACGGGCAGCAAGAGGCGCTGGGAAAACCCAGAGTGTTGCCATCCTCGTAAAAGACAGAGCTCAGGAGAGGATCTTCAGCTCCGCCCTTGGAGCAAACGCTACACGATTGCACCGCGACCTTCAGGTATGGAATGACGGCCCCGGCATTTATCATGGTACCTACCACGCTGCTAAGGGGCTTGAATTTGACGTCGTGATACTTCCTTTCTTGGATTCAGACAATCTTCCCGATCCGGACTACATAGACTCTCACGGGGAAGAGGATGGTTTTACGCATGATGGCAGACTTCTTTATGTGGCTGTAACAAGAGCAAAAACGAGCTTGATCCTGCTCTACACAGGGAAGCTCACGTCACTGCTACCCGTTGACGAATCACTCTACCAGAGGGTCAAGCCATGAACTTGATTCAGCAGGAGTGCGTCAACCGTGGAATCACTCGGATCTGCCATTTTACGCAGTCAAGAAACCTCGCTCATATTTTTGATGATCCTCTCGGACTTTGTTCGACAAGGACGCTTCAGCAGCACGATATGCCACACAACCCGACCGATCCAAGTCGGTATGATGGAAGGGATGATCTGATCTGTTGCTCTATCGATTATCCGAACACCTATTACTTCACTACGGTTAGGGATCGAGATCACTTGTTTAAAGACTGGGTAGTGTTAATGATTGAGCCCAGCTACCTCTGGCACCCTGAGACTTGCTTTTGCCCTTGCAATGCGTCCCGCGAACACGGCCGCTATATCCAGGCAGGGATAAACGGGCTTCACTCTCTTTACGCTCCGATTTCTCCTGGATTCCCTGCATACACGCGATCCGCGAGACATCTCCCGTCAGCGCCGACCGATATTCAGGCGGAAGTCCTTCTTAAAGACCCGATTCCACTTGATTCAATTATCGGTATTGCAGTTCATACAGAAGAGCAGGCTCGTCGGGAAATATGCAGATTGGAACTCCAGGGTATAACACTCGACAAACCAATTTACATCGCTCCGGACTTTTTCAATAAGGCGTCCCTCTCGCGGTTGATTCAACGCGGTGTCCGAGCGACGGAAACGATATATGAAAACGGAGGTCTACATGGCCGATAACAACACGATAAGGCTAAAAACAAGCAAAAGCGTCGGAGCCATGCTTGGGGCTGCTTTTGGTGACGCACTGGGTTGGCCCAATGAGCGAATTGCCAAGTCAAACGCCTCAAAGCAAACCCAAGGCCGCCTGCATGATTTCAAAAGATGGACTCGACGCTCCGGCGGCCGCTTTTTCCCTCATGAAGAGATCATTGAGGAAGGCGGGTATAGCGACGACACCCAACTCATACTCTGTCTCAGTCGGTCTTTGCTGAAAGGAGAAGCGTGGTGGGACCACTTCACACAAGTGGAGTTACCCTTTTGGTCTGTTTATGAGCGTGGTGGTGGCGGAGCAACCAAAAGAGCTGTGGAGTCATGGCTGGATGGTGTCGCGCCATGGAGTGCCAATCGGAAGCCACAGGATGTGAAGCGATATTACGAGGCGGGCGGCAACGGTGTCGCGATGCGCGTTCTCCCTCACGTCTTGCGCTTGGGCGAAAAGGAATTTCCCAGGATAGCCACCAATATTTTCCTTGATGGTATAGCAACACATGGACACCCCCGGGCGCTGTTAGGCGCTTTGGCATACGGTTTCGCGCTTTGGGCGGCTTTCCGCAAGGATTCGAAACTGGTGTATGGTGAATTGGTAGAAGAATTGATCAAGA
The DNA here is from genome assembly GCA_029556615.1 of Verrucomicrobiota bacterium. Classification (GTDB taxonomy): domain Bacteria; phylum Verrucomicrobiota; class Verrucomicrobiia; order Limisphaerales; family J093; genus JAKQDD01. The sequence continues at coordinate 36,606 of JAKQDD010000081.1, read as the reverse complement.
GCGTCGATCACTGGTCTGCTCTTCCTGCCACACCAAACATCCCGCCAGAATGGCGGAGCCAAGCGGAAAAAAGCCTTCAGGACTACATGAAACTTTGGGAGTCGGCCAAAGCGGAGGTCATGGAGTATCTTGAAGTCTGCCGAGCTGAACTCTCGAAAGGGGCTTTGAGTCTCGATGACGATGTACTGAAAAAACTCCAATGCTTCAACAGTAAGATAAGCGGAGCCGGAACCGTTGCCGCGATAGCCTCGGTGTATCTGGCATCCCGACACGCTGCTGATCCAATTAATGGAGTGGTAAAGCCAGCCTTCGCCATTGGTTCGGACACCGATACAATCGCCTCAATGACGGGTGGTCTGCTCGGCTGCATCAATGGCTCCGACTGGCTATCACCTGTGAAGCAAGGCATTCAAGACGCCGCCTACATCGAGAAAAATGCATTTCGATTAGCAAGCGGACATATTGATGACAAACCTACTCATGAGGTTGTTAAAAGATCCTTGCTCAAGAATTGGGTTGATGAGGTTGTAATTGCTCCTGATTCGAGTGAAGTCAGCCTTCCTGATCGCAGAAAGGCCAAGGTAAATCGGGGGCGTGATTACATCGGACGCAGCGGGAAGTTCAAAGTCGAATTCCGACGTTTGACCACCGACGACGGCCAAATCATCTACCTGAACAAGATTTCAAAGGGCGATTTTGAGCAAATAGCCGATAACCCGAAGCAAACCAGCTTACCTCACCAACAGCCTTCTAAAAGTCGTGGATGCGGTTCAAAGATACCTGTTGCCTCATTCGAAAAAGCCATTTGGTTCTATCGTGACTGCCTCGGCTTAACTGTGAAGAAACAAAGCTCGGATGTGGTTGTTTTCGACCAAGGACTCGTTTTGGTTCCATTGAGCTACACGAACAATGTTCCTCAAGGGATTCAACTTCGAGCGATGCTCTACATTCAGGCAACGAACATTGCTGAGCGCTTTCGGTTGGTTAAAGAGAGCGAATTGCAGATAGTCACGGCGTTGGGTCCGTGGGGAAAATCCGGAATGCTTTTTTTCAGAAGCCTTGACCCGGATGGCAATGTCGTCGAGGTCTTTTCGGCCGATGGACAGTGACTTGATAATTAATCGTGCCCAGGGCTGCCTCCTTGGACAGCTCATCGGTGACGCCCTTGGCAGCCTGGTCGAGTTCCAGTCGCCAGAGGAGATCCGCCGCAGCTACCCGGAAGGCGTGCGGGAACTGGCCGATGGCGGCACATGGAACACCATTGCCGGTCAGCCGACCGATGACTCGGAGATGGCGCTGCTGCTGGCCCGGATGCTGACAGAGCTTGGAGCCTATGATCCCAATGCCGCGCTTCAGGCCTATCAATTCTGGCTCGACTCCGATCCCTTTGACTGCGGTATGACCATCGCCACTGGATTGCGGGGATGTCCGAACCCCGACAGTCAGGCCAACGGGGCCATGATGCGGATCAGCCCCTTGGGCATCTTCGGAGCCAACTACCCATTGGAAACTGTGTGCGACTGGGCCAAGCAGGACGCCGCCCTGACGCATCCAAATCCGGTGTGCCTTCAGGCGAACTCGCTTTTCACCATGGCGATTGCCCACGCCATTGCCTCGGGCTGCGAGGCCGGGAAGCTCTACCAGAATATCAAACAGTGGGCTGCCGACCTGGCAGTCGACCCGGCTCTTATGGACGCTATCCAAGGAGCCGCCGAAGCTCCACCTGCTGACTACGTCCAGCAACAGGGCTGGGTGTTGATCGCGTTTCGCAATGCCCTGTGGCACCTGCTCAATGCCCCGAGCTTTGAAGCGGGCGTCGTCGATACGGTCATGCGGGGTGGCGACACCGATACCAACGCAGCCATTTGTGGGGCGCTACTGGGCGCGGTGTACGGCCTGGACGCCATACCTGCCCAATGGGTCGACCGGGTCCTGAACTGCCGCCCCCAGGCCGGACATCCCGGCGTCAACCGCCCGCGACCAGAGTGCTTCTGGCCGGTGGATGCTTTGGAACTGGCAACGCTGCTCATTTCAACGGAAACCAAGTAAACAGGAGGCGACCATGCCAAAGAAACCAGGATCACATCATGTCGTGCCCAACGCGGGCGGCGGTTGGGATGTAAAAAAAGATGGAGCGACCCGTAGCAGCGGCCACTTCGATAAAAAGCAGGAAGCCGTCGATGCCGGGCGCAAGATCAGCCAGAACCAAGGCACCGAGTTCTACATCCATGGCAAGGACGGGAAGATCCAGAACAAGGACAGCCACGGGAACGATCCTTATCCGCCGAAGGGGTAATGCCCAGGCCAATTCGATTCCCGTTTTAGGAACCGAACCGGCGTCCGAAAACCGGATTTGAAGTTGTTGCGGCTCAGCGCCAGGTATCCGGTTTTACTGCAAACCTGTCACCCTCGTCCGGTGCCGGGAAATCAGGGGAGAAAATCGTTTCTCTGGTCGGGTTGTTGGGAAGTGGTTGTGCGAGGTGACTTCGGCCTTTATTATCAAGGAGTTACGATGAGCGCGGGCTTTGAGACTGTTTTGCGGTAGGTCGTCGTTCCCTCCACCACTTTCCCCCCGGCCCCGCGCCCGCGGGGATGCGCCCGGTTGGCGGGGAGCCGCTATTTTCCGGGGCGGGCGCCCAGTTTCACGCTGACGAGTTCGATGCCGTCGCCGGTCCCGAGGTTGCGCGAGTATTTTCGTTCCCGCGGATTGTTCCAGTGTTCGTGGACGCCCAGGCTGGGCAGCCGCCGGGTGGGGGTGTCGTGGTTCGGGTCGTAGAAGGTTCCCGACGGCGGGTCGGGGGCCAGCGCCGCTTCATGGAGGTAATCGTCCACGCCGTCTTTGCCCGCCAGGTCGGGCCACTCGGCGGCCAGGAAGTCGAACCCGACCGAGTCAATGGCCAGCGGGTCTTGCGAGGCCAGGAGGCTGCAGGACCATTGGCCGTTGAACGGGGGCGTGCGCATCCGCTGCGGAACCGGGTCGCGGGGATGCACGCCGGAGAACAGGCCGTCCACGAGGTAGAGGACGGTCTTGCCGCCCAGGTGGGAGTGGCCGGTCAGGTCCACCAGCGGGCGGTAGATGCGCGGGTTGCGGGAGAAGCAGTTGGGGTGGATGTCGTAGTAGCCCTTTTGCGCCGGCCAGCGGACGAGGGAGCCATAATGGTTTTTGGCGCAGAGCGTGACGCCACCGCCGGTGTGGGCCTTGAGGTTGGCGAAGTTGATGAGATATTCGGCGTCGGCGAAGCTGGCGGGCAGGTAATCCTGGGCCTTGCCCTCCGGACGGCTGCTCCAATAGAGCGGCTGCGTGGAAGTCCGGACTTTGGCCCGCTCGAATTTGCCCGCGTAATCCTCGTAGCGCACGGCCGGGAAGTCCCCGTGGAGGCGGTCGTAGTAGTCGTGGACCAGGCAGGCGAGCGTGTCGCAGATGGTGATGTGCCGCGGGGCCACCCCGGCGCGCACCAACTGGTCGAGCAGCGCGAGGATCATTTGCGGCGCGGTGTTCATGTAGTCTTGCCGGCGGATGAAGGCGTACGTATCGAGGTTGACGTTGCCTTCGTGGAAGATCATTCCCACCCAGTTGGGCTTGATGACGATTTGCTCGCCCGCCCGATACCCGACATCCCCCTTGCCCCGCGCCTGGTTCAGGTGGCGGAACAGCCGGGACCAGGCCCGGGGAACCGTGGTTTCGCCGGTCAATTCGCAGACGGCCCGCGCCAGCATGGCCTCCACGCGCTCCAGCTTCACCCGGTTGCCCTCCCACCAGTGGCCGTCGTCGGGGCCTTTCCAGGTGGTCACCTCGGGATCGTGCGCCCAGACCACGCGCCCCGGGTGGATGCCCCGGGCCACCCCCAGGGGGACGGCCTTGCCCCGGTCGAGGCCCGCGGCGATGGCGGGCAGGCCCGTGGCCAACCCGCCCACGCATGCCAGCGATTGACGGAGAAAGGCGCGGCGGTCCAGGGCGAGCCAGCCGTGGGCGCGGGGGAGGGAAACCGCCGGAGAAGTTGAACACCGCTTTGCACTCATGGGGCAACACTACGCGGGCGGACGCAGATTTTCAAGGGGGGAGCCGGCGCCGCGCCCGGGCCGCGCGGCGTGGTGACAGCGGGTCTTAAGGCGGCAAGAGCAGGTTGCCGCGGGGGATGTCCTCATCGGACGTGTAGGGCGTCGGGCGTTTAAGGTTGTGACGGCGGATCATCAGTTCACGCGCCAGGGCCTCGGCGCTGTCGTATTTGGTGAAGCCTTTGGGGGGCAGGAAAAGTTCGCGGGGCAGGGGTTCCAGGCGGGCATTGGACAGGGTGAGCGTCAGGGGCGCGGCGGCCGCGGGGGCGATGATGCGGAGCGGCAGGCCGTTCAAGTCCGGTGCCCGCCACAGCCGGAACGGGGTGGTCGTGCCATCGTCGGCGGCCACGACGGCATGGACGCATTCGCAGAGATGGCCGTCTATGCGCTCGGCGGCGGCGGAGTCGGCGGCGGCGCGGGTTGCCAGGCTGCCGGGCCGGGAGCCGGCGGGGATTGGCGCATACGCCTGCATGGGGCCGTTGAGGAGGAAGCCGGATTGCGCCGGCACGTTCCAGATGAAGGCGCTGTCGGCCGCCGGAGCACGCCGGGCGGCCGCCCCGCCGGCGGCCGGCATGAAGAGCAGGTGGCCGTCTTGTCCCATCAATTCGCCGGCGGCTTCCGTCCGGGCGGGGGAGCCGCTTTCCAGCACCACACGGGCGCGGAACCCGTTGACGTTGGTGAACAGCAGCGCCATCGGGCCATTCAGGAAGACGGGAACCGACGGGACCTGGACGGAGGCCACCCCGTCCGCCAGCGCGCTCCGCCGCGCCGAGTGGGCGCAACCGGTGGCCAGTCCCGCGGCCAACAGGGCGGCCAGCCCGGCGAGCCGCATTCGTTTCTCGGGCGTTTTCGGCCGCTGCTCCGCCGCGCCATTTGTCAGGCTCATCATACCGCGCAGCATACCGGATCGGCGGCGGGCGGGCAAAGCCGAACTGCGAAGCCGGGAAGCGAAGTTCCCCCGGGAGGCTGAGGCGGCGGGCGGGCCGGGCGGGGGGCGGCGTCAGCGCGAGTGGCGCAAAGCCTTGCCGGCTTTGGCGCCGGTGTGCTGGCCGTTCTGGATGACGGGGATGCCGTTGACGATGACATGCGGGATGCCGTCGGGGTATTGGTGCGGGGCCGGGAAGGTGGCTCGGTCCTGCACTTTGTCGGCGTCGAACACGACGAGATCGGCCCAGGCGCCGGGCCGGAGCAGGCCGCGGTCCGGGAGGCGGAAGGTGTTGGCGGGCAGGCTGGTCATCTTGCGGATGGCATCTTCGAGGCGCAGCACTTTGAGTTCGCGGACGTAGCGGGCCAGCACGCGGGCGTTGTTGCCGTAGCCGCGGGGGTGGGGCATGCCTTCGCCGAATTTCCGCAGGCCGCTGTCGCAGGCGACCATGGTGTTGGGGTGCCGCAGGAAAACCTGGAGGTCGTCTTCGTTCATGTTGTGGAAGACGCCGCTGGCGCCGCCGCGGGCTTGAATCTCCAGCAGCGTTTCGATCTGGTCCTCGAGCGCGGCGGAGCCGCGTTTGGCCTGGGCGGCCTGGGCGAGGTTGAGCCCTTCGAGCGCGCGGTCGTGCGCGCAGGAGGCGATGACGGCGTAGGAGAAGTCGTCCCGCTTTTGGTCGCGCAGGCGGCGTTTCAGGTCGGCGATCAGGCGGGCTTTGAGGGCCGGGTCGGCCACGCGCTGGCGGAACTCGTCCCGGCCCCCCTCGAGCGCCCAGGCCGGCAGCAACTGGCTCAGGCCGGTGCTGGAGGCGGTATAGACGTATTGATCCTGCGTGATATCCAGCCCCTCGGCGCGCGCCTGTTCGAGGCGGGCCAGCACCTGGCCGGCCTGGCCCCAGGCGTTGGGCCCGGAGAGCTTGAGGTGCGACACCTCGGCGCGGATGCCCGCCGCGCGCGCGACCTGGAAGACTTCGTCCAGGGCCTGGTAGATTTGGGCGCCTTCGTGCCGCATGTGGCTGGCGTAGATGCCGCCGTAGGGCGCAATGACCTTGGCCAGCGCCACGATTTCATCGGTCTGCGCGTGCACGCCGGGCTGGTAGATCAGGCCGGTGGAAAGCCCCGCCGCGCCGTCTTTCATGGCTTGCCCGACCAGCGCCTTCATTTGGGCCAGCTCCGCCGGGGTGGGCGGGCGCGCAAAAGAGCCGCCCATCGCCTTGCGGCGGACGCTATTGTGGCCGATGAGCGTGGCGACGTTGACGGCGGCGTTGGTGCGCTCGATCCCGCGAAAGAACCGGGCGACGTCCAGCGTGGAGCTGCCGCAGTTGCCCGCGACCACGGTCGTCACCCCCCATGCGCACGAAGTTTTCCGCAAGCGGTCGGGTGGCGACTTCATCGGCGTGCGTATGGACGTCAATGAATCCGGGGGCGACGATTAGCCCCGCCGCGTTGATTTCGATGCGGCCCGCGCGCTCGATGCGGCCCAGGGCGGCGATGCGCCCCTGGCGCACCGCCACGTCGGCGAAGAAGGCCGGGTTGCCCGAGCCGTCCACCACGCGGCCATGCCGGATGACCAGGTCGTAGGATTCCGCTCCCCGCGTGGGCGCCGTCAGCGCCGCCAGCAGAATCAACCACGCAAACAAACCGATTCTCATCCGCCGGGTTATATCCGAAAATCGGGCTGGCGGCCACATCAACCTGCGACCCGCGGCGCCAGTTTCCCGGCGCCGGCTCCGGGCGCGCGCGCGCGGGGAAAGCCGGTTCTTATTCGCCGCAAATAAGGCGTTGAAGCGCCAGCCGGCTTTTGATAAAGTCGGCGCATGCTCGGTGAGCGCAAAAGCCTTTTTCCCCGCCCGCGCGTGGCGTTCTGTGCGGGCGGGAGCGCGGAAAGCAAGTTCTCATCGGGTTGCGCCGGCCGGGATGAATAGCCATAAGATTTTGCCGGGACGGGGAGGGCGGGAGCCGCGCCGGAAGCTGGTTTATTTCAGCCTGGTGCTGCTGGCCGGCGTGCTGGCGGCGGCGGCGGACTCGCGTCCGAACATACTGTTTTGCCTGGCGGATGATTGGAGCTGGCCGCATGCGGGCGTCTATGGCGACCGGGTGGTGCATACGCCGAATTTTGACCGCATTGCCCGCGCGGGGGTGCGCTTCAACTACTGCTTCAGCACGGTGTCGTCGTGCTCGCCGTCGCGAGCGGCGATGCTGACCGGCCAATACCCGCATCGGCTGGAGGAGGGGAGCTGCCTGTGGGGGTTTCTGCCTCGGCGGTACCCGGTGTATCCCAAGCTGCTGGAAAAAGCCGGCTATGTCATTGGCAGCACGCGCAAAGGCTGGGGGCCGGGCGATTTCCGGGCCGGTGGCTACACGCGCAACCCGGCGGGCCAGGCGTTTCCGAGCTTTGACGCCTTTCTGCAAACCGTGCCGGCGGGAACGCCGTTCTGCTTCTGGTTCGGCAGCCATGATCCGCATCGGCCCTACGAAGCCGGTTCGGGCGCCGGCATTGGCCTCAAAACGAACAAGGTCGTCATCCCTCCTTACTGGCCGGATAATGCCGTTTCGCGCCAGGATGTGCTGGACTACTACTGGAAAGTGCAGCGCTTCGACCGCGACGTGGGCGAGGTGCTGGCGGCGCTGGACAAGGCGGGCCGGCGCGACAATACGCTGGTCATCATCAGCGGCGACAATGGCTGGCCGTTCCCGCGCTGCAAGGCCAATGTCTATGATGGCGGCAGCCGCCAGCCGCTGGCCGTCCGCTGGCCGGCCCGGGTCAAAGCCGGCCGGGTTTGCGAGGAGTTCATCAGCCTGATGGATCTCGCGCCGACCTGCCTGGAAGCGGCCGGGCTTCCGCCGCTGCCGGCGATGACCGGCCGCAGCTTTCTGGGGCTGCTGACCGGCGCGGAGAAACCCGGGACGCGCAACACCGTCTTTCTCGAGCGCGAGCGGCACGCCAACGCGCGCGCTGGCGACGCGGGTTACCCGGTGCGCGCCATTCGCACGCGCGAGTTTCTTTACGTGCGCAATCTTCGGCCCGACCGCTGGCCGGCCGGGGATCCGCAGGCGCACAAGGATCCCCTTAGCGCCTTCGGCGACTGCGACGACGGCCCGACCAAGAGCTTCATCCTGGATCACCGCGATGAGCCGGCGGTGCGGCAGTTCTACCAGCTTTGCTTCGCCCGGCGCCCGGCGGAGGAGCTCTACGATTTGCGCCGGGACCCGCACCAGATCAACAACGTGGCCGGCCAGCCCGCCTATGCCGCCGCGCAAAAACAGCTCCGCGCCCGCCTGGACCAGTGGCAAAAAGACACCGCCGACCCGCGCCTCGCCAACGACGACGATCACTGGGACCGCTATCCCTACTTTGGCCCGCGCGCCCGGATGCAACAGCGTCCCGCCCAGCCTTAGCCCGCGCGGGTTCCGCGTGGATTTACGGGCTTGCGGACAGGGGGAAAAGCTGGAGACCCGGGCGCCCGGATGCGATGCCCTGGCGCGAAAAAACCCGTTGACCCGCGGGCCGCTTTTCGGTAATGTCATGGCATGTCCAGTGAGCTTGAAACCACATCCCTGTTTTCCCCCCTGCCATACTCCGTGCCGGCGGGCCGTGGCTTCGGCTCTTTCCCGTCCCGGGAAACTCACCAAAACCTTCCGACCTGATAAAGCCCAAACTATGAAGACTCCATCAACTTCCATTCCCGTTCGCAAACGGCGGCATTCCGCCAGCGTGCTGGCCCTCTGGCTGGCCGGTGCGACGGTCTTCGCCGCGCCGGTTTCTGCCGCAAACTTTGGCGATTTCCCTGCCAGCCCCCCCCGTCTCCCTTCGGGAGCATCCGGGGCGGACGGCGGGCCGCGCGCGGCGGCCTCGTCGGCGGAGGCCTGGACGCAACTCCACCGCGATGCCGAGAACACCGGCCGGGCGGATTTCATTGTTCCAACCAACCGGATGGGGACCAATTTCTTCGCGGTGCTGCGGTGGCAGACGCCGGCTCCGGGCTCGCCCAATGAAGGCAACCTGAGCTGCAGCGCAATGGTGTTTTTTGACGGTGTGGGCCCCGACGGGGCAGACCTGGTGGTGAGCGGCTATCATTGGCCCAAAGGGGTGCAGGGCATGGACCGGCACACGGGCCAGGTTTTCTGGAGCGGCAATCCCGCTGGCGGCGAATCCATCGGCGTCAACACGCCCGCCTTTTCTCCGGATGGCGCGACGATTTATGTCATCAACGACGATACGCCGCATCCGTTGATGGCATTCGCGTCGGCCGAGGGGCCTTCGGTTTACTGGCATAACGAGGCGGATGCCGATCCGGAGCGGTTGGGCATCGCTTCGCCGAAGGTGGCGCCGGACGGCCGCATCTTCGCGCACGCCTGGAATGACCGGCCGTACGCGGGGACCGATTCGGGCACCGACATCTTAGTCACCTGGGAGGCGGAATCGGAGTTGTGCGAGTGCCTCAGCCGGCCGGCGATCTGGACCACCGCCGCGCGCACGAACGTGCTCGCCGCGGGCCGCTGCGCCGAGTTGAAAGCGTTTGACGGCGCCAGCGGCGACGAGTGGTGGAGCGTCACGGGCGGCCTGGAGACTGACGCCGACCCGGCGGTGGATCCGGCGTCGGGCCGGGTCTATCTGCCCATCGGCGCGGCGAGCATCCGAATCGTCGGCGTGGACGCCGACGGGGAGCCGTTGTGGAGCCAGGTGGCGATGCCGGTGTTCGATTGGCAGGACGGGGTGAATCACCCGCAGCGCGCTCAAAGCGCCGGCTGCCTGGCGCAGGATGGGCTGACGTTCTATTTTCAAACGGTCAGCCAGGAAGGCGACGGCCGGTTGTACGCCATCAACACCGCCGATGGCTCGGTGAAATGGTCCTACGCCACCGGCAGCAAGGGTTGGGACAGCGAAGCGTCGTCGCCCATTGTGACGCCCAACGGGGTTCTGGTCGTGGGCAATAACGAGGGCGGAACTTACTTCGCCCTGCGGGACGACGGGGCGAACGCCACCTTGCTCGACACGCTGACGGTGGCGGCAAATGGCACCGCCCGGAGCACGGCCACCCTCTCGTCCGACGGCCTGCTGTACCTGCCCGCGCGGCTCGTCTGGACGCAAAGCAACGGCGATGGCCAGACGCCCTCGCAGCAGGCGGCGAATCTCTACAATGCCTTCGATCTGAACGCGGCGCCGGAAATCCACCTGCCGCCGCCCGCCGGCCAGGCGGCACGGCCGCTGAACGCCGCCATCGAGCTGCAATGGCTGCCGGTGCCCGACCCGATGGGGCATTTCTCCCACTACGCGATTTATCGCGCCCCGGAGCCGTTCACGTCGCTCGCGGGCCTGACGCCCGTCGCAACCCTCTCGAATCGGCTTGCGACGACTTACCTGGACAGCCCGCTGGTGAATGGAGCGAGCTATTACTACTTTGTCGCAACCGTCACGCTCTCCGGCGGCGAGCCGGGCACGGTCACGGCCATCGGCGGCTTCCGGCCGTATGATGAAACCGACCTCCAGGTCGTCGGCATCTCCCGCACGCCGCGCTTTCCGCGCTACGCCGCGGAATACACCGATTACGAAATCACCGAGCCCTCCGGCTACGGCCCCTACCGCTTCAGCGCGGCGACGGGCCTGGGCCATGGCCAGACGACCAACACGCCGCGCTGGCCGGCCATCAACGCCCCGGTCACGTACACCGCCACGGTCCGCAACCGGGGGAGCAATCCGTGGACCAATGCCATCGTCGGCGTCTGGCAATGGGACGGCACCAACGCCGCTTCCAACTCCGTCGCCGGGCCGCTCGCCCCGGGCGGCCGGACGACGTTCACGTTCGCGCGTCCGTGGGACGGCGCGGCGCATGACGTCCGCTTCCTCCTCACCACGTCCGACGCGCGGGCGGGCAACAATGCGGTGACCATCAACACCAAGTCCGTCGCCTTCCTGAGTTATATTGACGCGAGCTACTACGAAAGCTTCCGGTTCCAGACGACCAACTGGGCGAACGCGGTCACGGATGACTTGATTGACTGGATTCAGTATCACATGGCGCGGTTCAACCAAATGTTCGCCAGCGCCAACTGCGCCAAGCGCGTGCATTACGACGTGCTGGAGCTGCTGGCGGACACCGCGCCCGATCCGGCGGTTGACACCCTCCCGTTTGCCGTGTTCCCCTTCCGGTTCTACGCCCACGAAGCCCCCTACAGCTACCGCAACTCCGGGTGGTATAACGACGCGGACGACATTGATTACGGCTATCTTCACGAAATGGGGCATCAGCTCGGGCTCATTGACATTTACCAGCTCGACCTCAGCGGGGAGATGAACCAGGTCTCCGGCCTCGGCTACACCGGCCCCGACGATCTTATGCGCGCGTGCAGCCCCTTCTTCTCGCCGCACAGCGCGCTGGCGATGAACCACTGGCTCGACCAGGCCCACGGCTATTTCGGCCAGTATCTCTATGGCATCCCGGCGGAAGTGAAAATGCGCTTTCTCACGCGCACCGGCCAGCCGCTCCACGGCGCGGCGGTGAAGGTGTATCAGCTCGAAGAGCGCCCGGATGAGGGCCGGCTCATCACCCCGCAGGTCAAGGCCCAGGGGCTGACCGACTCCAACGGCGTCTTGGTCCTGCCGAACGTGCCGATTGACCCCGCCAAAGTCCCGCCGTTGCCGACGGGCGACGTGCTGCGCGCCAACCCGTTTGGCTACGTCGCGGTGACGGGAGCCAATGGCGTGCTGCACTTCCGCCTCGAATACGAGGGCGTGGTGGATTACGCGTGGCTCGACATCACCGAGGCCAACGTCGCCTACTACCAGGGCGAGACCAACCAGGCCACCTTCACGCGCCAGGTCACGCTCGGCGGCCCCATCCAGCGCTTTCCGCCGCGCGAACTCACCGAGACCAACGCCGCCGACTGGGTTGCCTGGGCCGAGGGAGGCGCCAGCGGCGGCAGCACCGTCACGAACGATGCCTCGCGCCGGCAGGTCGGCCAGGCCTCGCTTAAGTTTGTCACCGACGGAGGATTCGATACTTGGGTCCGCTACCCCGGCACCTTCAACGCGTTGTGGGACCTCACCGAGGTCAGCACCCTGAACATCCGGTTCTATGTCGAGAATCCCAACCTGGGCTTTCAAAATGGCAGCCCGTGGATCCGGCTCAAGGATGGCGATGGCAACTACGTTCAGTATCAATATTACCAGGACGGCTGGCCCTACGAGTTGCTCAACGACGCCCGGGACGCCTGGCTGGCCTGCCAGATACCGCTGGCGGCTTCGCCCACGGAGGAAAACGGCTGGCGGCGCTCCACCTTTGGCGCCCCGGACCTGAGCCGCATCACCGCGCTGGAAATCCATGCCGATACCTGGGGCAGCGGCTTCACCCTCTGGATTGACGGCGTGAGCTTCGAGCCGCCCCGGCGCCCGAAATTGAGCGTGGCGCCGGAGGCCGGGGGGATTGCCGTCAGTTGGCCCGCCACGCATCCGGAGCCCGTGCTCGAAGCCGCCAACCATGTCCTGGGTCCCTACGCGCCGGTCGCCGTGATGCTGACGGAAGCCGGCGGGATCGCCACGGCGCAACTGCCCGCCACCGGCGGGCAACGTTACTTCCGTCTCCGGATGCCATAGCCGGTCCGGTATCGCCGTCCCGGCTCGCGCCGCGGGGCGCCGCCAGGTTCGCGGTGGGCCGCTGGGGATTCGGCCCGCGCCGCGCTTAGGCCGGGGCGAGAATGCCGCGCAGGAACCGCCCGGTATGTGAGAGCCGGCAGCGGGCCACCTGCTCCGGCGTGCCGGCGGCCACGACGCGTCCGCCGCCGTCCCCGCCTTCGGGGCCGAGGTCAATCACCCAATCGGCCTCGGCAATGAGATCGAGGTTATGCTCGATGACGATGACCGAATGGCCGGCCTCCACCAACCGTTGCAGCACGTCCACCAGCCGCCGCACATCGGCCATGTGCAGGCCGATGGTGGGTTCCTCCAGGACGAACAGGTTCCGCCGGGGCCGGCGCTCCAGCGCCTCGGGCGTCTTCAGCCCGGACAGCAGATGGCTCACCAGTTTGACGCGCTGCGCTTCGCCGCCGCTGAGGGTGGGGCTGGTCTGGCCCAGCTTGAGATAGCCCAGCCCTGTATCGCACAACGCCTGCAGCGGCCGCCGGAGGCGGGGCAGGTTGCCAAAGAATTCCCGCGCCTCTTCCACGGACATCTCCAGCACCGCGGCGATATTCCGGCCATGGTATTCGATGTCGAGCGTTTCACGGTTGAACCGCGTCCCGCCGCAGACCTCGCAGCGCACGAACGCGGGGGGCAGAAAGTTCATCTCCAGCTTGATCGTTCCCGCCCCTTCGCACTCGGGGCAGCGGCCCTGCGCGCTGTTGAAGGAAAACCGGCTCGGCGAATAACCGCGCAGCCGCGCTTCCGGCACCTGCGCAAATAACCGGCGGATGTCGTCAAAGAAGCCCACATACGTGGCAGGAATCGAGCGTGGCGTGCGCCCAATGGGCGATTGGTCCACTTCATAGACGGCATGCAGCGATTCCGCCCCGGAGAGCCGGGGACGCGCGGACGTGCGGCGCGCGGCGCGCGATGCGCGGCGGGATTGCAGCGCCGGGAGCAGGCACTCGCGCACCAGCGTGCTCTTGCCCGAGCCGCTCACACCCGTCACCACCACCAGCCTGCCCAGCGGAAACGAAACCGTCAGGTTCTTTAAGTTGTTCTTCCGGGCGCCCCGCAGCGTCAGCCAGCCGGGTTCCGGCGCCGGCCGCCGCGCCTTGCCCACCGCGCGCCGCTGCCCGCGCGCCGGGAAGCTTCGCTTCGTCCGCAGGCATTGCCCCGTGATGGATTCCGGATGCCGCCGCAATTCGGCCAGCGTGCCGGCGGCCACCACTTCCCCCCCATGCCGGCCCGGCCCGGGACCCAGGTCAATGATATAGTCCGCCCGCCGCATGGTGGCCTCGTCATGCTCCACCACCAGCACGGAGTTGCCGCGGGCCTTGAGTTGCTCCAGCGCCGCCAGTAATTGCTCGTTATCCCGCGCGTGCAGGCCAATGGTGGGCTCATCCAGGATGTAAAGCACGCCGCTCAGGTTCGAGCCCAGTTGCGCCGCCAGCCGGATGCGCTGCGCCTCGCCGCCCGACAACGTCGGCACGCCCCGCCCCAACTGCAGGTAATCCAGCCCCACCTCCCGGAGAAACTTCAGCCGTTCCCGGATTTCCGGCAGGATGTCGCGCGCAATCAACGCCGCGCGCGCCGCAAACTTGAGGCGCCGGAAGAAATGGTCCGCCTCCGCCACCGACATCCGGCCAAACGTGTCCATCGTCGGCGCGGTTTCCCACCCGGCCTCCCGCGCCCCGCACTCCGCGCATCCCAGCCGCACCGCCCGCGCCAGCGGGTTCAGCCGCGACCCGCCGCACTCGGGGCAGGTCTCCCGTTGTCCCTCCTGCCAGCCGTACCACGATTCCTCGATCGCGTCCGCCCGCGCGCCGCGATCCGCCTCGGGCAGGTAAAACAGCTCCCCGAAACCCCGGCAGCGCGGGCACCAGCCCTGCGGGGAGTTATAGCTGAAGTTCTTGGGATCCAGCACCGCGAAGGAACGGCCGCACTGCGGGCAGGCGCGCTCGGTCGAATGAAGGGTCAGGCGCTGATGTGAATCCAGCGCAAACAGGGTCCCCTGGCCCAGCTTGAGGGCTTCGTCAATCAGCCGCTGCCCTTCCAGGCGGGGAGGGCGGGCGCCCCCGGGATCCCCGTTTGCCGAAGCGGCGCGGATTCGCGGGGGCGTTCGCCCTCCCGGGGGCCGCCCGTCCGCCTTCAGCACGCCGACAACAATCTCCACGTCATGCTCGCGAAAGCGGTCCAGGCGCAGCCGCTGGCGGGTGGAATAAAACCGTCCGTCCGCGCGAACCTCCGCGTAGCCGTGGCGGGCGGCCCATTCTCCCACATCGGTGTGGAACCCCTTGCGGTTCTTCACCACCGGCGCCAGCAACCGCAGGTCGCCGCGCTGGCGCAGCTCACGCTGCAGGCGGCGGCCCAGTTCGTCGCGGGTCTGGGCCTCGACCGGCACGCGGCACTCCGGGCAGAACGGGGTGCCCAACCGCGCAAAGAGCAGGCGGATGAAGTGATGAACCTCCGTGACCGTGGCCACCGTGCTCTTGCCCCCGCCGCGGCTGATGCGCTGCTCGATGCTCACCGTGGGCGGGATGCCCGCAATCAAATCCACGTCCGGACGCGCCAACTGCTCCACGAATTGCCGCGCATAGACGTTCATCGAGTCCAGGAACCGCCGTTGTCCCTCGGCAAACAGCAGGTCAAACGCCAGCGTGCTCTTGCCGGAGCCGCTCACCCCGGTGATGACAACCAGCCGCCCGCGGGGCACCGCGAGCGACACATTCTTCAGGTTGTGCTCCCGCGCCCCGTGTATCACTATGGCGGACTCCGGCCCGCCCATCTGTCCTCGATCATCAAACATCGTTATTGCAACCGCCTGGCCCAAAAAATGGCACGCCCGTTGGGACTCGAACCCAAGACCCTCTGCTTAGAAGCTAGGTTCATACCTGCAAATACAGGCCAAATACTGGCAAAAGCGCCGAAAATACCCGCCTTCCGTTGGCCGAAACGTTGGCTTTTTTCCTTGCATTGATGTAGCCGGATGCGGTAGGATTCTCGCGGTTGCTGAATCAGCAGAGCAGCAGTAAACGAACACCGCAGAAAGGCAAAATCATGCATCTGGAAATGAGATACGAACCCGACGGGCACGTGCGCCCGATCTGGTACGGACGCTTCATCATCGACGGCAAGAAGGAGTGTGTCAACCTGGGCGTGAAGCTGGACGGGAATCCGCCAGCCTCGCGCAGGTTGAAGGACAAAGGGGATGAGAGGTTTGAGGCGTCGCGCTGGAAGGCGAATGCGAAGCTGGAGCAGGTCGCCGCCGAGGCGAAGAGCAAGCGGGATGCGGACAGGCTCGTGCACAGCCTCGTCAGGATGAAGACCGGCGTCGAGATCCGCGAGGTCAAGCTGGCGGAGCTGAAGGCCGAGTGGGAGAAGTTGCCGCGGCGCCGGCCGCTGGCGACGAAGTTCAAGAAGGAGGGCGGGCGGATTCTGGAGCGGTTTGTTTCGTTCGTGCAGGGGCGGAACAGGCGGGCCGTTGACCTGATTCACGTGGATGAGACGGCCGCCATGGCGTTTATGCAGGCGGAGACGGAGCGCAAGGTGAGCGCCCGGACCTGGAACGGGTCTTTGAAGTTGCTGCGGTCCGCGCTCAGACATCTGCTGCCAAACGGCGCACCGGACCCGTTTGCCAAGCTGGTCACGCGGGAGGAGGAGACGGTTTTCCGGAAGCCATTCACGCCGGTTGAGCTGCGGGCCATTCTGGACGAGGCCAAGGACGATGAGCTGATCCGGCCAATCCTCGTGACCGGAATGTGCACGGCCATGCGGCGCGGCGACTGTTGCCGGCTGCAATGGAAGGACGTGGACCTGGACCGCAATTTTGTGACGGTGAAGACGGCGAAGACCGGTGGCACCGTCAGCATTCCGATCTTCGGCCTGTTCCGTGATGAGCTGGTGAAGGCGGCCGACAAGCGGGATGAGGCGAAGCGGAGCGGCAAGGCGTCCGCGTTCGTTTTTCCAGACGCCGCGGCGATGTACGGGGCAAACTCGTATGGCATCACGGGCCGGGTTAAGAAGGTGCTCTGGGCGGCGCTGTCGAAGTTGGCGAAGGCGGAGGCTGCAGCCAGGGGCGAGAAGGTGGAGGAAGTGCCCGCGCTGCCCGAGGTTGCGGTGGAAGAGGTCCGGCGGCGCGGCGAGGCCTACCTGGCGACACTGCCGGCGAGTGAGCGCCGGGAGAGCATGGGCAAGGTGTTTGGCGAATACCTTGGCGGGGCCAGCGTGGCGAAGGTCGCCAAGAGCGTTGGCGTGAGCCAGAGCACGGTTTCTTTGTATCTGAACGAGATTGAGGGGCGGGTCAAATGCAAGGTGGTGCGGCGCACTGGGGGTGTTGCCGAGGCGGTGAAGGGCGACACGTCATTACTGCGGGTCGAGCGCGCAAACGGCGTGAGGCGCGCGAGCGTGCGTGACTTCCACAGCCTGCGCGTGACCTGGGTCACGCTGGCCCTGACTGCCGGCGTGCCGCTGGAGCTGGTGCAGCGGGTGACCGGGCACAAGACCACGGATGTGGTGTTGAAGCACTACTTCCGGCCGGGCCAGGAGGACTTCCGGCTCGCGTTGGAGGGCGCCATGCCAAAGCTGCTGACGATGGGAAGCGAGAAGGCCCGAGCCGGGCTGGCCAAAGCTGAAACAGCCCAAGGCGCGATCGAGGTTAGCGCCCAGCCGGCGGAGAAACCCGCCAAGCAGGAGATGCGCAAGCTTTTGGGCAAGGTGAAGCCGAAGGCGCTGCGGGAGCAGTTGCTTGCGGTGTGGGGTAGGTTATGACGCGACCGGTCTGCGATGGTGCTCGCGGGCCGGGTCGGAACGTGATTAGATGGCCGTGTGACTTTCGTGCAAGAGAACATGGAATTTGGTTTCACGCTGCCGCGCAAGAGCGGCGCTCATTTGAAATCGCCACTCCGCGAGCAGTTGGTGGCGTTCAAGGAGTTCGGGAAGGCCACCCAGGTGGGCGAGACGGTCGCCACCACTTTTGCCGGCGAGCGGGTCACCGTGCCGACGTATAGCAACGAGTTTTGGACCGCCAAGCAGCGGGCCGCAAGCAGTCTGCATGAGGTCTCTTATCGGGCGTGCTTCAAGCCGCAACTGGCGCGGTTCTTCACGAGCGGCTGACCGAGCAGGCGGATGTCGTTTATGACCCGTTCATGGGGCGCGGCACAACCCTGATTGAGGCGGCGCTGCACGGCCGGGTGCCGTGCGGCTGTGACGTTAACCCACTAAGCGCCGTTCTGACCTGGCCGCGGCTCCGGCCGCCGGAGCTGGACGAGATTGTTCAGCGGCTTGGCGGGCTGGATTACTCGGCAGCCGGGGACCAGCCCGACGACCTGCTGGTGTTCTACCACCGGGAGACGTTGAAACAGATCGGCGCGCTCAGGAAGTATCTGAATGATCGGGCCGCCAGCAGCAAGAATGACCTGGTGGATGACTGGATCCGAATGGTGGCGGTCAACCGGCTCACGGGCCATTCGCCGGGGTTCTTCTCCGTCTATACCATGCCGCCCAATCAGGCGGTCTCGGCGGAGGCGCAGCGGAAGATAAACGAGAAGCGTGGCCAGCAGCCGGCGGCCAAGAACGTGGCCGAGGTCGTCGCCCGGAAGAGTCGGCAGTTGCTTTCTGACTGCAACGGCGAGGTCCGGCGGATGCTGTCTGGTGTCGCGTATCGGGGGCAACTGCTTACCCAGTCATGTGACCGGGTGCCGGAGATCAAGTCGGGCAGCGTGTCGCTGGTGGTGACGTCGCCCCCGTTCCTGGATGTGGTGGATTACGCTGGCGACAACTGGCTGCGGTGCTGGTTCATCGGGGTGGACCCGGCCACCGTGAAGTTGACGGTCCCCAAGAAGGTGGACGAGTGGCAGCGGGCCATGACGGAGGGTTTCCGGGAGCTGGCGCGGGTGCTGCGGCCAGGCGGGCACGTGGCCTTTGAGGTCGGAGAGGTCCGCAACGGCAAGGTGAAGCTGGAGGAGGCCGTTGTGCCGTGCGGGATGGCGGCGGGGCTCGAGCCGCTGCTCGTGCTGATCAACGACCAGAAGTTCACCAAGACGGCCAACTGCTGGGGGGTGGATAACAACTCCAAAGGGACCAACACGAACCGGATCGTGGTGTTCAAGAAAGCGCAATAGGCCGCGGCGCCTTGCGCGGTGGGCCTGCCCGGCCAGAGGGCTACGAGCTTGCCCGCGTTTGCGGCTCGGGCGGGTCGTAAGGCAGCGGATTGCGAGGGCGGCAGGTCGGCGAGACACGTTGGGATTTCACTCTAAAAGCAACTGCAAGCCTCGGAGGCGCAGTTGCCACCATCTCACTGAAGCGTGGCATGTTAGGCCGGAGCGAGGGCTTGACACACTGGTGCGGTTTAGTGATAATTGGTGCAAATTGGTGACACGATGCGCAAGAAACCAAAACGCTTTTCGGTATCAGTCTCCGGGGTTGACTATAGAAAACTTCAGCGCATTGCGCACAGCCACCGCCCGGCGTTTTCGCTCCAGTACATTGTGAACTGGGCGATCCAGGGGGTTCTTGACCGTGCGGATGATCCGCAGCTTTTGTTGGAGCTGGGAAATCCGTTGCGCAAGGGACCGCGATGAAAGCAGTCGCAAGAGAGCACTTGGTGGTTCCGGACGCCGTGGTTCAGGCTGTTCTCAGCCAGGGTAAGGTGGAGGAGGCACCGCACAATCTGTACAACTATCCTGCCCGCTTCGCTCCAACTTTTCCCCATGAAGTGATCAAAGCCTTTTCTCGAAAGGGGGAACTGGTACTGGATCCGTTCTGCGGCGGCGGCACTACGCTTTTGGAGGCGATGCGGCTGAAGCGACGGGCGGCAGGCATGGACGTTAGCTCTTTGGCGGCGTTCATCGCCCGGGCGAAGACCACACCGCTGTCTGTGCACGACCGCTATGCGATTGATGCGTGGCTGAACTGCATGGGTGATGAGGAGCCGGCAGCGCCGGCGGTGGACACCTGGGGCACGGCTGAGGAGCGGGAGCATTACGAGCGGAACTGCCCGGAGGATGCCAAGGTGTTCTTTAAGTGGGCCGTGGACAAGGTGACGCTGTTGCCCAAGCCACGGCAGCAAGCGTTTGCGCGGCTGGTTCTTCTTTCGGTGGGCCAGTGGGCGCTTGACTGCAAGTCGACCACGCGGTCGCTGCAGGAGCTGAAGGGTGAGTACTTCAAGCGTCTCAGGGCTTCATTTGAAGCCTACTTTGATTTTCTTACTGCGGCTGCCGACGCCAACGAGCTGCCACGCTGCCGATTAGCGTCGCTGCGGCGGGTGATCAACCGCGATGCTGAAGCGAGCGAGGATGAGGGGCGGATTCCCAAGACGTGGCTACCAGCGCAGCTCGTGGTGACCTCGCCGCCCTACCCCGGCGTTCATGTGGTGTATCACCGGTGGCAGGTCAGGGGGCGCAAGGAGACCCCGGCGCCTTTCTGGCTGGCGAATCAGCGCGATGGCGCAGGCGCATCGTTCTACATGCTGGGCAGCCGGCATGAAGAGAATTTGGAGACTTACTTCACGCGGCTGCAGGGCGTTTATGCGTCGCTGCGCGCGCTGCTGGCGGAGAATGCGCTGGTGTTCCAGCTCGTTGCGTTTTCAAAACCGTCGTGGCAGTTGGATGCCTTCTTGGGCGCCATGGAGCTGGCTGGATACAGCGAGGTGTACGTGGACTCGGATGCCGACTGTGTTGTGGACGGTCGGATTTGGCGGTATGTGCCTGGGCGGAAGTGGTACGCGCGGACGCAGGGCAAGATCCCCGCGAGCAAAGAGGTGTTGCTCATCCACCGGCCGCTGCCTGTGGCGGCGGGCGGCCCGACCATCAGCGCATAACTTCCATCAGGCGAATCAGGGTTGATGCGACCCGGTTAATCTCGAGCTGCATCTCGTCGTCCGTCGGCGGGTGAACTTCGTCGAGGGCAGCGCCGCTCTCGGTCTGCTTCCTGATTGCGTCCTTACCGAGCGACATCTGATAGAGGTGGTACGCGATGTGGGAGATGTACTTCGTCTTCTTTTCCTCCATGCGCTGTTCGTCGGCCTTCTTGGTGACGAGGCCGTCCATGTATTTGCGGAGCAGGCCAAAGTCCTGGTTGATGCAGAGCGTTAGCGGCTCCCCATCTTTCGCTTCAATGAAGGCGCCGGCGTGGGCGTCGGTCCAGGTTGAGTCTCCCCAGCGGGTTTGATCGTCAAACTTTTCCTTAGTTACGTAGAGGAGGTTGTAGGGCGGGCGTCGGAGGCCGCGGGCGGGGATTGGCGTTGTAACCTTCTTGGGGTCGGGCGGTGCTACGACTTCGGCGGCCAGGGGCGCCGTTAGTGTGGCTCCGCCGGGGCCGGTCGCGCGAATCTCGAACTCGACTTTCGTTCCTACCAGGTATTCGGCTGGGGTGTGCACCAGTGCCTCGAAGCGGCCGTTTGTTGGCTTCGTGAAGGTGATTCCAGGGAATGTGGGATGCGATTTGCAGGTGGCGCTGAAGGTCCACTCCGGGTTCGGATCGAAGGTGAGGGAGTCCTTTCCGTCCCAAGCCATCCGAACGTGGGTATCGGGGCCGCCGGCGAGAAGGCGGACGGGCTGGCGGCTTGAGACTTTGAGATAGGTTGGCGTGTCAAGCAGCACGCGCGGTGGCCTGGGTGGGCGCGGAGTTCGAGGCCGGACGATGATGTTCTTCTCGAGCAGGCGGATCTCTGGCTCGTCGGCAAACGTGGCCATGACCCGCAAGGTGGACTCTATCGGGTATTCTTCGGGGTCGAAGTCCTGGGGCTCTGTGAAGTCGACTTCAAGCTGCGCATTGGATTCTCCACGGTTTAGCGTGGCCTTTAGGCCCGGAACGACCGGGTCTAGGAATGCGCCGATCTCCTTGAGCCGTGCCCAATCGGGCTGGGGCTGGACGGCGACGACCATGTTAGTCTTGGTATTTGGGGGGAGTCGCAGGGAAGCCGCGGCGTGGTCCGACAGGAGGACCGGGCCAGCGACTGGCGTGCCGTTTTCCCCGAAGACCACGACATTCACGTCAACGGGCTTGCCATCGGGCCCAAAAAGCTGGCCCTGCTTGCCGCCGGCCAGGTTGGCCCCGCTCGCGTCGTGATCGCCGAGGTCGAAGTGGGCGTCAATGAGTTCGTCCAGGGCCTGTTTGACGATGCTGTCGCCGGCCTCCAGTTGGGAGAGCGCTTCCTCGGCCTCGCCTTCGATTTCCTCCAGGTCGGGGTCGCTCTTGAGGGTAGCGACAACGCGGTCGCGAATCTTCTGGTAAACCTGGCCCTCGTAGAGTCCTGCGCGGGATCCCATCATGATCTCGGCGATGGCTCGCGGGCTCAGGGCATCGAGGTCGACCACGATAATCATGCGTTTGCGGAGATACTTCATGCCCAGCTCATTCACGATGAACGAATTGTCCAAGCCATGGTGGCGCTGGCCGCTAATGAGGAAGACGCAGCACATCTTGCCGCGCTTGGGGAGTTCCAAGTAGCTGTTCACCTCGGAATCGGTTGAGGTGAAATCTTCGTCGGCCTGCAGGTCGAGGGGGACGTCGTCATCCAGCGGGGGCGCGCCGTCCTGCCGTTTGGCGAAGACGACGACGCGGATGCCGATTTTGCCCAGTTGGAAATCCAGTTGGGGCTCAAACAGCTTATCGAGAATTGGAGTCGCTTGCATGGTGGTTCCTTATTGGGTTGGCGGTTCAGAGGGGGTGCTCGTCAATCGGCTGCTGTTCAAAGACCTTGTCGAGCCGTGTTTTGGATTTTTCCGTGGCGTTGGAAAGGCGGTAGCCATTGCCGTAGATGGTGGCCAGCGTGCCGCCGACGTCCAGGTCGAATGGCAGCACGGGATTGAACAAGATGTGGTTCAGGGTTTGGTAGAGCCCCTTTGTCACCGCGGAACCGCCGCCGGCGAAATTGTAGGCGAGGTGGGCGAACCTGCTGCCGTGTTTAAGGCCGATGGCCTCCGCCGCCTCCACCGGAAGTGCGGGTACCTCGCCATTGGACCTGGCGGCCAGATACGCGTAGAAGGGGTCGCGACGCTTGTCCGGGAGGACCTGTTTCACTACCGTCCAACCGACGCCGTCCGCCTTACCGTCGAGCAGTTGGGGAACGCGGCGGGAAATGCACCAGGAGTATTCGCTGGCGGCGTAGGCGGATGAGCCCCCCTGTCCGAATAGCCCGATGAGGTAAGGCTTGTCGCCTTTGTCGCTGCTGCCTAGGGAAAGCAGCGTCTCGTGCATTTGGGTCGGGGCCTGGCCTATGCCGTCATCTTCGATGAACACGGCAAATTCCTTCAGTGCCTTCTCGTAGGCGACGCGGACGCAGAGAAACCTCGCGATCTCGCGGGCGTACTCCCGTGGCTTCTGGCCTTTGATGGGGGTCTTCATCTTCTCCATCTTGGGGATGCGGTCTAGTGGTGGGAGCGAGAAGTAGCGGGCGACCGCTTCGCGGGCGCTCTGCGGTGGGGGGACGGCTGGGTCGTCCAGGAGCTCAAGGCGGCGCTTCATCTCAATCAGGGCCTCCATGCCGTTAATTGCCCGCTCGGCGATAGGTCCCTCGGGCCGCGAGGCAAGTTTGATTCTTCCGGCGTTGCCACGGTCTTTGCCGAGCGGCATCCAATGGAGCTTGCCTTCAACCCAACCCTTGGCGGGGTTGGCGGCGTCGTATTGGTAGTCGTTTTCGCTGACGATGGGCAACTGTGCCAGCACGGTGGTGATCGCCTTGACCGTGGTGGCTTGGACTGCCTGGGCGAGGAACGCTTCGGGCTTGATGTAGTTGGATAGGAGCATTGCTTTCAAGGTTCACTGGATTTCGCTGCGGAAAACTTCGGCCGGGTGGCTGACGCTGTAGGAAACGTTAAGGCCCTGCCTCTGGCGCCAGAGCAGATTCAGGTCAGCCATGCGCGATACGGCGCCCGTGCGTTGCGTGGACAGGAACGTCTTGGTGATCTGCTCAGGCTTTTTCGGGTCGGCTTTCTCCACCACCTGCAGGGTGAACCGGCGGCAGAGGTATTCATCGAGTTTTTCGGGCGTATTGGCTTTTTCTTTGATGCCGTCGATTATGGCCACGTATGCCGAGATCTCGGCAGGGACGTGTTTCCTGATGTGATCAAGGAGGAATCGGATTTCTGCCTCGCTGAGTTTGTCCCGCCCCGGGCTGGAAAGGTCGTCCAGGAGCGGGTTGGGCAGGAGGGCAAACTGCGCCCCGGTCGGCGTGAGCAGGAGGCGC
The DNA here is from genome assembly GCA_029556615.1 of Verrucomicrobiota bacterium. Taxonomy (GTDB): domain Bacteria; phylum Verrucomicrobiota; class Verrucomicrobiia; order Limisphaerales; family J093; genus JAKQDD01. The sequence continues at coordinate 12,820 of JAKQDD010000081.1, read as the reverse complement.
GGGTCTTTCGACGCATCGTGGCCGAGCAGCCCGATGCCGGCGGGCAGGCCGGTGAGCTGGCCCTGTTTGATGTTGCCGACGAATTGGTTCCCGAAACGGATGCGGCTTTCGGCCCCGTGGTACTCGGTGGACGGGAAGGCTGCTGCGAGCGAATAGTCGCGGTTGAAGTTGAAGCGGGTATCGAGCTCGCGGAGGTAATCGCCAAGACGGCAGGCGGCAAATGCGATTTTCGACGAGGCATCGCTGACAAGGACGCCCTTCGGGTTCTGGCGCTCCATGTTCAACAGCGCGCGGCAGGTGGCCTTTGCAGGCAGGAAGCGATTGAGCTGGCCGAAGAACCAGTCTTTGGGCGGCAGGTTGGTGGTGATGGGTTTTGGGGGTTCAGCGAGCGGGACTGTCTCGATGCCTTCCAGAGTGGAGACTGTCAGGCTGAACGGTTCAAGCGCTTCCTTCCACGACGCGACGAACGCAGCGTCGGCTGGGGCGCCAGCGACGGGAATTGGGGCTGGCTTTGGAGCAGGGGGCCTCGGCGTGGGCGCTGGCTCCCCAATCACCGCGCCCGACTTTCCGATGGTTCGGTGCATGGCTTCGTAGTTGACGAGGGCCATGCAAACGGCTTCCGAAACATCCTTGAACTCCTTGGTTTCGAGGAGGGCATCCAAGGCCTTTTTAGCCTCTGCGCTAGAATCAAAGCAAATCAGCATGAAATCATTCTTGCGTTTTATTGTTAAAATGTCAACACTGGAGTTGCAATGTCGTATTACAAAAGAAATGCCGGATTATAATGGCCTTCCCAGGGGCATTTTTAGAGCCTTTGGGACGAACTGCCGTTGGACCTATCGAACAATGAAGACCATGAAGAACCCAAGTGAGAGCACGCTGAAGAAGTTGTTTGCGCTGTCGCGGAATCTGTGCGCCTTCCCGCAGTGCGGGACTGCAATTGTCCAATCTTCCCTGACGATGACTGGCAGGGTGTGCCACATCAAGGCGCGTAGCGCGGGCGGGCCGCGGTATGACTCGACGCAAACGGAGGAGGAGCGGCACGGGTTTGGGAATCTGATCCTGCTGTGCAGCGTTCACCATGACATCGTGGACGCGGAGCCGGACAAGTACACGGTCGAGCTGCTACAGGAAATCAAGGAGATACATGAGCGGGATGGAGACATTGAGCTGAGCGTGGAGGGTGGCCGGTTGGCGCGGCGGTTGATTGAATCCTACTTCCACATAGAGGCGAGTGGCGAGGCTCAGGTGATGGTCGCGAGCCCAGGTGGCATCCAGGCCAGGCACGTAACCATCAAGACGGACAAGAAAAACCCACCAACGCCGCTGCCGACAGACGCGATTGGGGCGGACATCGAGATGCGGTCCTATATAGAGTACCTGACTAAGCGCTACATCGAGTTCCGGCTGGGCGGTATCAAGAGCGGGAAGGACAGGCGACCTTTCCACCCGTCCATGTTCCACCAGCTTATTGAGCGTGAGTTTGGGGCGCGGGCGAACCTCTTGCCGCAGTCGAGATTTGGGGACCTGGTGGCCTTTATCCAGGCCGCCATAGATGACACCATCATTGGGCGGAATCGACGGGCTTATGGTGAGCGGAGTTACCACTCGTTTGAGGCCCATGTGGACAAGTTACAGGGGAAGAAGAAGAAGGCTCAGTGATGGGATGTATTTTTGAGGGTTGGACAGTATTTGTCCAGGTGACCTTGGTATGTTACCTGGCGCGCAGAATGGAACATGGGCGTGAGGCGGGCGTCGCACGCCAGCCGGACCGGCTACTGGCCGGGCCGGACAATCGGAAAGGTAATTAGTATGGCAGTGATGAGATTCAAGCGGTTTACGAAGGTGGGTGTGCTGAAGGAGATCGGCCGGGAAATGCTGGGGCGTTTCTTCGGGCGGCTGAGCGGCGCCAGCAATGGCAAGAAGCTGGAGTTGCCGCCGGCCAGCGTGAGTGACGATGATTACTATCAGGGTGTGGCCAAAGCGCTGATGGCGCCGGAGGGCCTGCCGGATGAGGTGGGCGAAGCCCTTTACATGGTGGACGAGATGTCCAGTGAGGAGGCCCATGACCGCCTGCACGCCGCGGCCAAAGAGGCCGGGCTGACGGTGGACGGGCACACCCGGCCTGAGCTGGCACTGGAGGTGTTCCTGGCTGACCCGAAGGTACTGAGCGAGGCGCACAACGAGCAAAAGCTGGTCCGGCTGACGTCGTTTGAGTACTACGGCAGCAAGGAGCCGGTGGACCGCACCAAGACTTTCAAGGCGCCTGCGGCCGAGGTCCGGGCCGCGATGGCGAAGGCCCTGGATGATTGGTTTGCGGAGCACAACCGCGGCAAGCAGACGGCGCGGGTGGATGTGCATCCGATTGACGGAGAGTACTATTTCATCATCCGGCACGGCGATACGTTCGTCCGGACCGCCAAGGTAAATGAGCAGAAGACAGAGATGCTGCACTACCGGCCGGAGAAAGATGACGTGGTGGTGTACTCGCCCGAGCTGGATGAAATTCGGATCCATGCCGGGACCAAGGGCGAGCGGGAGGTTTACCGGAAGGAGTTTGGCCAGCGCCTATTTGGGGATGATAACTACTTCTCGCAGAAGAAGGCGTACACCCTGGAGCCGCTGCGGGGCGACAAGGCGGACGCGCTGGACGTCGAAGGCGTCGGTGGCGACCTGGAGCGGGTGGTCCTGCGGGAGTGGGAGGTCGCATTCGACAACGGGTTTGAGGAGGTCCTGATTCGGAAGGCGACGGACATTTTCGCCGCCGCGGAAGACAAGCCGGTGAAGCGCGACGCGATCCCGGCGGGTGGCAGGCTGGTCCGGGCGGCGTTCGACCTTTATTTCAAGGGGAAGAAGAAGGCGCGCAAGGTGCAGATTCGGACACCGAACACCCTGAAGCTGGGCCGGCATTGTGACGCCCGCGTGGTGCAGGCGTGGCTTTCGAAGCGCGGTTTTCGGGCCGTGGTCGAAGATGGGCAGGCGTCCGGGGGCAAACGGGGGTGGACGCTGAAGGTCGGCGAGCGCGTTATCAGCGAGGCCGTGCGTGGTGCCCGTGGGTAACTTCTGGCAATGTCTTGAGGGCCTGCGCGGTCTGGTGGCAGTACCCGCCGGTTGGCGCTCCCGTTTGGATGGCGAGTTTGATGCCGTTCGGGGGGCGTTTCTTCGGGCGAGGCCTGGGGCCGAGGCCAAGTCGGTCCCGTGTCCCCATGAATGCGGCTGCGCCCATGAGGTTATCCACCATGACGACGGCAGCATTGTAGGCGTTTGCCGGTGCGACTCCTGGAATTGCGAGGACTTGTCGCTGAAGGCTGAGGACCTGGTCCTTTTGGAATTGAACTGGGCGCGGCTGGGCCGCGCGCTGGCGTCGGCCTTCGGGTTCGACCCGAAGGAGGCCGTGTTTGGCGTGCCTGGCGTGATGCAGATCGGATCTTTCGGTGGGGCAGGCCTGCCGATTGTGCTCAGCATCCAGCATGAGCCGGACGAGTTCCGCAGCGCACTGACTGAGCTTGCGGTTCGGTTGCGTGAGGGCTTTGTCGTGCTGGCGCCCACCAGCCGGTGGTTCGACGTGCGTTCCAAGGAATTGTTGGCCAGCGCGAAGGCGGGTTTTTTCGACCTGGAGTCGCATGTTGCCCTGCTGCCGGGTGGAAAGCTTGATGCCCGCAGGAGCGCAGGCGAGTTGTTTGCCGGGCACTTGCCGGAGAAAAAAGAGTTGGTCCGGGATGCGAAGTCCTTGAGGGTGTTCCGGCTGTTCGGTGAGTTGCTGGCGATGGGGACGAAATTGAAGGCGTCGCCGGCCCGGGTGTTTGATTTGATGGTCTTCCAGAAGAGGAGCAAGGCGGAAACTGCCGTGGCGTGCAAGTGCGCCGCGTCGCTGGTCACGCGCCGCGTGGCTCTGATCGAAAGCCATTTCCAACTGCGCATTGAAAAGCTGCGCGCGTTTGCCTCTGACCTGAAGGAACGACAGAGAACGGTGAAGGCGGACCGGTATGCCAAAAAGAAGCGCGGGGCCATACCGGATGAGCCGACACAGTATGATAACGGGGACAAGGGGAGCCCCAAGGAGGATGATGACGGTTACCTGCCCGAGGAGAAGCCAGACTATAGCTGATTCGTGAAGCTTTCGTGAAGTCTTCACAGCGCAAAAGCGCCCGTGTTTACGGGCGCTTTTTGCATGTACGCATCCGGTTTCGTGAAGTCTTTCGACTGTATAGGACCTATCGCATGAGGCGGTGGGCCGAAGACTACGAAAGCTGTGAAAACAGAAACACGAGAACGGCAAGCGGTGCGGATGGCGCGACAGCGCCGACGCTGGACGCAGTTCGACCTGGCCCGGCGGGTCGGCTGCTCGGAATCCCAAATCGCGAAGATTGAGACCGGGCGCGTGGCGGAGCCGGCCGAGTGGCTGAAGGAGGCCCTCGCCCGGGAGCTGGGCATCGCGACCTGGGAGGTGTGCGTATGAACGGCGCGACCTCGAACGAGCGGCTGATGCGCTTCCTTAGTGCGACGCCGGAGCAGCAGGAGGCGATTGATCGCATCCTCGCCGGCAAGCCGGAGGCGGCGCCGGAGCCGCCGCGGGGCCCGCTGCTGATGCGGGTGAAGGATGCCGCGATTCTGCTCGGCGTCCACCGCACCACGATGTGGCGGCTGGTGAAGGCCGGGCGACTGGAGACGGTGGAGCTGCTGGGGTCGCTGCGCGTTCGGCGGGCCGATGTCGAAGGCATCGCAGCCGGAAAGGCGGTGGCCAAGTGAAGCGCAAGAAGGTGGAGACGGTGGGCGAGCTGGTGGCGCGCGGGGTGGTGGGGATCACGAAGGCGCAGATGGCGGCGGCGCTGCAAATATCTGTGCGGTCGCTGAACGGGATGATTGCGCGGGGGGAGATCGCGCACTGGCGGATTGGGAAGCGGCTGTTGCGATTCCGGCTGGAAGACGCGGTGCGGCGGATGAACGAGACGGTGCTGGTGCCGGCGGATGAGGGGGGCGGGCGATGAACTCGCGCGAGAAGGGCAAGCGGGGGGAGCGTCAGTGGCGGGATGAGCTGCGAGCCAATGGCTACGTGGCGCGGCGCGGGCAGCAGTTCAGCGGGTCGCCCGATTCTCCCGATGTGGTTTGCGATTCCCTGCCGTGGATCCATTTCGAGGTCAAGGCGGTCGAGCGGCTCAACATCGAGGACGCGATGGACCAGGCCCGGCGCGATGCGGGGGGCAAGACTCCGGTCGTCGCGCACCGGCGCAACTTCCGGCCGTGGCTGGTGACGATGGAGGCCGAAACATTTTTCCAATTTCTCCGCGGCACGTTGCCGCGGCAGAGCACTGGCGCGGAGCGCCAGGAATCAACCGAAGCAGTAGAGCAACAAGAGGAAAAACACGTATGAGTTACGTCTTGCAATCGAAAGTTGGCGGCGACTTCAAGCCGCACCCGGAGGGCATCCACCCGGCCGTTTGCGTGGATCTGATTGACCTTGGGTTGGTGGAGTCGGAGTGGCAGGGGCAGCGGCGGCTGGTGAACAAGGTGCGGCTGGTTTTTGAGACCGAGCAGCGGAGCGAGGATGGCCGGAATTGCATCATCACCAAGACGTTCACGGCGAGCCTGCATCCGAAGGCGAAGCTGGCCGTGTTTCTCGGCAAGTGGCGCGGGCGGCCGGTGGTGCCGGGTGAGAGCATTGACCTGGCGAAGCTGATCGGGGCTTGCTGCACCCTGGTGGTCTCGCACCAGCAGAACATGGTGGGGCGGACCTACGCGTCGATTGACGCGGTGTCCAAGCCGACGAAGCGGCTGGGGGCCTCGGGGAGCTATGACCCGGCGCTGGCGCGGCAGCGGATCGCCGAGTGGAAGGCGAAAGAGGCCGGCCAGGCGCAGCCGCAGCCGGCGGCGAGCGCGGCGCGGCCGCTGAATCCCGTCGCGGCGGCGTTGCCGCAGAATGGCGCCGCTCCGGCGGCGAGTCCCAAAAGCACGGCGCCGCCCCCGGCGGCGGCGGCGGCAACGGCCGACTTCGATCCCGAAGTCGGGTTTTAATCACGACCCCGACGACATTATCCCATGAAGCTTTTCAATCCAGAGAACGCGCATTGGTATCGGCAGGACGGGGAGCCTTTGCACTCCGTCCTGTCGGCCAGCGGGGAACCGCGGCCGACGACGGTTCGGGATGCCCGCAAGCTCGGGCTGCTGCCGAGCGTTACGAACGTGCTGGGCGTCATCAACAAGCCGGAGCTGGTGGAATGGAAGATGACGCAGGCGGTGCTGGCGGCGCTGACGCTGCCGCGCCGGGAGGGCGAGGGCGAGGACGCGTTTGCGAAGCGCGTGGTCGAAGACGCGCAGAGCCGCGTCAAGACGGCGGTGGATTTCGGCTCGGCGTTTCACGCCGGGGCGGAACAGGTCGCCAAGACGCTGGAGGTTGATCCGGCCGGGCCCTATGCGGCCTGGCTGAATCGGCACCGGGATTGGTTCCAGGCGAACTGCGTTCGCGTGGTGTGGACGGAGCGGGTGCTGGTGAACCGGGAGCTGGGCTACGCCGGCACGGCGGATCTGCTCGTCGAGCACCAGCAGCACGGGCTGACGCTGGTGGACTACAAGACGCAGGGGGTAAAGGCCGGCTACAAGCCGCGGGCATACAGGTCCTGGTGCCAGCAACTGGCGGCGTATCGGCGCGCCCTGGGCAAGCCGATGGCCTGCCTGAGCGTGATTGTGAACTCGACCGAGCCCAGCGCTCCCGTGGAGCACCGCTGGAGCGAGGAAGAGTTGCGGGCGGGTCTGGAGTCCTTCGAGGCGGCGCTGGTGATCTGGCGCAACGAGAAGAGTTACGATCCGCGCGTCGCCCCGGTTCCGGGGGCGCTGCCGGTGTTGACGGCGGCGTGAGCGATGCGAGCGACAACGGCGTTGGGGCCGGGCGGCTTCCGGTCGCCACGGTCCAACGCATGGAGCGGCTGGTTGGCGGGGACGCGGTGACGGAGGGGCAGATTCTCCGGTTCATCGCGGCCCGCTACGGGGCGGAGAATCTTTTGTATCTGCCGCCGCAGGTGGCGGCGGAGGTTTGCCGGAGGCCGGCGGATTTCATCCGGGCGGCGAAACAATACTGCCAGCCGGAGCTGGCGCTGTGAGGGCGAGCTGATGATTTCGAGTTGGGAAGCAGTTGCGGGCGGTTGCCGCCCGGCGGCCTGGTGGCGGGTGGCCCCGGGGGTGACTTGGATTCAATGTCATAACCCGGCGGCCGTGGAGCGGGTTCGGAAGCTGAAGGGCAGCCGGCTGGTGGCGCGGGGGTGAATGTTTATCTGCGGACGTATGAGGTTCCGCACCCGGTTGCCTGGGTTGGGGCGTTAATGGGCAAGGCGCAAAACCCGCCACCTAATGAGGCGTTTTTTTCGGCAAAGGGTGCCAGCGGGGGGCGGGAGGCGGGGAAGGGGTCACGGTAGCCGCCGGATGGGGCGGCCCGTTGCAGGTCAAAAATGACGCCTTTTTCATGGTGGATCCCCGTCATGCCGCCGTCCGGCTTCTGGGTGCCATTGACTGGCAAACCGAGGTATCCGGGTTTTGCCGGTGTCCCGGCGAGGCGTTCCACACCCGCGGCAACGGGAAGAAGGACTGCCGGGTGAACGTGGACGGCGCGCCGACCATCTTTTGCTTTCACGCCTCGTGCGCGGGGGCGGTGGCCGAGGCGAACCGGCGTTTGCGCCGGGAGCTGGGGGCCTCGCCCTGGGAGCTGCGGTTGCCGGGCGGGAAGGTGCTGCGCAGCGGGGATGTGCTGCAGGCCGGCGGGGGGGTGTTGCCGCGCGAGGTCGTGAAGGCCCGCGCGCGGGCCGAGGGCCGCGCCGCGGGCGAGCAGTTGCTTTTGGAAACCCTCCGCGCCGCGGCAGAGGGTTTCCGGGCGGAGTTGTTTGATTTCTTTCGGTGGCCGATGGCGCAGATCCTCGAGGATTCGCCGTTGCTGGTGGCGGAGCGGGATGCCGAGGACCAGTTTCGCACTTGGCTCAAGTTGTGGCCGGCCTGCGCCACCGTCTGGATCGGGGATGTGTACAGCTCCGGCAAGCCGGAGCACCGGACGCATTTCCGGCCGGTGGCGGAGTGGTATCAGATCGGGCCGGTGATGGGGAATTACACGTGCGGTTCGTCGTTCAAGGCGGGGAGCTACCGCCGGAGCAATGAGAACCTGAGCGGGCATCGGTTTCTCGTCATCGAGTCGGATACGCTGGCGCGGGACGAGGTGGGGGCGATTTTCGCCTACCTGAACCGGCGGCTCCATTTCACGCTGCACGCCATTATTGATACGGCGGGCAAGAGCCTGCATGGGTGGTTTGATGCGCCCCGGAGCCGGCTCCTGGAGGAGCGGCTCAAGGCGGCGCTAGTCGCCTTCGGGTGTGACCCGAAAGTTTTCACTTACTCGCAGCCGGTGCGGGTGCCGGGGGCATTCCGCGACGGGCGGCTGCAACGATTGGTTTGGTTGAGGCAATAGCGTGGAGATTAAGACTTACAACCCATCCGAGCAGGTTGATCCGGCGGTGGACCTGGGGGTCCTGGCGGCGCCGCTGCCGGAGATTGAATTTCTGCGCGAGTTTGTGGCGAGCGCGCCGGCTGCGCCGCCGCAGGTGATCGAGGGCCTGCTGCACCAGGGGTGCAAGATGATCCTGGGCGGCACCAGCAAGAGCAACAAGAGCTGGTGTTTGCTCGATCTGGCCCTGAGCGTCGCCAGCGGCGAGAAGTGGTGGGGCCACCGGTGTGCCAGGATGCCGGTGGTCTATATCAATTTCGAGCTGCCCCGTTGGTCCATCGGCCAGCGCATCAACGCGCTGGCCGGCGCCCGGCCCGAGTGCCAGGGGCTGGGCGACACGCTGGCCCTGTGGAACCTGCGGGGGCGCAGCGCGGACCTGAGCCGCCTCCGGCCGAAGCTGGAAGAGCAGCTCGCCCGGCACGCGTTCGGCCTGATCATCCTCGATCCGGCCTACAAGCTGCTCGGGGAGCGAGATGAGAACGCCAACGGGGAGATCGCCAGCCTGATGAATGAGTTTGAGGCGCTGGCCCAGTCGTCCGGGGCGGCGGTGGTGGTGGCGCACCATTTCGCCAAGGGCGACAGCTCGGCCAAGACTGCGATTGACCGGATGAGTGGGGCCGGGGCGTGGGCGCGTGACCCGGACTCCATCCTCATCCTGACGCCGCATGAGGAGCCGGACTGCTTCACGGTGAGCGCCATCCTGCGCAACCTGCCGCAACGGCCGGAGTTTGTGGTGGAGTGGGATTACCCGTTGATGCGGCTGGCGCCGGAACTGAATCCCGGGGCCCTGCGCCGGCCCCAGTCGAAGAACAAGGTGTGCGCGGATCGGGAGTTTGTGGAGGCGGTGATCCGCACGGAGGGCAAGCCGTTCACCCGCATCGTGAATGAAGCCGGGGCGGCCCTGAAGATGAGCCCGCGGACCACCGCGACCTACCTGAAGCGGCTGGTGGCGGGCGGGGTGATCCAGTCGGGCGGCGGGCTTTACTGGGTGGCGGAGGCGTGAACTGCAGGACTGCAACATGCCTTAAAAGAATATGCAGCAGGAAACGGGACAGGCAGTGGGAAGGGGCAACCCTCCCGGGGGGTCGGGTTGCCCTTCCGCCACTGCCGTTACGGCTGCAGGAAAGGACCGATATGGCGTTAGCGTTTGAGCAACAACCGAAAGAGAGCGATAAGGCGTTTGCGGCCTTCAGCCTTTACCTGAGCCAGGGACCGGAACGGTCGCTGGCGAAGGTGGCGCAGAAGCTGGGGCGCAGCAAGGTGCTGATGGAGAAATGGTCCCGCAAGTTCGACTGGGGGGCCCGGGTGGCTGCCTATGGCGCCCACATGGCCCTGGTCGAGCGGGAGGCGGCGGAGGCCATGACCCGGGAAAAGGGCGTGGACTGGGCGAAGCGGTATCAGGAACTCCGCGAAGCGGAATGGAAGGAGCGCTGGGAGTTGGTGGCGTTTGCGGCGGAGGTTCGCCGGCGCTGGATGGCGCGAGCGGAGCGATGTGGCACGCTGGAGGGGTATGCCCGCCTGCTGGAGCTGGCGAGCAAGCTGGGGCATAGCGCGTGCGAGAAGCCGATGGAGCGGGCCGAGGTGACCGGGCCGGACGGGGGGCCGATCCGGGTGGAGGTGCAGGCCGCGCTGAAGAAGATTTACGGCAAGCCGCTGCCGGGGGAAGTGGTGGATGTGGAGGCGGCGCCGGTTCCGGCGGCGCTGGCTGGCACGGGGGAGGCGAAGCATGACTGAACTGGAACGGTATTTTGCGGTGGGCCGGGCGGTGGGCTGTCCGGAGGACCAGATGGACAACTTCGAGCGGGCGGGTGTCATCCTGCAGGAGCGGCAGCTTGCCGCCTCGGCGGCGGCGAGGCTGTGCGACCGGGCCGGCGGGCCGACGGCGGTCGGCTACGGCGGGGCCCGGGGGGGCGGCAAGAGCCACTGGCTCCTGGCGCAGATGGGGGCGGATGATTGTCAGCGGGTGCCGGGGTTGAAGTGCCTGCTGCTGCGGAAGGTGGGCAAGGCCAACATGGAACACTTCGAGGACTTGAGACGGCGGCTCTTCATCGGGCTGGCGCATGAGTTCTCGGCGTATCGGGGTGTGCTGACGTTCGGGAACGGGTCGCGGATTATCGCGGGGCACTTCCAGGCGGAGAAGGACATAGATGCCTACCTGGGGCTGGAGTACGACGTGATCGGGATCGAGGAGGCGACGACCTTGTCGAGCCGGAAGCACCAGGACATCACGACCTGCTGCCGGACCAGCAAGCCGAACTGGCGGCCGCGCATCTATTCGACGACCAATCCCGGCGGGATTGGGCATGCCTGGTATCGGATGAAGTTCGTCCTGCCGTTCCTGGAGCGGCGGGAGCGCGAGACGCGGTTTGTGCCGGCGCGCGTGAGCGACAACGCCTTCAACAACCCGGAATATCAGCGGGTGCTGGAGGGGTTGAGCGGCTGGCAGCGGCGGGCGTGGCTGGAGGGGGACTGGGACCTGGCGGCCGGGCAGTTTTTCACGACCTTCCGGCGGGACGTTCATGTATTGGCCGACTTCGACGAGACGCGGGCGCGGGAGTGGTTTGCGGCGTTGGATTACGGGTTCGCCCACTACACGGTTGTGCTGCTCGGTTGCACGGATGGGGATGGCAACCTGTTCGTGGTGGACGAGCACGCGGAGCGGCTGTGGCTGCCGCAGCGGCATGCGGCGGCGGTCAAGGCCATGCTGGCGCGGCATGGTTTGCGCGTGGAGCAGCTCCGGCGGTTTGTGGCGGGGACGGATGTTTTCAGCCGGCAGAGTGATGGGACGACGATCGCCGCGCAGTATGGGCGGGAGGGCATCACGCTCCGGCCGGCGAATATGGACCGGGTGAACGGTTGGGCGGAGGTATTGCAGCGGTTGGGGGATGTGGAGGGGAACATTCCGGCCCGGTTGTTCATTCATCGGCGGTGCGGGCGGCTGGTGGAGACGTTGCCGAGCCTGCAGCACGATCCGAGTCGGCCGGAGGATGTGCTGAAGGTGGACGCGGACGAGGAGGGCGTCGGGGGGGATGATGCCGCCGAGGCGCTGCGGTATTTGGTGGCGACGAGGGCGCGCTCAATTTCCCAGAGGAAATTGAGAGGGTTGTGAGGCGCAGCCCCCCTGGGGATGGAGGGGGGCGAGCATTGGGGGTGGGTGGGGGAGCGAACGGAGCCGCAGGCCGAATGACGGCGCGAGGCGTGCGCAAGCAGGCGGAGTGACGGCGTGAGGCCTGGCAGCGGAGTGAGCGGTTTGGGGATGGTTTTGTTCGCGAGCGAAAAGAATCCCCGGCCGGAGCCGGGGAGGTCTGACCTATGCGGCCACCGGCTCGGCGGTGCGGGGCGGGCTGTCGTACTGGTACGGGTTGTCCGCGGGCTCCTGGGCGGCGGGGCGGGGCTTGGTGACGCCGGCAATGAAGCGCTCGGCCAGTTTGAGGGCACTCTCCAGGGAGCGGCAGGGGTAGGAGCGGACGTCCTGGAAGGTGGTGAGGGTGACCACGAAGAGGAGGACGCCCCGGCGCGGGTTGCGGGGAGCAATGGTGACGGAGGGAGCTGCGATGTTGTGATTTTGAGTGTTCATGTTTTTTTATTTGTTGCGGGCTTCTTTGCCCTTTCACGGAAGAGCGCGGCGGCTGCGGGCGGCCAGTGGGAGTGGTCTTCAGAGGGCACCACTTGTCCCGGCCCCCGCACGAAGCCGCGCCAGTGAAGGGCAAAGATGACCGAAACAAGAGCATGAACACGTCCACAACATCGCGGCGGGACTAACGGAGAGGATGCGCCCCGCAATCCGCGCCGGGGCGTCCGTCGAGGTCGCCTGACGGGCTGAGAGTCCGCTTCCTGCCGCTCCGGGGGGAAACGTGAAAGCTGAAAGCTGAAATCAGGCGTCCCCAAGCCCCGGCCTGCCGTCCAGCGAGGGGCCAGTGTCCGCGCCGGGAGCCGGTGGCGGCGCAGGGGGATACGGCTTGGCCGGGGATTTGGGCGAGCGAACTTCGCACATCCGCGAGCGCAGCGAGCCTGATCACCTTTCCGGCGGGCGGAAAGGCGCGCGGAGCGTTGAGGCCAGCGCAGCGGGGGGGCGGAGTCCAGAGGCGGCGAGCCTTTGGCGCGGGTCTGGGCCGGCGGGAGGCCCAGCCGCCGGGCGGGGGGGCCGGGGGGGCAGTCACCGGCAGGCAGAGTGAAGGATGCCGCGCAACGGACTGGCGTCCGGGTGACTGCCGTCCCCGGGAAAGGGGTAAAAGGGGCGCCGGGGTCATAGGAGGCCGGGGGGGTGAGGGGGGCTTGGGCGGCCGGCGTGGGCGAAGACCAGGCCGGCGCCGCGGTTCAGGGCGGCGAAGGCGGCGCGCA
>JAKQDD010000068.1 GCA_029556615.1 Verrucomicrobiota bacterium | reverse complement strand
CCCAGGCCGTTTTCGGCGCAACCCCTTGGGCGGCCGTTCTTTTGCCACCAGACGGCGTTGCTCGCTTCTCACAGATCTCTGCGGATATGCTCGTCGCTCGCGCCTTGTCTGGCGGCAAAACTCCTGGCCGCGAATGTCCATCCATTTGAGGGACACCACACTAGAGTCCTCGACTTGTGAAAATCGATGCGATTAGGTCAAGTTTGGCCCCTGCCGTTCCAAACCCGCCTCCCCGCCTCCGAGGACTCTACATTAGCGAGGCGCGGAAGAGAGGGTGGGCAAGCACAGCAGGGTCTTCATGAGTCTGAGGACTCCACTGGGTCTGAGGCGCGCCTCGCTAGAAGGATTGGGCTCGTTGGCGCTCCCGCCAAAATCGGGAGTCATTGTCGTGCCCACCCTAAGGACTCGCCCACCGCCACGGCGTGATGCGCGACGACAATCATCTCTTGTTGATCGGACACGACGTCTACCTGAGTGCCGGAGGGGCAAATTCGACAATCCCCGTCGCGCCGGGATATGCCGGCCCAGCCCCCACTCTTGGACTGCACAGGTCCGGCAGCCAATGGGAGATCGTGTTCGAGGGGCAACTCCAGGAGACCTCGTCGCTGCAGGGCGGGTGGAGCGACGTGCCCGGCGCTGTGTCGCCGTACGCGATTCCAGCCGGTGGCGAACGGAGGTTTTACCGCGCGGTCTGCCGCTGAACCGGCGTTCATCCGAAGTCCATGGACTCGACCCTGCGGGCTGGCCCACGGGGGAGCGCACGACGGGGTTCGGCGACAGACGCGAACCCCCGTTCAGTTGCGCAACGTGGTGCGTTCCGCCACCCAACTGACATCCGTCCTCTCGGACGCCGGAATGGCGAGGGGAAAATCATTTGCATTCTTCCGAACCGCGCGTTTGGTGCTGCCGTTCAGCCAGCGCCGGATCTCCGAGTGGCCGTCGGCGAACGAGAACCCGGCGGCCCCGTTGTGGTAGGAGGCCGGCAGATCGCTCCAGGCCGTTCGTTCGCTGGGGTCAGCGGCCGTGCAGAAGACGTACCAGCCGTCATTGATGCTGTCCGGGTGCTCGTCCAGAAGAACGAAAATCCCCACGGGATTGGCGAAGTCCGAGAGCTTCAGGAACTGCCGCCACTGGTTGTTGATGGGGGTCCCTCGCGCGTCCTGCGGGCCGACGAACGCGTTCATCGAAACGCTCCGGACCCGGGGGCCGAGCGGGCACGGGATGCGGTCCGCCGGGCATTTGAAGATGTCGGTGTTGCGGCCAACGTAGGGACCCAGCTTCGAGTTTGCCAGCAGGATCCGGTTGGTGTTCTGCGGGTCCGCCCCCCAGCTCATGACGTTTCCCGCCCAGTTGTTCGTGTCGGTGGCCGTCGAGGGCTGGTTGTAGACCAGGCGATCGCTATTGTCCTGCGCATAGGATAACCAGGCCAGCGTCAACTGCCGGGTGTTGTTCACGCACATGATGCCGTGGGCCTTCTGTTTGGCCCTGGCCAGGGCGGGCAGTAACATGCCCGCCAGGATGGCAATGATGGCGATGACCACCAACAGCTCGATCAGCGTGAAGGCCGCAGCATCAGCCGGTCGACTTCCAGGGACTTTTTCCATAGCGATGCCCTTCATTGATTCGAGGACGTAGCGTCGGCACGAGAATCCTCGAATTGTGGAACATGGGGCCAGCAGGTCAAGTCCTCTCCGGTCCCCCTGATCATCGCTTCAGGTGCCCGGCGGTGCCTGGAATTCACCATGACCCAAAGAACACGAAGGGAACGGGCACCACCCATTCGGCCTTAGTCCTCTACAAGACCGATAGGATCCCAGTCGGTTTCCTGCGCAGTCCTTCGTGCCTTGTTGCTTCTCGTGCGGGAATCGGGCAAGAACTGGGGGATGAGAACGACGTGTGCGATCCTGCTCTGCAGCTGGGTGCTGCTGCCTGCCACAACCTGCGCGCAGCAGACCCTGACTGAAGCCGAGACGAACGCCCTGGCGGCGATCCGGACCCAGTGCGGCAGCGGAATCATCGCGGTCCAACCCTGGCTCCAGGTGTTGGGGCCCAAACGGCTCGGCGTCGGCTGGCTGACCTCGAAGCCCGCCGACGGCATCGTGGAATGGACCCAGTCGGAAGCCGACGAGGGTTGGCAGTCCGCCTGGTTCTCCGAGGACGGCTTGAAGCAGGCCAACGCCCTGGTTCAACGGGCGGTCATCGAGGGCTATGATCCCTCGAAGCCGATCCGGCTGCGCGCCCGCTCGCGGGCCATCACCGCGTTCAAACCCTATAGCGTCGCCTTCGGCGAGCCCGAGGTCTCGACGGAACGCCGCCTGCCGGCGCAGCAACATCCCCGGGGCGCCGTCTCCTTCGCCGTCTTCAACGACGTCCATAACCGTCTCCCGATCTACCCGGTGCTGCTCGAGAAGGCGGGCGAGCCGGTGGATTTCGCCGTGTTCAACGGCGACGTGCTCCAGGATCCCCAGACCGAACAGGAGATCGCGGATAACCTCCTGCTGCCGATGGCGTGGTTCGCCTCGAAGTCGATCCCCTGCTTCTTTCTCCGCGGCAACCACGAGACCCGCGGCGCCTCGGCCCGAGCGCTGAAGCACTACCTGGTCCTCCCCCGCGGCAAGTACTACACCGCGATGACCTTCGGAGCCGTCCGCGTCCTGTTCCTCGACACCGGCGAGGATAAAGCCGACACGAGCAACGAGTACAGCGGGCTGGTGGATTTTGACGCCTACCTCAAGGAGGAAGCCGACTGGCTGCGCCGCGAGATTGCCAGCGACGCCTTCCGCCGGGCGGCGTGGCGGCTGGCGGTGATGCACATTCCGCCCGACTGGCGCCGGGAGGACGCCCAGTTGGGACACGGGGAACGCCGGGTGCGCGAGCGGCTGGCGCCGCTCCTGGACGAAGGGAACATCACCGCCGTGATCAGCGGTCATAACCACGCCCCCGAAGTCATCGAGCCGTGCCCCGACCCGACCCGGGGCTTCCAGTGGCCGGTGTTCATCGGGGGCGCGCCCGCTCTCGCCAAGGCCACCGTCATCCGCGTCGATGCCGACGCCTCGACCCTGCGCATCCGGCGGTTCCACAGCGATGGCGCCGTCAAAGCCGAACGTCAGTGGACGAAACCGTGAGAAAGCGGAGGACTCCTTTGCGTTCAAGGAGCGTCGCAGGCAATGATTCACACATGAAGACACTACGGTTGCTCGCGCTCATCATCCTGGCGGGCCTGTCCCGGGCGATGGGCGCCGGGGAGGCGGCGTCTGTGCCGGACGGCTTCCCGCGGTTCATCGTGCCGGGCAAGGAGCCGGCGATGGACTCGCTGCGCCGACTCTACTGGCTGCACTACCAGCCGGCCGGACCGCTCATCCCGCTCTGGGACGAGTGGATGCCGATGTCGACCCTCTGGCCGGCGGTCTCCCCCGAGCAGCAGCAGCCAATGCGGACGCGATGGGCCCAGGCGCTGGCGTCCCGCGGCATGAGCAGCGAAGGGTACATCCATACGCATCAACACGACGGCCTCGCGCATGCCGAGGGCTGGCCGTTCCCGCTTTGGACCCAGGCCGGAGGCATCGGTTGGCACTTCCGAGGGACCGGCATCCAGGGCTACGACGGTCCGCCGGCGACCCCCGACGGCTGGACGCTCGCCGGCGCCGCGAGCGGCGGCATCAATGAGAAGGGCTGGGTGCTCGAATTGACCGACCCGCAGGCCTCGATCCAAAGCCCGGCTTTCGCCATCGACTCCCGGATCGCCCCCTGGCTGCGACTCAACTGGTGGGCGAACGGATTGGGCGGCGCCAACGGCTACATCGAGTGGACGACCGCCGATGCCCCCGAGTTCTCTCCCGAACGGAGAATGTACTTCTCGCCCGCGCGCGAAGAGAACCTCCCGCGCCTGTTCATGCCCATGGGCGGCGGCGGCGGGACGCTGGACAAGGTCGCAGGCGAGACCCGCACCATGATTCCGGTCCATCGCCTGGCCGGATGGCAGGGGACGATCACCGGCCTCCGGATTCAGTTCGACAACCGCGCGCCGGCGAAGCTCGTCATCAAGTCCTTCCACACCGCGTGCGACACCCGGCACAATATCAACAACGCCAATTTCATCCGCGGCTGCCACGATTACTTCCTCTGGACCGGCGACCTCGCGTTCCTGCGCGATCAGATCGGCCGCCTCCGCACGGCGATGCGCTTCCTGCAGCGCGAATTCGACACGCGAAATCGAAGGTGCGTTTACACGACCTGGCCCGGTCACGAAGGCCGCAGCGGCATCCGCTACGTCGACGGCAAGAAACACATCGTCAAGGGCGAGGGCATCGGCAGCAATTACTGGGACCTGCTCCCGTTCGGCGGCGAGGATGCGCTCGCCACCGTCTACTACTACGACGCGCTGCGCGACCTCGCCGATCTCGAGGAACAGATCCATCGCCATCCCGAATGGTGCGTGGTCGCCGGTGCCGACGCGTTCGACCCCGCCGACCTCCGCCAGCATGCCGGGGACGTCCGCGCCTACGGCCAACAGCGCTTCTGGAACCCCGCCACCGGCCGGTTCGGCACTGTCGATCTCGACGGTACCCTGCACGATTACGGCTTCGTGTTTCTCAACAATGAAGCCGTCGTGTACGGCTTCGCGTCGCCCCAGCAGGCCGCCTCGATCCACGCCTGGATCGCCGGCACCCGCATCGTCGAGGGCGACACCTCGACCGGCCCCGACATCTACCACTGGCGCTTCGGCCCCCGCTCAACCACCCGGCGCAATATCGATTACTACTTCTGGGCCTGGTCTGCCCCCGAATCGATCCCTTGGGGTTACCAGGTGCAGGACGGCGGCGCGGTGCTCGGCTGGTCCTACTACGACCTCATGCAGCGGTTGATGTGCGCGGGACCGGACGACGCCGCGGCGCGCCTCGCCGAGATCCTGCGATGGTTCGACGAGACCCAGGCGGCGGGCGGCTACCGCGCCTACTACGCCAAGGACCCCCAGCGCGGCAGCCTCCAGGGCGGAAACGTCCCCGGCGGCCTGGGCCTGGACCGCGAGTTCTTCGAGTCCATCCTCGTCCCCCAAGTGATGCTCTACGGCTTCATGGGGTTCCAACCGCGTCCCGACGGCTTCGCCATCCACCCGCGGCTGCCCAAGGACTGGCCGGAGCTGACCATCACACAGATCGCCCTGCACCGGCACGTGCTGGATCTCAACGCCACGCGCGAGGGCACGGTGACCGTGTCCGGGACGGGGCCGACGAACGCGACGCTCGCCGTCGAGGCGCCGCCGGGCGTCCGAGTTGCCGTTGCTGGCGGCATTGCCGTGCGGCCGGATGGCGTCGCGGACTGAGTCTGACACCGCGGGCGGTGACCGCGGCGGGTGCCAAGGGCAGCGCGAACAGTCGCCGTGAATCCATGGTCGACTTCGCGGCGGCCCTGTGCCAGACTCGGGGCGAACCTGATATGCGACAGCTCTGTTCGCGAAAGCCCGCGGTTCGGACAGGAGGCCGGCGTCCCGGGGGGCGCCGATGGCGGATTGGCTTGCGGATCGCGGGAGCCGCCGTGTCGATCCTGGTGCTTGTAGCCGGATGCCAGCGGGCTCCGCCGCCGGTCCTGCCGCCGCCCGTGGTCGCGGTCGCCCCCGTGGTGGCCACCAACGTCCCGATCGTCCTCGAGTACATCGGGCAACTGGACTCGCCCCAGAACGTCGAGGTCCGGGCCCGAGTCGAGGCCTTCGTCGAGAAGGTCCTGTTCACCGAGGGAACTGTGGTGGCCCAGGGGGCTCCGCTGTTCCTGCTGGACACCAAGCCGTTCCTCGAACGGCTCGAAGCCGCGAAAGGCGGTCTTGCCGAGGCCAGGGCTGCGCTCAACAAGTATGAGAAGGACGTGGCTCGACTCAGGCCGCTGGCGGAGAAACGGGCCATACCCCAGCAGGACCTGGACAACGCGATCGCGTCCGTGGACCTGGGAAAGGCCAATGTCCAGACCGCGGAAGCGCGACTCAAGTCCTCGGAACTGGACTTGTCCTACTGCGACGTCCGGGCTCCGGCGCCGGGCCGCATCGGGATCAAGGAGGTCTCGGTGGGCGATCTGGTCGGCAAGGGGCAGCCGACCCTGCTGGCGACGATCTCCCAGCTCGATCCCATCTGGTTCTACGGCAACATCAGCGATGTGGATTACCTGCGCGGACAGAAGATCGAGAAGGAGCTGGGACTGCGTCTTGATCAGCTTCCGCTGACGCTGATCCTGCCTGACGGCAGCGAGCACTCGGAGCCGGGCCGGTGGGTGCTCGGGGACACCGCGATCGACACCTCGACGGGCACGTTGCGGGCAAGAGCCGTGTTTGCCAATCCGGGCGGCGTTCTCCGGCCGGGCATGTTCGCCCGCGTCCGGATGAGCATCGATACCAAGACGCCGCGCATCCTGATACCGCAGCGCGCGGTGCAGGAGCTCCAGGGCCATGCCTTCGTCTGGGTCGTGAGCGAAGAGAAGAAGTCGGTCCAACGATCCGTGAAGGTCGGCCCGCGCGTCGCCAGCGGCTGGATCATCCTCGAGGGACTGAACGCGGGCGAGCGAATCGTCGTCGAGGGCCTCCAGAAGGTGACGCAAGGCGGGGCGGTGACCCCGATGACGGCGGCGGAGCTGGCGCAGGCAGCGGCAGCGCACGCGGACGCGACCCCCAAGGCTGCCACACCGTAGCGAGGCGCGCCTCAGACCGATCCAAGACAGCGATCCCATGAAACATCACTGCCTCTTCGGACCCTCTCTCCTGCGCCTCGCTAATCAGAGTCCTCGACGGAGGAAGGGGTGGCTTGGAACAGCAGAGACCAAACTTGACCTAATCGCACTGACTCTCACAAGTCGAGGACTCTAGTCTCATGGCCGATTTCTTCATCCGGCGCCCGATCGTGGCGATGGTCCTCTCGATCGTGATCGTGATCGTCGGGCTCGTCTCCCTCTCCCGGCTGCCGATTGCGGAATACCCGACGGTCAGCCCGACGCTCATCCAGGTCTCGGCCAACTACCGCGGCGCGGCGGCCGAGGCGGTCATGGATTCGGTGGCCACGCCCATCGAATCGCAGGTGAACGGCGTCGAGAACATGATCTATCTCCAGTCCGTCAACGCCAACGACGGCAAGATGACGCTCAACGTCACGTTCGACGTCGGGACGGACGTGGACATCATGCAGGTGAACACCCAGAACCGGGTGTCGCTCGCCACCGCCCAGCTCCCGGACGCCGTCAAGCGGGAGGGAGTCACCGTCAAGCGATCGAGCCCGGACATTCTGATGGTGATCGGGCTCTCGTCGCCCGGCGGCACGTGGGATTCGGTGTTCCTGGGCAACTACGCCAACATCAACCTGGTGGACGCGATCAAGCGCGTCCCGGGCGTCGGGGACGTCAACAACTTCACCGCGCAGGACTACGCCATGCGCGTCTGGCTGCGTCCCGACAAGCTGGCGGTGCTGGGGATCACGCCCGACGACGTGAGTGCCGCGATCCGGGAACAGAACGCCCAGTCGCCCGCGGGCGTCATCGGCGCCGAGCCCGCCCCGCACGGCCAGGAATACCAATACAACGTGCGCACGCTCGGCCTGCTCCGGGAGGCGTCCGAGTTCGAGGAGATTCTCGTGCGGTCGAACCCGGACGGTTCGAGCGTCAAGATCAAGGACGTCGGGCGGGTCGAGCTTGGCGCCCAGACGTACGCGGTGCGCGCCCGGCTGAACGGGGCGGACTGCGCGGCGCTGGGCGTTTATCTGGCGCCGGGCGCCAACGCGCTGGCCACGGCCGACGCCATCCAGCAGTTGCTCGAGCAGCGGAAGGCGCAGTTCCCGCCGGACATGGATTACGAGATCACCCTGGACTCGACGCTGCCGATCAAGGCGTCGATGGCGGAGATTGTCCACACCCTGTTCGAGGCGCTGGTGCTCGTGCTGCTGGTGGTGTTCGTGTTCCTGCAGAGTTTTCGGGCGACGATCATTCCGATGCTGACCGTGCCGGTGTCGCTGCTGGGGGTCTTCACGGTCTTTCCGCTGCTCGGGTTCAGCGTGAACACGCTCACGCTGTTTGGCCTGGTGCTGGCGATCGGGATTGTCGTGGACGACGCGATCGTGGTGGTCGAGGCGGTGCAGCATCACATCGAACACGGCAAGACCCCGGTCGAGGCCACCCGCCAGGCGATGAAGGAGGTTTCGGGGCCGGTGGTGGCCATCGCGCTCATCCTCTGCGCGGTGTTTGTGCCGGTGGCCTTCATGGGCGGCGTGACCGGCCGGCTGTATCAGCAGTTCGCCCTCACGATCGCCATCTCGGTCGTGTTCTCCGCCATTAACGCCCTGACCCTCAGCCCGGCCTTGAGCGCGATGCTCCTGCGCAAGCCGGAACCGCGCCGCGGCCTCCAAGGACTCTTCTTCGGCGCCTTCAACCGCGCCTTCGACCGCGTCACCCGCGGCTACACCGGCGTCGTCGGTTTCCTGATCCGCAAGGCGGCCCGCTCGATGCTGCTGCTGGTCGCCGTCGGCGGCGGCATTCTGCTCCTCTCCCGAGCGGTGCCCGGCGGGTTCATCCCCGATGAGGACAAGGGCTATCTCTTTCTGGCGCTGACGCTGCCGGAGGGCGCTTCCCTCCAGCGGTCGGACGAAGTCCTCAAACGGGTCGAGACGGTGGTGCGGAAGACCCCGGGCGTCCGCTCCGCGGTCGGCGTCTCAGGCTTCAACCTCCTTAACAGCCTGAATGCTCCCAACGCCGCGCTGATGTTCATCGGCCTCGAGGATTGGGAGAAGCGAAAGGCGCCCGAGCTCAAGGCGGACGCCATTGCGCGGCAATGGAACCGGACCTTCTTCGCCTACCCCCAGGCCCGGATCTTCGCGTTCGGTCCGCCCGCTCTTCCGGGCTATGGCAATGTGTCAGGCTTCTCGCTCCAGTTCCAGGACCGGTCCGGCGGCTCGATCGAGCAGCTCTCGGCCGGGGTCCAGCGGTTCATTGCCGAAGCCTCGAAACAACGCGAGATCGGCCGTCTCTCGACGACGCTGCAGCCCGTGACGCCGCAGGTGCGGGTCGAGCTGGATCGGGCCAAGGCGCGAGCGCTCGGGGTCAAGGTGGACAGCGTGTTCTCGACGCTCCAGGCCTACCTCAGCGGGCTCTATGTGAACGACTTCGTCCGGTTCGGCCGCGTGTTCAAGGTCTTCCTGGCGGCCGAGCCCGCGTTCACAAGCCGCCCGGACCAGATCGGCGCGTTTTACGTCCGCAATGCCGACGGCCACATGGTGCCGCTCGACAGCGTCGTCCGCATCGAGCCGATGTCCGGTCCCAACTTCGCGGCGCGTTTCAACCTCTACCCCGCCGCTGAAGTCATGGGCGCCCCCGCCCCGGGCTACAGCTCCGCCCAGGCCCTCGCCGCCCTCGAAGCCGTCGCACGCAACCTGCCGCGCGAGTTCGGCATCGAGTGGTCCGGGCTGACCCTGCAGGAGAAGAAATCCGAGGGTGAAGCGCCCAAGATCTTCGGGATGGCCGTGCTGTTCGTGTTTCTGCTGTTGGCGGCCCAGTACGAGAGCTGGGCCCTGCCGTTCTCGGTGCTGCTGGCGACGCCGACCGTCGTGCTGGGCACCTTCGTCGGGCTGCTGGCCCGCCAGTACGACCTCAACGTCTACGCCCAGATCGGCCTCGTCATGCTCATCGGCCTGGCCGCCAAAAACGCCATCCTCATCGTCGAGTTCGCCAAAATGCGGCGCGAGGAGGGCAAGGGAATCCTCGAGGCGGCCGTCGAAGGATCGCAACTGCGGCTCCGGCCGATCCTGATGACATCCTTCGCCTTCATCCTGGGTTGCGTGCCGCTCATGCTGGCCTCGGGGTCCGGCGCGGCAGCCCGCAGCACGATGGGCACCGGGGTCGTCTTCGGCATGACCATCGCCACCGCCGTCGGGGTGTTCCTCATCCCGGTCTGCTACGTGTTCGTGCAGAGCCTCGCCGAACGCCGCCCGGCCGCCCCGCCAGCCCCGCCAACACCCTCGATCCCCGAAACCCAAGGAGCCCTCCGATGACGCGGTCCGCGCTCGCCGCATCCACGGTTCTCGCGGCCGCCCTGCTGGGGGGGTGTGCCACCGGACCCAAGTACCAGCGGCCGGCCCTGGACCTGCCGGCCGCCTATCGCCAGGCGGCGTCGGCTCCACCCAGGCCGCCCGCGGTCGAATCGCTCGGCGATCTGGGCTGGTGGCAGGTCCTGCGCGATCCCCAGCTCCAGGTCCTCCTCACCGAGGCCCTGACCCATGGTTGGGACGTCAAAATCGCCGCCGCCCGGGTCCTTCAGGCCGAGGCTGCCGCGCGTCTCGCCCGTGCCCAGTACTACCCCACCGTGAGCGCAGCCGGGGATCTCGTCACCCAACGCGCCTCCGAGCGCGGACCCACGACCATCCCTCCCGGCATCAACCCGCAGAAGGAATACGGCGAGCTCTATGTCGCGATGCCGGCGTACGAACTGGATTTGTGGGGCCGGATCCGCAGCGCCAACGAGGCTGCCCGCGCCCAGCTGCTCGCCACCGAGGCCGCCCGGCAAACCGTCCGCGCCACCCTCGTTGCCCAGGTCGCGACCGCCTATCTCCAACTGCTCGAACTCGATTACGAACTCGAGATCGCCCAGCAGACGCTCGGGGCGAGCACCAACTCGTTCGCGCTCACCGTCGCGCGCGAAGAGGGAGGCGTGGCCTCGATGCAGGACGTTCATCAGGCGAAGATCCTCGTCGCCACCGCCGAGGCGGCCATCGCGGACACTCATCGCCGCATCGAACAGCAGGAGCACGAACTGTGTGTGCTGCTCGGACGCAACCCCGGGCCCATCACCCGCGGCCAAGGTCTGTTGCGCCAGGACCTGGACATCACCGTTCCCCCGGGATTGCCCTCGTCGCTCCTCGACCGCCGGCCGGACCTCCGGACGGCCGAGCAGAACCTGGTCGCTGCCAACGCGGACATCGGCCAGGCGAAAGCCGCGTTCTTCCCCGCCATCACCCTGACCGGCCTCTATGGGTACCAGACCGTGGCGCTCTCAGACCTCTTCAGCGCTCCGGCGCGGACCTGGCAGTTCGGGCCCTCGGTGTCGGTGCCGATCTTCACCGGCGGCGCCCTGCGGGGGAACCTCAAGCTGGCGCGCGCCCGGTTCGACGAAGCGCTTGCCCAATACCAGAAGACCGTGCAGAACGCCTTGCGGGAGGTCTCGGACAGCCTCGTGGCCTATCAGCGGTCCCGGGAATTGCGAGCTCGCCAGGAGGAGCGGACGGCGGCCCACCGCGGCGCCGCCGATCTGGCCAACACCCGCTACGAAGGCGGCGTGACCAGCTATCTCGAGGTGCTCTACAACGAACAGGAGCTCTTCAGCGCAGAGCTCTCACTCGCCCAGGCGCGGCTCAACGAGCTCCTCAGCGTCATCTCCCTTTATCGTGCGTTGGGCGGCGGCTGGCAGGACCCGGCAACAACGGCGTCCGTGCAGGCTGCCGGTCACCCGTGAGAGTGCGCCAGTGCGCCGGTGAGCCGGTGAGCCGGTGAGCCGGTGCTCAACGCGCGTCGGTCTTTCCCTCTCCCCCGAGCGCAGTCGAGGGACCGAGGGAGACAACCTGTTGGTAGATATTTTCTGACAAGGGGCTAGCGAGGCGTGCCTCAGACCCGGTCGAGTCCTCAGGTTCATGAAGACCCTGCTGTGCCTGCCCACCCTCTCTTCCACGCCTCGCTAATGTAGAGTCCTCGACGGAAGGTGGGGAGGCCTGGAACGGCAGGGGCCAAACTTGACCTGTTGGCCACGTATTCCACAAGTCGAGGACTCTAGCGAGGGGCCGCCTCAGACCGATGCCGCATCCAGTCCCGAGGAACGGTGCCGCAAACAAGGTGACAGACACATTGTCCTCTTGCTGCCCGCGCCCGGCCCGGGCTTGAAGTTCACTCATGAACCCAGCGCGGCCCAGATCAAGCTCCGCGTCTGTGCAACGATTCCAGACTGGCCCTGAAGGATCCCATGGAATTGCGCGTTGTCAGGGAACCAGGAACGCGCGACACTGGGCCGTCAACGCGGAACGATCCAGGCGACGCCTGGATCCCGGTTACCCGTTTATGAGCGCGACATTGTGTCAACGCCACCCGGTCAAACTCGCGGTGGCAGCCGGCCTGATTCTGGCCGCACTTGGTGGAACCCTCGAGGGGGCTGATGCCCCGAGCCCCGTCCCGGAACCGCCAGTCATCGATCCGGGCCCGATCGGCGGACCGCCGTCGGATGCCGTCGTGCTCTTTGATGGCAAGGACCTGTCCCAATTCCGCGGTGAGCGGAGTGCCGAGCCCCAGTGGCGGATCGAGAGCGGCGCCATGGAGACCACACCCCAGGGGGGCCTGTTCTCGAAACAGGAGTTTGGGGATTGTCAACTGCACATCGAATGGGCCGCACCCGCCGTCGTTCGGGGCGAAGGACAGGGTCGTGGCAACAGCGGCGTCTATCTGATGGGCCGCTACGAAATCCAGGTGCTCGACTCCTACGGCAACAAGACCTATCCGGACGGCCAATGCGGCGCCTTCTATGGGCACAACCCGCCGCTGGTGAACGCGTGCCGCCGACCGGGCGAGTGGCAGGCGTACGACATCATCTTTCATGCGCCCCGGAAGCTCGCCGACGGCACCGTGAAAGCCGGATCATTCACGGTGCTGCACAACGGCGTCCTCATCCAGGATCAGAGCTCTGTTGGCGGCGAGCCCACGACGGCGGCCCCGCTCCGGGGCATCGCGGATAAGGGACCCCTCTTCCTCCAGGACCACGGGAACCCCGTCCGCTTCCGCAACATCTGGGTTCGCCCCTTGTGAGGCACACGGGCGGGGGGATGGTGCGAATGCCGTTTTCGGCCTGGGGCATCGATCGTCCGACCGTCCAGTCAGCATGATCGCGCTGACGTGGGGAGTGCGGCCTCGACGCTTGAGGCGCGATGCATCAATCGGCGCTGCGCTTCCTTTCCTCGCCGGCTTGCGTTTTTTCGAGGACGGGTTTGAGCTCAGCGATCGTCGCTTCTGCCTCCTTGAGGCGGCGCTCGAGGTCGGCCTGCGCGAGCATCTTGCGAAGCTGATTCGCGACATACCTTGCGGCGGCGTCTTCCGTCATCTGCTTGGGAGGGGTGATCGTCACCGGGGTCTCTTCGAGGATCCAATCGTCGCTGCGCTGCGGGGCCAGAGGGACCCCGCGAGGGTTGACGAGGTTGCCCATGGGGTTTCTTGCCCACGCATACCGGTAGTGAAGAGGCTCGGGCACGAACCGGCTGCGGAGGACGAGAATGCTGTGGTCGACCTGAGGGCGATTGCCGCCGTCCCTGGCGGCGTCGGTGTGCCAATCCACCTCGGCCGGGTAGAACCGGCGGTCCTTGCCGGCGATGGCAAAGCCCAGCATCCGGCCATCGCTGTCGTCGCGGGTCTTGACGTCCGTGCTCATCGTCAGCCGCATGGTGCTGCCGGCGATTTCGACCTTTTCGATGGTGGGCGGCAGCCACCAAGCGTCGGCCTCCCTGCCTTTGAGGAGTCCGTAGCGCGCAGCCAAGGCCCACTTGGCGGCGCGCTCGCCGACGGGGATCTTGATCTGGGGATGATACCAGGCCTTGCGCAGGTCGAAGCTACTGGCGAAGCCGATGGTCTTGTCGCCGGCGCGGCGCAGGTCACAGAACGTCTGGTATTGCGCCTCGCGAATGTAGATTCCGGCATCGTACATTGGTGCCAGGAAGTTCTCCCGTGTCTGCGGCGGGCCGTCCGTGCACAGGGAGAGGATACAGAACGGCATCCGGGGGTCGCCGAAGGTTTCCCGCCATGCGGCGATCATCTTTGCGAACACCTGGTAGTACATCCGCGCGCCGGCGGAGCCGTTGAACGCGTTGTTGTATCCTTGATGAAAAAGGGCTCCGGCCACGGCCAGGCCGCGGAGCGGCCGGATCACACCGGCATAACAATGCCCCGGGCGGTTCCGGTCGGCAACCGGGCCCGGGCGCAGATCGCTCGGCGGCTTGCTGTCGGCCGGGATGGGCTCTCCCTTGGCCTGGAGGGTCTTCATGCGGTTCTCGTAGGCGGTCGCGCGCGCCTTGAGGTCGGCCTGTGGATCGAACGCGGCGATGCGGTCGGCCCAGTCTTTGAGCATGGCCCGCGTTTCGGGGCCGTCGATCGTCCGCAGCACGTCCTCGGGGGTCCAGGTCTCGAGGGTGGTCCCGCCGATCGAGGCATCGATCAGTCCGATCGGCACGCCGGAGGCCATGTGCACGCGCCGCCCGAAAACGTAGCCGATCGCGGAAAACTCCGTCACCGTTTCGGGTGAGCAGATGTCCCAGTCGCCCTTGCGGAAGTGCCGACCGGACCAGTCGCTCCACTCGTGGAGGCGCTCGAAGCTGCGGACCGACGCGAAGCCCTTCCCCGCCGGGAGGGTCAGGAGCCGGATCTGCGGGAAGTTGGCCGAGGCGATTTCCAGATCGCCGTCGTCAACGTTGCTGATGGGGAACTCCATGTTGCTTTGCCCGCCCAGCACCCAAACGTCGCCGACGAGGATGTTATCCAGCGTCAGGGTCGCGTTCTTTCCCCTGATCGTCATGGTCTGCGGGGCGTTGTGGGCGGGGACCGGTTTGAGCGTCAGCTCCCAGGTCCGATCGGCCGCCGCGGTGGCCCGGGCCTGTTCGCCGGCGAAGGACACGGTGATCTCCTCGCCCGGTTCGGCCCAACCCCAGAGGTTCAGCGGTTTGTCGCGCTGCAGGACCATGTTCGACTGAAAGACGTTGGCGACGCACAAGGCCGGACCGATGGCGGGGACTTCGACCACGTCCTCCTTCGGCAGGGCCTTATGCTCCGCCGCGCCCGCCACCAGCACGGCGATGCCCGTCATCAGCAGGACGCCCGTCAGCCGCGATCTCAGTTTCGTATTCATAGCATTTTCTCGCGTGTTAGCCCATCGAACCGCGCTGCCGGCGCTCTGCGGACGCCGGCATCCACCGTCCATCGTCCCTGCATTCGAGACGGCAGCATTGCTTCGATGGCTATTCCGGCGCTGCCTGCCGTGTGGCAATGGGCACGTAGCCGACCTCCAAGCCGCGGGGCGGTGTGACAATCAACGCAGGGTCCAGGTCCGCGAGTCGGCCCCGGTCCGGCGGGGGGAGGTAGGTGCGATCCTGGGTCCATGTGCGATGCAGTTTCTCGACGCGCGCCTGCACGATTTCGCGCTCCTCGGGGGTGAGGTCGGCATTGAGCATCGCGGGCTGATCCGCGAAACGATACCAGGAGTAGGTCACCACGCTGCCATCGCCGAGGCGCGCTTTGAACGGGCCGGCGGCGGGCCCGGGCTTCTTCCAGCAGCTGGCGGGGTCGTCCGGGGTGGTGCGGGATTCTTGCGGCTTTTCTGCAGGGGTTTCAAAGCGGTACTGCGTGAGGCCGAGTTCCTCCGGCACGTCGTGGGGCGAAACCGGAGACCACTGGGGCTTCTGGCCGTCCGCATCGAGCCGGTAGTACTCGGGCAAGGTGACGAGCGGCCCGTTCTTCCGTGTCCATTGCTCGTTCCAGCGATAACCGAACGTGATGGGATCGGGCGTGAACGGCGTTGCGAAGGATTTCCAGGCAAGGGGCGCCCTCTCTTCGCGCGGAGCATGGGGAGGATAGATGCTCCAACTGGACCCGCCGCCCTGGCGGAACGCATGCACCGCGGACGCCTCGGCCTTGATCAGGCCTGTGGACGCAGCGCCGCCATCGAACCACCGTTTCACGTCGTCCCAGAGCGCCGCTTTCCTGTAGGCCGTGATCCGGTGCAGCACGATCGAGTAGCCCTCGGGGCCGATGGGAAACGACGTGGCCGCGACGCGGGCGTAAACCCGGCCGACCGCGCTTGTGCTCACAATGGCCGGGACGTGCTGGGTCTCCATCTGAATGGCCTTGTTCGGTCCGACGGGACGGGAATCCAGCATTAGCCCGGCCCATTCCGGGTTCTCGAGAGTTGCCTGAGACCAGAAGAAGGGCGTGAAGAAGGCCACCGGCCCTTTGAAATTGGCGGTATTGAGGAACAGCGTCCAGCAGTGATTACCGGTGGGGACGTTTTTGCCTCCGGTGGTGGCTTTGGGATCGGTAAGCGGCAGCGGGAGATAGCCGTAGCCAAAGAGCTCGCCGCGGGTGCCTTGTTTCAAGTTCAGTCCGTCGAGCGGAAACAGCAGCCAGGGGCTGAGCTGCGCGACGCCGTACTTGCCGCGCGGTTGCTCCCAGGTGCCCGCGCCGTAGCCGGGGCCGTTGGCGATCCACTTGAAATTGGGTCCCACGCCGCCCATGATGAACTTGGGCGTGGTGGTCGGGAAGTGCGTGTCGCGCCACCAACCGAGGCCGCCTTCGACGTCGGTGTAGCACTTGCCCTGGGGTTTCTGGTCCGGTTCATACTGCGGGTGCATCCAGGTGCCGCACAGCCCGGTTTGGAATCTGTGGCCGGGGTAGGTTCCGACGAGGGGCCAAGCCGCCGCGTAGAGCGAGAAGCCGCCGTTGAATTCCTCGGGCACCTTCTCCGCCGGGCCAAAGAGGTAACCAGCCATCTCGCCTTCGTGGATCCGGTCTCCGGCCGGCGCGGGCAAGACGCTGCCCGCGAGGGCGATGGCGATCGCCCATCGCAGGAGGCCGGCGACCCGGCTGGGCGGACGCCCTGTAATCGGTCGGGCCCGGCATGGGTCAGCGTGACCATGGCGCTTGCAGCGCGCTCGTGAATCGAGTGGGGACAGGTGCATCGTCGTTGGGTTTAGAGTCTGTGCCACAGTCAATTCCAGTCAATCCTTGGCCAACCCTTTCTTCTCATCATCGCTCGGGATGCGGCGCGCCCGGTTCGCTGGCCGGCGGGGTCGACGCCGGAAGGCCACGGGAAACCACCCGCAGCCGGACTGGCCCGAACAGGCCGGCCTCCAGAGGTCCAGCGAGGCCGACTTTCTGCGCAAGGCGGGTGATGCGTTTGTCCCGCGGGAGCTGGGCATCTCCCGCCAGGCGGTTCGCCCAGAGGTTTGTGATTTTGACGGCCAGCGTGTTCCTGCCGGAATGCACCAGGCCGCTGATATCATAGCTGAAGGGCGGCTTCCAGCGAATGCCGAGCGATTGACCGTTCACGGTTGCCTCAGCGACATTGCGCAGCTGTCCGAGGTCCAATTCGAGCTCGCCGCCAAGGGCGAGCAGGGAGGCGGGGACGTCGAACTCCTTGACGTAGGTGGCCGTGCCGGAGAAGTACTTGATCCCGTCGTCCGGAACGGCGGTCCAGCTCACCAGCCTGTCGAAAATCCGGGACAGGGGCGCCCCCAGATTGGGAGGGAACCTCACCTCCCAAGGGCCAGCAATCTCGAGGACCGCCTGCCCGCGGGTCTGCGCCCTTGTTCTTGCCGCCGGCACCGTGGGTTCGACCATTCCGCCAAAGACGACGAACACCGAGCCCGCCGGGTCCAGTCGGAGCCGCAGCTTGGCGCCGCCGGGCACCGGCTCCAGGTCCGGGCACGACTCGATCTCGCCGGTGTCCGGAAACCAGAGTTGCGCGCGCCGCGGCGCGACGCGGAACACGCAGTCGGCTTCGACCGCCTCCATCTGGGTGTTGCTGATGAAGTAAATGTCAGAGTCCAGCGTGCGGCGGTGGATGTAGTCGAGATCGGCGGGTTTGCCCGGGCTGGTGCAGGCGAAATCCGGGCCGAGGCCTTGCTGCTGCAACATCTCGCGCACGCGATTGCGGTCGGCGACGACCCGCCCCTTGCCATAGCGGCGATCCAGGTTCTTCCCGACGTCGTCCGCGCCCCAGACGCGATCGGCGATGGCTTGGATCTTCGTGTCGCGTTGCGGGTAGTCGGCCAGCGTCACATCCCGTGTGGGTTTCGGGCCCAGCAACGTCGCGCCGGACTGGACGAGCCTTTCCAATTTCTCAAGCACAGCGAGCGGCATGTCGGCGCGTTCCGGCAGAACCATGACGCCATAATTCACACCGTGGGGCAGCGTCAGGCGGCCGTCCTTGAACTCCAGACGATTCCGGATGACCTCGGAGTCCATCACGTCGTAATCGTAGCCGACGCCCAACGGCGTGGCGGGCGCTGGATTGGGCCGTCCGCAGTGCGCGCAGGTGGCTCCATCCAGCCGCGTCGAATCGGGCCCGATGCGGCGCGTGGCGACCAGGTTGGGCGCGTCGTCACCGTAATAGAAACAAACGTCCGCCACCGGCAAACCCAGCTGCAGGAGGTAACAGCAGCGCGAGAAATAGGACAGCATCGGACCCGACTGCTGCCACCACGTCGAGTTGAGGTTGAAGTGTTCGCCGGCGTGATAATTCGGGCCCGGCACCCCAAACGCGGGCGGGGTGTGGGCCAAGGTGTGAAACGTGATGCGATTCAGCCCGTCGCAGAATGCCGTGTCGGCCAGCCGCTTGTATTCGAGCGGTCCGTCCTGCCAGCTCCGCCAACCGGTGAAGGACTCCGCATCCACCAGCGGTTGCCCGTAGATGTGCGCCGCCGAAGCGGCTTCCTTGACCACCCAGAATTGCCTGCCGTTCCAGAACTCGCCGCGCGCGATGTTCCCCGCGCCCAAGGAACGCAGCGGATCGGTGCGTGGATAGCCGCCGTGGCCCGCCTCGGTGACGAGCTGGATTCCGTGAGTGTTGAGGAATCTGGCGGACGCGCGGTAATGCCCGTCGATCCACAGATCGCTCACGGTCATCCGATAGTCGTGCAGAAAGCGCGCGGCGATTTGCGGGTCGGCAAAGGTCCTGCCCTTGAGCGCGGGGAGATAGGGAATCGGGTCGTAGCCGCGGCGCTTGCGGAATTCGTCCACGAACGCTCCGGTCCAGTCCGTCTCGTTGTGAACTTCCACGCTATCGACTTCCATGTAGCGGAGCGCGTCGAAGCTCGGCCGCGTCTTGAGAATCCGATCCGTGATGTAACGGAAGTGCGTTTCCGCCGCGCCGGCGTCGAGGTGATCAATCATCAACCCGTCGGAATTCGGGCTGGGCACCATCAGTTTCTGTCCGGTGTTGCTGGTGATGAAGCGCGTGATCACCCAGTCGCCCGCCGGCACGTCCCAGGTGAGCGACCCGTCGGCGTTCATGCTTTCGCTGAGGTTCATGACGGCGGTGGCATCGCGAATCACCTTGTTCGCCGTTTGGGGAAAGGCGAGCCAGGCGATTTCCTTGTGGTAAAGCGGCAAGCCATGGGTTCCCATCGGCGCCTTGGTGGGGGGGGATGGCAGCCCCTGCGAGAACCGCGTGGGACCCTTGACGGTGATCTCGCTGTGGTAAAGACCTTTCATCGCGTCGCGCGGCTGAATCCAGCGGCCACCAGCGTTCCAGCTGCTTGACGCAACGAGGCCCAAGTGCAGGCCGAGGCGATCGGCCTCATCGATGGCGTGGTTGATGGCCTTGAGGGATTCGGGCCCGAGAAACGCGGGACCCGCCGGCACCGGTTCCTCGGAAATCGGGCGGATGATGCCGATGTCCCAGATCTCCGCGC
Source organism: Verrucomicrobiota bacterium (assembly GCA_029556615.1). GTDB lineage: Bacteria > Verrucomicrobiota > Verrucomicrobiia > Limisphaerales > J093 > JAKQDD01. The sequence continues at coordinate 14,767 of JAKQDD010000068.1, read as the reverse complement.
CGGACATTCCCTTGGCCTTCATTTCCTCCAATTCGCGGGTGATCTGCTTGAGATCGACGTTGCCATTGAGCCAGTCCCAGAACGCGCCGGGGCGCGCTTCCAGGGGCGGGTTCCGGAAGAGAGCGGCAGAAGGTTCGCGCTGTGCCGCGGGACTGGCGTGGGCCAAGACGAACTCGACGAGCTCCTCGCATTGGAAGAAGCCGTCCCAGACGTTGTGGCCCTGGCCGGGCGGAATCCGGAGCCGCATCGAGCCGCCGAGCTCGCGATAGCGCCGAGCCAGCAGCGCCGAGTTGTCTGCGAGCGGGACCACCGCGTCGGCATCGCCGTGGATATGCAAGACGGGCACGCCGGCTCGGGCGAGCGGGGCGAGGCGGTCAACGGGGTTATGGCGGCTTAGCTGCCCGTCAAGTTCCGCGGCGGTCAGGCCGTAAGCGCCGCAGGCCTTCTCGAGCCCGGGCCAGCTGCGGAGATTGCACACGGGATAAATGCCCGCGATGCCACTGACCGACTCCGGATGTTCGGCGGCCCAGTTGTAGAGCATCAGGCCGCCGCGGCTGCGGGCCAGCAGGCAGGGCTTGGGGCTGAAACCGCGTCGCCCGACGAGTTCACGATAGAGAGCGGAAAAGCCGGCGCGGCCCTGCGGGCTGCCGTAGGATTCGCCGACATCAACGCCGGCGATGGCGATCCCGTTCGCGAGAAAGCGCTCGAACATCCAGCATTCTCGGGCCTCGGGAAGATTGGGCAGCGTGGGCGCGTACCACACCCAGGGAGTGGGGCGATGGGTGTGCCGGCTCTCGGCCGCTGGCAGGATCACGAAGGCGGGGTGGCCGTCGACGTCGAAGACCTCTCCCGGAAGAGGCAAGGTCTTCTGCGGATTCGCGGTGTCGGCCGCCCAAGCCGGATCCAGCAGGGGGACGGCCACCAGCACCAGCAATGCCTTGACCGACACCGCGACGCGAGACGGACGTGTTTGTGCTGTCATGAATCACTGGCCGATCACGACCACGTCGTCGATGTAGAGCCCGATGCGGGCGCCGTCGGTGCCGACAAACACGAATTGAAGGTACGCGGCCGTGCCGGCGGCCACCGAGATGTCCAGGGGGCCGAAGCTGGCCCAGCCCGCAGACCGGGGAACGGTGATCGGGTTGAGCGTGCCGAGCCAGGCGCCGGTGCTGGTGTCGAAGAGGTCGATGTAGATTGTGTCGGCGCTGCCGGCATCCACCGCGGCCGCGAAGGTGAGTGCGGCGGTCGCCAGTCCCGCAAAGTCGATCGGCGGGGACTGGAGAATGGAGTACGCGGCAGAAGTGACGAGGCCGGACGGTGTGCTGCCATCGCCCAGGCTGGTGCCCCAGCACTTCGTCGAGCCGCCGTTGCCGGCGGTCAGAACCAGCCCGCTGGCGTTGTCCGAGTTTGGAATGCCCCACGCCCAATCGTTGGGTGTCCCGACGGCGACGAAGCCCCCGTGATGCTCCTCGAAGTTCTCGTTGAGCAGCACGGGCGACCGCTTCGCGATCAGCGCGAAAAAGCGCTGGGCGTCGCCGCCGCCCGGGATCGCGCTCAGCGTGTTGCGCGGCGGGGTGGCGGCAAGGTCCGCTTGGCCGTCCCAGACCGGCCAGGTGCTGATCGGGGTCGAGAGGCTGGTGGCGCTGACGAGGTCGTAGATCTTGTCGGCCCTGCTGTCCCAGGTGAAGTCGTAGTGGCCGCGGTTCGCCGCGTTCGGCGCCGAGGCCAGCACCAAAGGGATGGGCTCCTGGATCTGCCAGCCGTTCAGAGGAAGGCGATAGGCCGGCTGTTCAGCTCCCAGCTCCTCGGCGTCGGTCGCGTCTCCATTGAAGACAATCTGGCCCTGGGTGTCGGCCACCACAGACTCGAAGAGCACGTAGTTGTTGCCCTTTTGCCAGTTGGTGCCGTTGAGGGAGGAGAGGCTGTCAATGATCTGGCCGCCCGTGGTGCTCGTGGCATTGGGCGTCGACCACGTGCCGCTGGCGCGTTCCGCAACGGCGGCGTTGTTGGCGTGGGAAGCGAGCCAGACGTCGTAGGTACCGCCGGGTTTCAGCCCGGTGATCGTCAGGGTTGTGTCTTCCCCCTTGCCGAAGAAGGTCAGGCCGGATTGGAGCAATCGAAGGTCTGGGTTGCCCCAATCCCAGCTTGACGGCGCGGTGATGGTAAACCCGACGTGCGTCAACACCCCGTTGGCGGCAAGCAAATTGGTGCCCGACGTCGTGTTGGCCTGATTCCAGGTTTCGCCGAGCCCGCCACGGGGACCGACCAGCGTGCCTGGGTCTTCGGGAGATCCAGGAGTGGGCGCGTTCCTCCAATAGTTCACATTGAAGGCCAGAGGGGTGCCCAGATCGACGAAACTCACGGTGGCGGTCTGCGTGATGACCAGCGAATCCGTCATGTCCGTGGCTGCGAAGACCTCGGTCCCGGCGGTGCTGGAACTGACGTTGAAGGCCGCCTGGCCCTTCGCGTCGGTCGTCTGAGCGCCCGCGGGGCTGATGACAGCCGCCTGCGGCCCCTCTGTGTTCGCCAGCGTGACGGACTTGCCGGGCACCGGGAACCCGCCGGCGTCCTTCAAGGTGACCGTGATGGTGGACACCAGGGAGCCGTCCGCAAGCACAGCGCATGGCGAGGCCGCGACGGTGGAGGCTGCGGCGTCCGGCAAACTCACGAAGGTCACGCTGGCCGTCTCCGCGAGCACGAGGGAATCCGTCGTGTCGGTGGCCGTGAACACCTCGGTCCCGGCGGTGCTGGAACTGACCGTGAAGGCCGCCCGGCCGTCAACGTCGGTCGTCTGGGCGCCCGGCGGCGCGATGACGGCCGCCTGCGGGCCGGCCGTGTTCGCCAGGGTGACGTTCTTGCCGGCGACGGGAATTCCGACGGAGTCTCTCAAGGTGACCGTGATGGTCGAGGTCGAGGAACCATCGGCACTGGCGGAGGCCGGCGTGGCTCGAACCGTCGAGATGGCAAGGTCCACCGGCCCTGCGGGTGGGAGCGTAATCACGTCGTTGAAGGTGGTGCCGATACGGATTTCGTCGATCGCGTTCTCTTGCCGGTCGATGGCGAAAGTGAAGGTGTCGAGCGAGACCTCGTCGATCGAATCCGTGCAGGAAATGGCATTGGCGTCGAAGGTTGCTTCGTCCATTGTCGCGTTCTCGCTGAAATACCAAACGCGGACGGTGTCCTCAAGCTCACCAAACTCGAATTTCAGGATGACGACGCAGTCAGGCCGGTCTGCATTCGGGATGTCCACACCGGTTGTCTTCACCACCTGGGCGCCACCGGCCATGAAGAGCGGATTCAGATCCTTGGTCAGAGCAGCGTTATTGAAATCCTCCCCCAGGGCGGTTCCCACCCCGCTGCCCCCACCGGAGAGCCAGCGACCGCGTTCCGTGAGGTAGCTGTCGGTGGTGGTGAGCATCACGGTGGGAGTGATAAAGAACGCATTGTTGGGAAAATGGACGCCCATGCCAAGCCAAAGCACGCCGCCATTATTGGCCGCCATGGCGCCTGCACTCCGTGCCAGACGGCGGTAAGCGTTCAAGCGGCCGTTGTTCGCAGCCTGGCTGCTCCAACTCGAAAGACCGGCATAATGGCCAATCTGAGCGAGGTTGTTAATCATGCCGTCCCAATTCGGCTGTCCAGTCCCGTAAGCGCCCCCGTAGAGGCCCGGGGCGTTGCCTCGCGAGTCGTAAATGAACGAGTAGCCGCCGCTATTCTCCACGCTGTCGATCCAGGCGTCGCCCCAGCCTAAGCCACCATTCTTGCCTTCCAACCGGCCGTTGACCTCGTCGTTGACCGGGGCGTAGTTGAAGGGTTCGTAGACCAGGAGCTCGGCGTGCGAGACTGGCGGCGCCAGGCTGAGGAGAGCCAGGGCCGTGGTGAGAAGGAGTCTGTGTTTCATGGTAGGTTGGGTGCGCAGCCGGGGTTCGCGTTCATGGGCTCGTGCGCGCGGCGCATGCGGAGCGCTGCGCTCTCTGCCGACAGAGGGTTGGCAAAGCGGCAATCACCGGTGCGATGAAGCCTACGCGGACGGCGTCTCTTCCGCTATATGCCAAACGGCATAGAGGTGCCCCCCAGGTACTTCGCGGTGGCCCCTGCCCGGCAATGCACATGGAGCTTGGCGTAGATATGCTCGAGATGGACCTTGATGGTGCCGGCACTGCAGTCCAGGGAGGCGGCAATTTCCTTGTTGGTATAGCCCTGGGCAAGGAGTCCCAGGATTTCGTTCTCGCGCGAGGTGAGTTGGCCCTGGTGCGCACCCTGGGCCGCCGGCTGGCGAAAGACGGCAATCAGGCGCCGGGCGATTTGGCCGGTCATGGGTGCGCCCCCTTCCACCGCTTCCACGATGGACCGGATCAGTTCGGCGGAGGAAATGCTCTTCAGCAGGTACCCACTGGCGCCGGCTTTCAGGGCCTCGAAGATGTAGTTGTCGTGGGAGTAGGCGGTGAGCATGAGGATCTGCGCTGCGGGCAGGCGTTCCTTGAGCAGAGCGGTGCAGCGAATGCCGGACACGCCCGGGAGGTTGATGTCCATCAGGATCACCTGCGGCTGGGACTCCGGGATTCGCTCCAGGGCCACCTCGGCCGACTCACAGGCGGCGACACAGTGAACCCTGGGGTGAGCGTCCAGCAGCGCAGCCCAAGTTCGACGCGTCTCCGCGTTGTCTTCGACCAGTGCGACCCTGATCCTCGAACCCTGTTTTGCACGGTCAGTCATAGGCGAGCGTTTAGCACGCAGGGAGTCTCCCGTCCATATGCCAAACGGCGGGGTTCAGGTTGCCTCGGCGTCTGCGGCCAGCGGCACCGAGAGCGCCACGACCGTTCCCTGACCGGGCACACTCCGAATCTCGGCCCGGCCTTGTATCTGTCGCATCCTCTCAGCCAGATTGCCCAAGCCATGGCCCGCCGCCCTGGCCTGGCCCAATTCGAAGCCGTGACCGTCGTCGGAGATCACCACCTCCAGGCATCCGTTGTGGACATGGAGCTTCACGCGGATTGTCTCCGGAGCGGCGTGGCGCACCGCGTTATTGAGGGCCTCTTTGGTCGCCAGGAGCAGGTGATGCCGCGCCTCGGCCGTCACCCGCCACGGGGGGTATTCCGGGTCCAGCTCCAACCGATGCCTGATTCCGCTCGCTCCGACGGAGCGTTCGGCGTAGTCGCTCAGGAAGGCGACCACGCTCGGGAGAGAATCGTTCTCGGGACTGACGGTCCACACCACTTCGTCCAGTGTGTTGATGAGCTCCCGCACCTGTCGGGTCATGGAGCCCAGCTGCGATCGCGCGTCGGCGGACGACGCGCCGGGGTTCTGGGCGAGTTCGCCGAGGTTGGCGATGGTCGTCAGGCGCGAGCCGAATTCGTCGTGCATGTCGCGGGCGATGCGGGCGCGTTCGTGCTCGATGGCGGTGGCTTGCTCCATTCCTGCCAGCCGCCGGCGCGCCCGGCGCCGGGCGATTCCCCACCCTGTGCCCACCAACCCGGCCGTGCCCGTGGCGAGACCGACCAGCCTGAACCAGGCGGTCTGCCAGAAGTGTGGCAGGACGGCGAAAGCAAGCCCGGCCGCCTGCTGGCTCCACACACCGTTGTGATCGCAGGCCATCACCTCGAAGCGATAATCCCCGGGGGGCAGGTGGTTGAAGTAGGCGATGCGACGTGAACCGGCCTCCATCCAGTCTGAATCCAGGCCCTGCAACCGATACTTGAAGGTCACGTTGCGCGGCGACGCGAAACAGAGCCCTGTATACTCCAGTTCCACCTGCCGGGGTCCGGGAGCCAGGCGCAGGGGCGTCTGAACGTGGCGCAAGTCCAAGGGCACGGCGGTCCCCGGCACCGGGGGTTCCTGGCTTGCCCCATAAGCGGCCACCACCTGGCCGTCCACCACCACCCGCTCCATCACCACGGGAGGTGGTTCCCGGTTCTCGGTCAGCCGGCTCGGATCCACGACGAGCAACCCGCTGAACGTCGGGATCCACAATCGGCCGTCGGCGCTCCGCACCGCCCCGGGCCAGAAGCCGCTGCCAGCCTGAAAGGCCGGCACCCCTTCGTCCTGCCCGTAGACCACGGATCGGACCCGCGCCTGCCGGCTCTGCGCCACCGCTTCGAACTCCTTCTCGGTCACGGAGAACAGGCCGCGATTCGCAGCAAACCAGAGCCGGCCCGCGTCGTCGGCCACGATATGGAGAATGTAGTCATCCCATAGTCCTTGCTCCGTGCCGAACCGCGTGAACCGCCCCCGCAGAAGCCGGCCGACCCCCAGACCGCGGTAACCGATCCACAGGCTGCCGTCGGGCGTGGCGCAGAGGGAGGCGATCGGGTGGTGCGCGCGCAAGGTGTGGGCGGTTTCATCGGCGAGCGCTGCCCGGGTCGCCCGAGCCAGCACGCCGCCCACGGTGGCAGCCCAGACTCCACCTGCGGCATCAACGACCAGGCTGCCGAAGTGCCCATACTCTTGCGGCAGCATGAGGGTTTGGAGATGGCCCTCCCGCAACCGCTGCACCGCGTTGGAGCTGACGGTTCCAAGCCAGATATCCCCGGAGGGGGCAGTCAGGAGCGCCGTGAGCGACCTGCTGGCCAGGCCGTCCTGCATGTCGAGGACGCGGACTCTCCCCTCATGCCACCAACGCAGGCCATGGGACTGGGTGCCGACCCAAACGCCGCCCTCGGGGGCAGCCGTCACACACGTCGCCGCAGACTCGGACCAGCCGTCGGCGGCAGACAACGTGCGCCAGAGGGGACCTTCGTTCCGCGCGAGCTGTCCGCCCTGCACAACGGCCCACATCGTCCCGCCCTTGTCCTGGCAGACCGACCGCACCCCTTCGACCGAGCCGTCCGAACGCAGCGCCTGGAGTCCGAACGCGCGAGGCCTCACCCGGACCAACCCGCCGCCCCGGGTGCCCACCCACAGACTCCCCTCCCCATCTTCGGCCAGACACAGGATCTCACGATTGGCGAGCGGCACTTGGTCAAACCCCCCGCCGCTGTAGAGAAGCAAGCCGGCCCCTTGGGTTCCCACCCACAGCCGGCCCCTGCGGTCCTCGTAAAGGGCAGTGACCTCCGCGTTGGCCCGGCCGGCTGCCAGTTCACCGATATCCTGAGGTTCGCCCGCCCCGCTGTAGTTCAGCAATCGCCGACCCGCGCCAATCCAGACGCCGCCGGATCTTGCGCCGTGCAGCGCACCGCACGGTTCGTTCAAGGTTAACACCGTGGAAAACCTGCCATCGCGATGCGCGCCCAGCAGGTTCCGGCGGGCCAGCCACAGTTGGCCCCGGCCATCGCACGCCAGGCGCGTCTTTCCCCTGCCAGGGGGCACGCCATCCTCGGTGGAGAAAACCGTGCATTGATCCTCATCAATCCGGCAGACACTGTTGGCAGCGCTCAACCATACCGTTCCCGCGGGGTCTTCAACCAGGGCGTCCGCCCCACGGTCAGGCAGCCCCTCCCTCGAGCCGAACACGCGCCTCCGGCCCGCATCCCAGCAGATGACCTCCCCCCCTCCCGGGGTCGTCGCTTTCGCCAGCCAGAGACGGGTATTCCGGCCGACAAGGAACGCAAGGGCCGGATCGCGCAAGGAGGCGATTTCCTGGAATCGCATCCCGTCGAAGCGCACCAGACCGGCTTCTGTGGCCACCCAGAGGAACCCGTCGGGCGTCTGGCCGAGGCCCACGACGGTACTGCCCGCCAGCCCATCCTCGGACCGCCACGCGCGGCTGAACCAGTTCGTTGGGGAGGACGAAGAACCCATTTGGCCTGGCAGTCGGGAGGCGGGCATTTCCGCGCCGGTTACCGCGGACGCCAAGAGCGCCATCCATTGGACTCCATGGGTGAAGCCGTGCGCGCGAAGGACGCACGCCACTCGTTTTCGAAGGCTCGGCCACCGACAGGACCGTGGAGGTGCAGGCAGCAGCATCGTTAGCGAGCGCAAGAAGTGCGGTTGTCCGCAGCGCGCGGCGTGGTCGGCGCTCTGGTCCTCGGGGCCCTGCCACCAGACGAAGCCGGCGATTTCATGGCCTTGACCTGCTTCGCGTGATTGGCGGGCTTCGCGGCTGGCCCCGCTCCCGGCACAGCAAAGGACTGTCACTCGCTCGAACCGGGTGGTGTGCCGGCCGTCGCCTGGCGCGTGACGATGGGCACGTAGCCGACCTCCAGGCCGCGGGGCGGTGTGACGAGCAAGGCGGGGTCGAGCGACACCAACTTGCCGCGCGTGGGCGGAGCCATGTAGTCGCGGTCCACCGGCCACTGCGCGTGGAGCTTCTCGACGAAGGCCTGGAGCGTCGCCTTCTTCTCCGCGCTCCAGGGGTATTGCTGAAACGACGGCTGGTCGACGAAGCGATACCACGAGTAGGTTACGATCGAGCCATCCGCGAGCCTGGCCGTGAAAGGGCCGAGCTTCGGCCCGGGGTTGGCCCACGCGCCGACGGTGGGCGAGGTATAGGGCACGCCCCTGGGGGCGAGCTTGAACCCCTGCGTGCGCAGCTGGGTTTCCGCCGGCACTTGGGCTGCGGGGACGGCGACGCGCTCCTCGCCGACGTGCTGGTAGTACTGCGGGAACAGGCCGTTCGCTGCGACATCGTTGGTGAACCATTGCAGGCCCCACACGTTGCCGTCGAAGATCCGCGTGTCGAAGGCGCGTTCCACGCCGACGATTCGCTTGCCCGCCTGGTCGTAGCGTGTCGTGCGGGTGTTGAGCGTGGGCTTGAACGCGCCTTTCCCGTCGAAGCGTCCGGAGCAGGCCGCGCCGCCGTCGCGCCAGGACTTGAAGGCGTCGTAGAGCGCGGCCTTCGAGTAGTAGGTGACATCCTGCACGAGGAAGGCGCGGCCCTCGGAGTCGACCGGCCACTGGAGCTTCGGCAGCTTCGAGTACGTCGTGCCTTGCGCGTCCTTCGCGTCGAAGCGCGGCACGGTGTTGATCTCCATGGCGCCGCCGCCCATGATCCCGGGCCGCGCATCGAGACCGCGCCCATGGAGGAAGGGGTAGTGGAACAGCATGGCGATTTTACTCCACGTCTCGGGAATGTAGTACGCGATGGGGCCTTTGAAATTGGCGGCGCTGAGGAAGCAGGTCCAGCTCTGGTCGCCCGTCGGCGGATCGCCTGAGGTCGGATCGGTGAAGGGCAGCGCCATCCAGGAATAGCCGAGAAACTCGCCGTTGGGCTGGCCTTGAAACGGCAGGGCGTCAGGAGGGATGAGCAGGCGGTTGCTGAGTTGCGCGATGCCCAGGCGATGATCCGGCAGCGCCTCGTTGTCGTAGAAGAACGACCAGCCGGGCGAACCGATCTCGTAGTCGTAGCACTGCGGCGTGGCGTTCATGCTGAACTTGGGCGGGCCGTAGCGGAAGTGGTTGCCGGCCCAATAGCCGAGGCCGCCTTCGACGGTTTGAAAGACGCTGCTCCAGGTCGGACCGCGCTCCTTCCAGGTGCGGGCCAGCGTGCCCTCCGGCGCCAGCGGCTGGTCCTTGTTGTCGGAGTTGTCCGGCTGAATCCACGAACTCGGCAGGCCGATTTGGAAATCGGCCAGCGGCTGATCCACCAGCGGCCAGACCGCGGCATAAAAGCCCATGCCGGCGGTGTAGCCGCCCTTGGCCGGGAGCGTCTCGTGGCCGAAACCGATGTAGCCGTGCAGCCCTTGGGAGTGCGAGGTGATGATCCCCGCCTGGTCCGCCGCGTTTGCAGTCGCAACTCCAATTGCTGTTGCGGCGAGCAGCCAGCAGAGCCTCATGTTCGTTTTGCGTTTCATTGTCATGCCTCAGTCTTGATCGTTCGGATGATCTGCTGCACCAGCCAATTCCTGCCGTGTGGCGATCGGGACATAGCCGGCTTCAAGGCCCTTCGGCGGGGTCATGATCAACGCGGGATCAATGTGCGCGAGCGTGCCGACATCGGGCGGGGCGAGGTAGTTGCGGTCCTTAGTCCATGCACGATGCAGCATCTCCACCCGCTTCTGTACCACTTCGCGCTCCTCGGGCGTGAGGTCGGCGTTGAGCATCGCAGGTTGGTCGGCGAACCGATACCAGTAGTAAGTTACCACGCTGCCATCGCCGAGGCGCGCCTGGAACGGGCCGGCGGCGGGACCGGGTTTCTTCCAGCAACTCGCGGAATCGTCCGGTGTGGTGCGGGGTTCCTGCGCCTCTTCCCTCGGGGTTTCAAAGCGGTATTGGGTGAGGCCGAGTTCAGGCGGCACATCCTTGGGCGAAACGACGGACCAATGGGCTTTCTTGTCGTCCACATCGAGCCGGTAGTATTCGGGCAACGTGACGAGCGAACCGTTCTTCCGCGTCATTTGTTCGTCCCAGCGATAGCCGAAGGTGATGGGATTCGGCGTGAACGAAGAAGCGAAGGAGTTCCAGGGCAGTGACGCCTTCTCCTCGTGCGGAGTACTCGGAGAATATATACTCCAACTGGAGCCGCCGCCCTTGCCAAACGGATGCACGGCGGACGCCTCGGTCTTGATCAGGCCGGTGGCCGGAGCGCCGCCGTCAAACCAGCGCTGTACGTCGTCCCACATCGCCGTTTTCTTGTAGGCGGTGATCCGGTGCAGCACGGTCGAGTGGCCCTCGGGACCGACGGGAAATGAGGTCGGAGCGATACGGGCGTAAACCCCACCGACCGCGCTCTTGCTCAGAATGGCCGGGACGTGCTGCGTTTCCATCTGAATGGCCTTGTTCGGTCCCACGGGCTGAGAATCCAGCATCAGCCCGGCCCATTCCGGATTCTCGAGGGTCGCCTGCGACCAGAAGAAGGGCGTGAAGAAGGCCGCCGGGCCTTTGAAGTTGGCCGTGTTGAGGAACAGCGTCCAGCACTGGTTGCCGGTAGGCACGTTCTTGCCCGCCGTGGTGGCTTTCGGATTGGTGAGCGGCAACGGGAGGTAGCCGTAGCCAAAGAGTTCGCCGCTCGTACCTTGTTTCAAGTTCAGTCCGTCGAGCGGAAACAAAAGCCACGGGCTAAGTTGCGCGACGCCATATTGACCACGCGGTTTCTCCCAAGTGCCCGCGCCGTAGCCGGGGCCGTTAGCGATCCACCTAAAGTTTGGCCCCACACCGCCCATGATGAACTTCGGCGTGGTAGTCGGGAAATGTGTGTCGCGCCACCAACCGAGGCCGCCTTCGACGTCCGTGTAGCACTCGCCCGCGGGCTTCTTGTCCGGTTCATACTGCGGATGCATCCAGGTGCCGCATAGCCCGGTTTGGAATTGGTGACCGGGGTAGGTTTGTACGAGAGGCCACGCCGCCGCATAGAGTGAGAAGCCGCCGTTATACTCTTCCGGCACCTTCTCCGCCGGGCCAAAAAGGTAGCCGGCCATTTCGCCTTGCTGAATCTCTGCGACGCAAGCGTACTCCAGCATTTTGAGGTTGGCCTCGGCGAAGGCTTTGCCCATCAGCGCGAAGGTCTTCGCGCACCCAAGGTAATGATAGCCGGCGTTGGAGGCGCCGCGATCCCAAAGGGCGGCTTGGGCGGGAGAGATCAGTTCCGCCGCGTATTCCTGCAAGTATTCGTCCTTTTCTTCCTGGGTCATCTTGCCATCGGCGTTCGCGTGATCCCTGTGTTTCGAGTCCAGAAAATAGCGCATCTGGTTGATCTTGGCTCGCTTCTCATCGATGGCGCCGAGCTCGTCGGACCAGAAGGGTGCGGTTTCCACCGCGGTCACATTACCCTTGAATTCAGGCATGTCCGCTGGTGCCGCCATTGCCTGGCGGAATGCTACCATATCCACGGACTGGTCCTTGAGCCCGCCCACGCCCATGACGCCGATGACGAACGGCATCTTCGGCTCGCTCAGGTCCTTGCGCACATCGCGGATGAAGTGGGCGAGCAGTCTCGAGTAAAGCGCGTAGCGATCGGGCTGGTTATGATTCGGATAGACGGACCCATCGACCATGTCGTTCCACCCTTGGAGCCATGCGAATCCGGCGATCTCGTAGCCCTGCGAGGCATCATACCCAGGGATGACTTGTTTCGGGTCGGCCAGGACCTGTTTCACATGACCGATCATCAGGCGGTAGTAGACGCCAGTCCGGTCACGGACCCCTTGCCACCACGCATCCCGCTCATCGAGCTTCGGAATCCCGTGGGCACCCTGCGGGTGCTGGTCCCAGAGTTCCTTGGTCCGTGCCGGCATTTCAAACGGCCCGGCGCTGGGCGGGCGAAAATCGGTGTGTAGGCTCTTGCCACCCCAGGCGGCCTTGATAATCAGCACCGGCTCGTCGAAAGCCGCGTCCATTGTGAGACCAAAGGTGAACTCCGGCCCGATCTTGTCACCGGGCTTGGTGGGATCCTGCCCCCACATCGAGCCATAGCCTGCCGTCAGTTTGCCGTTGAGGACAAAGTCCTTTTCGCCAGTTAGATAAGAAATCCACACTCCATCGCAGACGGCGCATTTCCCATCGGCTCCCCGCATCATCTTGAGCATCGGCGCGGTGGCCGGGTCGTCGCCGATGTAGTCGACGGTGCTGATGTTGGCCGGTCCCTCCATGTTCGACTGTCCGGCGAGTATGAAGACTTTGAGCGGTTTGGCTTCCGCGCCGGAGACGGCGAGAAGCACGGTGCTGAGGAATGCGGCGATGTGTTTCATGGTCCGGGATTTCTCAATTAACGTAATGAGCAATGCTCCAGCACGCGACGCGGTCAATAATATCACACTGGGGGCTTCGATTTCAACGTGTCTGGCCATCAATACGGCCCGGAGTCCCACAACCGTCTGTCATGTTGCCGAGTGGCAGAGCCTCACGGCTGCTGGGTGCCGATGCAATACAGGTTTGCCTCTGTTCGGATGAAGAAACGCCCTCCCGAGATGGCCGCACTGGCCAGGCATTTCTCGGCGAGGTCATTCTCGCAGACCACTTTGAACTGACCGCCCGCCTCGACTACGACCGTCTTGCCCTGCTCGCTAAGCAAGTAGATGCGCCCGCCAGCATAGACCGGCGAAGCCGAGTGCTTGCCCGCCAGACGTTGCCGCCAGAGTTCCTGCCCTGTTGCGGCATCAAGGCACTTGGCCAGCCCGGATTCCGTCAGCACGTACAAGTGGGGCCGCACATACAACATCGACGGCACCTTGGGGACATCCTTGTCCGTCTGCCACACCACGTGGGTGCCGCTGACATCCCCCTGCCCGTCGGTCCGGATGGCGCGGATGGCCGACTCGCCGAAACCACTGGCGGCAAAGACTACCCCGTCGCCGGCCACGATCGACGGCACAACCCCTTCCCCGGGGCTGCTGACCGTCCATATCCGCTGTCCGGTCGTAAGGTCAAACCCCTGCACCACATCCCCGGCCCCACTGACCAGTTGGTCCCGGCCGTTGACCCGGACGACCTGCGGCGTCACGTGCCCGATCCGCGACAAGCCCCGCCGCCCCCGCCACCGGGTCTGCCCCGTGTTCTTGTCCACGGCTAGGATCACCGCCCGGTCCCACGGCGTCTGCCATCCGACCGTCCTGTCCTGCCCGCTGCTTCCGTCGAACGGCCATATCACCAGGTCCTCATGCAGAACGACGGACACCGCCAGTCCGTGCTCGCTATAGTAGCGAATTTCCTGGTTCTTCCAGAGGACCTGACCCTGCATGGATACCGCCGCCAGCGTCCCGTCAAACGCCAGGACAAACACCTTCTCGCCGTCGGTGGCCGGCGTGGAGCTGGCGTATGAATTCAGGGGATTTCTGTGGCCGGTTTCCTGCCGCAGTATTTCTCTATCCCAGACGATGGCACCGGTCGTGTGGTCGATACAGAGCAGCCTGTACGATGCACCCGATTCGGTCGCGGTCGTGAGAAACACACGCTGGTCCCAGACAATCGGAGACGATGCGCCGTCGCCGGGTATCGGCGTCTTCCAAACCACCCCCTCCGTGTGGCTCCATTGCACGGGCACATTGCGTTCCTGTGATATTCCCTGGCGGCTGGGCCCCCGAAAACACGGCCAGTTCTCTCCGTATGCCGTTGCGCCAACTGTCCCAACGACCGCGGCAATATAGTAGATGCACACACGCAATAGGGCTGTCTTGGTCCTCATCGGTAAGGCTCTTTCATTGACAAACACTCATCGGGCGAACCGGTATGTCTTAACGCGGCATGCGCAAACCCTCAAGCAGGCTGCCTTCCGCATGAGCCGGGATCTGCCATATAACGCCACAATTTGCACCCCTGCACGCGACACGGTCAACAATACCACAATCGGGGCCTCGATTTCAACACGTCTGGCCATCCATACGGCCCGAAAGCCTCTCAGAAAGCCCTCAGAACGTGCTAATCGGCGGAAAACTCAACAGGGCGTAACTCGCCGAACACGCCACGTAACATCTTATAAATGAATGACTTACAGCAATAACCGGCTGGGGCTGTCGAAGGCATTGCGGCGTTGCTTGGGCTCAACCAATGTGATCGAGTCGCACAACAGTGGGATTCGCAGCCGCACCGGCCGTGTCAAACGCTGGCGGGATCATGCGATGGTGGTCCGCTGGGTGGCGGCGTCGCTGTCAGACATGGAGAAGCGATTCCGCAAAATCATGGGCCATCAGCAGTTGTGGATACTGGACGCCAAGCTCAAGGACCTGGCCGCGGTAGAGGCCGTTGACCACACGACGGAGGTGGCGTAAACTATGAAACCATGGAGTAGCCACTCAACCTCCAACTGTCAGTGGGACATCTTCCTCGCCGGTATGTTCAAGCGAAACCGCAAACTTGGCTGTATGAGGACTACGTATGAACAAGGCTCTCTGTCGTTTGATGTTTGTACTGCTGCCGATGGCGGTTTCGGTGAGGGCGGCGGACCCATCTCAGACGC
>JAKQDD010000058.1 GCA_029556615.1 Verrucomicrobiota bacterium | reverse complement strand
CCAACGGGGCGTTGAAGTCCGCTGCGGGCTGCATGGCGTCGGGATGGAGCGGCGAAAGCCGGCGGGGCGCGGTCTTGGTTCGGTTCACTGTGCGTGCGGCTGCCTCGCAGAGGTTCTCCCGCAGCCAGGCCTCCAAGGGTTGGTGCGCCACTTGCGCGGCCTCCTTCACCAAGAGGGCGAGTTCGTCATCCAACTGAATTGTCAGCGTGCTTACCAAGAACAACGTATCGCAACTTGCAGACGGTTTCCAGCCGTACTTGCACGGAGGCTGGCGGCGACTCACGTGGGCGGGAGTTGGCAGGGGGTGGGGGAATCGCCGCGGATGGGAGAGCCAAGGGTCTCTCCAGCGGGGCGGGGCACCGGGGGCGGTGGCCTTTAGGAACGGGCGCAGGACCGGGGCACTCGACTGCCGGCAATCTGTGCTCCGCCCTGAATCGGCGAGGAACATCCCCGCACCGATTCGGGGCGGAACACCGATGGACTGCTGGAGCGACGGTGTTCTGATCGAGAACCGCGGACAACGGATGGAAAGGGGGGACACCGGCAGTGGCGACTCTATTCCGTGTGGTCGGTCGTGGTCCGCGGTTTGTCCTTCCGGACTGATACCGCTTCGATCGACGGGGACAGATCAGCGAGGAGTCCACGTCGAGCCCGAGGGTCCACCTCAGCGTAGATCAGCCAGCACGCCGCAAACGGAATCGACGATGGTCATGGCACCACTCTGGTCCGGATCTAATGGGAATCCACACGTCGCGCTTACCAGTCGTGCATCATACTTTGGTATACGGTCGACCGTTTGCGTCGACCACGCACACGTGGCTCGATCAATATGAAGGGATTGGGTTGCCTTGTGCTTGCTGCGAAGTGCTGCTTGTCAAAACGTATGCGGCCGGTGTCGAATCGACCGCGCTTAGCCATGAGTGAGGAGTCGTCGAACCGGAGTGTGTCGGCAGGGAGCCTGCCGGTGTCGTCGATTCAGGACGTGACGGCGGCGCTGGTGGCGGGGCGGCATCTGATGCCGCCGCACCGGCCGGGGTTGCTGGCGCGCATGGAGCCGTTCGAGATCCTCCGTCTCCTGGGGACGGGGGGAATGGGGGTCGTTTACCTGGCGCGGGATCCCCGCAACGGAACTGAGGTCGCGCTCAAGACCTTGCGGCCGGAGTTTGCCGGAGTCCGCCGGATCGTCGAGCGGTTTCTGCTCGAAGCGGGGCACCTCCAGAAACTGACGCACCCGAACCTGATGCCGGTCCTTGAGCTCGTCGAGCGGGACGGGGGTGCGTGCTTCGTGATGCCGCACTTCGCTGCGGGCAGTCTCGCGCGGACCCTGCGCGAGGGGGCGGTGCTCGCGCCGGAGCGCGCGCTCCACATCGCCACGGACGTTGCCGAGGCGCTGGCCTTCATCCATCGCAAGGGGCTGATCCACCGGGACGTGAAGCCTGGTAACATCCTGTTCGACGCGGAAGGCCGGGCGGTGCTGGCGGACTTTGGACTGGCCCGGACCTTGTTCAATGACGCGACGCTGGATGTCGAGCGTGTGTCGTACGAGGGGACAGCGGCCTACATGTCGCCGGCGGCGGCGGCGGGCGAGGTCGAGGATACCCGGTGTGATATCTACGGTTTGGGGGCGGTGCTGTATGAGATGCTGACGGGGCGTCCGCCGTACGAAGGGACGAGCGCAGCCGAAATCCGGGCCCGAGTGCTTGCGGGACCGCCGCCGCGGATTGCCTTGGTCAATCCAAAGGCGCACAAGGACCTGACCCGCGTGGCGGAATGGGCGATGGCGCGGGAACATCGGGACCGGTACGCCAACGTCGCGGATTTGCTGGCGGACTTGAAGCGGATCGGGGAAGGCCGAGCGCCGTTGGGGCCGCATGGTTTCCGCTTCGAGTCGCGCTCGGGTGTTGAGTGGCTGAAGCGCCAGTCGCGCTGGCGGCTGGCTGCTGCGGGACTGCTCGCTCTTGGTGTGATCGCCTTTCTGCTGTGGCCGGAGCGCGGGCTGGTGACGGTCCGGCAATTCACCTCACGGTTGATTGACTTCTGGGTGACGGCGATGGCCGGCGACTGGAACGGCGACGGCCGGGCCGACCTCATGATCGTCAAGGATGACACGCTGCAAGTGTTCTCCCACGAAGGACAACATCTGTACGCGGGACCGCTCGCCCAGGTCAGGATCCAAGACGCTTACATGGAGCACGTCGAGGACGTGAACGCGGATGGATGTGCGGAGGCATGGCTCTCCTGGGTGACATCGGAGACCAACCTGCATTTCGCCATGGTCAATCAGACCCCGCTTCGGCTGAAGCAGTTTGATGCCACCGGCCATCCGGAACATCCGAAGAACCGCAGCACCGCCTCCATGTTGAGCCCCGGGGTGCTGATTCGCGACGCGAACGGAGTGCCGGGGCGGTTTGTGGCCCGTTTGGTTACGGGCTACGGCGGCGCGCCGCGCGGCCTGGCCTGCTACGACTTCGCCACCACCCAACTCCTCTGGCAGTACCTGACCGGTCCCGCAGTGAAGGATGTCCGGCTCCTGGAACGTGAGAAAGGGGTGGCTCCCGACCTGTTCTTCGGGAGTGCCGCTCCCAGCAACACCAACATTGCTCCCGATGGGTCGGACGACCGCCATTCGTATGTGTTCGCTGTGTCTCACGACGGCCAACTGCTGTGGCGAACGAACATGACCGGCGAGTGCGCGGGCACCAGCCTCGTGGCGGTGGACATCAGTGGCGACCGATCGAGAGATTTGGTGGCATGGACGCATACGACCGATCCGCCGGGAGAAGCAGACCCCTTGGACGTGGGCCGGGTTCACGCCTTTGACCTCTCTGGCCGCGAGCTCTGCCGCTACGCAGCGGGAGGGAACCTCTGGGTCCAGAACGCTGTGGCGGACCTCGACGGGGATGGTCAGGACGAGTTGGTCTTCACTGATCACGAGGGGAATCTGCACGTATTGGGCCGGGACTTGAAGTTGTTGCGAAAGCTGAACATCGTGCCCAAGCGTTTCGACTTGGTGAAGTGGTGGACGGTCTCTTCAGCGAAGATGACCGCCGTGGGCGGCCCGCAGATCGTCTTGTTGTGCAGCCAGTGGAACATGATCCGAAGGGAGAACCTCGCGGGAGACCCCACAAAGCCGAACGACTTGCGGGACGTGTACGACAAACAGGTTCTTGTCTTGAACGCCCAACTCGAGATCATCGGCTCGCGCATGATCTGCCGTTACAACCGGGAAGAGGTGCCTGGCCAAGTGCTCGTCGCCGACGCCGATGGCGACGGGCTCGACGAGGTATTCGTGCTCACTGACCATGTCGAGGTGCTGAAGTTGAAGCAGTGATGGATGACTGGGTCTTTAGCCACCCCTCACCCCGTCCCTCACCCCAACCTCTGAAAGCGAAGCGATGCCGGGGGTTGGGGAGAGGGAGACAGGGGGAGCGGAGCCGGCTCACTTTCGAACCCTGCGATACGGCAAAACTCCGGGCGTGACGTCCTTCTTCTTTTCTGGCACGAGGAGGTTGTACACCGAGGTGGGGCAAGTATGAGCGAGGACGTTGGGGAGGGCGGTCGAGGGTTCCAGACCACGGATTGGACGCAGGTGCGGGCGGCCGGCGGTGCCGAGGGCGAGGCGCGCCAGCGGGCGCTTGCGGCGGTGTTCACGATCTACCGCGGGCCGTTACTGGCGCATTTACGCCGGACGTTTCGAGTTGGGGAGGACCAGGCGATCGATTGGCTTCACGACTTCATCCATCGCAAGGTGCTATTGGCCAACGTGCTGCGCTGTGCGGATCGCAACCGCGGGAAATTCCGTACCTTCTTCATTGCCAGTCTCGACCGGTTTGTCCTCGATCAGCAGCGGCGGGCGCGGGCGCAACGCCGGATGCCGGCGCGCGGCTTCGTGCCGCTGGATCAGGTCAGCGACGAGGACATCGCCCGACAAGCAGAGGCTGGGGCCGCAGCGATGGCCTGGGCCTGGGCCAAGGCGCTGCTCGAAGAGACGCTCCGGCGGATGGAAGGCGAGTGCATCCGGAAGGGATGTCCCCAGCGCTGGGAGGTGTTTAAAGCGCACGTGCTGGATCCGCTGTACCATGGGGCGGAAGCCCTGCCTTACGCGGTTTTGGTCGAGCGGTTTGGCCTGCGGTCCCCGGCCGAGGCGTCAAACACATTCAACACGGCGACGCGCATGTTCGAGCGATTGCTCCGGCAGGTGGTCCGGGAGTACGCATGCCTGGGCCCAGAGGCCGATGTGGAAGAGGAACTGCGCCAATTGCGCCGGGACCTGGGATGGCGGGGGTGAGCGCCCGGGAGAATCGCACGTTACGATGCAGGAAGCACGCGCGCTGTGCGTAAGAGACTGTGGGGCTTCGACATGACCAGTGACACGCCAGACTCGGATGCGGGGCGCCTCTCGGATCTTCTCGGGCTCGAGCCACGGCGGATGCGGTTGTGGCGTCCGGAGGATCTGGGGGCGGTGTTTGCGCATCAGATGGCGGCACCGATCGTGTTCGATCTGGGCGCCGCCGATGCTCCTACCGCCCACGCTCTGAGGCTCTTAGCCGATGCGCAAGGGTTGCTAATCAAGAGCTTCGGCGATCTGTTCCGCCATCCCAGTCCTCCCCTGGAATTGCTCCGGTTGACGAAGGACTTTGCCAAGGCAAACCGCGATCATCCGGAAGCCGTGCTGCCCGTCGAGATCGCCCATGCGCTTTACTACGCCAGCATCGCCGTCGCCCTGGTCCGCTGCGACACGCGGATCAGCCGGCTCACGGATGCGGAGTTGCGCCGGGGATTTGCCTGCGTGGCCGACCAGCCCTGGGTGGACGGTCCGATGAAGGACATGTTCGCCCAGGCGATGGACAAGCTGTCGGGCGGGGCCAGGGGCAAGTGAATCCGATGGGTCATCGGGGTGGTTGGTGTCTGGCGTCGCCGCCCGGACACGCAGGGCTCAGGGGTGGGGCTGCGCCCTTCTGTTCCACCGGGAGCCGTCGATGGGTGACGGTGTCCGGCTGTGACATTGTGACGCCGTAGGCGCCGGTCACGGCCGGACGAATGGGGGGGAGACAGCAAAAAGGTGGCGGAACCCAGTGGATTCGCCACCTTTTTGCTATCGGAGGAGTTGGTTGAGTCGGGGCCAAAGGGGGGGGGGTGGGGGTGGTGAAGCCGAGTTCCCAATTCAAGAGGGTGCGGCGGCTGACGCCGAGGCGGCGGGCGAGCTGGTGCTGGGTCAGACCTCGTTGCAGGCGTTGGGTTTGCAGCAGGGTGGGGAGGGGAGCGGCAGCCCGGGTCCAGGGAGGCCGATCGGGTCGGAGAGCGCTCAAAGTCAGGCAGCAAAAAGGTCTCGGAACCCACCCCTTCCGCCAAGCTGCCGCTGGCGATGCGGACGGGGCGCGATCTTCACCGTCGCCGCTCACGAGAACTGACCCGGGTGTGCTCATGAGAAGTGATCCACCTGGGTGAAGGGCGGGAGGATTTCCTTTCCAAGGAGAGATCGGATTCCGAGTAGGGAACGGAGAAGCGCGGAGCGGGGAAGAGGACGG
>JAKQDD010000056.1 GCA_029556615.1 Verrucomicrobiota bacterium | reverse complement strand
TGGTTGCAGCGTGATCCGCTGCCGTACAACGACGGAGTCAACCTGTACGAAGCCTTCGGAAGCAATCCGGCCGCGATGACCGATCCGATGGGTACCGACATCTTAGGTTACATGATCACAGGCAGGTGGGACGTCAACGGTTGGAACTACCTGTGGAACAAGCACGGAGAGGAAGCCATCTATACTACGATCGGCTTCCTTGAGGGAGTCGACGAGGCGTGGGACAACGTCGAGACGGGGACCGCGGAGGCGGTGAAGGAGGGCGCGCTCCAGGTCGCGGACGGCACTGTCGCCATCGCCGACGTCGCCTGGACTCGGTTTGGGGGTCGCAGCCTAACCGGCTTAAGCATCGACTACCGTCCGCGCTCGCAGCTTGGGCAGTCGCCAGGGACGTACGACACGGGGATGACGGTTCAACTGCAGTTGGATCTGCTCAGCGGTACCGGCAAGAACGTCGTCACGCTTGGCGGATACAACATCTACGAGCAGCTATCCAACTACCTCGAAACCGGTGACGACGCCGCGCTGTCGCAGAATCTCGGTGCACAAGGGGTTCTGACGCTGGGCACGGTCGGTCTGAGTCGGGCTCCGCTGGGACGCCAAGTCCGTTCTCCCAACAATCTCGTCATTGGGAAGGTATCGGGGTTGCTTCCGCGTGCGGAGCCGGCCGGGCAAGGGGTTCTGACCGTCCTGCTTGACACGGAATCGGTCGGAGCTACCCTCCGAGGTGGGTTGCCGCGGCCGACAGGTGCGAGTTGGGGTGCCCAGCAGCTCATTGTTATCGATGAGTACGCGGTGCTGGCCCGGAACACGACAATACCGGGACAGGCGCACCACTTGAATCAGGCGGCTGCTTACGGGGAGGTGATTCCCGTCCGCCAAGGGATGGCGATCAAGCTGCAGGGGAACATCTTCACGGATGTCGGCGCGCCGCATACGCTGGCGCACGGATACTTGGAGAGTAACTTCTGGAATTTGTATCGCGATGTCGGCATTGCTCCAACCAACCTGCAATACACTCAGGCGTTGCAGCAATCCCTGCGAGCGGCAGGATTGCCGGAAGCACAGGTGCAGCAAGCCGTCCGGGCAGCGATTCGAGAGCGTGTGAACTTCGGCGTGCTTGGCGGTCGCCCCGTGCCTAACGTCCCCAAGGCGATCCCGAATCTACCGAGGCAACCGTGAACCTAGACAAGGATTTTCTTCCGCGAATCGTGGCGGTTCAATGGCTTTCACATTGCGGCGAGAGTTCGCGGCCGCAGGTGCGTCTGCCTACAAAGTGGGTTGATGACCGTACCGCCGCGCTGGAGTCGATGTTCTCGACGCAATGGGCTGACGCGACAACGGTCGCACAGGGGCGCCTTACAGCTCACCTTGCGAAGCATCATTACGATGCATACGACCACTGGAATACCATGTTCAGGCAGTCGCAAGCGCTTCTAAACGAATTCGTTGTCGGGCGACTGTCGGTAGCACTCAACGAAGGTAACTGGGCCGCTAGCTTGGCTCAGGCCGCGCTTCCTGAGATTGGGCCGCAAGTGAGCGCGTCGATTGGGAAGCGGATGACGGAGCTGCGTGCGGCGAAGGAGTGGGATCAATGCCTGCTTGCGAAGCTCCTTGTCAACGCCAGCCGCGCCGCATTGGAGATAACATATCGCAGAAGATTCCATAAGGCCCCCGTTTTCTTCGAGCGTCTGCTCGAGGTGTATGAGGCTGGGCGTTTGCCGTGTGGGTGGGACGGGGATTTGGATAACTGGCCGGAAGGCAAGCTGATGGTGCACTGACGTCAGAGTGATGGTGGGGCACGACCGGCGACGCGGCCGGGAACCTGACGCAGGATGAGGCCGGGCGACAGTACGTCTACGACGAGCAGAACCGGCTGACGCATGTCCGGGCGGCCGACGACACGGTGCTGGCCAACTACGCCTACGATGCGTTCGGCCGGCGGATCGCGTTCGAGGACCCGGTGGCCGGTACGACCACGCGGTACTACTACGACGGGCAGAACGTCATCGAAGAGCGTGACGCCGGCGACGCCCTCGTCCGCTACCACGTCCACGGCAGCCAGTTCCTCGACGAGCGGGTCGCCACGTACGACGTGGCGAAAGCGGCCGCCTCCGGGAACCCCTCTCCCCCTGGGGGGAGAGGGCAGGGTAAGGGGGGAGGCCCCGGTGCAACGGGTGCTGCGCAGAGCGACGCCGCTTACGAAGTCTCCTCTCTCGCTGAGAGCGAAAGCCAGGGTGAGGGGGGTGCCCGCGACGAGTCAACCCTCACCCCTACCCCTCTCCCTGAAAGGGCGAGGGGTTCAGAGGCCGCGGGCCCAACTCTCTCTGGAAAGGCGAGGGGTTCCGTTGGCGACGCCGATGCACGCGCCGCGGGGTGGACGTATTACCTGCTCGGGCCGAGCTACTCGGTCTGCGGGACGGGGAATGCCGACGGGTCGGTGATTGCGCGGCTGGACTACTCGTCCACGGGGGACTTCGCCGGGGGTGGCGGCGGGCCGGGGCCGGCGGGGTTCTACTTCGATGCCGACGAGGATGGCGACGTGGACCTGGGGGACTACGCCGGCTTCTACGAGTGCTTCGCGGCGGGCGGGTCGCTGGGGGGTGACTACGATGCGGACGGCGATGTCGATCTGGAGGACTTCGCCGCGTGGGTGGGGTGCCTGCGGGGGCCTGGGGTGGCCGGTGGCGGCGGCTGCGTCTGGGCCGACCTGGATGGGGACGGGGACGTGGACCTGGGCGACTGGAGCGTGTGGCTCGAGTCGTTCGGGTGGAGCTTCGCGGGCGACTGCGGGGTGTTCGACGTTGACGCGGACCTCGACGTGGATCTGTACGACCACGCCGGGTTCCAGGTTTGCTTCAGCGGCGAGGGCGGCACGCCGCCGCCGTCGTGCCGACTGCCGACCAGCTTCTACCACGACGCCGATGCTGATCTCGACATTGACCTGGGCGACTGGGCGAACTTGCAGAACTGCTTCGATCCCAGTGGCGCACAGGCCCCGCCGGACTGCCTGGGCGTGCATGATTTCGACGCGGCGGGGCTTGCCGACGGCGATCTCGACCTCGACGACTACGCGCGCTTCTTCGAGTGCTGGGGCGGGCCGGGGATCTTGGCGGACCGGCTCTGCGCCCCGCCGGTCCGTGGGCTCGCGCCCACGGCTCTGACCGGCGCCGATGTCCGTGGGCTGGCGCCCACGGCTCTGATGGGCGATTCGCCGGGCGCTGAGTGGAACGGTGTCACCAACAACCTGCCACCGTCGGGCACGTTCACGCTGCACGGTCGCCCCGTGGACGTCCTCAGCGACGGGCACGTTCTGTTCCACTTCCGCGCCCGGTACTACGACCCCGTGCTCGGGCGTTGGCTGCAGCGTGATCCGCTGCCGTACAACGACGGGGTCAACTTGTATGAACCGTTCCGTGGCAACGCGCTGTCCCATCTGGACCCGCACGGGGAAGGCGTTCTCACGTGGATGTTCAACGGGGACTATTCCCAGAGCGACTGGGAGTTCCTGCGAGGTTTCGGGGCAGGGCTGGCTGACAGCACCTACGGAAGTACGTGCCGCGCGGTCGGCAGACTGCAGGAACGCTCCACCGAGCGTTACCTGTTGCTCATTCAGGCCCAGGAGGCCGGTGACCCCCTGCTGCAGACCGACGCCGACGTTTTCCTGGGCGGGCTGCTTCTGGCAGCGGGCGATATCATCCCCTCAGGCAAGTTGGCCGAGGCTGCGACGGGGATCAGCACCGGCTTGAACGAAGCGCCGGGCTCCGCGCTGACATGCGGCACACGCGTGGTTCGCGGCGTGGCAGGCGGCGCGGAGACGGGTCTGTTCGCGCTCTTCTCGACCACGGCCATGCAGTCGGGTGCTGCGTCGCAGCTCGAGGCACGCTTCTTTGTTGCTACCGGCGGGCGTATGCGTTTGGGGCTTCTGACCCGCGGGCAGTTGGTACGCTTGTTGGAGTCGGAGGCGGCGGCAGGGCGCTTGACCGGGCGAGCGGCGCAGGAGACGATGG
Organism: Verrucomicrobiota bacterium; assembly: GCA_029556615.1. GTDB lineage: Bacteria > Verrucomicrobiota > Verrucomicrobiia > Limisphaerales > J093 > JAKQDD01. The sequence continues at coordinate 2,049 of JAKQDD010000056.1, read as the reverse complement.
TGCTGGTTTTTGAAACGGGCGTTGAGGAGTTCGCTCTGCAGACGCCGTTGGCTGCTCAAGTGGCGGGCATGGAGGCGTTTGCGGTTGGTCGAACGGAGACTCTACCGCGGCTGCTGGGGATCTCCGGGGCGGCCGGCGAGAGGGCTGCGGCCGAGCTGCTGGCGGGTCAGGGGGAGATTCTGGTCAATACCCAGGTGCGCCAAGGGGCCGTCCTGCAGGGCTTCGACCTCCTGTCGGCGCGCCAGACATCGCAGGGCGTCGACGTGTTCCTCAACGAGATTCGCAATCGGACCGGGCTTCAGGCGCCGGGCACTTTCAGCGCATTGGGGCTGAACCGAGCAGCGACGTTCCAGCGAAACCTGAGACGCGCCGGAACGGCTGTTGAGACGCAGGTTTCGGATAGAGCCGTGCGAGACGCGATACTCGATGCGCTCAAGACCGGAGGGTTCTCTGTGCGCATCATTGGCAGACCGGGGATTCGCGTTACGCCGAGCACAAGCGTTTTGCTCCAGGACGTTACGGGTACAGCCAACCCGGTTCTCATACTGGACCAACTTCCCTAATGGCGCGTGCCAGCTATTATGCTCGCAGGTATGCGGTCTGGTCCGCAAACGATTCGGGCTGGACCCAGATCATCCGCGAGGACCGGGATGCGAAGAACTGGGGAAGACCATCCCATTTGCCCGGGACGAGCGTTTCGACGCCGCTGCATTTCGGCTTGGACTGCCTGTACGTGGGCGACGTGCAGCGCGGCCGCGTGTTCGTTGAACGTGCGATTCGCAACGCCGACCGGTTGACTGCCGAGGGTCGCTACCTGGACACTGAGATCGCCAGGGCTGGTCATCCGCGGAATCTCGCTGAGATACTCCGGGGCCGGGTCTACGCACGTTGGCTACTCGGCGAGGCGCTCGATCGACGCACGCTGCACCAAGTCGCGGAGTACATCGCTACGTTCTGCCGAACCAAGGCAGACGATCGCAAGAGCTTCAACGACTCGACCACCATGAATGACTACCTGCAGAGCGTGCGGGCGGCGCTGATCGCCTGCGACCTGGACTACGCGGGGCAACTACTCAACGTGCGTGACCGCTTCCGCTGGCACCATGGCCGCGAAAAGGACCTCTGGCTTCGCCTGGCGCGGATGCACCCGGACCTCACCGACGAGTTTGACGAGGAGTTCGAGCGCTTCTTCGACCGGGTGCGCGATCCAGACTTCCTGGATAGCGATGAGATCGGCAGGGTGCACGTCGACCGCGATTGCCTGGCGTTGGAGACGGGCATCCTGCGTGAGATGTACATCATCAACGCCTCGCCGTACGACGATCCGAGCCCACAGGCGGTGATTGATGCCGTCGCGCGCTGATTCGGCGCGGCGGAGCGTCCGCGCTACGGGCTGGTAGACTTGGCCGACTGGGCTGGGCGTCGAGCCGGCGGGTGGCGTGGGGCACGACTGGGAGCCGGACGGCGACGTGGACTTGGCCGATGTGGGCGGGTTCCAACTCTGCTTCGAGCCCAGCGGCGCACGGGTCCCACCGGACTGCCTGACCGTGTTCGACTTCGATGCCGATGGCCTTTCGGACGGCGTGATCGACCTGGCTGACTGGGCGGGCCTGCTTGGCCGCCTGCGTGGCCCCGACGTACCCGCCGGCGGAGGATGCCCGCTGATCCCTCCGCGATCCGGGCGGTCAGGCGGGGACACCGAAGGGCAACTGCCTCGCGACGGCCGAGGCGGCGACACCAGCCGCGGTCCACGTGATGGTCTCGCCGGTGAGCCCGATGCCGCGGGTCGTGGCACCCCCCCCACCCTCTGGCACGTTCGCCCTGCACGGTCGCCCCGTGGACGTTCTCAGAGACGGGCACGTTCTCTTCCATTTCCGCGCCCGCTACTACGACCCGGTTCTGGGTCGCTGGTTGCAGCGTGATCCGCTGCCGTACAACGACGGAGTCAACCTGTACGAAGCCTTCGGAAGCAATCCGGCCGCGATGACCGATCCGATGGGTACCGACATCTTAGGTTACATGATCACAGGCAGGTGGGACGTCAACGGT
>JAKQDD010000043.1 GCA_029556615.1 Verrucomicrobiota bacterium | reverse complement strand
AGGATGCTGACGTTGCCGCTGCTGATGTTGGCGACGGCCAGATCGGGGAGGGCATCGGCGTTGAAGCGGCCGGCCAGGACGAAGGCGGGGTTGCTGCCGACCGGGTAGGAGGGCCCGGGGAGGAAGGAGCCGTCGGGAGCGCTGGCCGGGGCCAGGCTCAGCGTGGTGGCGTCGGCCAGCGTGTCGTTCGAGCGGTTCTCGAGCACGAACCCGGGGCTGTTGGCGATACGGAAGCTGTGGGTATATGGCGCGGGCAGGGCGTTGAGGTTGAGGTCGCGCAGGGTCGTTTGGGCGGTCATGCGGTAGTGGCCAGGCTGCAGTGGACCATCGGTGATCTGGAGGAAGATGGTTGTGCCATTGGCGTAAGCGGGAGAAGTCGCGACTCTATAAGGACGGTCGTCTGCGGTGTCGAAGGAACCGTCGGAACCGGCCTCGTGCAGGTCGTAGGCGGCAGGATCGTTGACCGTGGCCGGGGCGAGTTCCTCGGACACCGTGAGGGTGAAGCGGTCGAGGACAGCGGTGCTGGTGGTGCCCTCGGCGGGGAGTGTGTCCGCGATGATCTGGGGCGGGATGAGATCCGACGGAATCGTCTCGGCCACGGTGAGCAAGTACTGGGCGAGGAGACCGTCGGTGCCGGTGTTGGCGCGGACGCGGGCGTAGTAGGTTCCTGCGGCTCCGGGGGCGACTGTGTGTGCGACCGAGGAGTTGCCGGCGGGTGCTGAAGCGACGACGGTGCTTTGGGCGTTGAGGATATCAAGGACCGCGTCGAGCGTGCTCGAGTCGGGCCGGGCCAGCGAGACGCTGATTGTCGTTCCGTCGGGGAGTGTGCGGACGGCTTCGGTGCGTCCTTGAGGGGTGTAGGAGAGGCTGAAGACATCGGCGGGGTCGGCATCGCGGAGGTAGCCGAGGACTTTGGCCCACTGATTGGTGCCCTCGCGGGTGAAGGTCGGCTGATTGGCCTGAGCCACCTCGTTGTTGTCCTCGGCCTCGACCTGCCAGGGCGC
>JAKQDD010000002.1 GCA_029556615.1 Verrucomicrobiota bacterium | reverse complement strand
GCGGCCCAGAAGATCGACCACTCGGACGACGAGTCCAAGGAGCCGGCCGTCACCGTGGACACCGTCCACGGATGGAAGGGCCTGGAGACCAAGCACCTGTTCGTCCCGATGGCCAAGGGGGTGTTCCCTCACACGCGGTCGATGGAGGACGAGACGGAGCTATCGGAGGAGCGTCGTCTCGCCTACGTGGCGCTCACGCGCGGTAAGGACGTCGTGAGCGTCATCACGCCAGGCAAGAGCCACCTCGGCAAGCCCGCGGGGCCGAGCTCCTTCCTCGCCGAGGCGTGTATCGCGCCGCTCACCCAGCCGGTCGCGCCAGGCGAGGAGCAGCGGGCCGTCTAGCCCCACTCGCTCACGGTGAACTCGACGTCGAGGGGCGTTGAGCCGCTCTGCTCGGTCGTCCTCAGGATGAAGCGGTGGTCCGCCTCAGGGTCCGCAAGCATGCGGGTCAATGCGGTGATGAGGTCCCTCGCCTCCTGTGGGGTCACGGTGAGGATCTGCTTGCACGCCACGAGCTCGCTGTCGAATCGGGTCGCCATGACTAGCTCCGCTTCTCCACAACCCATCCCGTGTCCTTCTTGACGAGGACCGCCACGGGTTTCCCGCTCTTGTCCCACGCGGTGAAGGCCGCGCGGTCGTGGTCGTCCATCGAGAAGTAACCGCGACACGCAGTCCTGATCCCCGCCTGGGCAAGTACCGGGGCAATCTTCTTGGGAATCCCGTTCGTGGGAGTCTGGAAGTCTGGCTGCGGTTTTGAGGTGGGACGCTTTGCCATGGGGATGAGTCGCGAACAAAACACGGATTGGAGCTGATGTAGCTGGGTAGGGTGGGGCATGACGACTCCCAACCCCGTGACCCTCACCCCAAAAGACCTCTCCCCCTACCGTGCCTACCTCAAGGGCCGCATCCTCACCGCGCTCAGCCTGCAAGGCAACGAGCAATGCGACATGAAGGGCGTTCACCTGGCGGTCCAGGCGGACTGCCTGGCGGCCCACCTGTCGGAGGAAGCCTCGATCGCCCTGACGATCGGGGTCACCCAGTCGTCCTCGGAGCCCGTGCTCTCGAAGGCCATCATCGAGACGATGGTTGCTGCCTGCATGGAGAAGGCTTCCAAGGAGCCGAAGACGCCCGGCACCAAGCCTCTGACGCCCGCCAGCAAGACTGCGACCGCCCGCGTGGGTGGTCTCCCCGCGGGTAGCCAGCCGGCCGCCCCGGTGGCGAAGCGTGGCCGCCCAGCGAAGTCCGTGACGACTCCCGCCGTCTAGTCGACGACCTTGACGGGACGAGCCTCCCGCTTGTCCAGGGTGCGGCGGTGCTTGCGAGAGTGCAGCTTTGCGTCCGCGCGACGGGTCCTGCGCTCACTCTTCGATCCCGCCTTTCCGTTCCCGTTCGTCTTTCCCTTCCAGAGTGCCATCGCCGTATCCTTCGTATCGAGGGTTACTCCCCCGAGCTAACAACTTAGCTAGCTGGGGTTTTGCTTGCATGTGATGCGTGCCAGCCACCAGTCTCCGACCCCAAGGGCCTTCCCGACAGCATCTCCGTGCGTTGTTTTCGGGTGGGGGATGTACTCACTTGAGCAAGAGATGTTTTTGTTGGGATGCTTTTGGCGCAGGAATGTCTGCATGTCCATCTTCGCAGTGTCTCGGTTGTCGTCGATCGCTTTGTCGCAATCTTTGTTCTCAGCAGGCTGGAACCGAAACTCAAGCTCGAAGTTGTATTGCCTGACCCCGTCGTCGTCCGTGTAGTTGTACTCGGTGGTGACGTCCGGAGTGCAGGATTTCAGAATCGCCCTGAACGCAGGAGTATCAGGGAGATCTGGGCCACATCCGGGTACGACGAAGAGGCATAGGGTTAGAAGCAGGAGTTTTAGAGCGTGTCGCATGCGTCCTCGGAGTTTGGTCCTGTTGAACTCGGAGCTGAACGATTGAAACTACCAAGTAGTTTGTGTGGTTCGCGAGGATAGCTCAACCCCAAGCTAAATTTTGGTCGCAGTTGGCGATCAGCAGGTGCAGTCGCAAAGGAACTCGTTGCAGTCGAGGCAGTGCCCGTCGTCCTCGCCCTCGCCCTCGTCGGGGCAGTCGCACTCGGCAATGAAGTTCTGACAGCGACGGCAGTGTCCGTCATCCTCGTCCATTCCGTCGTCGTCCGTGTCGAGGCAGCCCTCATGGACCGTCCCGTTGGGCCCCGACACCCCGTCACCGGGGTTGATGGGGTCGCCGCATTCGGGGCACGACTCATGAAGCCCGTCCTCGACCGACATGCAGTCGAAGTGGACGTATCCACGTTCTCCGCACGTACCGTCATCGCCGACCGGCTTGTCGCAGACGACACAGTCTTCGGGCACACACGCCTCGCCGTCCTCGTTGAGCGGGCATTCGCAGTCCTCGACCAGGATGCCGCACTCGGTGCAGCGGTCATCCTCGTCGATGCCGCGCCCTCCCGAGGGGGCCTTGGGGTCGTAGGAGACGTCCTCGACTCCGGCTTCGTCTAAGCCAACTTCTTCGTCGCGGTTCGTTGTGCTCATGACTGGTAGTCGATTTGGTGGGTGGAAGTGGAGCTGATTATGTGCCAGGTGGGACAGCTCCAAGTTCGGTCTTTCGGCGACGGACTACCATGAGCGACATCAGACGAGAGCGCGTCGAGAGTCCCACGTTCGGTAAGGGCTGGCTCCTCTGGCCGGGCCCGAACGACGGGATGCGGTTCACCTTCGAGGCCGACACGGACGGGAGTACCTTCGCCCTGCCGGTGCGCTTCACGATGGACGTCGAGCAGGGTGTCATCACCACCGACTCGCCCCGGCGCCACCGGGACGTCGAGCGCGCGGAGGCGCAGGCGGAGGGCGCGCGCATCATGGCCTGCCTGGAGCAGGGCATCGATCTCGACCCGGACGACGAGACGAGCCCGAGTCGTGACCCGTACCTCTACGACATGGACGAGAACACGCTCGTCTCCCTCATCTCCCGCGACCCGGACGGGGAGGTGTGGTTCACGCTGCGCACGGGCGGCGACGAGGTGTTCGGGTTCCGCAGGATAAGTGCTTGATAGGCCGCACAGAGTAGATGTCGTCTACGAATCGAATCGCGGCCCGCGTTGCCGCCGCCTACCTCATCGCGAACCCTCGTGTGGCGGCGCTCGTCGGCGACCCCAAGCAGCTCGTGGAGTCGTTCGCGCTCGCGCTCCAGAAGCTGGCCTCCAGCGAAGACCCCCAGAAGCTCCAGTCGGCGCGCGGCATCCTCGAGCAGGAAGCGAAGCAGCGGAACTCGGTGGACTACCGCACGGTTCACGACGCGCAGGGCACCGCGTACAGCGCCTACTACGCCCTGCGCAATCTGCCCCTTCGCGCGTCTGGGTACGCGCTGTTCCTGTCGATCCTCCAGAGCTACACGCTGCCTCCCAAGCTGCTCAAGCAGGTCGAGATGGCGTCCCGCGAGTACCTCAAGAGCCGACCCCCACCGATCCCGAAGCTCGGGCCCCTTCGCTACCTCGGTGCACTAACGGCCTACGAGCAGGTGGTCGCGCTTGGGCGTAAGCACCTGGAGGTCGCGCGGGAGGCCATCGCGCAAGGGAAGGAGCACGGTGCGGAGGGGGAGGGAGCGACCAAGGTGCAGGTGGGGCCGATCACGATCATCAACACGGGAGGATTCTCCTCCGACGTGATGCGAGGCGTCGCCGACACCATCCACCAGGTGGTGTCCCACATCCAGAAGGCCGGGTTCGGGCAGATCCTCTACGGGGACGTCCACGTGACCAACACCATCAAGTCGAACGCGAACGTCCTGGCCTTCTACCTCGTCCAGAAGGACGAGATGTTCGTGCGCGCCAACGTCAAGGTGACCACGGGGATGGTCCGCGACGTCATCCACGAGTACGGGCATCGGTACCAGCACAAGTTCCTGCGCGGAGGGGAGAAGACGCTCACGCAGCTGTACGCGACGATCGACCGCCAGGAGTTTCGACGGCGCATCCAGGGACCCAAGGAATCAGAGAAGCCCACACCGGGAGAGGTCGTGGAGCACAAGGGCACGCGCTACGAGGCAATTAAGCTCGCGCCAGGCGGTCAGAAGGTGGAGGCCGTGAACCAGAAGAACAAGAAGCGCTACCTCATCTCCCTGGACAGCTGGAACCTGCTCAAGAGGGGAGAGAACCGCGACCTCTCCGACCCTGACCACCTCGGGTTCGTGACCGAGTACGCCAAGCGCAGTCCGGGGGAGAACTTCGCCGAGATGTTCTCGTATTACTGCATCGGGAAGCTCCCGCGCACCCTCGTGCCGATCTTCGAGCAGGCCCTATCGGGGGCCCTCCTCTAGGTCTGGTCTTTAGTACAGAGGAACCCCTCGACGACCCGGTCGAGCTCCCGCCGCACCTGCGGGGGGAAGGGGGCTAGGGTTTCCTCGGGTGTGGCGAGGTACACGAGGACGAACGAGGGCAAGCGGAGCGCCGCTGCGATGCGGTCCAGCGCGGAGAGGCTGGGGTAGCGTCGTCCGCTCTCCAGCAGGGAGAGGTGGCTCTGCTGGAGGGAGGCGAGTTGCGCGACCTGCCGTTGGGTCATCTGGCGGGCCTCACGCGCTCCGCGGATCGCGGCTCCGAAGTCGAGCTTCACGGGGCGGGGAGCCGCAGGGTCTCCGGCAGCCCCCCCACTTCGTGCAGGCGCAGCAGGCGCAGCAGCGCGTTGGCCGAGTCGCAGTAGCTCTCGGCGGTCCGCCGCCGGGCCTCGCGCGTCTTGTCGGAGATCCAGCGGCCCTCTGAGGACTTCAGGATCGACAGGGCCCGGCTGCGGAGCTCCTGGAGGTGGTTGCAGAGGATCACCACGTCCTCGCTGGACAGACTTGTCATGACGGTATCGCGCGAGCGTTCCGCGGGGTGGAGCTGAGTGGGCGCGCAGGCACACGCGGCAGGTGGTCTGCTTCGGGTCCTCGGTGACCTCGTAGATGCGGTCGCCGATGAAGTTCTCCATCTCGGAGTCCGGCAGGCAGCGGGACCGCGTGCCCCACAGGCCGCAGGCCGTGTGGAGCATGGTGGACGCGGCCGGCGTGAGGAGGTGGACCTTCCCCCCGCGCCTCACGCCTGGACCTCCAGCACGACAGGCGGGCGGACCAGGCGGTACTCGTCGTTGAGGAGCGCGGCGTTGACGTGGGTGGTCCCCTCGACGACCCGCAGGCCCACCTCGTGGTGGTTGTGGCCGAACAGGTGCAGCTTGGGGCGCACCTGCCGGAGTCGGTCGAGCAGCGCGGGACACCCGCGCCTGCGCTGCACGCCGTCCGGGTCGACCGGCCCGAGGTCCATCAGGCCGACTGGTGGGACGTGCGTGACCACGACGTCCGTCCCCGCGGGGACGCGCGCCCAGTGGGCCTCGATCTCGTCGAGCATCACCCCGAACGCGCTGTAGCGCCCCTGCCGGATGTTCCCCTGGTCATCGCGCTTCACCCAGGGAGGGCGCGCGCGCCAGGGGGCCCCGAAGAACCGGAGCCCTGCGACCTCGGCGGTCTGCCCGTTGAGGTAGGTGACGCCGGGCGGGATGGGCACCTCCCCGGCCTCCAGCGCCCAGTCGTGGTTTCCCCCGATGAGCACGCGGTGCGCGAAGGGTGTGCGGGCGAACCAGGCGAGGAAGGAGGCGAGCTCGCCCCGCCTCCCCTTGAGCGTCGAGTCCCCACAGTGGACCAGGACGTCCCCGTCCGGCAGCGGGACCTCCTCGTGGTGGTTGTGGGTGTCGCTCATCGCGACGATCGTGACGGTGCGCATGGGTGACTAGGATACGTGGACGGAGATCTGAAGGGAGCTGTGGGCTACTGGTCCTCCTCGACCTCGCACGCCTCCATCGTCGCGCGCCACTCCTCCCACCGACGGCTCATGTCGACCACGTCCTGCGCCCAGATGCGCTTGATGATGTGGACTTCGTCCTCGGTGATGAGGGTGCTTCCTACCCGATGCTGAAGGTCGAGCAGGCGGTCGAGGATCTCCATGCGGGCCGTGATCGTGAAGGGTCCTGGCATGAGCTCGTCCTGGGAGAAGGTGACCGTCCCGTCTCGCTTCTCCGCCTGTCGCTTGGTGCGGTCGTGCTGGAGGTCGCGGATGTAGTCGCGGAACTCCCCGAGGTGCTCGTACTCCTCGAACCCCGCGTCGGCCATCGCCTCCCCGCTCTTGTCCCGCGCGACCACCGTGCAGGTCCAGCAGCCGAAGCGCGAGCTCCCCCCGCACGCGGGGGCCTCGGAGCGGTCCATGACGACCGGGCACTCGCCGGCCCCTGCGTTTCGGTACAGCGTGATGAGGTTGCGGTGCGACCCACCCCAGGGGACGGGCCGCTGGAGGAGAGTCGCCCATACCTCGTCGGTGTCGAAGCGCTCGATTGGTCGGAACACCATGCAACTCTTGAGGTTCTGGTGCGGGCTGAGCCGCTGCCCCTCGACCGTGTGGCGGTCGATCGTCTTGGCGCGGTTCGCCGACTCCGACCTGCGCACTCCGACGAGCAGGACCACCTGCCCGGCTGCCGACACCTGATCGCGGACGAACCGCGTCGTCGGGCCGATCTTCATCCGGTCCGTACACCAGCGAAAGCGACGGTTCGGCGGTGGGTAGCCGCGCCCGATCAGGTTGCACCAGAAGGTCTGGTCGGCGGCCGGCGTGGTGACATGGACCGACATGGGGAGGCGGAGGGACTCCCCGGCTCGTCCAACCTTGTCCAGGGCCGCGCGCGTGTGCGTGATGAGCAGCGGGCTCTCCACCTGGGTGTCGTTGCACACCACGTGGACGCGACGCTGCCGGTCCGACGGCGCGAGGCTGAGCAACATCTCAACGACCAGGTGCAGCACGAGCGTCGAGTCCTTCCCCCCGCTGAACGCCACGATCCACGGGTGTTGGTGAGGCTGAAGGTACTCGTCGCGGAGTTCCGCGATGGCGTGGTCGATCCTATGCTTTGTGAGCAGCATGCCTGTAAGTCGAAGAGGCACGCTGAATATGAGCTGACTACTTGATCGCCTGGAGGTGGATCTCCAGGCGGGGGCCGTCGATCGTGGGGGTCGTGTGCTCCCGCAGGACGCGGAAGGCCGCCTGGATCCCGTAGGCGCGCGCGAACCTCTCCCGGTAGATGTTGCCCGCCTCGTAGTAGAGGAAGCTGCGTCGGTTCCAGAAGGAGACGTGCGTGGGGTCCTGGAAGGCTCCTGGCCCGTCCGTCGTGGGAACGGCGATCTCGACGATCCTGCCAGGGGCGAGCACGCGCCAGAGCTCGTTCATCGTGTGGATCTTGTCGGGAAGGTGCTCGATGACGTCGTGGGCGCGGACACGCTCGACGGACCCGTCTGGCCAGGGCCAGGGCTTGGAGAGGTCGGCGACGACGTCGACGCCGTGGCCGGCGACGATGTCGACGTTGACGTAGTCCGCAAGGATGCGGTCACAACATCCGAGGTTGAGCTTCATGTTTCATCCTACGCAGACAGGAGGCGGCGGGCCTCCTCGATCAGGAGGGCGCGCTTGTTGCGTGTGGGGTCATCCAGCACCCAGGCATGCAGCGCGCGCTGGAGCTCCCCGATCCGGGGGCCTGGGGGGATGCCGAGGTCGGAGACGATGTTCGCTCCGCTCAGGTCGAGTTCGCCTGGGCGGAGCGGGAAGGGCTTGACCTGAGCGTCTTGGATGCGGGTCGCCAGGTGTTTGAACGCGTGCCCGCTCATCCTCTCTTCCTCGATGCGTTGCCCCACCAAAAGCCACGTCCTGATGCCCTCCTGGTCGTTCGGGTGAAGGGCGAGGAAGCGGCGCACGGCCCCCATCTCCGGCCCGAGGGTCGGGAGGTCGGCGGTGAGCGCCCAGGACAGCCCCTCACAGTGCGCGGTCGACAGGCGCAGCGTCTCGTAGAGGTACTGCCCCACGGCTCGACGGTCCATGCCCTGCGCGCGGAAGTGCTCGCGCAGCGGCCACAGCAGCGCCGTCCACCGATGGCCGACCGGTACGTTGGACACGACGTAGATCCAATCTCCCTGGTTGTCGTCGAGGGTCCTGGCGTGCGGGGCGAGGTCTGGGAGGATGGTCCCAAGGATGTCGCAACTCTTGGCGAAGAACAGCAGGTCGAGGCCGTGGAACACGAGGCTGGGTTCCCGCTGGATGATCTTCTGGAGCTCGTCGCGCACGCGCTCGCGGCTCACCTGGCGCAGCACGTCGAGCGCCGACGGGATGGCCCGCCACGTAGCGGCCTCAATCGTGAACCCAAAGCGCGCCGCGAACCGCACGGCGCGCAGGACGCGCAGGCCGTCCTCCCGAAGGCGCGCGACGGGGTCGCCGACCGCCCTGACCTGACCAAGCCCCAGGTCGCGCTGGCCCTCGAACGGGTCGACGACCTTGTCCGCCACGGGGTCGTAGGCGATCGCGTTGATCGTGAAGTCGCGACGCCGGAGGTCCTCGACGACGTCGTCGAGGAACACGACGCTGTCGGGACGTCGACCATCCGAGTAGGTCCCGTCTCCTCGAAACGTGGTGATCTCCACGGGGAGCGAGGAAGCTCCTGGGGTCATGACGGTGACCGTCCCGTGCGCGATCCCCGTGGGGATGACGCGCAGGTCGGAGAACACCCCCTGGACCTGTTCAGGCCGGGCCGATGTGGCGAGGTCGAAGTCCTTGGGGGGATCCCCGCGGAGGCGGTCTCGCACCGCGCCACCGACCAGGTAGGCCGCGTGGCCCGCCTGCTGGAGGCGTCGGCAGAGGTCGACGACCTCCTGGGGAAACGAGGCGGGCTGTAGGCTCATGGGGTCTTCTCGTTGGGTACGGGGTTCGAGGCGTCGAGCACGAGGTAGAAGCTGCGCCCCTCGTACGCCCCAGGGCGTCGGACGAAGCGCGCGGGGTATCGCTGGCTGCCCCGCACCACGATCACCGTCCCCGTCGCGCCCTCTCCGGGGTCGGGGAACTGCTCGGGGTCCGGGTAGTAGTGGGTGCTGTGCGCGCCGAGGGCGGTCTTGGCGCGCAGCAGGTCAAGCTCAACCTCCACGTCGAGGCTGCGCAGGTAGTCGAACACGGACCGCTCGATGTCCGCGAACCGCTTCATGTTGACGTGGGTGACCTGGTCGGCGCGCACCATCCCGATCGACTGGAGGTAGGCGAGGTAGTCGCGGATGACCGTGAGCCCCTTGTCGAACGACGTCGGTATGATCTCCGTTTCCTCGCACTGGAGGAGGATCGCGCGGTCACGCCGCGCGTTGAACTCGATCGCGAAGTCGCGCGGGTTTCGGAACCCCTCGATCACGCAGGCTGCGTTGAGGTCGTGGTGCTCGCGCAGGTATCGCAGGTTGAAGTCCGGGTCGGCCCCCATCACCGTGTTGTTGAACTGCACGAGCGCGTCGGTGTGCTCCTGACGGCTCGTCGATCCCTGCGGGGGGAAGTTCGCCCGGAACCACTCGGACGCGCTCACCACGGGGAGGCCGAGCGCCCCCGCCAGGTGGCGCGCGAACGGGGTCTTACCGGAGTTGCTGGACCCGAGGACGAAGAAGCGTGTTGGTTCCACAGGGGTCTCTAGCGAACGGGCCAGATGAACGCCTTGAGTTTGGAGATCCACGGGAGATCCTCCTTAGTGACGTACTCGCCCATCGATCGGGCCTCCGCGTGCAGCTTGTCGGCCAGGCGTCGAAGCTGGTCCTGCGTGTTGCGGGCCGCGCCGATCCGGGAGATGAACTCGTGGTGAAACATGACGGCGCGGGAGACCGCGCCCGCCAGGTGGTCGTGCTGTCCGCTGCGACGGAGCTCACGCTCCGCCTCCTCGAGGAGGCGGACGTGCTGCTCGTGGTCGAACTTGTCGTTGGGCTCTGTGGTCATGCGGGAGGGTCGAAGGGATCCCCCCGCGCGGAGCTGATCGCTAGAGGGTGAAGCCGGCGAGCTTCTGGATCTCCCGGTCCAGCCGGTCCTTCTTCCGCTGGAGCGTGTCCTTTAGCCTGGCGATGGTGTCGTCGACGTTCTTGTAGAACTCGACGGCAGCCTTCTCGAAGTCCTCGAAGCGTCGCGGTCCCTGGGGGACGGGAGGACGGCCGTAGTTGTAGCCGTAGGACGGCACGGGAAGAGGCGCGGGAAGAGGCGCGGACTCGTACGCTGCGCGCAGGTCTTCCTTGAAGTGCTCGAAGCCCGCGCGTGAGAGGTAGGTGGTCCCGCTGCGGGGAGAGGCCGGCAGGTAGCTCCAGCGCTGAAGCTGCACGAAGTAGGTCTTCGGGAAGTCCTCGGGCTCGCGGGCGGTCTGCTGGTCGTACTGGCTGCGGGCCTCCAGGCCGTACTGGCCGATGTTCCCGCGGGCAGCCTGCGCGATGACTTGGTCCCGCGACAGGCTGACGTACAGGTGGCGCTGCGCCTTGCGAGCCTGGCGCGCGGCCTCGTTCTCAACGCCACCGAGGAAGATGTTGACGGAGCGCTCGAACCGTCCCCAGTCGGCGTTGCCGCTCGCGGCCCAGGCGGCCTTGAGGTCCTCCTTGAAGTGCTCGAAGCCCGCACGGGTGAGGAAGACATCCCCCAGGCGGCTGGGCATCTTCATGACGCGGAACTTGTGAACGCGCATGAAGTATTCGCCGGGAAAATCCTCCGGCGACCCACCGGGGCAGGTGCTTCTCCGCTTGAGGTACTCAGCGGGGATCAGGGTGGACGGTTCACCACGACGGGCAGAGGCGGTCACCACCTCCCGCGTGGTACGCAGGGTCTGGGTCTTTCGTTTCCACATGGGGCTCTTTCTCCACCATGATTTCTAGCAGAGCTGTCTGACAGCTCTCCGCCCCTGTTCCTGATAGACTGCGCGCCCATGGAGCTAGATCCCGTCCTACTAGAAGAGTCCATGCAGGCGCTGCGCGTGGACAAGAGCCGGCGAAGGCCCCCGCATGTGGACTCCGCGCACGCGGCCGACCGCGCGGTGCTGTTCAACCTCGTGTGTCCCGTCGGTACCATCGTTCGCTACTTCCCCATATGGGGGCAGTGGGACAAGTCCCAGACCTGTACGGTCTCTCGCAGGGCGTACCTGAGCGCATCCAAGGAGCCCGTGGTGTTTCTCGACGATGTGTCGGGGTGCGTGAGCGTGTGGAACTGCGAGCCCGTAACCATCCAACCTGCGGGGCAGGCCGAAGAATCGCGGGGGGCGGCATGAGCACCGTATCTCGCCCCAAGGATCCCACGACAGGACCCGCGTTCGTGGCGCACGCCCGTGTGGCACGAGAGGACCTCCGCCTGGACCGCCCAGAAGTCCAACGGGACATCAAGCACGCCTGGTTCGCGCAGGAACTCGCCGTGCTGCTGGAGCAGGTCGTTGGTGACCCGAAGGATTTTGCGCGACGGGCTGGAGTGCGGGAGGTCGCCCTTCGTCGACTGCTGCGGGGAGAAGACCTCGACCGTGTGTCCGTCGACACGATGCTCCGCGTCATCATCCAGGGGCGGCTGCACCTCCAGGTGACGACCTTCGCGCGCCCCTCGTCCTAGTCCCTTGAGCGTGCTATCGCACGACCAGGAGTGAGATGCCCGCCACCTACGTCGAGATCAGCCGAGACGAGTTCGAGGAGTGGCTCAACACGCTCGGCAAGCGCTGGTCACGGGACACGCGCACGGCGGGCATCTACTACGTGCACCTGTCGGATCGTGTTGGGGTGAAGATCTCATCCTCGATCGGGTCGCGCGACTCCGCGATGGGGCGGGCCAACGCCTCCATCGACATCGTCCTTGCCTCGCTCATCACCCATCGCACGCTGAACCGTGTCGGTGGGGAGCAGTCGCGCTACCATCGCACCCAGAAGTGGAGAGACAACCTCCGGCGCGGGGTCCTGCACTTCGAGCAGGTCTACTCGGCTGCGCGCGACTTCTACGAGAAGATCGCCCCCATCGCGGACCGGGAGAAGTACAAGACAGAACGCCTCCAGATCCTGAGCAGGATTCCCGACGTGTCCGACGACGACGTGCTGGCTCACATACACAAGCGGCTCGTGCAGGGAGGCGTGCTGGACGACCCCCAGGAAGCAGTGCTGCGGGTCGCCGCGAACCTGAACGATGACCAAGTGAAGTTCCTTGGCCGGCTCGAGAAGCTCCGCCAGAGGGCGATGCGTGACCCTCAGACCCTTGGGGACATCACGAGCACGCGTCGCACCATCTGGACGGGCAGGACGCTTGCGCCCGACCTGCGCAAGCGCCTTCACGAGGCGCTCCAGAAGTACGGGGTGTAGTGTGGCCTCCTGGTGGGTTGACCGGGTTGGGCGGAACCTCCTGGAGGTGTTCACGCCAACGAACCTACCGCCCCCTGTGGCGGTGTACTCCACGCCGATACCTCCCGGTACGGGACCAACTGGACCCTCAGGGACCGGAACGTCGGGTTCAGGGTCATCGTCATCGTCATCCTCGTCGACCGGAGGATGGAGTTGGCCGCTTCCCCTCCCAATCCCACTTCCCTTCCCACTCCCTTGGCCTCCAGGTTGGCCTCCGCGGCCCGCCTCTCCGGCACCGGCACCGGCACCACCAGCACCACCGCCTCCTCCTCTGCCGCCGCCTCCCCCGCCTCCCCCGCCTCCCCCACTGCCGCCGCCTTCGGCGTCGTTGTTCGTGGAGGACTCGATCAACCCGGACGACCCAGACCAGGACATGACCCTGCTGCCCATGATGGTCAAGAGTCCCAACGCGGTGCGAGAGGCTCAGTGGTCGCTGTACGCGCTCAGCCCAAGAGCCCGCGCGAACGTGATCCCCCTGCTGCCGCTAGCGGCCGAGATCGTAGACACTACGATCACCGTGTACAACGCCGGCCGCCCGGACCTGCGTGGTACGGTGAGTGGTATAGAACGCACCGCCCAGACTGCATCGGGCGAGATGATGTCACAGCACGACGACGAGGAACCCCCATGGAACGACCTACCTTGAATCGACCCCCTCACGCGAGGGAGTCCCAGATCCTGTCGAACATGCGCGAGCGGGGACTGTCGCTTCCGCTCAAGGGCGCGGAGGCGGAGGCTCAGACCCAAGCGACCTCCACCCTCCCTGCGGCGAAGGTCCCGCCCACGACCCCCCTGGGGGTCGTGTCTGCTTCGTCGAAGCCCGTACCGGCGCGGCCACCCGTACCTTTGGCGCCGGTGGTCGCACCGGCACCGGCACCCGCGCCCGCACCCGCGCCCGCACCCGCGCCTGTACCGGTGGTTGCGTCTGCACCAGCACCGGTGGCCGCGCCGGTCGCGCCGGTCGTGACGCCCGAGTCGCCTCCGACCAAGGAGGACGTGGAGACGTCCACCGAGGATGCACCCTCCAAGAAGCCCGTGTCTTCGACCAAGAAGGAGGGGCGTCGTGGATAACGGCACGAACCCGTTTGGCGGGGGGAACCCGAGCGGCCTGTACGTACCTCTCACGGACGACGAGCGCGACGCGATCGACCGCGCCCGCGATCGTGGAGTGCTGGTCAAGGTCCGTGGGCTCGGGGTGTTCCCGGCAACGACCCTGGTCGTTGGGGACCATCGCGTGTCGGTGGGGTTCGTCGTCAAGACGGACGTGCCCAGGACCCTCTCCGAGTTCTCGCACTCCGTCGAGACGGAGGACGGGATCGTGCTCGCCTCTGAGACGATTCCCTGCCTCCAGCAGGGAAGGCCGCTACACCTCCAGCCAGGTGAGGAGGTCGAGATGGAGATCCACATCTCCCTCACGCACCTGGACCCGAAGCTGCTGCGGTGTCTTCGGCCGATGGCCACGGGGCTCACCTCGCGGCGCATCGACCGCGACACCGGGGACTTCAGCTTCGCGGGCAACATGAAGAACCTGAGCGAGGAGCAGCGCAAGCTCCTCCGCATCCTCATGCCCGACTCCGCAGGAGCGAGGTAGCCCGTTGAGCCTGCCGAGCCAGATCCTGGACTTCATGCGGGACGAGCCCGCCTCGCGTGGCGAGGCGGCGGTCGTGCGGGTCGGGAACCGTGTGCTCGAGCGGGCGTCGCGGGCGGCAGACCGCGCGTTCCTGGAGAGCCAGAAGATCGACCTCCAGGCGGGCCTTCCGGCCGGGTCCACGGCGGCACGCGTGGTGGGAGAGGCGGCGCGCTGGGACTTCCTTCCTGCGTCAGACAAGCGATTCCTGCGGGTCTCGCGCCTTCTGGTGACGCGACGAGGCAAGACCCTCTCGATGCTGCGCGAGAACGGGACAGGAATGGCGGCGGACACTTTGGTCGCGGAGCTCGCCCGAGAGGTTACGAGGCAGGTGCGCGCAGCCGTCGTGCTATCGCTGCGCGTCACCGCGGACAAGATCGGCCGCGCACCGCTCGATGTGGGGCGGAGAGTCATGCGGCTCGCTCGCGAGCACCCGAACCTGCTGCGGGACGCGGACCTCACCTGGGAGGTCCTTTCTGCGGTTTTGGGGAAGTAGTTCAGCTCCGTCCTGCCCTCTTGCGGGTAGACGCTGGTGGGTCGGGTTCGCGGCGTGGCAACATGACACGCGGCCCTCACAGTACCTGAGGGAACGGGCGAACAGGACGAGGCAGCGTCCAGGATAGGCAGGGAGACGGCACCGACGTACACGCGGAGCAACAGGGAAGCCGTATCGGGAGTCCGTCGAGGGTGGTGAATAGCCACCCGGGTGGCGCACCTGAATCGACAGGAAGAGCGGGGCTGGAATCGACCAGTGATGCGGGTTGGGCAGGACCCTGGGAGCCCAACCGAATAAGGAAAGCCGCTCACAAAACGTACGGCCACCACGAGCCAAGCCGGGGCAGGACCGGCCGAACCCGACCCACTCAGCTCCAAAATTCGGCACCCTTTCGACCATCTCCAGAAAGGGATCCATCATGTCGTTCAAGTACCAGGTCGAGCAGGTCGGCCCGAGCAAGTTCGTTCTCCCGCGCGTAGGGACCATGCGGTGCGATGTCACGGCGTTCCTGTCGCCCGAGCTCTACGCGGCCTCCGAGGAGGACATGTGGGCGGACGCGGCGAAGTCTGCGTCTACGCCGGGCGCGATCGGGATGTACCTCCAGCCCGACTGCCACAAGGGGTACGTCCTCCCCGTGGGAGGGGTGCTCGTGACCGACGGTGTGGTGGCGCAGGCGGGCAGCGGGTACGACATCTCCTGCGGCGTCGTGTACCTCCGGGTACCGAACCTGCACGCGCGGGACGTCGCCGACTGGGCGCTCCGCGAGCGCTGGGTGCGGGCGGTCTCGGACCGCGTGGCGCTTGGCTACGACAAGGGAGGGAACCGACCGCGCCTCATGCGGTCGCCCTCGGATCGCAAGGTCAGCGAGGTCCTGCGCTACGGGGCGAAGGCGGTCGGAGGAAACCTCGACCTCTGCGAGCGCCCCTACATCCCCATCGACGACAACCTGTTCGACGAGAAGCTCATCCCCAAGGCGCTCTCGAAGGCGGCACCGCAGCTTGGGTCCGTCGGCGGGGGAAACCACTTCGTCGAGCTCCAGGTCGAGCGGTCGACCGGCGAGGTGTGGGTGATGGTTCACTGCGGGTCGCGCGGCTTCGGCTGGCAGGCGGCCGACTACTTCTTCGACCGTGGGGCGGAGCTAAACGACCTCCCGCGCGGGCGCAAGGAGGAGTCGTGCCTGCGGCTGGACTCGGAGCTTGGTCGCCTGTACTGGCAGTGGCATAACGCGGCGGCGAACTTCGCCGTCGCGAACCGTCACGTCATCGCGGCTGGCGTCGCGGAGGCGACCGAGGAGGTCCTCGGTGCGCGTCCCGAGCTCTTCTACGAGATCAGCCACAACCTGGTCCAGGAGGAGACCCTCGTGCTTCCTGACGGCACCACGAAGAAGGGGCTCGTCCACCGCAAGGGCTCGACCCGCGCGTTCCCGGCGGGGCACCCGGACCTGGTGGGGACCAAGTGGGCCAAGACCGGCCACCCGTGCCTCATCCCTGGGTCGATGCTGACCGGCGCGGCGATCCTGTGGCCGCAGGAGGGGGCGTACCAGTCGGGCTGCTCGGTGAACCACGGGTCGGGGCGCGTGATGGGCCGCAACGCGGCCAAGCGCGAGCTCGCGGCGCTGCACGACGACATCGACCACGAGATGCGGACGATCCGCCGCGAGGCGGGTGGCGCGGAGGTCGTGGGGATCGTCGGGAACTGCGAGCGGACCCCGCTCGACGAGTGTGGTCATGTTTATAAGGATTTGGACGTAGTGCTCAAGGTGCTGGAGGACAACGGCATCGCGCGCCTGGCACACCGTTTGTGGCCTGTGGCCAACTTGAAGGGAAGCGACTAGCGGTGCTCGCACTCGCCCCGGACGCAGTTCGGGGTGTAGTGCTGGGTCCAGTGGTCGGGGGAGGTCACCCCGAGGACGCGGCACTTGAGGACGGCGCGCGGGAAGTCGGTGAGGCGGAACGGGCCGAGGGGGCGCACCACGTACCCCTCGGACGGGTCCTGGCTCCCGGACCGCCGTGCCCCGCGCAGTGCCGCCTGGGTCGTGAGGCCCCGCAGGATGGCCTCGTCGAACGGTCCCCGGTATAGCTCGGGGATGGGCTGTAGGCCGAGCAGCCGCGCGTAGAGCGCGGTCTCGTCCCACCCGAGCGCCTGGTCTCGGTCCCAGACGGAGAAGACGAAGAAGCGGTCCGGCGTCCCGTCGTCGGCGCACAGGTCGTGGTACTCGACCGAGTGGAGGGCGTCGACGTTCTCCCCGCACACGCGGAACTCCGGTGGGATGTCGCGCCACAGGGAGGCGTGGCGCGCGCGCATGCGGGACCGGCTCGGATGACGCGCGTACCCGTCGATCGACCGCGCGTGCAGGTAGTCCGCCTCGGGGCCGAGGGTGGTGTTCTCGCCGTCGAGCTTCTCCAGCACGACCACCTCCCGCGCCCGGAGCCAGTCGAGGTCCTGCGGACGCACGAACCGGTCGTCGGCGTCCGCGCACGGCGACCACGGCAGGTGCAGGGTTCGGGGAGGCTTCACCCGCGAGGTGAACTCGTGCCACACGGGCTGGAGGATGCGTCGCACGCTGTCCTCGAAGCCGAGCGGGCCCAGCGCTCGGCGGCCGTTCGGTAGGTAGGGGTTGCCCCACTTGTCGATGACGGCCTCCGCGTGAAGGTAGTCGGGCACACGCACCGTCTGGATGCGTGCGGCCTCGCGCACCTGCTCGACCGTCACCTCGGTGCGCTCGCAGCGGAGGTGACAGGGCCCGCACACGGTCGCTCCGTTGTCGAGGTAGTACCCTCCGTCGGGCCACAGGCGACGGTCTAGGATGTGGTGGGCGTCCTGGCCGGGGTTCCCGCACAGGACGCACCGGCTGCGGTCGCGCGCGAACACCCTCTCGCGAAAAGCATCTCGGGTGAGGAGGGTCATGCGGAAGGGCATCTCGACGCGCTGGAGGGCGAGCTGTCCGGGTAAGACCTCCCATGGCTGACGCCCCAGACCTGATCGCACTCGCCCGGAGCCTCGCCCGCATGCGCGAGATCCGCCGAGACAAGAGCTTCATCCTCAAGAAGAGCAGCCTGCTGCGGGACGAAGTCGAGGTCCCCGGCGTGGGGAAGGTTCCTTTCCAGCTCCGTCCCTACCAGCAGCAGATGGTCTTTCACCTCATCCTCATGCCCAGGTTTGTCGTGGGAGAAGACACCGGCTGCGGCAAGACGATCGAGGTGATCGGGGCGCTCGCCCACCTGTGGGAGAAGAACCCCACGATGCGGGTCCTCGTTGTGGGCACCAAGAGCCTGGCCTCCCAGTGGGAAGAGGAGCTCCGGCGATTCTTCCGCGAGGTGAACGTGTTCGTTGCGGCCGGCGAGGTCGAGAAGCGCCGGAAGGTGCGTGAGGCGTTCCTCAAGTGCGACCGCTACCCGGTGCTCGTCTACACGTACGGGTCGATCGCCAGGGACTTCACGGACCTTCAGGAGTGGAGCGGGCACCTGCTCGTCGCAGACGAGGCCACGGTCTTCAAGGAGCCCAAGACCCAGATCCACCAGGTCATGGGTCACCTCGGCGCGACCGCGTCGCGCGCCTGGGCGCTGACCGCCACGCTCCTCAAGAACAACCTCGTCGAGGGGTACGGGATCTTCAGGGTCATCGTGCCGGGCGTCTTTCCGGCCTCGCCGTCGACCTTCATTAAGAGCTACTGCCTCACGCAGTTGCGCCTGGTGGCGCGCGGCCGGCGCGTGCCCCAGATCATCGGGTACGCGCCCGACCAGATCGAAGCGTACCGGGAAGCGATCGAGCCCTACTACCTGGGCCGGTCCAAGCGAGACGTGGCCAGCGACCTACCCAAGGTGCTCCCGCCGGTCGAGATCCCCGTGTCGCTGTCGCCAGCGGAGTGGTCCCTCTACCGGGACGCGCAGGCGGGGCTCCTTCAGGTGGGGGAGAAGAAGGACGACGGCACGACCCAGACCAAGATGTCCGCGCTGCTGCGCTGCCAGCAGGTCGTCAATCACGCTGGCCTGGTCGAGGTCGCCGACGTGCCATCCTCGAAGCTGTCGGTACTCGTGGACCTGCTCACCTCGGGAGACTACGCGGACCAGCAGGTCATCGTCTACAGCCGGTTCCGCACCCTCATCGTCAACCACATCGAGCCGGCGCTCCGGGCCCAGCACGTCACGGTGACCCGCGTGACGGGCGGGGAGAATGACGCACAGCGTGCGCAGGCGCGTGCGGACTTCCAGGAGGGCCGAGCGCGCGTCATCCTCCTCACCTCGGCCGGTGGTGAGGGGATCAACCTCCAGGCCGCGAGCGCCATCGTGTTCTACGACACCCCCTGGTCGGCCGGCGACTACGTCCAGATCCTTGGCCGCATGGTGCGCATCGGCAGCGCGCACGAGCGCGCCGTCACCCTTCACCTAGTGGCCAAGCCGCCCGGGGGATCACGGGCGCAGAAGACGATCGACGACTACACCCTCCAGGTGTTGCGCGGGAAGCTGGCGCTCTTCGAGAAGGTGCTAGACCGCAAGGTATTCGACGATCCGACGGGTCCCGTGGCTCCCGTCGACCCCAGCGCGTCGATGGAGGGAGAGATCGACACGATCTTCGACATGCTGCGGGGCGAACAGGGTAGGAGCACGCATGAGCAACAGTAACGTGCCCACCCGGCTGCCAGGAGACGGCGAGCCTGACTGCCCCAAGTGTCGCGGGAGCGGGTCCGTGCAGAAGGTCTACACGCCGGCTGAGCTCAAGGCACTCCCGCCCTACATAATCCCATCGACCCACTTCGACACCTGCGTCTGCACCAGGGCGCGGCGCGAGCGTGAGGCCCTGGAGCGCGTGTGGCGCGGGTACTCGGGCTTCGAGCCCATCGACCGAACGCCGCTCGTCAAGTACGCGCAGCAGGACGTGCTCGTGAGCGCCTCATCCCCAACGCTACGGACCCACCTGGCCCGCGTCCTGCACCAGGTGCCCAGCCTGCTCCGCTCGACCCGCGTGGTGTCCGACCTCGACCTGGTGAGCGCGTGGCTCGCGACGGCGGGCCTCGACGTGCTTGACCCGGAGGTCGCGGGCCACACGCGTGACGCGGAGGACGCCTACCTGCGTCTGGTAGACCTGGTGGCTCCGCCCTCCCTACTCGTCCTTCGGCTCGGGGTCAAAGCGGCGCGCAACGTCGCCGTTCCCGAGGTCATCCTGGAAGCCCTCCAGTGCCGTGCGCATCGAGGGCGACCAACCTGGGTCGTCGAGGACCCTTATGTGCCCTTTACCACGGGGGCAATCTTCTGGAGCCCCCAGCTCGTCGCCCACATGGCTCCGTGGGACCGCGTGGGGATAGACGGGAGTCACGCAGTCGAGGAGTGCGTGGCCTCCCTGGACGGGCTACTCCGAGCGACCGGTCCCGCCGAGCCCGAACCCCTTCCGCGCGCGCGGCCCGAGAGACAACCCCCCAGGATAGAGGTCATTCCAGCCACGGAGGAGGGGATGCTTCCTGGCGGGATGTCGATCGACAAGAAGGCACCGAAGAAGGGTGCGGGTAGTAGGAAGTCCTCGTTCGGGGGCGGGAGAAAGCCCTCGTTCGGCGGTGGAAGGATCCGAGAAGTCGATGAAACCTGACCTCATCCGATCGATCGTGCGCTGTCGGCCCGCCGACCCTGCACCGCTGGTGCTCAAGAACGTCCAGGCCGTGCGTGACGCGCAGGTCGAGTTCCTGCTCCCTGAGGACGGGGAGATCTGGGTGTTCGTCGACCAGTTCACCCGCGACCATGGACACCCGCCAGAGCTCCAGACGACGACCTCCCACCTGCGGTCGGTCGGGCAGGTGGGGGCAGCGGACCGCATGGAGGCGGTGTCTGTCGGTCCTCTCAAGACCGAGGGGGACTTCTTCCACGTGCTGGAGCAGGTCTGCGAGGAGCGACGCATGCGGCTGCTCGAGCAGGCGATGCGGGACGTGCGGCTCATCGCGACCTCCGGCCTGGAGGTCGGAGAGGGGCGGGACAAGCGCGTCCTGCGGGGCGCTCAGCAGGCCGCCTCGTACGCAGTCGAGGCGATGCGCGAGGTGGCGACCCCCACGCTGTCCTCCCACCTGTCTGGTGAGATCCTGCGGGACGCCGACGACATCGTGGCCGAGTACGAGAGGACGGAGCGCGACCCCCGAGCGGCCTTCGGCCAGTGGACAGGCATCAAGCAGATGGACGAGTCGCTCGGTGGGGCGCGCGTCGCGGAGCTCTGGATCCACGCGGCCTACTCGGGGCACCTCAAGACGACCTTCGCGCTCAACTGGGCCTACAACCAGGCGATCTGGTTCCACGACAACGTCCTGTACTTCTCGCTGGAGATGCCCTACCGGCAGGTCCGTCGGTGGATCGTCGCGATGCACTCGTTCCACTCCAAGTTCGCGGAGGTGCGCACCGAGCTCGGCATCCAGCAGGAGGGGGGGATCAACGTGGGGCTCGACTACAAGCGCATCCGCGACGCCCAGCTCACCCCGGCGGAGAAGCGGTTCCTCGTGAACCACGTGGTCCCCGACCTCAAGGACCCCGAAAACGGCTACGGACGGATCATCATCGAGGTGGCCGACCCCGACAAGCCCGACGTCACCGTCGACGGCCTGCGGGGCCGCGCCGAGACCATCTACCCCAAGACGCCATTCTCCACCATCTACCTCGACCACGCCTCGCTCCTCGGGGTGCGCTCGAAGGTGTCCACCTCCGAGCGACTCAACGACGCGCTGCGCGACTGCAAGCGGTTCGCGATGCAGTTCCGCCGCGGCCAGGGGATCCCGCTGGTGGCGCTCTTCCAGATCAACCGCGAGGGGCTCAAGGAGGCCCACAAGCGCAAGGAGAAGGGGCTGCTCCCCACCTACGAGCTCAACAACCTCTCCTACGCCTCGGAGGCCGAGCGCAGCGCGGACGTCGTCACCACGAGCTACCTCGACAAGGAGTACGCCGAGCGGAACCGGGCGCTCTTCACGTGCCTCAAGAGCCGCGACAACGCCCCCTTCAACCCCTTCCTCGCCCAGATCGACTGGCCCTGCCGGCGGATCGGGACCTGCTTCGACAACCCGCTCGACGACGTCTCGACGCGCGTCGACCCCGAGCAGGGGGCGGAGATCACGAGCGCCCTGGACGCGCTCATCCGATGAGCCTGCGCGAGGAGGTCGCCGAGCGCATGGCGAGGGCGCTCGGGGCCGAGGTGCTCGGCGCGGGGGAGGCGGCCCGCCGGCCCCCCGGGAGCCTCCGGGCGCTCGTGCTGCGCGGGACTCCCTCTCCCGCCGAGTGGGGCGCGATCGAGGCCGCGCTCCTGCCGGGGGCGCTCGTCGCGCTTCTCCCTGGCGACCCGGAGGGGGAGGAGGCGATCCTCGCGGAGGAGGTCGGGCTGGAGGTGTGGGACGCGATCCTGGTGGCCGACGACCCGCGCACCGTCCTCCCCGCCGCCAAGGCGACCCGCACCGAGAAGGAGGCGGGCCTCGCGGGGGTCGTGGCCCCGCGCGCGGGCCACGAGGCCGTCAAGCGGAAGGAGGGGAGCGCTGGGGTGCGCAACGCGCGCGCCGGCGCCGGCCGCACGGCCAAGGCGGTGCTCAACGACCACCCGACGGTCAAGTCGGTCGGGGCGGTGAGGGCCGCGATGCGCGTCGCCGGAGCGTACGAGGAGGACGCGGCGGGCCCCGTCCTCGACCTGTTCTCCGGGTCGGGGACGACGGGGGTGGTGTGCGTGGAGGACGGGATACCGGTCGTCCTCGTCGACAAGCTGCGGCGCTACGCGGACCTCGCCGCGGGGCGCATGCGGGGAGCCGTTGCCCGTTCCCCGCAGGTGCGGGTGGTGTGTGCCGTAGATCTGGGTATCGCGCCCCCCATGGGAGAGAACCCCCAGGAAGGAGCTCCCCATGCCACGCCCGCTGAACGTCGCCGCAACCCTCCGCGGCGCAAGCTACGAGTTCCCCCCGACCCCCGACCATGACCTCCGCTTCATGGGGGGCCGCACGATCCCCCACTTGACCTACACGAACCTCTACCTGGGCGGACGCGACGCCTGGGTGCCCGACGAGGTGCGGCAGATCGACCAGTCGCTCCTGGCGGCGATGACCGACCCCGGCCTCACCAACGTGATGCGGCAGTACTTCAAGAACGCCCCCATCACGACGCAGTTCGCCCCGTCGCGGGTGCTCGACGGGACCCCTCCCGCGACCTTCGGGCAGAAGGACGTCGAGGACCTGGTGCTCAAGCTGCACCGAGACAGCCAGCTCGCCAGGTTCCACCTGAACCTCGGCTCGACCCTGGTGAACCTCGTCCTGCCGCGCGGGTCCGTCCTCACGCTCGACGAGGACGCCTCGGACATCCGGCGCGTCCTCCCGCGCGCGACCGAGCACGAGGAGGCCTCGAGCCTCTACGGGCTCGGGGGCTACCACGGGTCGGTGCACCCGCGCCCCGGCGTGACCGTCTACTACGCGGTGAGCGTCTACTCGGAGCGGACCGCGGAGCGCGAGAACGGGATCGTGGCGTTCGACGCCCCGTGGAAGAACGTCGTCGCGACCCTGTACCACGAGCTGTGCGAGGCCCGAACGGACCCTGATGTTGGGGACGCGATACGCCTCGGTGACGACCCGGCGGCCCAACGGCTGCTCGGGTGGATCTCCGACCAGGGGGAAGAGGTGGGAGACTTCCCCGTCTTCGAGGCGGGACCCGACCTGTCCAGCGTGATGCGGGAGGTCCCGCTTGTCTCTGGCACGGGCACTGTGCCCGTGCAGATCATGTACTCGAACGCCCACCACGGTCCGGCCGGGCCGCTGGCGTACCTGTGCGACCTCCAGGCCCCTCGCGTCAACGTGCAGGTGCTCGCTCCGCCCCCGCCGCCAGAGCGGCTCGTGGTTCCTCCCGATGAGTTCTGGGAGGAGGCTGCGCGTCAGGCCGAGGACCCCGCTCCCCTGGAGGTCCCGGAGAGCGGACGGACCGAGCCGGTCGCCGAGGCATCTCCGTCGGAGACGAACGAGGGAACGAACGACGTGAAGTCCACCCTGGACGCCTTGTCGCACGAGGAGGCCAAGTCGATGCTCGCCACGTGCGAGCAGACGACGCCTGGTGAGTCCCCGCAGAGCGAGCATGGCTCGGGTGTCACCACGCAACCCATGCTCATCGATCCGGAGGGCGCAGGCGCGCAGGACATCGATCCGGAGGTCGAGCCGGAGGTCGTCTCAGGGCCTGCGGTCTCAGGGGGCCTCGCGTAGGCGTACAGGTAGTCGTGCATCACTTCTCCTCGTTCCACTCAACATAGTCCTCGGGGTCCAGGTCGCCACGGGCAATCGCCTCCTTGACGGCCGCGTGCGTGTCGGGGTTCGCCCCCACGACGAGGACCACGTGGGGGCTCGCGACGCCGCAGAGCACGGTGGCCAGGCGCTTGTGCGCCGAGTAGCTGCCGTGCAGCTTCCCAGACACCACGTCGGGGAGCAGGACGATCGAGGGGATCGCGTCGACCATCGCGTCGGCCACGCAGCGCGCGAGCCTCAGGTTGAACGCGTCCCCGTCGCTGGGATCCACCACGTCGCGTACCTGCGTCCCCGTCAGGGTCTCGAAGATCGAGTGCGAGTCCAGGCTCTTCGACCAGCTCTGGAACCAGGACGCGGCGCGCAGCGAGTCTCCGTTCGAGGGGCGCAAGGATAGTATGCAGCGCAGGTAGGGTGCGGCACCGCTCGGAACAGGCGCCTGGTAGGTCGTCCCGTTCTCCGTGAGGCGGGCACGCACGACGGGAGACTGGAGGGGTCCTTTCAGCGAGAGCAGGGCCTTCCGTATGAGGTCCACTCGCTCCGCGCAGTCGGCTCCAGTCACGAGGGTGAGGGGCTTCAGGTTCAAGCCCTGTCGGGGGAGGCCGTTGGCCGCGAGGAGGATCATGCGTGGGAGTCGGCGACGCCGCTCCCTGCGGAGCTGACTACTTGGGCGGGGCGGGCGGCGGGGTCGCGGGCACGAACGTGACCCGCTGGTTGAGCGCCTGCGCGCGTTCCTTGCACGCCCCGCAGGGCTTGATGCCGACCGCGCTCGTCACGCGGGCGATCGCGTTGCCGAGCGGCAGGGGTTGGTTGATGAAGGGAAGAGGGATGCGAAGGGGACGACGCGCCATGGGAACCTCCTTCAACGACCCTACGCCTTGCGAACGGATCCTCCAGCGTGCGGATCGAGTTCGGACCGCATCGGGTAGCAGAGCCCGTGAGCTTCGTCCTCTACCTGATACGTAAACCCGCTCCGGTCGTGGAGGCCGCCCGGCTCCATGGTACGGGTGGGATCGACCTGGACGTACTCCGTCCACTCAGCGGCACATGGCCCACCAACGTGATGCTCGTCCACCTGTCCAACTGCACCCGAGGAGGGTGTGCGACAGGATGCCCCGTGCGTACCGCGCAGGACGTCCTTGGGGACAACGTGCGGTCCGTGTCGATCGTCCGCGATCTGCCCGACGAGGAGTCTCCATGGTAGACGCGCTAGTCATCGTCGGAGACAACATGATTGTCACCCCGACCCTTGGGCCTGCAACGATGCGGGCGGTCGTGACGGACCCCCCTTACGGGATCAGCTACATGGGAGAGGAGTGGGACGACCCTCGCAAGGGGTCTGACGACACCCTGCACCCAGGACGGCGGTTCCAGGTGTGGTGCGAGCGCTGGATGCGGGAGTGCCTCCGGCTTCTTCGTCCTGGGGGCCGGATGGCGTGCTTTGCGGCGGCGCGACAGGTTCACCGAGTCCGTCAGGCCGTGGTGGTCTCGGGGTTCTGTGAGGTAGAGGTCCACGGGTGGCTCTACCTCACGGGACATCCGAAGTTCCTCGACCTACTACGGGAGGTCGAACGTCGGTGGGGTCGAGAGGAGGCCGATCGGCTACGTCGGCAACGACACACCGCCCTAAAGCCTGCCTGGGAGCCCGTCATCGTTGGTCGCAAGCCCCTCGGGCTCGCACACGACCCCGTAGAAGTCTGACTTGTAGACCACCTGACGGACAAACGGCGGGGACACGGCCGCGATGACTCCGTAGCTTATCGCGCCGATCTCCCTTCCCTGCTCCCTCTCCAGGTACGCTTTGAGTCCCTTCCCCTCTGCCTCAAGGGAGGCTGTCCAGACCACGAAGTCGACGCACTGCTTGGCTAGCGGCGTAACAAGGGCCGTGCGCTCCTCTATCGGCCTGGAGCGAAGTACCAGATGGATCTCCCACCACATACGCTCCTGCCAACCGGAATGCTCCCTGTACCGTCGAACGAGAGTGTCCAGGGCTGCCGTGAGCGGCTCGGACCTCATCTCCGTGACGATCAGCACCCCACGTGCGGGTAGGTCAACCATGAGGATAGGACGTGGAATCCCCGACGATCAGAGCTGAAGGCGCGGCAAAGCGTCCTGTGCGCCTCACGCGCAACGATCGCCGACTGCGCCGGCTGCGGCGCGTCCCCTTGGTCCGCCTGCTCGCTCGCCTCGGCTACGAGGTCGACCCGGACGGTGAGGACATCGAGCAACCCTTTCGATGCAACCTCCACGGGACGGGGCAGGACCACAAACCATCGGCCCGCACCTACCCAAAGTCCCCCCGGTGGCACTGCTTCGCGTGCTCGCGATCACGGGACATCGTCGACACGTTTCGAGAGCGCACGGGAGCGACGCTTGAGGGTGCGCTCGACCGGCTCGAAGAGCTGGCGGGCCTGCCCCCGATGTCGTTCGAGGAGCCGGACGAGGAGGCAGCCTCCCCAAGCTGGGGAGAGGACGACCCAGCCCCCACGGAGGACCCCATCACCATGCTCGACCGTCTCGCAAGGATGATGGCGCGGGCGAGGGCACTCCCCCTATCCACGCTCCTGCATGCGTGGGAGCTCATCGACCACGCGCGCCAGGACCCTGAGTTCGCCGACAAGCTGCGCCCGCGCGTAGATGAGCTCAGGGAGAAGTTCGCGCGGTCTGCCCAGGGAGGGTAGTCAGCACATGGACATCCTGCACGCCAAGGTCCTCACGGCCCTGTCCCTGTACGACCCCATCCCCGGCACCCAGGTGCGCGCGGGCTTCCTGCCGGTCGGGGTTCAACAGACCGCGGACGGGTACGACCTCGACGAGGCGTTCCTGTTCGACCCGCTCGTCGAGACTGGATACCTACAACGTCGGTACTTCATCGGGAACATGGACGACGAGGGCATGCGATCGTTCGGCCCGGAGATCCCCCCCTCGGAGGTCCACAGGACCGAGGCGGTCGAGGTGGGTTACTTCGCCACGGACAAGATCCCGCGGTTCGCCGTCGTGTCGGGGTCGAAGATCATCCCCGCCGGCCTATGGTTGTCCCTGTGATCCGTCCGCTCCTTCGGCTCGCGGCACGGAACCGTCACGGGGACGAAGTCCTGCTGGCGCGTCCGCTGCCGGGATCTATCGACCCCTGGGGTGATCTGGCGGTCCTGCGCGACACTCCGTGGGGTCCGCTCATCCCGGAGGTGAGCGGGGAGGTGATGAGCCTCGCCGTTCATGGCTACCTCGAGCCGCTGCGCGCCGCCGGCCTGCGAGACCCGCGAGCCTGCCTGCGTGCGCTCGACCCTCCCGTCATGCGCTGTGCGCAGCAGTACTCATGCGTCGCACACAACCCCCGACACTGTCTCCCCTGCCTGAAGGTTCCCGACTGCTACGATCCTCCCGGGCTCTCCGAGGGGGCCAATCTGGCCGCGCGGGATGTCACCCTGTGCTGGCGGGAAGGGCGCTACGTGGTGGTCGTCGTCGGGGAGGAGTTCGTTCCGGGGCAGTAGGCCCCGTACTGCTCGATGATCTTGTGGAGACGCGCGTCGAGTTCGGATCGAATCGAATCGTGAGCCTTCCAGCCTCCCGCTCCATGCGAAGCAGGAGGTCGATCTCCTGAGCACGAGCTTCGGGAGTCACCTGGACGTACAGGCGCGCGGCCTTCGTCTCGTCAGCGCTGGGTAGCGCCCAGGACATCAGGCCCGCCAGGTAGGCGCGGTCGGTCCCAGACATCTCTCCGGGCGCGATCACGCAGCGGGCAGCTCTCTGGATCCAGTCGAGCACCACGCTGGTCACCTCGGTCAACCGCCCGATCCAGAAAGTTCCCTGCGGGACGTGGTGGCTCCCCGCAGGAACCGCAGGCAGGGGAGGTCCGTGAGGGACCCCACGAATGTAGTCCGCGAAGCGGTCTCCCAACCAGCCGGCGACGAAATCTTCCGGTACGTCGTGGATGGGAACTTCTGGGCACAGGAGAACCGCGTGCCCATCCTCCACGAGGGCCTGCACATCCTCCTCGTGGAGGACATGGTTGCGGGGCAGCCCGTGGGTGTGCAGGACCCCCCGCGAGTTGCGCGTGATGAACGCGACCCGCCCGAAAGACTTGGGGTTTGGACGGTCCAGCAGTGCGACGACCTGGCTCATACCTCATGCTACTTCTGGACCGCAGCTCCGGAGCTGACTGGTCGGGGTAGAACCTCGTATGGACGGTCTCTCCCCTCTTGCAGAACGTGCGCTCGCCCACATAAAGTCCACCCACACCAGCGTCGGGCACCTGATGGTGTACCGCAACTTCCAGCCCTACCCGGAAGTGCAGACGCAGTTCCTGCCTGTGATGGACGAGCTCACCGCGGCGGGCTACCTCACCCGTACGGTCTACCTGGTGGACCGCACGCGACCCGGTACGTTCGGCGAAGACTACGCGAACGTCACGCTGTCGGACGACGAGGCGGCGGAGGCGATCGCGTGTCAGCGGGACCGCAAGCCGTTCGTCAACCCCGACACGGGAGACGAGCGAGTACCAGGTCCCGAGGACATCTTCATGTTCTACTGCACGACCGCCAAGGTTCCCGTCCTCCCGCCGCCGCCGGACCCTAGGGGGGTCGAGATCCATGCTCGACTGTTGCGGGAGCGGAAGCAGGTACTGGCGGCGATCCGCGCGGAGGGAGACCCACTCGTCTACCACGAGGCGCGACTTGCGGGTCGGGCCGAGGCGTTCAAGGAGGCCGCGGAGATCGTCGCGGCGGCCTACGGGTTCAAGCCGCCTGTCGAGCCGGCTTGAACTGGGCTAGCTCGCCCGCACCGGGGCGCTTCCACCCGACGATCTGCCCGCTGTCCACGTCGATGTCCATCTCGACGTAGTCGTCGTCCCCCGCGTGGCAGCAGGACAACGCGTAGCCGTCGTACTCTCCGATCACGCGGTCTTCCGCGTCGTACAGCGTGGCCAGGAACAGGTCGGAGCACTTTCCCTGGATGTTGATCCAGCGCGTGTTCTCGTTGCGGGGCACTCGTAGGTGGCCCTCTCGCTGACGGAACTTGTAGAGGTCCACAGGGTCGGGGCGCTTCCACCCGACGATCCGACCCGTCTGGACGTCGATGTCAAACTCCAGGTAGTCGTTGTCGCCCTGGCAGAAGATCGAGGGCACTGAGCCCTCACGAGACCCTATCGCGCGCCCCTGCTCGTCGAGCAGTTGGCCGAAGAACAGGCCCGTCACCTTCGCCGACATGTGCAGCGTCTTGGGGGTGGGCTTCCGAGCCCGCCGCGCGCGCTTGGGGGTGTCGGACAGAGTGCCGGTCGTGGCCGTGGTGATTGTTCTTGGCATATGTTCTCGTCGAGACTCCGACGAGAAATAGAGCTGACAATCGACGCAAAGGATGGCTTTTCGGGTAGTAGACCGCATGAGCCTAGCCGACCTGTTTGATACGAATCCGAACCAACCGATCGCCGTGGTCCCCGCGTGGGCCAAGGAGTGCGAGTTCATCCTCCTGACCGCTGAGACGCTGCCCGCCTTCGTCGACGAGTGCATCGCGAGCGGGGAGTACGGGCTCGACTCCGAGACGACGGGCCTCGACAAGCGGGTGCGCAACGGCCGCACGATGGACAAGATCGTCGGGCTGTCGTTGTCTCCGGACGGCAAGCGCGCGGGTTACGTGCCGATCCGACACCAGGAGGGGTCCGAGCACAACGTGCCCTGGAGCGTGGTGTCCAGGGAGCTCCACCGTCTCCAGGTGGCGATGGAGCAGAAGCAAACCACGTGCGACTTCTTCAACGGGGCATTCGACGGAGAGATGTTGGAGTTCTGCGGCGACGAGCAGCCCTGGAACCCGATGGAAGACGTGGCCACCTGGCGAGACGGGCTCATGCTCGCCTACCTCTCCAACCCGGCGCGGAAGAAGATCGGCCTCAAGACCCTCGCCAAGGAGGACCTCAAGCTGGAGGTGATCGACCTGGTGAGCCTCTTCCCGCCGGGCACCACGCAGATCGACTTCTCGCTCCTGAACCCCGCACGTCTGGACGTGCTCGCCTACGGGTGCATCGACGCGATCCTGCATCGCCGGATCGCTCGTCACTTCGAGCCCAAGGCTCGACAGCCCGCCGAGGGGCATCCGCAGTACCGGCAGGACGCGGTCATTCGCATCGAGCAGCTATGCCTGCTGGCGACCCGCTGGATGGTGCGCAACCGCGTGGGGATCGACCGCCAGCGTGCCCGGGAGCTCATCGAGCTTGGACAGCGGGAGTGGGTGGAGGCCGTGCGGTCCTTCTACGAGGAGGCGAGCACGATCCTCGGGCGCAACGTCGCGCCAGGGGCTTTCCGGCTGCTCTTCGAGAACTTCAAGCCCGACGTCAGCAAGACCTTCGACGAGATGCTGGCGGAGCGCAGGAACCTCGCGGCCAACCTGTATGGACCCGACCCGACCGAGCTCATCGTCAAGGGGACGCAGGAGTTCCCGGCGGTGTGCGAGATGACCTCCCCCGCGCAGCTTGGCGACCTGCTCACCGAGCTGGGCGTGCCTGGCCTGCGGATGACCGAGAAGGAGACCCAGGTCGACACCAGCAAGGAGGAGATCGAGCGGATCGCCGAGGAGTACGGCGACAAGTTCCCGTTCGTCAAGAAGGTCCGCAAGGCACGGCAGGCCGCCGCCGCGCTCACCAACTGGCTCCTGCCTCTCTACGACGAGTGCGACGAGGATGAGACGGCCGCCTTCCCGTTCAAGCAGTACGGGACGGAGACGGGACGTTTTGCCTCGCCTCAGGACAAGAACCTGCCCAAGGGCTGGCCGAAGATGAACTTCCAGAACATCTCGACGCCCCGCAAGGACCGGCCCGAGTGCATGAACCGCACGCGCGAGTGCATCCGGGCGCGCAACCCCGAGGGGGTCACGCCCGCGAAGCGTCGCTACATCGTGAGCGTCGACATGTCGGGCGTCGAGCTCCGCATCGTGACCAACCTGTCGCGCGAGCCCAAGTGGGTCGAGGCGTTCTTCACCTGCGCAGAGTGCGGGATGCAGTTCTCTCGCGGAGATGGAGTCGAAACCCCCGACCCCCCTCCACCGCGCTGCCCCAAGTGCGGGTCCGACCGCATTGGGGACCTCCACGCCTCCACGGCGATTGAGGTGCTCGGAGCCCGCCAGAGCGACGCCGACTGGAAGGACAAGCGAGGCAAGGGCAAGATCCTGAACTTCGCCCTCTGCTACGGGGGCGGGGGGGACGCGGCGGCCCGCGCGATGGGGACCGCAGACAAGAACGAGGGCTGGCGGATCAAGAAGAAGTTCGACGAGAAGTACTCGGGCCTGCGCGCCTGGTGGGACTACGTCCGCGACCTAGCTCGCCAGGTGGGTGGAGTTTTCTCCGCGCTGGGTCGCTGGATCCCCACGCCGGGCATCCACGACAAGAACGGCTACATCCGGTCGACCGCTGAACGCAACGCCCTCAACGGGCCGGTCCAGGCGACCTCGGCCGACCTCACCAAGCTCGCGATGGGCCTGGTGTACAAGGACTTCAGGCGTCGCGGGTGGCTAGAACGCGCGCCGCTCATCGCCTGCATGCACGACGAGCTCGTGTTCGAGATGGAGGCCGAGATCATGGAGGAGGCGATCGACGTGATCGTCGACCTCATGGCTCGCAACGGCATCGTGGTGAAGCTCAAGTGGCTCGTCCCCCTCACCTGCGACATGGAGATCGGCACGAACTGGTCGGTCCCCTGGAACCTCACCGAGATGCGCGCGGGAGAGGTCCGGTTCGTTGGCGACAAGAAGTACAAGAAGCGCGAGGACGCCGAGAAGGACGGGCACCGGTGGGAGGACCTCCCGAGCTTCCCCGAGTGCCTGCGGCCGTTCTTCAAGCGCCAGACGCTGGGGTACGAGGTCAA
The DNA here is from genome assembly GCA_029556615.1 of Verrucomicrobiota bacterium. Lineage (GTDB taxonomy): Bacteria > Verrucomicrobiota > Verrucomicrobiia > Limisphaerales > J093 > JAKQDD01. Next base: position 163,400 of record JAKQDD010000002.1, on the reverse strand, counting down.
GGGGCACGAAGAGAAGTCTGCGCCTCCCAAGTCGGTCCAGGTGGCCTGCCTCGTGCTGGAGGTTCCAGCGCTCTCGGAGATTTGGGCCGAGCGGGTGGCCTCCATGATCGTCGCGTGTACAGGCAGCGGGGACGTCCTCCTGCGCGTCGAGTCGGGGGGCGTCACGCTGGGGATCCTGGACGCCCAGGACGCCCCGATCAAGACGAGCCGCGAAGTCGCTGAACGCACCGCACGCGCCTACGGGATGACCCTACGGAACCAGGAGTAACCGGGAACATCGAGGGCTGCACGCGTTTTTGCTCGCGTGCTACGAACCAGACATGACAGGACGTCAAAGGCCGATTCCTCTGTGTGGGGGGATCGTCAACATATCGACCATCCCTCAACGAAGTCCCTTCCGATATCCAGGGGGGAAAACTTGGCTGATTCCGCGCATCCGGCAATGGCTACGCTATCGTCGGCCGTCCGTGTTGGTCGAGCCCTTCACAGGAGGCGGGATCGTGGGTCTTACGGCCGTCTTCGAGGGTCTCGTAGACCACACAATCTTTGCCGAGATTGATGATGAGGTAGCGGCAGTGTGGTCAACGATACTAGAGGGAGGATCTGAGTGGCTGGCGGGCCGCATCTTGTCTTTTGACCTGAACATAGACAACGTGCGTGACCTCCTCCTGCGCACTCCTTGTGACACAGCTGAGAAAGCATTTCAGACCATCGTTCGTAATCGGACCCACCATGGAGGCATCCTGGCTCCAGGGTCCTCGCTCACCAAACGGGGAGAGAATGGGAAGGGTTTAGGGCAGCGTTGGTATGCGAAAACGCTAGCCCAACGCGTCAGGGCAATCGGAAGTCAGCGCCACCGGTTTACCTTCCTACACGGAGATGGCATTGAGGTGATGAAGTCGCACGCGACGGACCCCCAAACCGCCTTCTTCATCGACCCGCCCTACACCGCAGGAACGACGGAGGATGGAAGCAAGAGGGCTGGATCTCGACTGTACCGACATCACGAGGTGGACCATAAGCACCTTTTTGCGGTGGCTTGTAACTCCGTGGGAGACGTTCTTCTGACGTACGACGACACCCCAGAGATTCGAGAGATCGCGAACCTACATACGTTCGTAGTGAAACGCGTAGCCATGCAAAACACCCACAACACGAAACTGTCGGAGCTCCTAATAGGCCGAGACCTGTCTTGGTTCCGTCCCAGCTTGACGCAACAGGAGTTTTTTTCGTGAGCGAAATCAGGAAGACGATCGAGCGGGTCGCCTGCGACCTACACACCGACGACAACGCCGCGACGGCCGATCCCTTGTTCTGCGTGTTCCAGAAGCAGCGCGTATACGGGGTGTCGAGCGACTACACCGACGACTTCGTCTGGGTCATCCCCGACGGGGAGGGCACGGAGGCCGACCTCGAAGAAGCGGCTCACCTGGAGAAGATCGGGAGGGAGGCGGCGGAGGCCCTCGGGTGGCGGCGCGTCGGCTACAAGGAGTTCGACGCGTTCGTGACGGCGTGCCTCACGCGCGCGGGCGCCGAGGCGTGCATCGCCCGCGACGGACACAACCTGCGGCAGCCCTTCGTCTACGTGACCAGCCTGTACCGCAACGAGGAGATGATCTCGGTGCGGAAGCACCTCATGACGCTGAAGCCCGTCCCCCCACCGCCTCCGAAGTACGCCCCGAACACGTGCAACCGCCACGACGACTGCGCAGCCGCGGACGAGAAGGCCCAGGCGAAGGGTTGCCTCTTCGCAGTCCACTGCCGCGACGAGGATTGTGAGGACTGCTTCGGGCAGTAGCTAGCGGCCCTTCTTGGCGGGAGCCTGGGGCGTGGTCCTGGGCTTCCCCGCGGGGGGCTTCTTGGCCGCGGGCTTCCCCGCGGGGGGCTTCTTGGGGGCGGACTTCCGCGTGGCGGGCTTGGCCTGAGCGAGGCCCGCGTGGCTCACCGCTACGCTCATCTCGCCGAGCTCGATCGCGGCGTCCACCTTCTTCCACTGGGCGATGAGGAGACCCCACTCGGACGAGGCGGTCGCCAGGACGCCACGGAACCGCTTGCCCTCGGGGGAGTTGAGGATGCGGCGCAGCTCGACGAGGTCAGCCTCCGTGGCGGGAACGGGGACCTTCCCGCGGCAGGACACGCGACCGTGCGCGATGGCGGACCGGGCGACGTGCTCGTCCACCTCCTGCCCGTAGGCGCTCGTGTCGGCCGCGTGCCTGATGACGGCCTGGGCGAACTTCCCGACGGGGAGGTTCGAGTCCGGGTCGGGGTCGCGGGGCTTGGGCTCCGGGGGGCGGTGCAGGTTCGGGTTCGTGCGCGCCACCTGCACGTCCTCACGGGCGACCTGCATCGCTCGCGCCACGATGCTCGCTCGCTTGTCCCCGCTGAGTCCTGGGTACAGCGCGTGCACCCAGGCGTCGAGGGACGTGCGCGCGTTGTTCTCGTGAGACTTGTTGGTCAGTTCGCTCATGCCGGCATGATACCCCGATATAATCACCACACCCCAAGCAGATGCCTGACCTACTACAGACCTGCCTCGACGACATGCGACCCCAGGCCCCGGACATCACCCCGGACCTGCTGGCGCGCTTCTACTGCGTGCGGTGCAAGAACCTCGAGTGCGACCGGTCTGGCTGGCGCAGCGACCCGCTGAGCGAGCGGGTGCGCACCCAGGCCGAGCGCCTGCTGAACCCCAGGCAGGCGGACCCGAAGTCCTCGCGGTACGCGCCCATCGTCCAGCACGACTTCGTCGACAAGCGCGAGGAGGCGGAGGCGTGGTCGCGCTCGCGACCGTCCCCTCCCAACTTCCTGGAGGCGTCCGAGACTCCGGCCGGAGTGCCCCTGGCGACCCCGGCGCGACGTCCCGTGCTGCGAGCGGTGCCCATGCAGTCGGTGTGGGAGGTGGGCTCCCCCACCCCGACGTCGGCAGGGCCGGTCCGCGACCCCTGGGACCCACGGAGCGGGCGCACGGTCGCGCCGCGCGCCACGCTCAAGTTCCGCGAGGACGGGACGATCGACCTCGGTACGGGCGGGGACAAGGGAGGCGAGACACCATGAGCGCCATCGTCGTCCGCAGCCACGCCCTGGAGATCGCGCGGGCGCGCGTCGACTGCGTGCGCGCGGACGGGACCCCCATGCGAAACCCGCTCCTCTCCGCGATGGAGGCGGAGCGGGCAAGCGTGGACCGGCTCGCCACCGCGGACCCCTCCACGCGTGCGCTCGCGGCGGAGCGCGCCGCGCAGGGGGACCTGCGGGGGGCGGGGGACCTCGGCGTCGACGCTAGGCTCATCTCGGGGGCCCGGGAGCAGCGCCTGCTCCCGGGCGTGGTCGAGGAGATGCCCGCGTACTTCGAGCACCGGACCACCCGGGCGCTCGCGCCCCCGGACGCTTCCCGGCAGGAGCGGGCGGTCGTCGCGGTGGGCGTGGGGATGATGTCGAGCGTGGCGCGCGCCGGCGCCGTCCGCCCCCTGTTCGACCTGGTGGCCGAGGCGGTGCGCGCGCGCACCGGCGTGCGCGTCGAGCCGAGGGAGGCGCGGTCCGGTCAGGCCGCTCCCTGGCGAAGCTGGACGATCCACCTGTGGGGGGCCGACGCGGCGAGCGGCCAGTTCGGCTACCTGAGGACGGCCGCCGCCGTCCTGGCGGCGAAGGTCGCTCCCGACCTCACGGGCTACCCGCTCGACGAGCCCGCGTGGCTGGAGGTGCGCGACGTGGAGGACCTGGGGGGCCGAGAGTTCGGCTGGGCGGCGCGGGTGGGCGCGTGGCGAGAGGCGCAGGCGCTCGCCGCGGGGGACGGGCTGGATCCCGCGCCCCTCTCGATCGTCCCTGATCCGCCCCCGGAGCGCGCCCCGGATGACCTGCCGGCCTACCACACCCTCCTCATCGAGGGGGGGCAGGAGGTGCACGTCCTCTGCCCCGGTGGCCCTCCGATCCACCACCGAGGGGGTGAGGCTCAGACGGTTCGGTCCATCATCGCGCACACCGACGAGCTTGACCGCCTGTGCGGCTACCTGCGGGAGCTCGGGTGCCTGGTGCAGGTCGACCCGGCGGAGTGCGATCTTGCATGATCGCTCTTTGGGACAAGAACACGTCAGGAGGCACGATGTTCCCCCAGAGATCCCTCAGCGCCGCGGACGAGACCTACGACTTCGCCGAGTGGGCGCTCAACGTCCGCCCCACCCCCGTGTCCAGCCACGACGTGCGCCGCTGGGCTGAGTCCAAGCTGCGCCTGAAGACGCGACCCCCCGTGGTCAAGCGCCCGGGCTCCCGGTTCCAGGTGGGGGATGAGGTGCGGGTTGACGCCAACAAGCACAAGGACCTCACGACGGTCATGCCCTACGTCAGCGTGGACTCCGAGGTCGGAGAGGTCACCAAGGTCAACGGCCCCGACGTGACGGTGAAGTTCCAGGGCGGCAAGGAGGTCCTGCTCCAGAACGCCAACGTCGCGACGGGGTCGGGGCTGTTCCGGTACTCGGAGCCGGAGGTCGTCGAGGGGTCGCCGCGCTTCGAGATGGTCTACACCGCGGACCCGACGGCGACCACGTCCAGCGACCAGAGGCTCGTCGTGGAGCTCTACGTCCAGCGGGGCGCGGAGCGCGGCGACATGAAGCGCCACGTCTCCTACTACAGCGGCTACGCCTACTTCGGGCGCGAGACCCAGGGGGGTGGGTGGCTGCTCGTCGCGGGTCCGCACCAGCGTGCCGACCCGAGCGGCCGGCAGCAGATCCGCAGCTTCAACCCCGCCAAGGGCAAGGTCCACTACCTGGGCCTCATGGGACATCGCCCTACGGGATGGAAGCAGGACCTCGCGGACTTCCGGGAAGGTCAGCAGGCCGCGGCCGTGTGATCCGCGACGGGAAACTCCCGCACCGAGGAATCGTAGATTTTTTCCTTGACGTTGCCCCTCGTTGGTCAGCTCCAAGTCCGATGTCTACCTCCACTGGAGGGAGGAGGTACCACTACATGCGACCACGAAAGACTTCTCCCTTGTTGACCCACTTCGCCCTCGGAGCCCTGCTCCTTGGGATCGCGGGGTGCGGTCTTGGCAGCGAGGGGGGTGGCGAGTATCCGTTCGTCACCCTCAAGGTGGCGGCGCTCAGCCTGGAGACGCGCTACGTCAACGTGACGGGAGACGCGGACTGTCGGCCCGGCCCCTACCCTGTCACCTACCGCTGGGGAGCTGCGGCGCTGGAGGGGTGCTTCAAGATCCCGGCCCAGTGCTTCGTGGGCGCACCGAGCTACTCGGTCTCCCTCCTGGGGATCAACGACAGCGGGGTCGTCATCCAGACGGGGACCGGCACGGTCAAGGGGACCACCGACATCCTGCGCCCCCCGGCCGGACCGGCCCAGACGGTCGTGCTCCTCATGACCCCCCGAACCCCTCCCGCCAAGCTGAACGGCTTCCGCCCGAACGAGGCGTGGCCGGAGATGACCCCATGTCAGTAGCCCGGATGATCGAGGTGGTCAGCGGCGCGCTGCTCCTGGCGATCCCCCTCACCCTCGCCGTGTGGTGGAACGGTGCGGTCGTGAAGCCCCGCGACCGCCTCCTTGAGTGCGGTCCTGACAAGGCGTGTCGCGCCGAAGCGCTGCGCGACTTCACCGCCCATCATGTGGTGGCCGCGAGGCTCAACCAGCTATCGCGCTAGCAGCTCCGATCCGTCCGTCGACATCGACCCTCCGGCATGTCCGCCCCCAACTTCCGTCTGCGCCTGTCGGACCGAGCGCAGTCCGTCCTGGAGATATTCGTGCTGGACTCGGCGATCCCCGACGAGGAGTTCCCGCGGCTGCGAGCCTGCGCGGACCTCGCTCACGGGGTCCTCGTCGTTCCTCGCGCCCAGGTGGACGAGGTGCTCCGCGAGCTAACGGAGCTCGCCAACGCGGAGGACGATCGAGCCAACCCTCGGGACGAGCCGGACCCGGAGCGGCGGGCGCACGCGCGCTACGGGCGGGACGCCATCACCGCGGTCGGGTCCCGGCTGCTGCGGGAGGCGTACCCTCGTCCTCCGGCGTTCGGGGGGGACGGGTCGCCTGGTAGAGCTTGAAGTTGTCCAGGGTGATCTTGCGTATGTCCGCCCGGGTACGGAACGTGGACGCGAGGCTCCCGTGTTCGACGACGGTGTCGTGCCACACCCCGAGCCGTAGCCCCGTCGCGCGCACCCGGTCCGAGTAGTCGTTGTCGTCGTAGCCGTACCCGACGAACCGCTCGTCCAGGGGTCCCACGCGGGCGTACACCTCGCGCGGGATGAGGACGCACACGAACATGAGGGCGGTCGGCTCCTCCCGCAGGCCCGCGGCCCCTGGGTACCAGCGCTGGCGGTCGTTCCCCACGACCCCCTTGACGGCGGGGGAGCACAGGCCGAGCTCGGGGCGCTGGCGGACGGCCTCGACCATCGTGGTGAGGCCGCGCGGGGTCTGGAGGAGGGCGTCGTCGTTGAGGAGCACCACGTCGCTGTCGGCCGCCGCGATCCCGAGGTTCGCGTTGCGCGCGAACACGAAGGGCTTCGCCCCCTGCACCCAGCAGAGACCGGGGAGGGCAGGCTCGGCCTCGGAGCGAGCCCCGTCGTCCACGACCACCACGTGGTCAGGGGGCAGGTCGGGCTCCATCGCCTGGAGGGCGCGGACGCAGGGCACGAGGTTGCTCGCGCGCGCGGAGAGGATCACTACCTTGTAGGACGTCATGGGGGCAGCCTCCCAGGTTTGCGCTACGTCATCAAGCCCGCGCCTGGAGGGCGCTGGTGATCGTCTGGTCGCGGTGCAGGTAGAGGTTGTTCGCCCCCGCGTCCTCCGCGCACGACACGGCCGAGCGCCTGTGGGTTCCCACGACGGCCTGGCCCAGGTGTCCCGTCGCGACGGCGCAGGAGATCGCCTTGACGACGAGGAGGAAGGCGCGCTCGCCCAGCAGGGCGTCCACGCAGTCGACGAGGAGCAGGTCCCCCCCACGGTGCAGCGCGACGAGCAGGTGCGCGACGAGGTGCGCCTGGTCCCCGCGGGGGAGGCGGCCGTCGCAGGGAGCCCCGACGACTCGGAGCAGGTCGCGAGCGGACTCCTGCTGCACGACCTCCCGCATCGCGACCTCGTCGACAGGGGTGCGGGCGCTCCCGACGTCCACGAGGGTCGTGCCCGAAGGCTGCGCGTAGGTCGTACCAGGCCAGACCCAGCCCTCCTGGGCGTGCACCATCTGGACGGGCTGGAGCGTCCGGGTGACCTCGTAGGTCACCTGCACGGCTCCCGCGCAGGGTCCCCGAACATGGGGGGTGACCGAGGACACGACGGCGATCGTGTCGGTTCGGGCCTCGACGCGCGCGGCCGACACGCGACCTCCGGACCGCTCCGCGCGCCAGAGCGCGCCCCCGAGCGGGTCCCGCAGGAAGTCCAGGAGGGACAGGGCCGTCGTCACGCCCCCTCCCGGGTCGGCCCACACGACCGAGAACCGGGTCAGGTCGCGCAGCTCGCACGCCCGCCGCCCCATCCAGGGCTCGGCCCGCGCGTAGAGGATGGGCTCGGGGACGAGAGGGACCGAGGGGACCACGGGGCGCGCGAGCGCCGCGTGCAGGCGCAGCAGCGTGTCGTAGCGCGGGGTCCCTCGCCCGTGCAGGAGGTTGTAGAGGGCGGAGTACGAGACCCCGACCCTGGCGCAGTAGCGGTGCAGGGACTCGCCAGCCCCGAGGGCCGCGCGCACGGGACGGAGGATCTGCTCGACGACCTCGGGGAGGGACGAGTTCATGGCGCAAGGACGCGGGGTGGAGGCGGGGCGGAGCTGTCAGCTCTGCTTCGAGGACCTGCTCCGACCAGCAGTCATGCCCACGAACACCCTCTTCGCTCCCGAAGACTACCCGTTTGGTACGACCCCGCTGCGGGCCACCGCGAGGTCCGTGCTCGATACCCTGGCGCGCGCGGTGCGCGCCTTCCCAGCCTTCGAGGCGGGAGACTGCGACCCGGTCGCGCTGACCGCCTCCTCGGTGCGTGACCTCAAGCCCGACCAGCTAGAGAGCCTTCGCCAGTTCATGAAGGACAGCGGCCTCTGCACGCTGTCCATCTCCGTACGACCCGGCAAGCCGCAGGACTCCATCCGACTTCTCCCCGACGGGGCGAACTTCCCCGCGCTGCGCGCCTGCTGGCTGGCGGGCAACGTGGACGGCCTGGTCCGGTGGCTCGCCCCCCTGCTGAAGACGGAGCAGAACGTCCCGCTCACCGACCAGGGACGCGTGCTGGCCGCGATGCTCGGCAGACGGGTCGACCACACGCTCGGCGGAGGCTCCACGCCAGGCAACGGGAACCCCACCCTGGAGAACGTGGCGCGCGTGCTGCGCGCTCGCGCCCAAGGGGAGCACCTGCCCGCCAAGAAGCGCACCGGTGAGATCCCGGCCCGCGAGGCGTACCTCGTGCTGGCCCAGGAGCTCGGAGTCTCCCCCATGCGTGCCGGCGCGGTCCTGGCCCATATGCTGCGCGCGGGACGCCTTCCCGGGCTCGTGGGCGTGGAGGGGTCCCCCGCGGCGAACACGGCGTACGCGGTGCAGAAGGTGATCGCGACCCTTGAGGACGGTTCGTGGAGCGCGGGGCGGTACGTGCTCGACTACCTGGGCAAGTACACCTCGGTGCGCCTCGAAGCCACCCCGAGCACGTAGGGAGATCGCATGTCCAACTCACATGGAGGCGGCCTGCGCGTCGTGCTGGTCGCCCTCACCGTCAACCTCCTCATCGCGGCCTTCAAGTTCGTCGCCGCGTTCCTCAGCGGGTCGGCCGCGATGCTCGCCGAGGCGGTCCACTCGCTCGCCGACACCACCAACCAGGTGCTCCTGATCGTGGGGATGCGGCGGTCGAGTCGACCGCCGGACGCCCTGCACCCGTTCGGTCACGGGACCGAGACCTACTTCTGGGCGTTCATCGTCGCGGGCTGCATATTCCTCGTAGGTGGCACCGTGAGCATGTGGGAAGGCGTGGAGAAGCTGTGGCAGGTCCACAAGGGGACCTTCCATCCACACGGCGATGTCAGGTGGGCGCTTGGGACCCTTGGGGTGTCGTTCGCCCTGGAGTCTCTGTCCCTGCGCGCCGCGTGGCGCGAGTTCACCCAGATGCGAGGGTCTCGGACGATACGGCAGGCACTGCGCGACGTGCGGGACACCACCGTCCTCACGGTCCTGCTGGAGGACCTGGCGGCCCTGCTGGGCCTCGCGGTGGCGTTCCTTGGTGTGGTACTGACGCTCCTGACGGGCAATCCGCTTTGGGACGCGCTGGCCTCCGTCCTGGTCGGCGTCACGCTCTGCGGGGTAGCCTTCCTGCTGGGGCGAGACTCGATGAGTCTGCTCCTAGGGGAGGCTGTCCCCGAGGAGGAGCACGCTCGCATCTTGGAGATCGTCAAGGAACACCCTCGGGTCCTCGCGGTGGTCCACGCACGAACCATGCACATCGGGCCGCGCGACGTGCTGCTTGCCATCAAGCTACAGTTCGACCGCACCTTGACGATGGACCTGCTGGAACAGTGCATCAACGATCTGGAGCGTAATCTCCGTGCCGCCCTGCCCCACCTGCGCCGCATCTACGTGGAGCCGGGGTTCGATGAGCATCAGTCGTCGAACTCCGACTTGACCACGAGCGCACCCTCGGGCACATCGGGCACGGGAGCCTCTGGCCGCGCGTAGTACCCTCGACGTGCTCGGCGACTCGCCTTGTGGCGTAGGGCGATCGCATCCATGCCTGTTGCGGGGGGGCGCGACCGCACGTCCGCCAGGGCCTTCGCCTGGCAGGGAGAGAGCCCACGCTCGGCCTCGTCGTCGTCGTCGGCTTCCCTCCACACCGACCCCTCAACGGGGACGACCTGGCCGCTGGCGAGCATGGCGGTCTCCCCTCCGTCAACAGACACTGCGAAACGCCCCCGTCCGTTAGACAGGAACACCACCTGGGACTCGTACTGGACCTCGATCGCCATTGTTACCTCTCGCTGTCTACCCTGCGGGTAAGCTCGGCATGAGCAAAGCCAAGGATCTGGGCCGCTACCTCTCCTACGTTCTTCGTCATAACCCCGGCGAACTCGGACTGACTCTCGATGCGGGAGGTTGGACGAGCTCGACCGTCCTGCTCGCAGCGCTCCAAGCAGGACGCCCCAACACGACGATGAACGACCTTCGTGAGGTCGTCCTCAAGGACAGCAAAGGCCGCTTCTCCTTCTCACCAGATGAGACCCTGTTCCGCGCGAATCAGGGGCACTCGGTCGACGTAGACCTCAAGCTCACCAAGCATATTCCCCCGGCTACCCTCTACCACGGGACTTCCTCGGACCTCATCCCTACCCTCCTCGTCGAGGGCCTGCGGAAGATGCAGCGGCACCACGTTCACCTCTCAGCGGACCTCGCGACGGCGCTCCAGGTCGCGCGCCGTCGCCCGCGGCCGGTGGTCTTGGTGGTGCGGGCAGACCGGATGAGCGAAGACGGGATCGCGTTCTACCTGTCCGCGAACGACGTGTGGTTGGTCGACGCGGTGGCCCCCACCTACCTGTCCGTAACCCCCCAGCATTAGCTTTGTCATCCACCAGCACACGTGATCCGCTATAGATCCCAATCTCGACCGAGATAACCTCAAACTCGCTGGGCCCTCTACTGTTCATTCATGCACACAACTTGTGGTGGATCTCGTGGATCAATAGGGCCGATTGGACTAACAGGGCCGGCTGGAAGTACAGGTCCTACGGGACCGCGAGGAGCTACTGGTGATATGGGGCCAAGGGGATCCACTGGACCAGTGGGTCCAACAGGTCCTGTTGGACCCACTGGCGCTGACAGCAGTGTTCCCGGCCCCACCGGCCCCACCGGTGCTACAGGGGATGTGGGACCCACCGGCCCTACAGGGCCTTCTGATCCTGGCGGAGCTTTCGAGTCCTCCTTCGGTCATATCATCGCCCTGCAAGGCGACGGACCATTTATTGGGATGGGGATCAATGGACAATCTGGGGGGTCTAGCCTTGGAGGACTCGACGGAAGACGCCTAAACAACGCGCGCACGTTTAGCCGCATCGAAGCCAGTATTGACGGAGAGTTTCCGTTGGCTCCAGGGCAGGCGATGGCTATCACGCTCGCTATGAGTACCAACAACGGATTCTTCTACACGGTTATCACGCAGGTTACGATCCTAGCAGGCACATCTCATATCGCGGGGACCTTCGGCCCAACCGTTTTTCCTGCGGGATCCGAGCACGTGATAGCCGCCATCCTCACCGGACCCGGCGTGTATAATGGTCCGTTGAAAGTCACTATCTCCTGACCTAAGCCGGAGGAACCCATGAAGTGTCCCGCCCTGCTCACCCTGCTCACCCTGATCGCCTGTGATCCGGTGGGGAATCCCACTCCCCCCGACGCGGGGGGTTTGCCGGCCAACTGCCAGCGAATCGATCCCAGCACCGACCTGTACCTCGGATGCACAGGCACCTTCTTGAAGGGGCAAGTGGCCAAGCTGTGCCCCCAAGGTTATGTGGTGATGTTCCGGGACATGCCATCCAGCCTGAGGACGATCTGCGACCTGACGCTGTCCACGACGAAGCCCGACGTGTTCTACGCGGTGGACGTGGGGAGCTGGAGCGACCCTGCCTCACCGTTCAGCAAGACGGCCTGCGCAGCCTCTGCGACCTACAGCATGCCTGGTCTGATGGGGTGTGGGACTGCACAGAACGCTACGGCTTTCACGGGGCAAGGTGCCACGGCCTGCCAGAACTGGCCCCACGCGGTCGTGTGCCCAAAAAGTTCCGGATGGAACTGCCCGGACGGCATCCTGCAAACGGCAACGAACTCGAACCCCGCGCATGGGGTTGTCTGTACGCGTCTATAGGCGCGACGACCTGCGCCTAAACCCACCCTATCCGACCTACCTACTGGCGGGTAGAGTGGGGCATGACTCAAGAATCGCCCTCCCCCATCATCTCGGTTGGTTATGACCCTCACGCGCTGGCGTGCATAAGCCCGTACTTCCCGGAGGTGTTTCACTTCCCGCTGCCCGGCTGGCCCGCGTTGACGGCCGATGACGGATATGCGAGCTACGCACTCAAGATCGCGGAGGCGCAGGAGGCGCTCCTGCCCGCAAACTGCGGGGTGCGCGTAGGCCCCAACTTGGAGGGAGCGGACCTTCGCCTGGCGGCCGTGCTCCTCGTGATCCGCGCGAACGGGGGTCCGAACGCCCTGACCCCTGCGCTGCGTGATCGAGCCGCTGAGATCGCACCACGGCTTGCCACGGTCACACGGGTTGCGGAGCGTCCGTGGACGTTGGGGTCTCGGACGTCGGGGGTCGCCGACACCGACCTCGACCTTCCCGAGGTCACAGCGTTCAGGTATCACCCGAGCACGCAGGCGGCCCTGGCGCTGCTCACCAACCAGTGGGCGCAGTTCCTGCTTGCCGTTCTCGACGATCAAGAACACGACAAGATCCCCCTGGGGATCGAGGGGGAGGCAGCGCGCGCACTGCTGATCGACAAGCTCCCCGAGTGTCGTGCGGCGTCCCTCACGGTCCCTCCTGACGACTTCCGCCGGCTTGGCCATCACGTGGCGACCTACATGTACGTGGACACCCGGTGGAGTCCCGTCATCGTGCTGGACCGGGCCCATGAAATCCACTTCCACCCGGGCTTCCTGCACACGGACCTCTCGGTGCCGCTCGACGGGTCGCTCGCCGCCCTCACGCCCCTCGCTCGCCGCCTGTCGGACCGTGAGCGTCAGATTGGGTCGACTGCGGCCTGGCGCGCGGTAGCGAACCCACGCTGCGTGTTCCGCAACCAGCCCGAGGCAACCCCGTCGATGTCGGTCGATGAGCTTGGGTCGATCGTCGAGTCGTTCATCGGCGAGAAGATGTCCCCCACCACCTAGATCAGCTCCCTCCGCCTCGCGTCCCTCCCCTTTCGTCCGTGAGAGACAACGATCTCCTCAAACTGGCGAGTGACACGCAAGTCACGACCCTACTCGCCGCCGTCAGACAACTCCACAAAGCGGGACGCCTTCGAGCGGCGCTCACCCAGGATCAATGGGTGAGCGCACTGGCGCTTACTTCCGCCGTGGAGGAGGAGGCTGCTCGACGGAGGGCTTTGAAGCCGGCCCAGCGAAGAGCCGGGCCGGCAAAAGCGGGTTAGCGGAACCGGTCGTCCTGAGACAGGGGCGCGAGACGTACCCCGCTGGGCAGGCGCAGGGGCGCGCGGTCGTGACCTCCGCGGTACAGCGGATGGGCGGGAAGGCGGAAGCGGTCGGCCGCGGCGAACCCCTCTCCGTAGCCGGAGGGTGAGATCTGACCCCCGAGCTTGACGCCCACCTGGGTGGTGCTGCCGTCCCCGAAGACGGCGTAGGTCGCCACGATCATCTGGATCTCATCCCCGTAGGTGGTCACGTAGGGGGAGGGGTTGAACGCCTCCTCGCGGAAGGCGCGCACGAGGAACGCGCGCGACACCAGGACGGCCCCCTTGAGGACCGGCCGGAGCGCTGGGGGCCATGAACCGCTCGACCACTCAACCGGGCCTCCGGGGCGCACGCCATGCAGCACGAACAGGGACCCGCCGCCCCGGTAGAGACGGAAGCGCCTGGAACCTGTCGGAACGTCGGTCGAGTAGGGGGTGTACTGGAGGATGGACCCGTCCCCCATGCCGAACAGCTCACCAGGAGCTCCGAGCGACCGGTCGTACTCGAGCCCACCATCTGCGAGGGGCAAGAGGCGCTGGACCGAGCCAAGGCCCGCCCGTCCCCCGCGTAGCGAGGAGGAGTCGTCACGCAGCGGGGACTCCCCGAGGAAGTCCGAGTCCTGCACGAGCAGTCCGAGCGGGAGGCGCTCCGTGATGCCACCCAGGCTCACCTGAGTGACTCCAGAGCCGGCGTCGGACGGTTCGTCCTCCGCCCCGCGGAACGGAGCTCCGGTTGAGGTCCAGCGGTCTGGGGCCCATGCGGGACGTGGGCTACGGATGCCGAGCACCTTGTCCGGCATCCCGAACGGCTCGTCGCTCGTGAGGGTCTCGACGCGCAGGAGGGTCGCTTCCACGAAGGTTGCGTTTCCTGCCGCACCCACTTCCTCCGCCTCCAGGCGGACGGAGGACCCGCCACCCCAGGTGGCGCGCGCGATGAGGTGCGCGCGCGGATGCGCTGAGATGGCCGCGGAGAGGGCCTGCGCGGTGAGGGTACGGTCCCCTCGTTCCCAGGACAACGACACGAGCGCGGAGGCCACCGAGAGGTTGACCTGCCAGGTGACGACGTCCGGCTCTTCCAGGAGCGCCACCACGAAGTTCTGCGCGGGCAGCGTGACGGGCGCTGCGGTGAGGTTGGTGAGCCGCAGCCGCACCGTGCCCGCCGCGGTGACGTACCCGCTGACGAGCAGCCCAGGGGCCAGGGGGGCCACGGCCGCCACCACGCAGACGGACTTCTTGGCGGGACTGGCTCCGAACCAGGTGACTTCCTTCTCGTCGAAGGCTCCCGGGGCTACGGCGGCGAATCCGACGGGGAACGTCCTCACATTTCCCGTCGGGTACGTGAGGAGAGCCTGCGCCGACGCCAGGTAGTGAGCCTGGAGGTAGACCTTCTGCTTGTCGCGACGGCCCGTCAGCACGACTCCCCCGTACGGAGGAGGGGTGAAGTTGGTAAGCGTGGCGGCGACCGCCACGGGCACTCGGGTTGGAGGGAGCTCCAGGAGCGCCGGCATCTGGCTGGCGTCGACTGCGACCTCTGGAGAGGACAACGCGCCGACAGCAGGCCCAAGCGTACCGAAGTTGAGCTTGTCCACGACCTGCTGAGCCTGCTCGGTGCGACCTGCCTGGTCGATGATCACCAGGTCTGTGGGGGCCGCGAAGAGCCTGATCCGGATCGAGGGCGCGAACTCCGTCGTGGTGAGGAACAACCCGACGGGGCCCACCACACCAGGACCGTGGAACAGGATCGCGTAGCACCACCCGCTCTGACAGGCGGCCTCCAGCGCGTTGTTGTCGAGCACGTCGATGAGGGCGGTCGCGCGGCTGGAGCTCCGCGACTGCCGCAGCGTGAAGGTGGAGGGCTCGATGCGCCAGCCCCGCGCGGGGTCGGGAGGGTAACGGTCAGCGGCCTCCGGCGTGGCCTCCGTGTGCCCCGCGTCGGTGAGGGTGCCCGGCCATACGCGTCCGCCGATCTTGCCGGTCCCGAGCGTCGTGTAGAAGTCCAGCGCGGCGAGCACCTGGAAGGCGCGCGCGTTGGGCACCTCAGGGATGGGGTTCCCGAACTCGTCCTGCTGCTGGATGGGCTTGTGGGCTTCCCGCTGGAGCTGCGGGGGGATCTCGCCGAGCCGGTGCTCGTAGTCCCCCGTCACGCGGCTGGTCACGCCTCGTGTCCCGTAGGGGTCACCCTGGTAGGGCGTGCGGTCGAACGCCGCGTACAGGTGGTCTCCCTCTCCAGCGGGGCAGGGAATGACGGTCTTTATCCCCTCGATCTCCTGCGGCTGGGTGTCGACCTGCGCGCGCCCCGCCCCGTCGTGCGCGCGCAGCAGGACGAGACTGTTCTGTGACACGAACCCTCGCGCGAACCCGAAGATCGTCGCCACCACCACGTAGTCGAAGTCGTCGAACCCGCGCCCCGGTACCCAGCCAGGGATTCGCGTGAGGTCGAGGGTCCCCTCGGGAATGATGTACGTGTGGTCGCCCGTCTCCTGCGTGAGGTCTTTGGCTCCGTCGCGGAACAAGAACAGCGTCTGGACCTGGGCGTCCTCACGCAGCAGGTTCGTCGCTGGATCGTCCTCCACCCGCACGCGGTCGCGTCGGAACGTCCGACCCCCCTTGCCGATGAAGTCGTTGCGCTCGTACACGCCGAGCAGGCGACACACCCCGTAGTAGGGAGGAAGCTGGATGCCCCGCAGGCCGCGCCCGGCGTCCGAGGACCCGACCGCGCGCAGCGCGGCGAGGATGTCCTTAGCGAACTTGACGTTCGGGTCGATGCGCGTCGTCTTGCGCGCCGCCACGTTGGGCAGCGGGTTGATGACCCCAAGGATCGTCGCTGAGGTCCCGTACGTGGTGGGGCCACCCGTCGAGAAGTGCATGAGCGTAGCCTCGGCTCCGCCGCTGGTGTTGTCGCGCCCCCCTCCGATCACCATGAAGGTCGGATCGGTCGGGTCAGCACCGTCGAGGAACAGGTGGTTGATCCCTGACAGGAACGGTCCGCGACCCGCCTGAACATCCCGGTAGTAGGGGATGTCCAGACGGCCGAAGCGCGGCGTGATCTCCGGGGGAATAGGCACCCCACTGCGCTTGCCCGAGGTCGGCGTGCCCGTCCACAGCTGGAGCCCGTCCTTGGGGACCCCGTTGGGGTACGCGTAGGGCCCGAGGAGGCAGGTTCCTGCCGGCAGCACGTCGTCGTAGGAGACCGCGTGCATGGTGAGCTCGCGCCGCCGCATGGGTCGGAACACGATCGTCTTGGACCCCAGGTCCACCAGGAGCTGCCCCTCTCGCTCGACCTCTGTCCCGCCGGCCATCGCCCCCCCGTAGGCTGGTGCGACGGGGGCAGGGAGGCCCAGGGAGGAGAGGTTGTTCCACGTCTGCACGTGGGAGAACCGGAACGGGACCTCACCGGCAGGCACCCCAGCTTCCGCCGAGAACGCGCGGTCGATCTCCGCTGGGTCCTGCTGGAGGTAACCCCCCTGGTCCCGCCCGCCGCCGGAGCGCAGCGCGAACCGCACGAGCCGGTCGGCAACCCGCGCGGTTCCACCGCGGCCCGGGTGGTAGAGCAGCGTGAGGTCCACGAGCAGCTTGCGCGCGACGGCTACCCGACCGAGCGTCACGTCCACCTGTGGGGCCTCACTCTTGAGGAGGGCGGCCGACCACCGGTGGTCAGTAGCCATCCCACCGAGGTCCGTGAACACGAGGGCCGCGTCCCCGATGCGCGCCGAGTAATCCCCCATGTCGTCGCTGTTGCACTCCTGACTACGCACCTCCACCGTGAGGGTGTTCTTGGTCCCCGAGTCGAAGCCGGCCGCAGCGAAGTCGGTCGATAGCGGTTCCACCACGACGCTCGTCGCGTTGGACGCGGAAACGAGCGTGAGCCCTACCGTCCCAACCCCCACCACGCGGAACGCCCCGTTGTTCTGGAGGCTATCTGAGTCACCGAACCCGATGAGGTAGACCTCGGAGGATGACCCCGTCCTGTCCCGCCCGCCGGCCGTGAGCATGTCGAGGAGCGTTCGTCGACCCCTCGCGAGGGGCCTGGAGACGTGCTCGGGGATGTTCTCGATGCCCCCTACCGCGTCCGTCGAGTAGTAGACTCCGTCTACGTCGAAGTTGATCCCGAGGTCTATCTCGTGCCTTCCGGCCTTGCTGCGAAACCCGCTCGCGGGTACCGACACGCGCAGGGACGGGTGCAGAAGTCCCCCGAGGAAGAGGTAGGGGCGCTCGAACCCGCTGCGCCGTGATGGGGCCATGGGACCAGGGTGCAACGGGTCGCGCACCGTGCCCGTGGGTGGGGACTCGTAGGTGCGCATCCCCAGGAACCGCGCCCATACAGGTTCCTGGTTGCCCACCTCCTTGGGATCGTCGTCGCTGCGCCACGCCTCGCGCGGGGATACGAACCGAACCGCGCGGGTCCCCGCGTCACGGAAGGTCCCGCGAGCTCCCTCGCTCCCGTTCTCCCCGCCCAGGTGGATAAACACCATCGACCCGTTGGTGAACGCCTTGATCCCGGACCGAGCGACGTTGAGGAACCCCGTAGGCTTGAAGTCCGCCCCAAGGTCCCACCTGGTCGTGGTGTCGAACTGGTCTGCCGTCGACAGACCCACCCCGTTCTGGTTCGTCGTGGCCTCGTTGTCGAGGAGCATCGTGACGAATGGCTGCGGAGAGGCCGCGTCACTCCAGACGGTGCGAATGCCGTCAGGCCCGTCGAGCGCCTCCGTCTGGTTGGGGACCGCAACGAGGATGTCCGACTGGAGGTAGGACACCTCGTGGACCACCGCGCCCTCGACGTCGCCCGGGGCGCACCGCTTCCAGGTGCTTCGCAGGGTTCCGTTGATGAGCGAAGCGACGGCGCTTTCGAGCAGCCGCCCGTAGTCCCAGTCCGCTCGCGCGACCGCATGGCGAAGGTCGAGGACGTCCTCCGCGCGCACCTGGTCCGCGTAGACCCCGTCGGGACGTCCATCAAACAGCTTCACGACCGCGCCCGCCAGGTGTCCCGAGTCGGCGGTCGCCCACCGCCCACGCGCGGTCACCGTCAAGGTGCCTGCCACAGGGTCGGCAGCGGTGACCTCCATGATCTCCTGGTCCACCACCACGAAGCGACGCAGCGGGCCTCGGCCCAGATCCTCCAGCCCAGAGCCAGGCAGCCCAGCAACGCGGACGCTGACCGGTGCCATCTTTCCCGCACCCGCGACCAGCAGGTCTCGCAGCGTCACCACGGACAGGGGCGTGGAGCCCGCGGTGGGGTCGGGAAGCAGGCGAGCTCGTGCGTTGCGGTCCGCCGCCCCGCCCTGATTGGGGTTGCCCGCGGGAACGACCGCCGCGTACGGGGCCGAGTTACGACGAAACACCGCGCAGATGGGAACCGCGTAGCTGTAGCCATCCACGGTGCCTAGCTTGTTGCGTGGGTCACCATCTCCCGCGCGCCACAGGCCCGGGTCTCCGGCGTCGGCCTGATTCAGGTAGTAGAACCCCGACACGGGGTCCTGCGCGGTTCCTTGCCCCGCGATGCTCGGGTCGCCTAGGCCGTCCGGATAGACGTCGAGAGCGACGCCAGCCCCGCGGCCTGATCCGCGCCCATGGACGCGGATGCGATACTGCACCTGGACGCGCCGGGTCGACGGCACCCCGTCCACTGGGTGGACGAGGTCATCCGGCAGGTGTGGACCTCCGTGCAGCACGTTCCCGTAGCGCCACAGGCGATCCGGAGCGGGCTTGGCGAAGCTCGAAGGAGCTCCCTCAAGCAGGGCGAGCCACACCTCCAGGAACACGAAGTCCACGCGCCCGCCAGACTCCGGGGGAGGATACAGGCGCACGTAGTTCAGCGGGTCTCCCTCCGAGTGGGTGCCCGCGACGGGAATAAACCACCCGTTGACGCACGCCCACAGCAGTGACCCCTGCCCGTGAGGCTGACGATCGCGTCCGACCGCGAGGAGGTTGCTCCACTGAGGGTCGAAGACGTAGTCGTAGAACGCGCGCGTCGGGTCGGAGATGAATCCCGAGGGCAGGGTGGCCTGCGACGCCATCCTGTGACGCTCCGCGTCCGCCTCGGACAGGAGTGCCAGGTCGCAGTCGAACAGGGGGGCTCCGTCGATGAACGGCACCGCGTCGAACTGGCGATCGGTGGGGGACAGAACGCGCGTGACGCCAGGTCCGTAGCTCAGCTTCTCGCTCATGGGGCCAATGTACCTCTGTCATGAGCCGCCTGATTGAGCGATCTGGAGTTATAGGGTCGCGACGAGACGTGGGATCTCGTCCGGATCCTTGCGGCTGCGTGACAGCACGCTCTGCCAGTCGGAGGCGGTCATCTCGCGGTGCTCGGCTGCGATTCCGCGCACGACCTCGGCGACGTCCTCCCGGCCCGGAAAGAAGCGGAGAGCCATATCTCCCGCACGCTCTGGCGACATGGGCCCGAACTTCCATCGACGGTCCACGCGGTTCCTGCGCACCAGGGCGGCGTCGAGGTTCTCCGGGTGGTTCGTGGTGAGCACGAGAAGGCGGCCGTCCGCGGACGCGACCCCGTCGATCGCGTTGAGCAGCCCGGAGAGCGTGATGCCCTTGGGCTCCTTGGGCTCCGGCACGCTAGGGTCCGCCGTGGGCCCGGAGGACTCGGTCCGCTCGTTAGTGATGCGAACTGCGTCAATGTCCTCGATGATGAGGATGGACGCCGGGTCGGCGGTCGTGAATGCTGCGAGCAGCGTGTTGTCGTCGGTGACAGTGGCCAGGTTTAGGATGAAGATGGGGCGATCAAACTTGCACGCGATGGCCATCGCGAGGGTGGTCTTGCCGGTGCCGGGCGGCCCCTCAAAGAGCCAACCAAGGCGGTAGGGGATGCCGAGCGACTGGTGCCAGGGGCCCGCACCGAAGAACCACTTGGCGTCAGCGAGGACCTCCTCCAGCATCCCGTCTTCGAGGAAGACCGACTCCAGCGGGCGCTTCGCTTTTCGGGCGAGCGGCTGCCACCAGCCCCCCTGCCAGAGCCGCACCTCCATCTTGTCCCGCTTCTGTCGCAGGCGGTTCGCCTTGTCGATGGTGGCCCGCAGACGCTCCTGGGAGCGCCCTAACGACGTGAGGATGAACTGCTCCCGGGGACGTCCGAGCACGTTCGCAGACCCCGGCTTGTCGACGGGCTGACGATCCACGAGGATCGGCGTCCCCCCCTCCCACAGCAGGTGCCGACCGTAGCCCGGCGCCAGCACCCAGTCCGACTGGACGGACCGGCTCGTGATCTTCAGCTTGCGCGCCGTCCGGGTGTACTTGTGGCGGGCGAGCCAGTCGTTGATCCAGTCGAACACCTCGTCGTCGCTCGACACCACGACCTCGACGGTGATGGCGTCCATGAGGAGGCCGAGGAGGAACCGCGGTACCGCCTTGAAGAGCCACAGGAGGCTGCCGGTGATCATCGCGCCGACAAGCGCGACCAGGATGGGGTTCTCGGCGTACTGGGTCTGGACGAACTGGATGGGGTGCATGTCCTCGCAGATACCCTACGACCGGGAGTCTGCGACTGGGACCCGACTCACTCGCGGTCGTACCCGCAGGTCTTGCAGACGTAACCGTCCGTGGGATACACGTGGCGGCACCGTTGCTGAAGGAGATTGATCACCTCGATACGGTCGTCGATCTCGCGCCTGCGCGCCCGGACCTCTGCTCGGAGCTGGTCGCAGGCCGCCTTGATTCCTGCGGGGTCGTTGGGGAGGCTGGGGACGAGGTTTGGTGGCGGGAGGTTGCTCATGTTCTTGTAGGAAACGTGTCGTCGACGGACAGGAGCTGTCCTAGAACAGGATCGCGTAGTGCAGGAGGTAGACGCGCTGGGCGGAGTCGTTGCGGAAGGCAAGCGTGATGCTCTTGGCGGGCGCGCAGAGCACCACGGGGTCGAGGAGCTTGGTGCGACAGAAGGACTTCCCGCTCCCCGAGGCGACGAGCACGTGGAACCCCTCGACCGCACCGGGCTCGACGTGGTAGCGCCGACTCGCGTTGACCTTCCCTGCGAGCGCCCCGAAATCAGAGTTCCAGTCGTGGGTGCGCTCGACGAGTCCGAGCCGCCAGTAGACGCGCACCCACGAGACCCCGTCCTTGCGACACTCCCCGAGGTACGGGGTGAGGTCGATGGGCTTGGTGACGAGCAGGCCGGGCAGCGGGGGGGTATCGACAAGGCTCGCGGGAAGAACTGAGACGAGCCCCGGCGCGCCCCCGCCCTGTGGGCCCGTGCCGCGCCCAGCACAGAACCGCGCTGGAAGGCTGCGGGCCACCTTGGACACGTCGTCCGGGATGCTCCCGTCGAAGTCCAGCTGGTCGATGTCCCCCGGCGTGAGGAAGGGGTTGACGACGGCCGTTCCTGCCCCAACACGTTGTGCCAGGCGACCAAACGACGAGCTCACCACGTCGAGTCCGTCGCGGGGGGCCATGTGGGGGGCCACCCACCGGAGGTCCCCCGCCTGCGGAGGTGTGGGGAAGAGGAACTTCCCCGACACGTCAACTCGGTCCCCCGGATCGAGGTCGGGGCCGACGCGCACCACGTGCGCGGAACCAGTGAGGAAGGGTCCGAGGTTGCTCTCGACGATCATGCCCCCATCATACTGCGCCAGCTACTCGGGGCTTAGGTCTTTAGTCACGACCTCCACGATGAACTTCCAGCCCGTATACTCAAAACGGGAGACAGAAAGGCCGTCGAGGTATGCGTTGGCGATGTCAAACATGACCTTCGCTGCACCGGGACATGCCGCGATCTTGTCCCACGGGAGTGATCGTAGCCGCGCGGTCAGTCGGTCGACCTCCTTGAGCTTGGACACTTCAACGGATGCGGTGCTGAGGTCTTGACGCACGACCACTCCCTCGGGACGTTTTCTCTCTAGGAGGGTCAAAAAGAGGGTCTCGTGAATCCCGAGCGGGATCACCTGGCTGCGCAGGACCAGCACGCGACGCATACCGTCCGGCATGACGGAGTCCTTCATGGCCGGCTCGTCGACGTGGAAGCTCTGAGCACGCCACGGTCCCTGGCCGCTCTTGTTGGTCCGGTAGACGCGACCCCCAACGAACCCATCCTGGGTCCGTTGGAGGGACAGCGCCTGGTGCGCTTCCTCCTCACTCTTGTGGTCCCCAAGGACCTGGAGGAGCCAGAGGCTTCCAGGGGGGCGCGGGGGATCCAGCGTGGGGAACGCGGGGTTTGCTGGGCTCATGCTATGGGGTCGGGGATCCGCATCCGACCGGAGCTGACTACAGGGTGTTGAGCCAGGCTGTACCCTCGAAGAACACCTCGTCGTAGCGGGGTGGCGTGTAGGCGGGTGCGAGGCGGTCGCGCTCCGCACGCTTCTCCCGCAGGCGCTCCTGGATGCGCGCGCGAAGTGCCTCGGCCTGTTCCTCTCTGGTGTTGCTCATCAGGTCCCCACGTTGTTCCGGCGTCCCTGCCCGTCGGGTGCTGCGCCGAAGATGAGGGTCGCGCGGTTACCAGACACCATGCTCTTCTGGGGCGGCGTCGGGTCGGGGTCCCCGCCGCCGTCGGCGGCGATGTTGCGGGCGTGGTTTCCCACCACGATGAAGCTCGCGGGAGTGTCCCTGGGGAGCAGGATGTCCGCGCCGCGCGTGGCGTTCCCGACCAGGATGATGAGGTTGGACTTGGCCGTGAGGCCGCCCGAGACGACAGAGTTGCCCGTGAAGATGGACTGGTGAGCCGCGTTCGCGAGGATCGCTCCGGACGAGTTGCCCGTCATGACCGTCCCCACGTGCCCGTCCGCAAGTACGGACGCCAGGTGGTTACCCGCGATGATCGACCTTGAACCGGTCGCGGAGAGCTTGAGCTGCCCCTGCGCGCGGTTGCCCGACAGGACGAGTGTACCTCCGTCGACCGTAACGGTCCCGGCCACGTCCGACCCAGCCAGGATGCCAAAGGCACTCAAGAACTCTACGCTCCCGTGGCGGCCTCCCGTCACGACGCAGTCTGCATCTACCAGGAGCGGACCCGTCACGTTGGCCGAGACGACGGATCGAGGTGCGCGCACCGTCATCAAGGAGGCCCAGTTGCCGTTGACGAGGGCCTCCTCGGTCGTCCCCCCCACCACGACGCCGAGACCAATACCGAACAGGGCCCGGTTGTTCCTGACCATGGCCTGCTGGCCCGTCACGACGATCGAGAGGGCCGTGCCGGAGGTCGTCTCGAACGAGGTCAGGTGGTTCCCGTCCACCTCACACTGGTCTCCGTCGAGCCATATGCCCCCCTCGCCCGTGAACCGGTTGCCTCGCAGGATGTTTCCGACCCCGCGACCACCAGACCTCCTGACGAGGAGGTTCCCTTGGTGGTTGATGGTGCAAGACTCGACGAGGTTGTTCGACCCTTCAAGGGTGAGCCCCTTGATCAGAGTGCAGCCCCTGAAAGCCCCGTTGTCTCCGACCGCGCTCACGTTCTTGCGGAACAAGCAGCTGGCGAACTCCGGGAGGGTTCCGTCGCGTAGCAGCACGTCCGTGAAGTCGCAGTGGGAGAACCGGATGAGGAGTCCCGAGGTGATGAGGTCGAGGAATGCAGAATCGGACACGACACAGTTGTCCGTAACGAGGCTGACCCCACCAGGGACCTGCACGAAGCCCTTGATCACGCAGCGGCTGGCCGCCTCCAGGGCGGAGGACCTGCTGTCCGTCAGCGTCGTCTCGAGCTCTAAGCGGATCACACCGCTCGCGATGATCCGGTCCCCGTAGTTCTGGCGCCCGAGCTGCACGTCGGCGTTCGTCGTGAAGTCGACGACCCGCGAGAGCGGGGAGTCCACGCGCAGGCCGGTGACTCCAGGCGCGACGGCGGCCACGTCAACACGACACCCGCTCACCACGGGCATCTCGCCATTACGCACGTGGAAGCCCGTGCGGGGGATGATCATCGGGTCGAAGGCGAGCTCGCGTCCCGTGCAGCGGTCGAACGTAACGCCAGCTCCTGCGGTTGTCCCGATGACGAACCCAGCCCCCCTTGACCCCAGGGCGGCACACTCGGAGAAGTTATCGCGCGTACCGTCGGTGTAGTAGCAGTGTAGGAACCCCGACACCGTGCAAGCTCGCACGACGTTACCCAGGCCAAGGTCGCCGGTGATTCCAAGCGAGATCCCGGCCTGACGAGGGATCGCCGTCTGGGCGGGAGCCTCCTGGCGGAACGTGCAGGCGTCGACGTTGCACCCGTTCGACCGGTCAATCATGACCCCGAAGTCGGTGACGCGGTTGGCCGCGCAGCGACGTATGGTTGAGTTCGTGAGGGTGACGGGAGGTCGAAGGAGAAGCATCCCGTGCGCGAGGTTGGCTC
This sequence comes from Verrucomicrobiota bacterium, assembly GCA_029556615.1. Classification (GTDB taxonomy): domain Bacteria; phylum Verrucomicrobiota; class Verrucomicrobiia; order Limisphaerales; family J093; genus JAKQDD01. The sequence goes on along the minus strand of JAKQDD010000002.1, from coordinate 138,999 downwards.
CCTCCATGTTGATGCCGTCCAGGACAAGCCGGTCGATGAGGTTTCCTGGTCCCGAGTGGACGAAGGCCACCCGGTTAGGGTTGGGGTTGAGGCCCTGCCCTCGGTCCAGGTAGTGGATGCGCAGGTTGCGGAACTCACACCCGTTGCGCCCCTGGATGTCGAACAGCGCCTCGTCGGGGTGGTCCCAACTTACGCCGCTCAGGTCCGTCCGGTTGAAGTCCGCTGACACCACACCCTCGACAAGGATACCGTCGCAGGGCAGTCGAACAGGGACCAACGGTGCCCGCTCTTCCGTCAACCCCACCACGAGGATCCGAACCTGGTAGCCGGACAACCCCGCCTCAGGGTTGACGAGCTCCCCCACGTACCCCATCGCCTCTGCCACCGTGGAGAAGTGCGGCTCGGGGATGCCGTACGGCATCAGGTCAGGCCGGCGGCCCACGATGACGTCGAGCCGGTAGTCCACCTCGCGCAGTGGGTACCGCAGGTCGAGCAGCTCCGTGATGCCGCCACCAGCAGCGTGCACACGACCCACGAGGATGTCGTCGCGCCCAGGTAGGGGACGAGCTACTGGACTGACGCTGAGGCGTACGTCGCATGGGTCCGTCCCCACGAGGTAGACGTACGAGGTCGCATTGTCGGGCACGATGGTCAGGCGACTGCGCACGGGCACGCGTCGACCCCCAATGAGCGCCCAACCGGGGTCGATCGTGACGACAAGGCCGCCGGCCGCAGTGGGTCGGCATCCCTGGAGGATGTTCGGGGCGAAGAGGTCGTGGAAGAGTGGTGCGGCCTCGTGCGTGCGCGTATCGACGGAGGTTGTCCCGTCACCGTGCCACGTGACCCGAGCGCCAGGAAATCGAATCCCTTGAGTGCGGGCCGCCCGGCCGTAGGCGAGGTCGTTTCGGTAGTCGACCTGCGGAACGCCGCCGCTCTTGGAGTAGTGGCGACGCAGGACCGCAGAGGCCGGAGCCATCGCGCTGATGGTCTTGGTGTCGCCCGCAACGCCACCGCCCGAGCACCCGAGCAGTCGAATCGTGGGGCGGGGCCCCCCCCAGGCGACGAAGGACTCGTAGTGGAAGGACGAGGCCCTCACGGTCGGGTCTCCGGAGTCGAACAGTGGAGGACCCTCCGCTGAAGTCCCCAGAACCAGGTCCACCACGCCGGACGGCGGGATAGCGACGGGCGTGTAGGGGGCGTCGAGGTCGAGGTCAAACCGGTCCGGATAGGCGGGAATCGTGATGGTCTGCGGGGTGACCGGCATCACCACCCGCTGAGAGAAGGGTGGGGCTGTGTCGAACCCCCCCACCCCACAGGGATCCACCTCAGTCCCCGGGTCGGCGGCCCCGAACAGCGTGACCTCTCCCTCGTTCTCGACGCTTGCGGGCACGAAGCTCGCGAACACCACCACCTCGTGCCGCGGGTTGTCTGGCGTGTTGAGCGTCCTGGGGTCCGGGCAGAGGTCGCAGCTTGGACCAGGTGCTGGAACGTGGGAGAGGCGCAGGATGCCCTCCTCGTAGTCTACCTCCCAGGACTGGGGCTCCGAGGACCCGATGTCGAGCGTCAGCTCGCGCGAGGAGATGGGCCGGTCGAAGTCGGGCTCGAGCGTGCCTCCCGCTCCGATGCGCGCGGGGAACAGCACCGCGCGGAACCCGAGCTCCAGCAGACTGCCTGGATTGGCGTTGGTGCCCGGACGCCCGCGGCCGGCGCTCGTCGTGTTGAAGACCACGCGGTCCGGTCGGTGCGGAGTCATTCCCGCGACGTGCGGCCACCCCTGCACGGACCTGCCCGACAGGAGTGGCGGTAGCAGGGGGCGTAGCCGGGTCGAGTCGAGCGCGTCCACGTCGATCGTCGAGGATGTCCACAAGGACGACACGGGTGGATGGATGGTGTAGGTGAGCTTGACACGCTGTCCCAGCAGCGCGGCGTCGAGCCAGAACGCGTCAGCAGAGGCGTCGAACGGCATGCCGGTGTTCGGGTCGATCTCGATGAGTCGCCGGCAGATGACCAGGTAGGTCCCAGCCGCGGGAACCACGATCTCCAGCACCTCGAACCAGCCGGTCAGGCGCTCTAGGCCGGGGTCGAGGAGCATCGACTTACCCGCGCTCCAGATAGAGGCGTCGAGGATCTTCTCGACGCTGTGGATGCGCACCACCTGACCAACCTGGGGGCGCGTACCCTCGTCCGCGAAGAAGGCCCACCTTCCGATGGACAGCTCGACCGGTGTCGGGTCGGTGGTCTCCCCTTGCAAGTGCCCCACTCCCGCTCCCAGCGGCCTGCGCACCGGCAGCAGCGCGGTGTCCCCGTAGTCCTGCGGCTGGCCCTGGTACTTCTGGACCGGGTTACCTGCCCACGGCAGGGGGGACCCAGGGTCCTGGAACGTCCACAGCGCACTGGGGGGCTGGAGGTCGGAGGGCAGCGACCGGGCCGGGGGGACGAACCCGTAGGCGCGGGACCGGTGTCCGTCGCGCGAGGGCAACGCGACGAGCCGCGCGGCTTCGGGACGGAGGAGATGAACCAAGCGCACGATCGCTCGGGTCGCGGAGGGAAAGTCGAAGTAGGCCGCGAGTCGCTTGCCGGGGTCGAGGGTGAGTGTGTCGCCCGATATCTCGACGACACGAAACACCTCGTGCCGCGACTCAGGCCCGCGGGCGCGCAGGGCGGCGCGAGAGGTGAGACCCTCCGAGCCGATCGCCCAGTCACCAAGGCCGGCGTCGTTGACGCCCACGACGCCAGCTTCCCCCGTCATCGCCACGACGAGGTACAGCCCGGAGGACGGGATCTGGTCGGTCCCGTAGATCCACAGGATGGCTGGAGTGAGCGAGTAGATGGGCTTGATGGGGCCCGATGACGGAGTCGTGCGCGGGGAGATGGTGTCGAGGGTGAGTGTATCCCCGCCGGCCTTACCGGAGTTGTCGACAGCCACCCACTGGATGTCGAGCATGGGTCCGCTCTGACCCGTAGGCCCCAGGAACGAGAAGGACACGGGTCGCCCCGCGAAGGAGGGGCCGCGAGAACCCACGCGGTTCGTCTCCCGGTCGTACGGGCGGAAGTTCACCTCGGGGAACCCGGGGAGACCGAGCTGGTTGCGTACGAACTCCCGGTGTCCGGACGGACGAGCGACGGAGGCGTCGAGCACGCCATCCTCTCTCCACCAGGAGCTTGCCCAGGACCCCCCACCAAACCCGGAGGGTGCGGCAGGAGACCGACGGACAGGCTCCTGCCAGGGTGTTAGGGACTCGGTGGTCGCGACGGTCCCGTCGCGTTCTTTGCGGATGAGGTCGAGGAGGTCGTCGTTCTGGCTCACCCGCTAAGCATACCCAACGGGCCCCTACCTCGTCATGGAGAGGTTGGGCTCGCGGGCTCGGTGCGAGGCCACTCCTGCACGATGGCCCCCATCTGCTCCCCTACGCGCCGCCGCTGGAGCTGGTCGATCCCCTCGCTGACAAACTCCCGGTACCGGTAAACGACGTGGTTTGAGATCGGGACCGCGCGGTAGTTCCCGTCAGCCCCCACGTACTCCAGGCCGTCGAGCGCGCCCCCGATGCGCTGGGCCGGCAGGGCGAGCGCGGGGTTGGGGGGAGGGTCCATGACGACACGATCCTGCCCGTCCCCGTCGAACTGCATCCCGAAGATCGTGCTGTGGCCCGCGTTGTAGTGGAGGAAGGCGAGGAACCGCTCCAGGCGACGATGCACGCTGGGAGAGGCGGTGATGGTGAAGGTCTTCGTCTCCATTGTCATGCCGTAACCCTACCCTGCGCGCTCCGCTCGAACAGGTGCCATACGAGCCGTCCCACACTCATCTGAACCGTCCCCCCGGTCGGGCTCGCGCGGGGACAGCAGCACTCGAACCACGCGAACCTCAACCTCAACGATCCCACACTCGAACAGGCAAACCGCGCGCCTCTCGGCGAGCGCTCGGGCCGTCGGGTAGACGGGAACCTCAGGGGCTCCCTCCAGCTCGAAGGCGAAGTCCGTAAGGTCCATGAACCCGCGCCGAGGTTTGAAGTTCTTGGGCTTGCAGTGACGTCGAGCGCTCACGGGTCAAGTAGCTCACGGGTCAAGTAGCCCACGCAACAGGTACTCTGCGCTCTCCGCCGTCGCCTCTCGGTGGTAGCCCCCCTCCAGCACGGCGGCCAGCCTCGGCTGGAGCTTGAGGAGGTCGCGGACCAGCACCCCGTAGTCAGCGGACTCCAGCTCAAGCTCCGCCTCAGGGTCGAGCCGGTGCGCGTCGAACCCCGCCGACAGGAGAATGATGTCTGGCTGGAATCCTCCAACGAACGGGAGCACGAAGCGCTGCCACTGGGTCATGTAGTCGGCGGTCGTGGTCCCGCCACGCAGCGGGACGTTCAGGTTCATCCCCCGCCCATCCCCCTGACCGTACTCGTTCGCCCTCCCGCTGAAGGGGTAGAACGGGTGCTGGTGGGTGCTCACGAACAGCACGTCTGGGTTGGAGTAGAAGAGGTCCTGCGTGCCGTTGCCGTGGTGCGCGTCGATGTCGACGATCGCGACGCGTGCTCCGCGCGCCTGACAGGCCGCAGCGGCGATCGCCACGTTGTTGAGCAGGCAGAAGCCCCCCGCGTGGTCTCGCCCCGCATGGTGGCCCGGCGGACGCACGACGGCAAACCCGTTGTCCTGCGCGGAGGCAAGCACGCGAGTCGCGACCTCTGTCGCGCTGCCCGCGGCAAACAGGGCAGTCCGCAGGCTCCCCGGACCAAGGTACGTGTCCTGGTCCAACCACCCTGAAGATCGGGAAGCAAGGTATGCCCCGTAGGTGTCCGAGTGGATACGGCGCACCTCATCTACCTCAGCCGTACGAGGGGCCACCCGCACGCATCGATCGGCCAGCCCCGCGGCTTCCAGGCGACGCATGATCGTCCGTACACGGTCTGGTCGTTCTGGGTGGTCAGAATCGCCATCCGGCGGTTCGTGGGCCGCGCAGAAGACCTCATCCATGCACAAGTTGGTACTCATGGGGTGGAAGCGCGCGGACCCTGTGACCTGGAGCTGTCTGTTCGCTTCCGCCGCAAGATGCCACGGTCCGCGATCTCCCCAGAGACTGCGCGCAGTCGTTCTCGGTCCCAAGGACGACCCGCCTTGGCGAGCAGGATGGTCTCCATGAGCTCGGTGCAGAGGTCGTCGTCAGACATCTCGGAGGGAGGCTGGGGCATGGGGAAGCGTCGATGACCCCTCGTGACCCGGAGCTGCTACGGGACCTCCCTTCGGATCCCCACGACTCCGCGCACGAAGAGGTTCGGGGCCGTCACGTCGGAGGTCCCGAAGGTCCCCGTGAGGGGGTTCTTCGGGTGGGAGAGGTCGTACGGGAGGGCTTCCGGCGTCATGGTGACCCGAACGAGCAGGGGCACCTCCTCGAGGAACCCGGAAGGACGGAGGGCCGCGAAGTCTCCAAGGTTCAGCCGGAGACGGCAGTACACGAGCCCCGTGTCGGGGTCGACTCCGCTCTCCGTGCCAGGTCCGTGGATGAGGCAGCCAGCTCCATCCTCGGTCGGGCTCTGCTTTCCAGGCCCAGTTCCGTCTCGGCGACCCGCATCCATCCACGTCGTCAGCCCCGGCACCTTCACGTGGACGGCGACCACGCCCCGCTGCCCAGGGCCGGGCGCAACGTACCCGATGTCACTGAGGTCTACCCCGTCGACGCGCAGCGTGACGACCGAGCGCCCCGCGTACTCGTAACCCATGTCGATCGCGCGGACGTATGCGCGCGGTCCCAGCGCCTTGGAGTAGTCGGGCTGGTCTACGGAGAGACCGTCGTCGGCCTTCGACGGACGCACGCCGGCCGCCGCGTAGTCGACCGCGGGGTAGCGAACGACTCCTGTGGACGGGTGAGGGTAGGCGGCTTGCTCCACGGCAGATGGAGCCCTGTGCGGCAGCCCCGCGACCTGGAGGTGACCGAGCTTGAGCGGGTCGAGGTGGCGGCCCAGCCGGACCCAGGACATCTCCTGCCACCCCGCCGTGTGCGCGATGCGCACAGGAAGGGCGAGGTAGGCTGGCAGCCAAGTCCCCAGGCCAGGTCCGGAGAGGGCTTGGCTGGCGGGGAAGGCGTAGATGCTGTCCACGGGGGTCCACTCGTTCGTCCAGCGATAAACCTCGTCGAGGAACCTCTCATCCTTGTCGCGGTCCGTGTTCGCCAAGCTGGCCGGAACCCCGTAGGGCACAGCCCCGCCGGTCGTGTAGTTGCCCGTCCGCGGCAGGGAGGCCCCAAAGTTCCCCGCCGTGTGAAGCATGACCTGCGCGGGGGGATCGAGCGTGAGCTCCACCCCGCGGTCGGAGGGCCACAACCCCCCGTCATGACGCGACCGCACGAACGCGCGGATCCGCGCGTCGCTGGAGAACGACGGCGTGTCCGTGTCCCCCCGCAGGGGCATAGTGGTCGTGCAGGAGACGTCCAGCGTGTCGGTCGGGTCCGGTGCGTTGAGGCCCCCGTACGTGCCTCGGGCGTTGTTCCCACAGTGGGTCAGGGGCACCTCCACGCGTCGAAGCCGTGGGTCCCCCGCAGACCCGGCGAACGAGGTGAGCGCAGCAGGTGGGCTGGCTCCCTCGGGGACCTCGATCGAAGGTTGGCCTGGGATGGTTGGGTGCTCGCCCCAGCCGAACGCCGCGAGAGACAGCACCACCGGGCATGGAGGGGCAATGACCGCGGGAGGAATGACGCGCGCGAACAGGCGCGCGTCGTCGACACCGAACACGCCGGTCTCAAACACGCCCATGGCACCCTGTAGACCGACGGAGAGCAAACCGATCAGGGAGTCCCCCGTTGTGGGGTCGGTGGGCACGTAGTAGGCGACTCCCGAGACCCACATGACGGGAGGGGTTGCCGCCACGGACCACTTGGCGGACCCCGTGGCGGAAGCGGGCGTCGTGGGCTCGGCGGGCACCGATACCTCCGCGCGCACGGCATGGTAGGAGACGGACGCATACCCGTACGTGGGGGCGGGGCCGCGCGGGGGTCTTGCCCCCCCACCATCGAAGTTGGAGACGTTGCTCATGTAGCCGGGCCGTATGGTGTCGGCGACGCGTGCCCCATACAGGTCTCCGAGGTCGAGCGCCCCCGTGAGGACGAACTTCTCGAACGCCCCCTCAGTACGGAAGTGCAGCAGCAGGTAGGTCCCCACGCGCACCAGTCCCGCCCCCGGAGCCGGCGCGAGGAACGCGTGCCGGTACCGTGCTATCTGTCGCGACCAGCCGTCCTGATGGAAGAGCCCCCCGTAGAGCCCGGCCGTCGGGAGGATGGCGGGTAGGAGCGTGCCGTCAGGCAGGATGTTCGCCGCCGGCAGCTTCTTCTCGAAGAAGCGGAACGTCTCGCGGGATCGCAGGACATCCATCCCCCTGGGCGTGTAGGGCAGGGTCGCGTAGTCGGCGACCTGAGGGAGCCGGTAGGCAAGGAAGTTAGGCTCTGCTCCCTTCCTGGTGAGCAGCACCGTCGAACCCAGCACGACCTGACCGCTCGCGTCGGGAGGAGGGGCAGGGGAGTAGCCAGATAGGGAGGCCCCCAGGATGGGGATTCCATACGGGAGGACAGGGCCCGCACCCCCGTCGGTTCCGAGGCGGACTTGACCCGCCGCGGGCCAGGTTGCGCCCGGCGCGCGACGTGCCCCCTGCTTGCCGTCCGCGTCGTAGTCGTCGTACGGCGCGCGCAGCAGCAGCCCGTCGAGGCTGTCCACACCGAGCAGGATCTCCCGCAGGTCGTACTGACCGCTGGCGCGCCCCGGAAAGGCGAGGGGGTCGTAGTTACCGTCCTCGTCCCGGCCTGGGTCAAAGATACCCCCGGGGCTTCCGTCGCAGGCATCGTTGCAGCCCGAGCACTGACGCGGCTTGGGCGGCGGGGGTGGGAGGATACCCTGTCCGAGCAGGACCGCTGCGACGACGCGGTCCTCGAAGGGCTGGGCCAGAAAGTCCGCTGCCTCGGTGAGCTTGCCGTCCGGTCTCGTTGCGGGCCACTTGACGAGGGCGAGCACGCCACGGTCGGCCGGGTGGATGATGCCGGACACCACGACGGGAACGTACTCGTAGCGCGTCGCGGTCGCTGGATCGATCCAGCGACGCACCGCGCGCAAGGTACGTACAGTCGGACCTGCACCGGCGGCGACGCCAGCGGACAGGGCCTGCCCCACTCCAGCTCCGGGGAGGTCGAACACGGAGACGCCCGTATTCCACACCCAGTCGGACGGGGGATCGACCCCCTCGCGGGGAAACGGCCTCGGGTCGACGGCAGGCCCTGGCGGGATCTGGTACCCGGGGTAGCGCTCCGGCCGACCTGACGGGTCCGACAGCTTCAGGGACCCCCAGTCGGGAACCCCCGACGCCTGCGTCCACGGAGGAGCGTACCTTCCGACCTGCGGAGGGGGAGGGGGAAGAGCGCCCGCCAGCGCGTCGATCGCCGACTGGACGCTCCCAGCCGGAAGCGTGTCTCCACCTCCACGAGCGGTCGCCGCGGAGGCTGCGGGCGGGGCGGGCACGAAGGGGCCACCCCCGCGCTCGACAGCACCCGTCGATGTCAGGTCGCCCGGATGGACGACTAGCGGTCCTCGCGACTCTACCACGGCGGCAGCGGGGTCGCCGGCCGGCGCGGGGGACCTTCCCGGTCCAGTCTCTGGGATCACGACAGCACCTCCCTCTCTCCTGTCCACGCCATCCAGCGGCCCTCCACCCTGTAGAGGGCTGCGGAGCTATGTTCCGGGACTCCGCCCGGCCCCACCTCGACCGAGCTGCTCGCGTCGAGCACCCCGTAGCGGGATAGGACCACCAGCACCACCTCAGACCTGCGGAGGAGCAGGCCATTGCTCGTCGTGTACACGTCCTCCAGGGCACGGCACAGCAGCGGGACCGCCGCCCGGTGACAGGACGGACCTGACAGCTCGGAGGCGAGGGCGCGCACGGCCTCGTCGTCCTGGCTCGCAGCGGGGTAGTAGGCGCGCCCCTCTGCGTCGCGTCGAGGGAGCGCGCCCGGGTCCCCACCTCCCAGCACCAGGACAGCCCCACACGGAACCGGCAGCAGGGTAGGCAGCCGAAGCGCCCCGGCAAGGGCCTGGAGCCCCGACACGGACACCGTGGACCCAGCAGACAGCGCGTCGTCTCGCGTCACGTCGCCAAGGAACCGGCCATCGCGCAGGGGCAGGAGGTCTCCCCTTGGGAAGGGGCGATCAGACTCAGGGCTTCCCGCCCCAGCCTGGAGAAGCCAGGCTGACGCCTCTGCCAGAACCTCCACCCGAACGGCTGGAGGCATCGAGTTTGCCCCGTCGTGCACGCCTGCCGTCTGCGGGGCCGCTGCGGGGTAGAAGATCGCCACCTGATAACCCGCCGCCCCGTAGTTGGGGATCGGGTCCTGGGGGAAGTAGGTCACGATGCAACGGCGTGACCCCGGTGACGGAAACGGGTTCAGCAGGCGCACGACGCGCTCGCTCGACCCGTACGGCGTGTTCACCTCGTCGACCGGAAGCACCGCTCCCGTCACCACGTCGGTCACCGTGACGAGACCCGCGCCACCGAAGACCCGTCGTGGTAGCACGAGTTCGTAGCGGTTTCGGCTCACCACGACCTCGTCGACCGGAGTGCCAGGCTTGCCGGCGCCGGCCTTGTGAGTGCGGGTCACGTTCGCCACGTACTCGACGCGCGCCTCTCGCGCAGGGGCTGTGACGCGTCCCCGCGCGAGGCGCTCGAAGTCCGCAGGCCGCTGGGCGGGGTCTGCCTCGATGACGGGACCCAGCCCTGCTGCTTTACCGTCGTAGACAATGTTGTCGGGGTACGCCTCCCCCTCCGGGGTCGCGGCGAGACCACCCGCAGGGGGGTAGCTCACCTCGAGCTCCAGGAAGATGCGCCGGTCGGAACCAGGTAGCCCCCCGTCATCACGGCCCACGAGTCGGTACAAAGTGGCCCCGCCGTAGCCGCTGTCGGCCGCCTGGTCGTTGCGCAGCAGGCACACCTCTACGTGTCGAGTCCCCAGGCCCCGCACCCACCGGATCTCCACTTCGCGCGAGGTGTCTGCGGAGGACAGTCCGTCGTCATGCTCCCCAAACACTACGTCCGTGATGACCGTGCCGGGCGGAGCGAGGTCAGGAAACAGCACCTTGGCGGCGGGTGCGCTCGTCCCGTCTCCTCCCCGACCGTCGAACTCTGAACCAAGCTGCGAGCAGTCCATGCGGTCCAGGTCCACGTGCAGGACGTCGCCCTCCGTCCATGTGTCGATGGCGAGGGGCTTTCCGCCCTTCTCCGACTTGACGACGTAGAGGGCGGGGTCCTCTCTTCCAGGTTTGGCCGGGCCTCCCTGAGCGGTTGCGGTGGGGCGATCTCCCGGCCACAAGGCGAAGCACACGCGCTCGACCGTCGAGCGCCCCGAGAAGGTGCGAGCGACGTGGTCGAGGTTGCGCGCGCAGCGCCCGATGCCGGTGTCTCCAGAGCTCGGAGGCGCGCCTCCCTGGGCCGCGGTCCGTCCGAACTCCTCTGCCATGAGGTGCGAGGTTCCCACCTCGCCCGTCTGCGCGCCCGCTCGCCCGGACGCATCGCCGGCCCAGGTGCGCAGCTCCCCACGAAGCAGGCGCTGGGACTGGTGCGCCAGGTCGGCGACGAAGTCGTTCCCCGCCAGGGCCGTGTGGTGCCGCACGTCAAGAAGGTCGTGCGGGCGCAGCACGTCGGCGAACGACCCGTCTGGACGATCAGATCGTCCCGCGGGCACCACGAGTCCAGAGGCTGTGGTGTAGCCTCCATGGTCCGACGTGGGAGCGCCGTTCGCGTTGTTGCGAGGGTCGAAGCCGAGCGCCGCGGCCCCAGCCGACGAGCAGTCGTTACGTCGGAACACCAGGCAGACCGGCAGCGCGAGGACGAACCCATCCACGCTCCCAAGGTCGGCAGCGGCCTGCGCGGTCCCGTCCCCCGCTACCCAGAGGCCATCGTCCTGGTCCCCATAGCGCGCGGCGGAGCTCTCCAGCCAGGAGGATCGTCCGTCAGCGGGGACGAACGGGTAGGAGCGCTTGTCGATCAGGTTCCCCGTCCATACGGGCTGCTTGCGCCCTCCCTGGGCGAACACAGCCGGGTGCGGGCCTCCTGACGAGGGTGACGAGAACCCATCGGGGTGGTCGCGGAACGATACCGCCTCGTCCACTCCGGTGGCACGCAGGCGGTACTGCGTCTGAACCCGGAGGCACGTCTCCTGGTTCGACGTGAGGTCGAGGATCTCGTCGGGCAGCGCTAGGGCCCCAGGCGACAGCACGTTACCGTGCCGGTACACCGTGGTGGGAGAGGGGCGCGCGGGCTGGTCGTACCCGCCAGAGAACGTCGCGCCGGACACCTTGAGCGCTCCGGGCTGGGCGGTGACGACCGTGATGGGGATCGAGTTGCCCGCCACGCCTGGAGACGCGTAGAAGTCCACCTCGGAAGCGTTAGCGCGCGCCGTGACGAGCGCCGACCCAGGCCACAGGGGGTCAGAGGCAGCCATCTCGATGTTAATGGCCGTGGCCTCCGGGGTCGCCCCCACCTGGAACTCGCCGGGCGCGGCGGGCGCCGCCGACCGTGCGGTGAGCACGAACCCTCCAACGTCGATGGTGTCGCCGTCCGAGAGGGCCTTCACGTCGATCACCACCACGAAAGCCGTCGCTCGCCCTGCGGGAGCGACGAGCGCCCGCCACACCTCCAGGAACACGAAGTCGGTCCGCTTGACCGTCTTCGGTGTGCCGTCGTAGATCGTGGGTGGATCGAGGGGGATGATGTTCCAGCCAGGGGTCTTGGTGTTCGTGTACTCGACGACGATCGGCATCCCGGCCACGAGCGCATCCAGCCGCCGGATGACGAGCCCGTTGCGCAGGACCCCCCCGGTGATGACCTTCCTCCCGCTGTCGTCGGACAAGCGCCACGGAGCGGGCCCCACAGCAAGGTCGAGCGCCGGGCTCACGCGCCGGGAGGCCCGGAGCCAGCCCGATGGGGCCTGGTGCGACAGCACGTCGGCCCAGCGCTCGTCGAGGTTCAGCTGCGCGAGGTTGAGGTCCCGGTCGAGGACGGGCTTTCCCGCCTGGAGGACAACGAGGTTGGTCGCGCGCGACCCGGTGTGCCACCCCGTCGTCGTCGAGGTACCCACGACGCGTACCTCCTTGGGGGTGGTCCCCAGGGCGAGGGCGTCGTAGTAGTCGGTGCGGTCGATCTTCGGCATCTAAGCGGCCTTCGCGCGAGCTTCCGCGCCCCTCGTGTAGGTTCGTACCCGGTGGCAGTTCGCGCACACGAGCTCGCACTTGGCGATCTCGGCGAGGACCTTGGAGCGACTCCAGGACCACATGTCGGTCACCTCGGAGTGCTTCTCTCCTCGCACGTGGTCGAAGTCCATCGCGACTGATGGGTAGGTGCGCGTGCAGTCCATGCAGGGGTTTGATTTCAATACAAACAACCAATCACGAAACTCGATTAGCTTCTTTGTCTTAGGGGTGGACCGCCCCTCATGCGTCTTAATGCGATGACACACACAGCAGAGAAGGTCGCACTTCGCGATCTCCTCCAGAACAAGCTCGCGACGATAGTTCGTCATACTACTTACTGTGTACTTCTTCACCCCGCGTACATGGTCGAACTCCATGACGTAGTGCGGATACAGGTTTACGCACCGCCCGCAGGACTTCCCCTCCTTCAAAGAGCGGAGGAACTCGACGAAGTCAGCCTGCTTCCGTCGGTAGTAGGTGAGCATCTTCTCGCGGTTCTCTGCGGTCCACGCCTGACGCGCAGGCTCATATCGCTCCTTGTTAGCGTGGTAGCGCTCGCGACTCCTGGCGTTGTGTGCCTTGGGGTCCGCGTAGTATTGCTCCATAGCACGCGCGATGGCTTGCTCTCTATGCTCGATGTAGTATTGAGCGTTATATGCTCGTTTTCTTTCTGACATAGTTGTTATGTTAAAAACTTATTCTCCACGTGATCTTGAGCCGGCCCCTCGCGGGTTTGTTAATTACACCGAATGTGAAGTAGTTAAATAGTAAATCCTTACCGCGAACATCCACGGTCGGATCATATTGAAGCGGTTTTTGACTAATTGGATTCGTCACCGCGGGGTTCGGAGAGGCCGGCAGGAGGAGCGCCATCTCGTTGAGGGGGGCGACCGCCTCGCCGTCCGCCAGGACGGTCACGAAGTCCACCACGTTGGTGTCGTAGGAGACGGCTCGTCCCGCCTGGTCCCGATTTTGGACGGCCGCGAACGTCTTGCGAAACACCTCGCGGTTCAGCCGACGCTGCTCGGGCTGGGGGCGGTCGGGGTTGTTGGGGTCCTCGCCGGTCGCGCCAGTCCCCACGGCGAGCATCGTGACCCCGTTGTTCTGCCCCGCCGTCGGCAGGCGCGAGTCGCGTACCAGCCGACACATCGCGATCGAGGCGTCGTACACGATCGTGTTGGGAATGAGGCGGGTGAGGACGAGCTCATCCTCCGCGTCGTATAGCTCCAGCAGGACGACGCCCTTGGCGTCCTGCGTGGTGCGCTGGTCATGCTGGAAGATGTGCATGCGGGTCCTCTCGTATAATGGGCGCAGTCATGGAACAGGAACACAATACGCAGCGGGACTGGGAGGTCATCCACCAAGGTCCCCATCGTCTCCTGACGACGTCCTCCATGGAGTCTCACACCATCACCTACCCTGCGCAGGTCGTGGGGCAGGCGATCGTCGTCGGGGGTAAACCACTCCATGAGGATCCTCCTGTTCAACGTGTTCATCCTGTGGGTCGGGTGTAGCTGCGGCACCTCAGGGCGAAAGATCCCCTCCATCCAGGAGCCTAAGGCCCCGCCGGGGCCAGACGTCCCCTCGAGTGGTGGGTGCGAGCAGATCAAGCGCTGCGCGTAGTCAGCTCTGGACGGGCCCCCGCGTTCGATGTGGGATTATGAGCGAGCCCACAAAACTATCAGACCAGGCTCAGAGCCTGGATGAGATCGAACGGCGCATCCGCCTCGCGGCCTACAAGCTGGCCGATGACGCAGCCCGAGGCGGCTTAGCCTCCGATGGAGGCGCTAGGGAACTGCTGACCACCCTCAAGATCTGGCAGCAGGGGCTGCGCGGAGAGATCCCAGAGTCGATCCGCGCCACCCTGACGAACCCGAACTATCCCACCTACTTCGAGGATGTGCAGACCCCGGACTTACGCAAGCCGCCTCCGGGCTAGGGGAGTAGCTCGATCGACACGAGCCAGGGGGCCGGCGCGAGCACGTAGGCGGGTCCCTGACCCCTGCGGTCGAGTGTGGGGGTTCCCGGATGCTTCCCTCCGCGCGGGCGGAACAGGCCCCCGACCAGCATCGCCCCGACGTTGGTGCCGTCCCGCGGGCGCGGGAACGTCTCCTCGTAGCCCTCAAGCTCGATGTTCGGCCCTCCACCCCCGTCGTCGCCCGGCCCGTCGCCTGTCGTTGGAGGTCCGTCATCTGGGTCGTCGCTCGCGACCCAGACGCGCTGACGAACACCCCCGTCCTCGATGCGGCGCTCCGCCTGTAGGAGCAGCGAGCGGTCCACGTCGAGGGGGTCGTAGCCCGCGGACTTTCCCGTCGAGTCAGGGTCCGCGTAGTCCCTGCGCGTGGGGCGGCTCATCCACAGGGGGTAGAAGGGCGGGGTGCCCTCCCCGTGCTCGTGCGGCGACCCCGCGACGGCCATCGACTCCAGCGTCTCGGGGTGGGTCATGCGCGCGGGCACTCCCTCCACCTCCACAACGCCCTCGTACACCACAGGTAGCTGGACCGCACCGTCGTCGCGCAGCTCGACCACGGGGGGTTCCCACCAGTGAGTCGTGCCTAGGGGGCGTGCGCGGAACAGGCGCGCGAGGCGAACGCCGGCCGCATCCATCGAGGCCACGCCAGCGCGTGCGGGCACGCTGAACCTTGCGGGCAGCGCGTCTGAGAGGTGGTCGCCCGAGGAGGTCATCGCGCTGCGTCCGAGGACCGCAGCACGCTGCGGTCCCACCTCGCCGGGAACGTCACGAGCCGCAACGCGCACGCGCGCACCCAGGTGCTCGACCAGGCCGAGAGAGGCGGGTCCGACGCCTACGAGCACTCCCTGAGCGGACCCGTTCGCACTCGGGGCCTCCTCGTACCCGGCGCGAACCACCACGCTCGCGTCGTCGATCCTGTCAGATAGCCACCCGGAGGGGAGTGGGGTGCCTGGGGCCTGTACCACCGCTCCCCAGGCTGGGTCGAGCAGGACGCGAAGGTTCGTTGACACCCGCGGGTCTACGTCCTTGAGGGGCAGCCGCCAGGACGCGAGGGCACCAGGGTTAGCGGGGTCGAGCAGCAACCCCACCGTGCGACGAGCCCCGGCGGGTGGGGGCAGGAAGACCGCAACGCGGTACAAGCGGGCTCCCGAGGTCGCGGCCACAGTGGCCCCCGGCGAGGCGCGGACGGATCCCGCCAAGTCGACAGGCGAGAGGGGGATAGGGGGGGCCCCCTCGACGAACACGATGCCTCCCACGAAGGAGATACCCACCTCGACGCGCACGGGACCCGCGAGGATGGGGACGCTCGTGCGGAAGGCCGCACCCGCGCGGACCTCCGCGACCCCGCGCCGCAGGTGCACCTCGACTCCGTGGTCGGCGTCGCCGAGCACGAGGCGTACGTCCGATCCCCCCGGGTCCACCCGCGCCGACATGCGCAGCAGGAACGCGGTGGGCAGGTCGATGTCGGAGGACGGGCTTCCGTCCGCGCGCAGCGCGACGGGAGAGGACACCCATCTCCCCCCGGTCGTCATCCACCCGGACAGCGCAGGATCGGTACCAGACGACAACCCAGCTCCGTCCGGCAACCAGACGCGCTCGACGCCTCCGTCCATGACGGTGACGAGGGAGGCGAGGACAACCCGACGATCCCCGTCGCACACGTCGACCCACAGGTCGCCAGTTCCCGTCTCCTCTCTTACGGCCGCGGTCGAGACCACCTGCACCATCGCGCCCCGCTCCATGAGCGGGGTTAAGAGGGCCGCGCCGGCCGGATGAGCTCCTCCGTCCCCTCGCAGGGTGACAAGACCCACGGAGGGCGTCACCTCTGCGGGAGGTACTTCGACCCAGTCGGCCGATGGAAAGGCAACCGGTAAGGGGGAGTCGACGACGAGAGCACGGTCGGGAAGGCGCGCGCCGTACGCCTCTCCCACGACAGCCTGCCAGGTGGACCGACCCACGATAGACCCGAACATCCCAGCGCCCTGCGTCAGAGGGTCCGCGACGCCCCGAAGGAGGAGGGGCGCGCGGAGCGGAGGTCTCGCGCCTCCGCTGGCTTGGACGAGCGCGGCCTCCGCGGAGGCTGCGGAGGCCGACACCTCCGCTCCGCGCACGTCGACCCGGAGGATCCAGGTCGAGGACGTCACGCCGAGGTCCAGGGTTCCTCGAAGGCTGCGTCCTCCCTCCTCGTCCGGGTCTACCGGCAGGGGATCGACGAGGTCCAGCAGCACCTGAGACAGGTCGTTCCGGTGCACGCGTGCGATCACGAGAGCTCCCGCCTGAGGCCCGGAGGCAATCCGTAGGCGGTCTCCCGGTCGAAGCGCCCTGGTGAGTCCTGTCTGGCTGACGACACGCAGCGTCGTGGGGGTCTCCGCCCGCAGGTCAAGGGCCGGAAAGAGCCCCCACGCGGACGCGTCGGTCCATTCCCCGTTGCCCGTGAGGAGGCCCAGGTGACGAAACCCCTCGACGTCAACGACGGCCGCAAGGGCCATCGTCCCTCCGTCATGCACGCCGATGGCCGCGCGGGGGGAGAAGGCGGGGGAGTCGGGAGGGTCTACGACGACGCGCCCCGTGAGGAAGCTGCGCCCCGCGTCGCGCGCAGGAATTGGCGTGGTGGCGAACACCGCGTCAGGGTCAGCCATCACCACCACACCATCCTGGGTGGGTCTGGCGTCTCCAGACCCACGCACGTCCCAGAGAGAGGCGAACGCCGCGGGGTCGAGCGAGACGCGCACCCGGACGAAGCGCCCTGACAGGGGAGTGGGTGGAGAGTAGCCGAGGCGGCGACCTACTCGCATCCCGATGGGGTCTCCGAGGAGGCTTGCACGAGAGCGGTCCTGCGCGAGGTACCGATGGGCGACCCGCAGGGGCTGCGGGTTTGGAACCGGACCTCCCACCACGAGCGTCATGCGCCCGCGCGACCCGGGGGGTCCCACGGGCATCCCGACCTGCCCGAGGCGTGCACCGGGGAGACCGACGCGCATCGGGAGGACCGCGTGGGGAACCGAGATGGCCTCGATCTCCACCAGCGTGCCCGGCGGGACGGGGGTCTTGGGGCGCACCGCTCCGAGGTAGGGGTCAAGGTCCTCGACCTCGGCGACCTTCCCCGCGACCCGAAGCACCACGTCAGCGATCGTCGCGGGAAGGTGGGGACCTAGCCGCGAGACCCAGGGACCACCACCGAACACGAGGGGGAATCGCTTGGACATGCCCCCATCCTACCGCGGGGGTGACGGGCTCCCTACCAGTGGAAGCGGAAGCTGTGCGTTGGCCCGCGCTTCTCCACGATGATCTTGTCGGCCTCCAGGCGGGCAATCGTGTCGGCGTGGAGCTCGCCGTAACGGTCCTCTGACGTGTGCCGGCTCTGCTCGGCGTAAGGCTTACAGAACACCAGGACGTCGTTGTACTGCTGCGTCACCAGGCGCTCGTGCGCGGTATTGCGGGCCTGCTCGGCGCGCTCGGTGATGTCGCGCAGGCCCTGCGCGGTGAGGGGTTCGGCGGACGGGGTGGATGTTGACTTGCGGGTGCGCGGCTTAGCCTTGGTCATGGCAGTCCTCTTGGTCGGATGGACGGGGCGCGGAGGAACCCAGAAGCTGGGTCCTGACTTCCTCCGCGCCTTCGTGATCCTTTGGATCTTCTGGGCGGCCGTTATCGCCCACGGGTCGTAGGTCCCTAGCGACCACATCTCCCGCACGAGGGAGTCAGCGCGAGACCTCTTGACGGAGCTGACGATCTGGGGGGAGGATGCCGCCCATGCGCGATACAGTGTTCTCGTGGGCGGACGGGGCGCACATCTCGCAGGAGATCGCCCCGACCTTCTAGTCAGCTCGGCTCCTCCGGGCCGCCTCGGTTCTCCCCCATGGCCACGACACGAGAAGACATCAAGCGGTGGGTCGCCACGGGGGTTGAGAACGGGTCGACCCACGTGATCGTGCTGTGCGACAGCTTCAGCTACGAGGACTTCCCCGTCTACGTGCAGCCCGGTGAGGACGTGCGCGAGGTGGAGCGGGCGCACCTGCGGAACCCCATGACGCGCACAATGGAGGTCATCGACCTGCGGCCCCTCGCGGGGACCTGCAAGGCCCTGCCCGCGCCCCAGGCTCCCGAGCAACCCGATCAGTTTCCCGTGGACCTCGGGTCGGTGGTCGACGAGCTGTAGCGCCCGACCAGGGTGGGGCTGTTTGAACGAAGTCCCCCCACAGGACGGCCGGCTGCTCGGGTGCTACGACGAGGCCGAGGTTGTTGTCGCGCATGCCCCTACGTCGAAGAGACGGGCGGGGCGGATCTGTTCCTACTTGGCGAAGTACTTGGCCCAGTTCTCCTCGGGCGTCAGCTTGGGGTCGTATAGGCCACAGTCGTCCGCGTGACTCACGTCGTCCGTGCGCTCCTGTATGTTGTAGTGGTATCCCGCAAGGTAGGGCAGGGCCTCGCCACCGAGATCCCGCACCGTGGGGATCGCGCACGCATCATAGGGCGCGGTGACGGGCCGGTCCCGATAGTCCAGCCACACGTTCTCCCGACGGGTCGACATCGCCTTGCCGGTCACCACGTCGCGCGTGGACCCGAACGCCCGCTCCCCCCGCGCGAGGATCACCTCGTCGAAGACGGGATCGACCTTGAATCCGTAGACCTTCTCGATCTGGTGGTGGAGCGTCACCATATGTACGTCCACGCAGCAGTTCCGAGACATGAGCACCGGGTCGAGCAGCTCGTTTTCCAGGTCGTCGAGCACGCGATCGTCCAGGTAGTGGTCTCCCCACTGGGATTCGAGGGTGGACATCGCGAGGGGGCGTGCCCCCACCCAACGTACACCCCGGACCAGCCTGACCATGTTGTCCTCGGACATCGCCCACTGAAGGGCGGCCTCCTTGACCGTGATGAGCTTGTGTAGCTGGAGGACGGACCTCCAGGCCCAGCGTAGGTGCCGTCCGTCCTTGTCCCGCAGGGGGTAGCGAGCGTTTTTGTCCTGGCTCCAGGTACGTTCGACCAAGTGGATGGAGGCCGCGTTGACCTCGATCCCATGGAGCTCGAACATCGTCTCGGCGGTCGCGTAGGGGTCGACGACTCGCTTGAAGCGGTCGCGCAGGTCCGCGAAGGCGGCCCACTCGGGAGGCGTCTCGATTGTCATGCTGGGAACGCCTTGTCAGCGAGCTCCTGCCGCATCTGGGGAATGAACAGCTCATACTCGGCCCAGGCCGTCAGGTCGGGGAACCGTGACTCATTCCCGTCGTCAAGCACGTCGAGCAGCATGGGCAAGAGCTGGTTGTTGTAACGGTTCACGACCTGCATTAGCTCGCCGCGAAACGAGTGGTAGCGCGTGAGGAACGGCCCCACCTCGACGCCTCTTCGCCGGAGCTCTTCGGTTAGGTTCGGAGCGAGTGCGTCGGTCAGCAGGTCCATCCCCTGGGCCTGCGACCACTCGCCGAGCGTCCGCGTCCCTTGGTTCTCCATGCGAAACCCGAAGTGCGGCACGTCCTCGGGGATACCGCTCGCGGGGTCACACAGGCGAGCCCGCAGCAGGTCGGGGACTGAGTAGCTCGCGTTGGTGTTCGACAGCAGCCAGCGCCACTTGCGTGGGCTGTCGATGATTCCGAAACCTGAGTTGCAGTCGAAGTGGAACGTCCTGAACGGCATGGCTACGCCTTGGTCTTGGGTGGGGACATCCTGTGGCTGAGGCGGTGAATGAACCGCAGGACCTGCGCGGTTGAGTCCTCACCTGGCAGGGGGTTGTTGAAGGTGTCGATCGCGAGGGCCGCCACATCAAAGATCGGGTCCCGCGAGGGTTTTGGTTGGTCCGGGGCCTCGTAGATCACCTTGGGGTCCTTGCTCACGAGAACCTCCCCTTCAGCGCGACGCGCACCTCCTCTAGGTACCCCGGCGTGAGCTCGATGTAGTGCGCGTCGGGGATGTCGGTCGCGAACACGCTGTGCGTGGCGCAGATCACCTGGAGGTTCTTGTCCTGCATGATGCGCGGCATTGCGCCCCAGAGGCGGGCCTGCATGTCGAGGTCTAGCGACTGGTCGGGCTCGTCGAGGATCACCGTGTAGGGGCCTGCCGGGATCTGCGGGGTGAACAGCTTCTCCCGCATCTTGCGCACGCGGTTGGCCCAGAGGTCGTTGACGCCCTGCTCGGTGACCCTCCAGTCGATCATGGGCCACTCAGGAACAGGGGGCGCGGCGGCCCCACGCCGCATGAGAGGCGTCCGCCCAGTTGGCTCTGAGGGCTGCGCCTTGGGGCGCGCGATCGTCATGTACTGCGAGAGCGCGCGGTCCAGCAGGCCCATCTGGTTCTGTCCTGAGCTTCCCTTCTGGTTCATGGTGAGGAACCCCTCGAAGAAGAAGTCGTCGTCGAACCCTCCGAGGCTCAACCCATAACGGGTGCCGGCCGACGCGGTCACGGTGGCTTGCGCATCGTGCTCAAGAAGCAGGCCGAAGTTATCCTCCTCATCCGCCCCAAAGCCGGGGAAGAAGGCGCGGATCGCATCCTCGGTCACCACGCTCCGCCCGCCCTGCTCGGAGCAGGTGAGGCGAGAGAGCGCCTTGAGGATGGTGCTCTTACCCGCACCGTTACGTCCCCACAGGACATTGAGGCCCGGCTTGAAGCACACTTCCGTGAGCGCGCGCAGCGCCTCTACCTGGGACCACCAGGGGACGATCGACCGGGCGGAATCCTTGACGAGCAGACGCGAGATCACGGGTCCCTCCACGGGCCCAGGACCTCTCCCGTCGCCCCATCCCTCTCCACGACCATCTGCACCGTCCCCTTGGCGGGTCCATCCTTGGTCCAGTAGTCGTAGAGGTACGTCTTGCCCTCGACGAAAACGTAGCCCCTCATGTTGTGGTTGGTGAGGTCTTGCAGGTCAATGAGACCCGGCACGACGCGCCGAAGGGGCAGGATCAGCCCTCCGGCCTGGGCCGTCTTAGCCGCGGTGGCCTTCTCGATCTTCTCGATCTTCAGGAGGTCCTCGACGGAGAAGTCCGTCGACGCGATGAGGTCACGAACCCGCGCAACTGGTACGCCCCGCAGGGCCTCCAGGATGACCTTCTTGCAGGAGGGACAGTAGGTGGGGTCGTTCTGCACGTCCTGACAGCCTTGGCCAGACCCTTGGTAGTCGTAGGGAAGGGCGCAGTGCGCGCAGCGTTTTCTCTGGTGTGTCACCCTGCTCACCCGAGGTGCCACAACGCGCGAGAGCTGTGCGATCGTGGGGTATGTCTTTGTCCCGCACGGCTGGCTGGATCCCGAGCTCCTTCCGATCCCCGGAGGACGAGAGCGACCCGAACCTCAACCGAAAGCCCATCGTCCTCGACGTACTGGGACCCGACTTCCGCACCTCGCTGCTCGGAACGGACCTCAAGCTGGTACTGCACGCCAACCCGAGTCAGGTGTCGGTGACGCGACCCAAGCTCACGACGACCGCCAACACGGAGCGAGGCCGCGTCCGCTGGCACTACGGGCAGGCGGTCGCGCAGTTCTCCATGGAGGGGGCCACCGGGGGGTTTGTTCGCATGTACGCGGGCCTGACCGGGCTCGCCTCGATGGCCCGCAACATCCCGTCACGAAGGGAGACCATCGCGTACGAGCGGTACCGAGACCTGCTGGCCCTGTTCCGCAACAACGCGTGCGTCTACTCATCGCGGGGCACGCCGATCCACTATGGGGTCATCGTGGTGACCTACGACGGAGCGAGCTACCGCGGCTGGTGGTCGAGCTTCACCTCCGCGGAGGACGCCTCCCGTCCGTACCAGTTCACGGTGAGCGCCGACCTCCAGGTGCGCGAGGAGCGCCGCGTGGCACGATCTCCCGCCTAGTAGGCGCTCAGCTCCGCCCCGCGACATGATCCCCACGGGTCTCCTAGAAAGGACTCATCGTCATGAGGCTCACACCGCTCGCCAAGGGATTCATCACGCTCGTCATTCTCTCCGTAGTGGGGATCGTCTTGTGGACGAACCCGGGGCTGCGCAGCAAGCTTGCCCCCTCGAAGCCAACCCAGGAATCGCAGGTCCCGCAGATGGCGCAGTTGCCGGGCAGCAAGCAGGTCACGGCGGACAAGCTGTCCGGTCAGCCGGGCTGCACCGACCGCCCAGAGGTCAAGCTCTGCATCCCGGCCTGGAACGGCCAGATGGGGCTCATCTACGCCACGGGAGGTGCGCAGGCGGGTCAGGGGAGCCTCATGTGCCGTCAGGGGGTTAACCTGCGCCTGGTGCGCGAGGACGACACAGCGAAGGCGTTCGCGGCGATCAGCACCTTCGCCACGGCCTTCCAGAAGGGAGAGCGGCAGCCCGCAGGCTGCGCGGGCATGGTCGTGATGGGCGACTCGCTGGCGCTCCACTACAACAACCTGAACACCCAGCTTCGCACCGTCTGTCCGCGCTGCGAGGCCAAGGCCGTCGCGGTCCTCGGGTTCAGTGCCGGGGAAGACGTGGTGATGGTCCGCCCCGAGGCTCAGAAGGACCCGCAGAAGTTGCGCGGCAGCTACATCGCGGTCGTGCCCGGTGACGGGGACTACAACCTCCTCGTGCAGGGGGCCGCGATCAACAACCTGCCGGTGAACCCGAACTACAAGGTGTTCGACCCGAACGCCATCAACATCTACGCGGTCGCCGACTACCTCAAGGCCGCGGAGGCGTACATCGCCTCCCACTGCGAGAAGCTGCCCGACGCGAAGACCGGCGAGGTCGCACAGCACTGCGTCGATGGTGTCGCCACCTGGACGCCGGGCGACGCGAACATCGCCGAGCAGCGAGGTGGCCTCGTTCCGTGGATCTCGACGCGGGACTTCCCCCGCCAGATGCCAACCACGCTCATCCTCTACGGCCCCTGGGCCGAGGCCAACATGGACCTCGTGACGGGGATGCTCGTCGCGGCGTTTCAGGGCAACGAGGCCGTCATGCGCAGCGATACCGCGCTCCACGCGGCGGCAGGCTTCTCGGCGCTCGTCTACAACGAGAAGGATGGCACCTACTGGAAGCGCTACTTCACGCGGCACGCCGAGACGGACAAGACCGGACAGCAGGTCGAACTCGGAGGGTCGTCGGTCGCCTCGTGGGCCGTGGCGAACGGCGTCATGACCAATGGCGTCTTCGAGGCCGTCTACCAGAACTTCGGGAACATCTTCCACAAGATGGACCCCGCCACGCTCCCGACGGTCCCCCCGTACTCCCAGGCGGTCGACCTGCGCTACATGGATCAGGCGGGATCGAAGCTCAAGCTCTTGAACCAGGCGGGTACCCCTGACGCTCCCACCTTCTCGGCCGCGACCCCCATGACGCGGCAGGTTGGTCGGCGCTCCTGGGCGATCCAGTTTCAGTCGGGGAAGGCGACCTTCGACCCGGCGACCTACGCGACGCTGGATCAGCTTCGCACCCAGGCGATGATCGCCACCGGAACCATCATGGAGGTCCATGGACACACGGACTCGGCGGGCAGCCCAGCACGCAACATGATCTTGTCCCGCGAGCGTGCGGCGGCGGTCCAGCAGTACCTCATCGGGAAGTCGAACGGCGTCCTCACCCTAGCTGCCGTGCGCGTCTTCGCACACGGGTCCGACCAACCTGTCGCCGACAACTCGACCGCTGAGGGCCGCGCGCAGAACCGACGCGTCGAGGTGGTCGTCGGGGCGGTCAACTAGCTATGGCGACCCCACGCGTGACCTCCCTGCTCAGGCCCGCCGCGCCCTACAGCGTCGCGCTGTGGGCGGTCGCCTGGGGCGCGCTCGCGCTGGTCCTGTGGACGCGCGACACTCCGTCTGTCCTTCCATCACCGGCCGGTGTCCTTCAGGCGCTCGCCGGCCTGTGGTGGCACGGGGGCCTGGGGCCGGAGCTATTCGCTACGATGCGGCTCATCGGTCACGCGACCCTCATCACGGTCGTGCTGTCGCTCGGCCTGGCCTACCTGAGCGTGGTGCCGGCGTTTCGACCCCTCGTCCATGCGGTCGCCGGCCTACGGTTCGCGGGCATCCTCGGGATGTCGGTGCCCTTCACGGTGGCGTTCGGAGGCGGTCATCCCCTCAAGGTCGCGCTCCTAACCTTCGGGATGAGCACGTTCCTCGTCGCGGCCACTGCCCAGGTGGTCGACGCGATCCCGGCGTCGACCTACGACTACGCCCGCACCCTCGGAGGGTCGCGGCTGCGTCTCGTCTGGGAGGTCGTCGTGCGGGGTACGCTGCACGACATGCTCGACGCGCTCCGTCAGAACGTCGCAATGGGATGGGCCATGATCACCGCCGTCGAGGGGATCTCGCGCGCAGAGGGTGGGATCGGCGCGCTCGCGCTCAACCAGGAGAAGCACTTCCTGCTCCCCGAGGTGTTCGCGGTCGTGCTGGTGGTCACTCTCGTGGGAATCCTCATCGACTACCTCATGCGCCTGCTCATCGACATCCTGTGCCCCTACGTGGCGATCACGAGGGCAAAATGAGCCGAACCGCCCCGCAAGGGGTCGAGCTCGAGGCCCTCATGCAGGACCCGGAGTTCCGCCGCTCCGTGCAAGTGCAGCTTGCGGCGCAGGGGTTCCTCGCGCAGGTGAGACGCCTCTTGTTGGCCCAGGGAGTGCCCAAGGAGGCCCACGCGCGCGTGCTCGCGAAGTGCCTTGGCTGGACCGAGCGTCAATGCAGCGCGCTGCTCAAGGACGCGAACCGCTTGACGGTTGAGCACGCGACCCACATCGCTCATGCGTTCGGATTCCGACTACGAATCACGATGGAACCGTAGACAGCTCCGCCCCGCGCGACGGACCCGACACGTCCTCATGGACAACCTGATCAACAGCGTGAGGGCGTAATGGCTAGCTTTGACTGGGAGCTCCAAGATCAACTCGTGACGGCGACGGAGGAGGGGCCGGTCGCCCAGTGGTGCGACCGGCTGGCCTCGCTCTACAAGAAGGCGGGCGGTCAGGTGGCGCAGATCAACTGGAACAAGGCCCCCCTGTACGTCGCGGGCGACATCGTGGAGGGCGCGACATGCGGCGGTCTCCTGCCTCGTCTACGACAGGTGCTGGTGGAGTACGTTGGGACCAAGAAGAGTGCCCCGTGACCGACACCATCCTCAAGGTCGACAGGGTGTGCCAGCGTCGTGGTGACCGGCTCATCCTGGACAACGTGAACTTCACGATCGTGGACCGCACGCGGGAGGGACGGACGACGGGGCAGGTCGTGGGGATCCTTGGACCGTCGGGCGTAGGCAAGACGACCCTCCTGCGGATCATCGCTGGCCTAGACGCGCCGGAGTCGGGTGCGGTGATAGACCTCACGGGAAGCCGATTGACCGACGACGTGGGACTGGTGTTCCAGCACTACCCCCTGCTCATACACCGAACCATACAGGACAACCTGGAGGTCGTGGGGCGCATGAGCGGGATGTCTCGCCGGGAGGCGAGGGACTGCGCCCTCTACTTGCTTCGTCAGTTCCGGCTGGAGGAGTGCGGACACCTCTACCCAGCCGACGTGTCGGGAGGGCAGCGCCAGCGGGCCGCCATCGCGCAGCAGGTCGTCAGGCCGCGCCGGCTCCTGCTGCTCGACGAGCCCTTCTCGGGTCTTGATCCGGCCGTGCTGGAGGACGTCATCGGGGCGATCGTCGCGGTGGCGAACCAGCACGACTGGAACACGGTGATCCTCGTCACGCACGACGTGCGCGCGGCGCTCCTGGTGAGCGACACGCTGCTGCTGCTGGGTCGGTCGTCAATCCCGGGTGCGGGCCGGACGACCTCTGCGAGCATTCAGGGGACCTACGACCTCGTCAAGCAGGGACTGGCGTGGCATCCAGAACTCGTGGGGACGCCCGTCTTCGCTGAGGCCGAACGCGAGCTCCGCGACCGCTTCCGGAGCCTGTAGTTCAGCTCGACAGAACACGAAAACCTCATCTCCCCTTCCATGAGCACAGCCCAACTCCTCATTCCCTCCAAGCTGCGCGTGGGGTTCCAGGCGCGGTCCGACACCTACTCAGGACGTCTCGGGTTCGTCATCTACTTCGACGCCCAGGGGGTCCTGCGGAAGGCCACGGCCTGGTCCCGGTGGTGCGCCCGAAGCACCCCTCCTATCGACCCAGTCGACTACGACAACCTCCCCACCGAGGGGTTCGTCCTCAACAGGGACGGCGGGGGGTCCCGACACTCGTACGGCTGGCACGTGCGGAACCCCTTCGCGCGCGTCTACGACCCGCGGGGGTTCGAGGTGGAGATCACCATCCCGAACCTGTTCCTCATCCTGCGCGAGGGGACATGCCACCCAGGTAAGGGCCTGGAAGGCAAGTTCGTCTACGCCTGGGACAATCAGCAGCTCGTGCTGTTGCCCGTCAAGTCCGTCGACTACGAGCAGTCCACCGGATTCACGGCTCTACAGGGCCTGGAGGTCACGGCGAAGGACCTCGTCGCCGGGCACACCTACGAGACGAAGCGCCAAGAGCATTGGGTGTACCTCGGGCGGTTTGATTACTACTACGCGGTCAGCGAGGGCCCCCCGCGAGCGTTGTGTCCGGACGAGACGCAGGGCAAGAAGCCCCCCAAACCCCGGAAGGACAAGGGGGTGCGGAAGAAGTACATCTTCGCGAAGCAGGCCGGCGACAAGTGGGTCCTCGTCTACCTCAACGAGCCCAAGGGGATCGCCCGCGTGTCCTCGACGACGACCCCGGACAACTTCGCGCACCTCGTCGACCTCCACACGCGAACCTTCCGTGGCAGCCGAGTCGAGAAGCTGGTGCTACGCCCGTCAAACGACAGGCAAACACCCCACGGATACGATAAATGGGCGTACGAGATCGAACCTGGGACCTTTGCCCTCGCGGAGACGTACTCTCGTGGGGGTAAAGGACAGTACACCCACATCGAGAACAAGGTCTCGCTGCGGGCCGGCACACTGGTCATCCAACCCCACGTAAACGGGTATGCGTTTGCTCCCGATTGCCCCCGGGAGCACTGGCAGAAACGGGCCGAAGGAATCGAGTGGCGCGAGCCCACCGATGAGGTGCTGTACGCGCGCCTGGAGTGCGGGGTCGAGATTCCTGTGGTCCCCTGGCACATGAGAAAGGACTGAGCCCCATGTCGAGCACCCAGTCAAACACCGACGACAAGATCGAGGCCCTCCTCCAGCGCATCCAGCAGCAGAAGGACGCGATCGCCGAGCTTGAGCGTCCGTCCTACAAGACGAACCTCACGTTCTCGTTCGCCGAGGGGGACAACCGTACGCACAACCTCCACACGGTGAGCAGCGTGGCGACCCTCATCAAGATGGCCGCCCACGTGCAGGCGCAGGCCCGCGACTACCACGAGGCGGCGGCCAGCCTTATCAGCGAGGACAAGGTCCCCCCGTTCCTGTGGAACGGGTTCTCCGCGACCGACTGGGTACACGACATCCAGATCCTCATCAGGCGGTGCGCCCTCAAGGCAGAGCGCGACAAGCTCGCCGCGATGGAGGAGGCCCTACACAAGATCCTGAGCCCGGAGCGCAAGGCCCAGCAGACGATCGCCGACATCGAGAAGCAGCTTGGATGAGCGAGGTCAAGGTTACCTGGGTGATCGAGGCGGAGGTGTTTCCCGCCGACGGAGTGGCTGCGCTTGAGGCTGAGGCCATTCGGGCGGGGCATCACGTCGTCGGATGGAAGGATGAGTGGAAGGACCCGCCCAGCCCCATCCAGCCAGCGGGGATGAACGTGGCGAGCCCGTTCGTGTTCCGCGGCAGCCTGGGGAACGCCCTCTGGGTGCGTGAGAACCTGGCCTGGCGGCCGGGCGCGTACTGCGACGCCCAGGCGTTCTGCTGCACGAGCTACTACCCCCGCGCGGAACGATGGCTCCTCTGCGGAGCCAAGTGGCGCGCTCTGACCGCCCAGCAGTTCGTCGCGGAGGCACTAGACCAGCACCTCCAGCACTTCTTCGTGCGTCCCGACAGCCCGCTCAAGCCGTTCTCCGGGCGACTCCTCACGCGCGACCAGGTGTCGTGGGAGGCCATCGACTACGGGCTCTACTACGACGCGCGCGACCTCCTGGTGGTCGTCTCGGAGCCGCGGACGATCACGGCTGAGTGGCGCTTCGTGGTGGTCGACAGGCGGGTCGTCGCTGGGAGCGAGTACACCGCGCTCGGTCGCGCCGCGGTCCGCAGGGTGGAGGCCGGTCCCGCGTGGGACTTCGCGCAGGTGGTCGCCAGCGCGCTTGAACCCCCCGAGGACGTCTACGTGCTCGACGTATGTGAGGTGGACGGCCGCTACTACCTGCTGGAGCTCAACCCGTTCAGCGGAGCCGACCTCTACGCATGTGATCCCGCAGCAGTCATGCGCGCGGTGTCCGAGGTGGCACGGCGCGGGTTCACACCACTACCTCCTGTTCAGCTCCCGCCCTTCGTGCCCCCGCGACCCTAGTTTGTCTGGGTGCCTAATCTCTCAGCCGTTTTGTGGCAGGTCTCGTGCGAACCGCTGGGTCCGGACAGTTCCAAGGCTGTGGGGCAACATCTCCGAGCAGTCACAACGAGATCATCGGGCGGCTCAGCGGCCTCAAGCGAGTCGATGCTGAAACATCGCAGCCAGCGGCGAGGCGGAAGGTTTGTCGCCGCGCTGGGATCTCCCTATCATGGGGTCCTAGTCATGCAGCTAAACCCAACGGACAGGGCGATCGCACGACGACTCGCTGCGGGCCGGGTCCCTGATGTCCCTTACGAGAGCCCGTACAAGAAACTCCCAGTGGATGTTCGCCGGGAGTTCAAGCCCGCGATGCGCCACCTCGAGGAGGTAGCGCAGGTCACGCGGGCCGCCGCGCACGCGCTGGAGAGCGGGATGCAGGTGCGCGACGAGGGGAGGCGGGCGTGGAACCCCTCTCGCCTCAGGAACGGCCACGAGCTCCTCCGTTACGCTCCCATGCACCTGCGACGAAACGGCCTCACGGCGCTCGCGGATGAGGTGGGTGCAGCGGTCGAGAAGGTGATCGCGGAGGACCTCCAGATCGTCGGGGACGAGTAGGCATGGCCCGCGCGGACGACCCCCCGACGACGCAGGTCGCACCCGCGACGTACTACTACCGCCTACCCACCTCCCCTGCCTACCAGGTGACGGAGCGTGAGGGACCCCCGCTGCTCCCGAGCGGTGACGCGAACCTGCGCGGGTGGGCTCCGTTCCTCTTGCGGGTCGACCCGCCTCCTGCGCTGACCCCCAAGGACAAGAAGGCCGTACCCTCGAACTACGCGGGAGCGGTGAGCGGAGTGACGCCGGCCGCCAAGGGGTCTCGGGGGAGATCTGCCGGCCTGCGGACGGGGGAGGCGTTCACGGGGTCGGCCACCGGAGGAGGGCGCGAGCTGGACCCTACGTCCCCGCAGGTGGGGGACCGCCAGGTGGCCCGGTCGGTGCGAGAGCAGGTGGACATCGTCGCCTCGACCCCACCGATCGTCCTGTACATCAACCCCACGTCGTTCTCGGTGACGCGCACGAAGGTCCAGCAGCTCCAGGACCGGAGCCGCTACGGCTACGTCTACCAACCCTGGGGGGAGGAGGCGGAGAACCTGGCCATCTCCGTCCAGTGCGGAGCGTTCCTATCGCCAGGTCGCGGGATCCAGCGGGCGAGCCGCGCGGACTCAGCGGCCTGGCAGCAACTGGAGGCCCTGCTGGCGCTCTACCAGAGTGGCGGGAGCGTCTACGACCCCTACGGTGAGGTGGTGGCTCCCATCGCGGTGGGTCGCACCACCGTGCGCTATGACGGATGGACGTACTCAGGGCACCTCGAGCAGCTGTCCTGGGCCGAGGACGAGCGGACCCAGCTTGGCGGCGTCCGGATCGAGCTCCAGATGGTCGCCGACATGGTGCTCGACGAGCAGGTAGCCACCCTGGCCCCGCTGCCCACGACGCGTCTCCCGTCGACTAACACCGTCGTGCTTCCCTCCGAGCCGAACCCCGCACAGAGCCAACCGCAAGGACCGCTCTTCCCGCGCCCCTTCATTCGAGGGTAGAAGTCCCCATGGCCCATGAATCTCCGCTCCGCGTCCTCCGGTCGACCGAGGACGCCTCCGTCAACTTCGTCGAGGAGGCGCTCGTCGGCTTCCTCGAGTCCCGCTTCGTGCGTAAGTGCGAGGACTACTTCGTCTGCTACCTATCATCCCAGACGGGATGCAACCGGGGATGCACCTTCTGCCACCTCACCGTCACAGGGCAGACCTCGTTTGCCGACTCGACCCACAACGACTTCGTGGGGCAGGCCGTCCAGGTGTTCCGCCACTACCGGAAGCAGAGGCGGCCCGCCCGCTACGTCCACTACAGCTTCATGGCGCGGGGGGAACCCCTGGCGAACCGCGTGCTGCTCGACTCGGCCGACTCCCTGCTCGTCAAGCTCGGCGAGATGGCGCGCGACGACGGCCTCGGGGTGAAGTTCAACGTCTCCACCATCATGCCGGCGACGCTGCACCGCGCGCTCCCCGAGGTGTTCCGACTCGTCCACCCGACGATCTACTACTCGCTCTACAGCGCCGACGAGGCGTGGCGGAGTCGGTGGTTACCGGGCGCGATGCGCCTCGCCGAGGCGCTGCGCCTGCTGCGTGAGTACCAGGAGTTCTCGAAGAAGTTCGTGAAGGTTCACTTCCCGCTCATCGCCGGGGAGAACGACTCGGTCGAGCAGATCGAGGCGGTGTGTGAGGCGATCGATCGAGCGCACCTTCTCTGCGACTTCAACCTCGTACGCTACAACCCCGCCTCCCCAGACCAGGGGAGGGAGAGCGACGAGGAGACGATCGAGCATCGTCTCGGGATCATCCAGCGACGCTTCAAGGGAAAGGTGCAGGTCATCCAGCGGGTGGGTTATGACGTTGCGGCATCCTGCGGGATGTTCGCCGCCCCGAACTCGACCTGACAGCTCCGCGGGTGACACGCAGCCCCAGCAGCCTCCATGGGCTCATTCAACACCGCCTGCGCGCTTTCCCACGTCTCCATGGGAGGCGGGCCCGCCGTCTTCATCCCGCTCGTTCGTGGCCTCTTCAACAAGGGCGAACCGATCGACGTCAGCGGGAATACGTCCATCGTGTCAAACGAGGGTCCGTACACGTTCTTCGTCGCGCTCTGCCCCCCGCTGTTCGGGCAGATGACCGACTACGGCCGACTAGAGAACGTGGAGGACACCCCCACGGCCCGGGCGGTCGCCCGAGCGTTCGGCAAGTCCCCACAGGAGTTCCTGGACGCCTGCGGGGACTCCCAGACGGCTCCGGGCTTCGTGTTCCGATCGAGCGGGGGTTACGTGCAGGTCAATGAGCGCGTAGGGGGCTGCTTCGTGCACCGGCGCGTCTGGGACGA
This sequence comes from Verrucomicrobiota bacterium, assembly GCA_029556615.1. GTDB lineage: Bacteria > Verrucomicrobiota > Verrucomicrobiia > Limisphaerales > J093 > JAKQDD01. Next base: position 107,590 of record JAKQDD010000002.1, on the reverse strand, counting down.
GATGTCGACGCGGTTCCTCGATGAGTGGGGTCGTGACGGCCGCTCCCTGTGGCTGAGTGACGCGGCCCTGTACCCGCGCGTCCTCACGATGATGGGATTCGAGCAGCAGGGCCAGGACCTCAGGCGGGACCGCTACAAAATCCGGTGGGTCCACCCGCTCTTCCCGCGCCTCACCCTGTGGTCGGACGGCCGCTGGTGCTGCCTGGAGTGGCCCGGGATGCGTACGCGCAATGGGACCAGCTGCTACAGTCCGCGCGACGTCGCCCGCATGACCGTCACACACGGGGGCGGTCCCTCCCGGTTCCCCTGGCAGGTCGTCAAGCTCCTGCGCGCGACCCCCACGTATGCGGTCGAGCATGACGAGCACCTGGAGCAGGTGGCGAGCCTTCGGGAGATCTTCGCGCGCTCGGAGTCGTACATGAAGGGAGACAAGGGCTACCTCGCGTCACCAGGTGGAGGAAACCTGTTCGCCTACGGGCTTGATCCTGGATTCCTCGACCGCTTCTGGCCCGAGGTCTCAACGGGGGGCCTGCGGGACGAGCTCGTCGCGTGGTGGACGTTCGTCAGCAACATGGCGGCCTGCAACCAGGTCCTCATGCCCAGCTACAACGGTTACCAGTGTGGCAGTCCCTACGCGCACCGGGAACTCACGCGCCTCACGACTGAGATCCTCGACGAGACGATCCGTGATCGCGAGTCACGCTAGAGGTACACGAGGGAGGTCTCGACGGCAGGGTTGAGCGAGATGGGCTTACCCTGTGATCCTCTAGGGATCACGAACGGCACCACGCGTCGCACGTTCTGTAGGTCGAGGGCGTAGCGCCCAACGCGCCAGTCGCCAAAATCGATCTCACGCTCGGGATGCAGGACGGGTCCTATGGGTCCCGCCAGCATCGTGTTCTCCAAGGTGAGGGGTGTACCGTCGGGAGATTGGTGGCCCTTCGCGTACATGGAGACGCAGCCTTCAAGCTGGGCCACCGCTAGGATCTTGCCGTGTTCGTCAAGCGTTTGAAGGGCGCGAAACACCTCCGGATACTTCGCGGACAGGTAGGCGAGCGCGCCTCGGTCAGGATGGCCCTTGGTCGCGTGGATGGCGAGCGGCCCCCGATAGTCGGTGTACCAGCCGCGGGTCTCGAAGCGCTTGTACCCTTCGGCTACCAGGGTCGCCCAGGGCTGGATGAGAGAGATGAGTTTCATACGGAGTAGGTCTACCCGCTCAGATCCCCGTTAGATCCCGCTCCAAACCATGTAGGGAAGCATCACGCGGTATGCGCTGTAATCGACGTCATGTCGTGCAGCGGACCACGTGGACTTCCTGGACCTCCTGGACCTCCTGGACCTCCTGGCGGTCCTACAGGGGCGACTGGACCGACCGGGGCGACCGGACCAACGGGGGCCACCGGAGCCACTGGGGCTAGCGTCACCGGAGCGACCGGGGACCTCGGGCCAACGGGACCAACGGGGGCCACGGGACCAACGGGGCCGGTCGGGCCAACGGGGGCCACAGGGGCCACAGGGGCCACAGGGGATATCGGACCGACGGGGCCGACTGGGCCGACCGGGGCCAGCGTCACCGGAGCGACGGGGGCCACCGGGGCGACGGGGGCCACCGGAGCCACCGGAGATGTGGGACCCACGGGTCCCACTGGACCGACGGGGGATATCGGAGCCACGGGAGCCACGGGAGATGTAGGACCAACAGGAGCCACGGGGCCGGCAATTCCGCAGGAGATCTACTTCGGTAGCCAGATCAGCATACCGGTACCTTCGTCGGTAACCTTCTGCCTCGGCCTCTCCCCGTCAATCCGTCAAATCAATTCTCCAGACTCGCTCGTAGTGGGGATCATCGTCAACAACGCACGTACCATCACCACGATCCGTACGATCCTGTCGCGCAACCTCGCCGGGATCGAGTTTATGTCTGCCGGCCCGTTCATGAGCCTCGACGGAGGATTCACCTGGATGCCCCTGGGACCTGTCGCGTCGATTCTGGCAGGCAGCCACTCTGGGGTAAGCGTGTTCGCGCCGATCGCGATCCCAGCGGGTGCGGTGTTGGCTATGCGTGTGGACTTTGGTAACTCCGCAGGTTTCTCAGGGAACATCAGCGTGACGTTGTCCTGAGTGCAGCGTCCACCACATCGTTTCCATACTCCTCGCGCAGCATGGAGACCACATCGTCCTCGAAGAAGCTCTCCGGCGAGATCCCCTGGTCGAACGAGTCGCGCGTCATCAGGTCGGGCAGGTCGTCAAGCGACACCCCGAACGAGCGTCGAACGAGGTGGCTCACGGCCTGACGCCACAGCTTGAACTCCTCCGTCTTGGGATCGACTAGGTGGGCTGGGACGGAGGTTCCATCCAGGTCCATCATGACGGGGCGAACGCTGCGATGATTGGTGCCGGGGGTGGTGTACATGCGTACGAGTCGATGTATTTCGTACGACTGGAGCTGACTACTTGGCGGTGAACCACGCGGGGGCGGGCATGAAGACCTTCTTGCCCGTGTCCTCCTGGATGCGATCGATGAAGACGGACCGGATGCGTGCGTACGCGGGGCTTCGGTCGCGCTCGGTGAGCCGCCGGCCGGTGAGCCAGTCGAGGTAGTTGCTGTTCGCGCTGAGGGCCATGAGGCATCGGGAGAAGGTCTCGGGGGCCATCTTGCCGACCTTGTGGCTGTACTGCGTGAGAACGAGCTTGCGGTACAGCCACATGCAGAGCGAGAGGTTGAGGGTGTTCCACAACTTCGCGTAGCTCTCGTCGCGCCCCCAGGCTCCGAGGGCGATGAGCATGAAGTCGGCCATCGGCCGAGCGTCGTCCATCCCGAACAGGTCCACCAGGTCCGTAGCGGACACCCCACACGCGCTAGACGACGGCATCTCACCCGCCGCGCCGCGCCACGCCCGGATCGCCATCGACATCGAGAGGATTGGGGCCTTGTCGCTGTACCGGATGTGGTCGTACCCGATGAACGGGCAGCGTTGCCTTATGTGCTTGAGCGCCTCCGAGGTCTGCTCCAGGCCCCGCAGGATGTCGTCGGGCTTCATGCGGACCAGGGAGGAGTTGAGGCGCACATACTCCTGCCCCATCTCCGCCAGCGTCTCGAAGTGGCAGATCCGAACGTCCGAGTAACCAACAGGGCACTCGGACAGCAGGAACGCCTGCCTGCGGTGCTGCCCGTCGAGGAGGTAGGTCTTCTTGTCGAGGACACCCAGGGTCAGAACCCCCGAGATGACTCCGTCGTGCGCCTTGATCTGAACCGCGAGCTCCTCGACGCGCGAGTTGACGCGTAGCTCACGCTGGAAGGGAGGCAGGATCCACGCGTTGACGACGTCGGGAGTTAGCTCCAAGGTGTCAAGAGTAGTCCTAGTGTGCTTCTCCGCCTTCGTGGTGGGCTTGGAAAATGGGGTCGCGGGCATTCGGTCTCCAGAGGGTGCAGGGTACGCACAGGACACGGGGAAGGTTAGGAGCTGTCTTGCTGTGGGGTTGCTGCGCCGGCCTCCTGCATGAAAAGCAGGAGGGTGCGCCACTGCTCATCGGGGACTCCGAGCAGTCGAAATCGGAGCACCTCGCGGTCTCCCGTAACGAGCAAGACGTGGTCCGGGCTGGTAGGCACGTCCTCGTCGTCTTGCAGGCGGTCGAAGGTGTCCATGAGGAAGGTAAGCGGGGGCTGACGACGAAGCAGCCTGCCTCCGCGGTCCAGGTCGGCGATCTCGACGGTGCGGTCGGTCTCAGCCTCCTCGAACAGCAGCTTGCGCCCCGCCATCTTCAGGAAGCCCTCACCTAGGTGAGGATTCTCTACGTGGACGAACATGTGCGGACCTACGGGGCGTGTTGGGTCTCAGAGCTGACTCCCCGCCAGGAATCACGTTACCCCGCGGTATGGTACGCCGATGAGCGCAACATCGAACCGACCGTACGCGGGGACCTGGAAGGAAGGGGGATACCCCACCGTTGACGTGGCCCCGGACACCGTGGTGCGGATCAACGGTGGGTGGTCGCTCCTGTCGTGCGCCCGTTGCGGGTCTCGGATCGACGTGAACCGCTACGTGATCGAGACGACCGTGGAGGCTGGGACCGAGCCTGGCGGGACCAGCGCGACCTTCACGCTGTCGCTCCCCGCGACGCTCGCCTGGTACCAGGCATCACGGGTCATACCCGTGGGGGCTGAGGTGGAGGTCTTCATGCGGGGCTACTTCCCCGCCACCGGGCTCTTCCCAGACCTCGATCCTCCAGAGCGCACGGTGGCCGCCGCGCAAGCCTCCGCGCTCACGCCCGCGCCGGACGCGCCCTCCACCGTGGAGGTCGAGGACAAGACGAAGAAGAGCAAGCTAGGCAGCCGGCCGCGCAACCAGGCGATCACCCAGGTGGTGGTTCACGAGTCCGACACGAGGAGCTCGGCGGAGACCGAAGCGGCCCTGGGGCACCGGCACCTGTCCGCCCACTACACGGTCGACGCGGACGGGTCGGTCGCGCGACTCGTGCCGGAGAGTCGCGTGGCGTCCCACGCGGGCGCGCACAATGCCCGCTCGGTGGGGATCGAGGTGTCCAATCCCGACTACGGCCGGGACGCGCGTCCCGGCCAGCAGGTCATCCGCGCGCCCTGGATGGACAAGGGGAGCTATGCGGTGCCCCCTCGTGAGCAGACGGAGTCGACGTGGAGGCTCACGCAGGACATCGCGCGACGCAACAACGTGCCCGTCTCATTCCCAGCGGAGCGGGGTGACTCGTTCCGCATGACGAGCATCTCGTCGGACCAGGCGAACCAGCCAGGCATCATCTCGCACGCCCAACTGTCGGGCAACAAGGCGGACGGGTCGTTCGAGGTGCTCTACGGGGCGATTCGCTCGCGCGGCTACGACCCTGACGAGGCATACGACCGAGCGGTCCAGGCCGCCCAGCAGGGCAGTACGGTGACCCTCCCGCCCAAGCGACCGCCCGACAACCCCCCATCACCCGCGCGAGTCGAACCACCTCGCGATGACGTGACCCTGTCCCGGGAGGGGGGTCGGGCCGGTACGGAGGACCTCGCGGCCTACCCGTACTATCCGGTCTTTCGAGGCGTCGTGACCAACATCGGAGAGGGGCGGAGTGAGGGCGCGGTGACCCTCTCGGTCCAGTGCGCAAGCCTGCTGCATTTTTGGCAGTACCAGGTGGTGAGCTCCAACGCGTCCGTGTTCGGGGTGCGCCCGAGCGGGTCGGGACTCAAGACCTCTGACCTCGGGCACAACCTGGTGGGGAGGCACCCGTACCAGATCCTCTACGAGCTGCACTACGACGAGGTGGGCGCGGCGGCCGGCGTCGAGTGGGCGCTCACCCAGAAGACCAACCGCGACGCACGGACGGACGGGGGACAGACGTACAAGTTCCTGCGCGACTACTGGACGGCGCGCTTCTCCTCCAAGGAGGTCAAGCTCCGCATGCACGCGGCGACTGGGCAGCTCCTCACTGCACTCCAGTCGGCGTTCCTCGCCCGCACCCCCACCGACGACCTGCTGCGCGCGCAGCGCGAGAAGAACCCCTCTCCACTGCTTCGGGGCAACAAGGGGACGGGGATCCTCGACCAGGCATACACCCTGAACCTGCTGCGCCCCGACAGCGACACGCTGCGGACCTCCTCCAAGGGCGCTCCCCTGGAGTTCAACCTCGCCGAGATGCAGGCGTTCGTCTCCAACCTCGGCGAGTGGGGGCAGTTCCAGTACTTCGAGTCGGCCTACGAGACCAAGATGGACGTCGCGCAGAAGGTCTGCGAGGTGACGGGCTTTGAGTTCTTCCAGGACGTCGACGGTGACTTCGTCTTCAAGCCGAAGATGTACAACATGGACACGAGCCCGCTGCGGGCCTACCGCATCGAGCCCCACGAGATCCTGTCGTGGAACGCCGACGAGAAGGAGCCCCCGGTCACGTACGCGCGAGTTCGAGGCTCTCGGTTCGAGAACCTCTCCGGGACGGGGACCGAGGGCGTCTGGGGGATCGAGGGGCAGTACGTCGACTACCGCCTCGTCGCTCAGTTCGGGTGGAGGCCCCTGGAGATCGAGTCGGCCTCCGTCACCAACCCGACGACCGCCTTCTACCTGGCGGCGTCCAAGGTCGATGAGTCGAACGCCCTCACCTCGACGGCCACCGTCACGATCCCGCTGCGCCCAGAGCTGCGGCCAGGCTACCCGGTCTACGTGCGGTCGCGCGACTGCTTCTACTACGTGACGGGCATCACGCACAGCTACTCGCAGGGGGGCAACGCCCAGACGACCCTCCAGATGGTCGCGCGTCGCGAGCCCTTTCGGCCTCCGGGCGTAGTTGGAGGAGAGGCGCGCGGGATCCAGGCGGTGACCCTGGGGAACCCGTCGAATCCCCCCCGGTCGGTGGTCGCACGCACCGATGACGGGGCGCTCCGTGAGGTCGGGTTCCCGAACGTCATCCTCGCGCTCGACCCCACGCGTCTCGACCCCGTGTACCTGCGAGCCGGCGTGGGCTTCGACAACATCGACAACCCGGCGGTCCTGCGCGCGCTGCTGGAGACGGCGGCGGACCAGCGCATCATCCGCCGGTTGGGTAACGGGACCTACGAGGCGGACATCCCAGATGATCGGGGAGGGTCTAGGCCCGTCCGTCTGGCGGCGGGCAGTGGGGCCGGGCCCGGTGGAGTGGACGTGCTCAAGTCCGCGTCGGTGATCGCGCGGTCCAGGAAGGCGACGCAGAAGGAGCGCGCCAAGCTGGAGGCCAAGCTGCGGGAGGCCGAGTCAGCAGGTTCGGACCCCACCGGCGGGAAGGCGGCGCAGAAGAAGCGCGACGAGGCTGCCAAGCTCCGCGAGCAGCTCCGGGGGCTAGACTCGTCCGCGAGCCTTTCCTCCCAAGAGGCGGCCGAGGCGGGCATCCTTGTGCGGGTGCTAGAACGGCTGGGAGGTCCAGGCTCTGCCCCCACGGGTCCTGAGGACGAGAAGGCCCGGCGCACTGCGGACCTGCTGCGCATCCTCGGGGACCGCAAGGCGGCCTTCCTGTCGGACGAGGTGCCGGGGCGGTACCGCTACTACTCCGCCTCACACCCCGACCCGAGCGAGCAGGCTCCTCCGTCGATCGTGCTGCTCCGGCAATCGGGGGGGACGACCGACGTCGAGACGGTGCCCGAGCCTGTGGACCCAGCCTACGTGGGTGAGACGACGCGGGGCTTGCTGCCCGCGGAAACCGCTGAGCGGCTCGACCTCGTCAAGGTGGCGAAGGTGCGCCCGCAGCGCGGTGTGCGGGTGCTCACGAGCAAGACGACAGCCCCGCGAGGAGAGGTGATCCCGTCGCACCACGTGCAGGAGGTGCGTCTCGCTCCGGTCTCCATCCGTTACGACCTGCCCGTGCGGGAGAGCGAGGGGTGGACGAACCGAACGGGCATCCTGCGAGAGGTGCGTTCCGATGCGCTGAGCCGGTTCCTTGGGGCCGCGCGGGACGCGGGCATATCCGCCTCATCTGTCCTGAAGGACGTGATGGCGACTCCCTGGGCGGAGGCGGCTGTGGCGGTCCCCATCGCGGAGGCGGCTGCGCGGGCGGCTGTAGCTCTCGACCTGCCCCGTACGGGGGTTCCGACGCTCCCCGCGGAGGTCATCGCGAGGGGACAGACCGCGCGGACAGACGCTCCGCTTGGACCCCTGGGAACCCCTGATTGGGTGGAGGCGGCGTGCGCGAGCCTGGCCGACTCGATGCGGTTTCAGGTGGAGGCGAACGCCTCGGCATGGGAGCGCGCGGTCACAGGGGCCAACGGCCCGGATGTGAGTCGAAAGGCGATCGACACCTTCTGGGGAAGCCTTGCGGGCCGCCTCCGCGTCTCCGTGACCTCCCAGGACCGGCGCGAGGTCAAGGAAACCAAGAGGAAGGAGGTCCAGGTACAGGCACCGGTGTTCCCTGTATCCGACGAGGGGGGCTACCAGGTTATCGGGGCCTACCGATACGGACGAGGCGTCCAGCCTGGTGCGGGTGGGGCGTGGTCTGACCTGCGGAAGCAGGACCCCCTGTCGCTGCTCAGCCGGACGACGGTGGACCAGGTACTCGACGAGGTCGTTACCAACCGCAAGCCCAGCGCCGAGCTATCTGAGAAGGTCGCGCGGACGCTCCGCGAGAACCTCCAGGACGACGACCTCCTAGAGCTCGGCCTCCTGCGGAAGAAGAAGGACACCGACCAGCTGGAGGTCGACCTCCTCAACTGGGTCGCCAATGGTCGGGAGGGCGTCCACAAGTTGCCTGCGGGCAACACCCCGACGGAGCTCGGGGACATGGCGCTCGACCCCGGACGTCCTCTCGACACGGGCTGCGTGTGCAAGGTGTCCCCGCCAGGCGAAGTGGTGGACGAGGACCTGCTCGGTGACCCAGGCAGCGTGACGGAGGCGCTCGTGCAGCGCGCCGACCAAGTCGCACCCCAGTGGCGGCAGCGGCAGGACGCCGTGCGTGGGGCCGGGCCAGGCGTGCGTCCCGCAGGGTCGTCGAGCACAGTCGCGCAGGTTGACCAGGCGGCTCGGCAGCTTGAGGCTGCGTTCTCGGGCTTCGGCGACCCTGACAGCTCGCGCAGGGGACCCGTGGGGTAGACGGGGTCATGAAGGGCTACGCGGCTTGCTACGTGTTTCGCGCAGAGGATATGCGCACGTACGACCTCGCCCAGCGCGTCGTCGAGGTCCTTCCCGAAGACGGGAGGATCCGCTGCCACGAGCTCGCCCGCATCGTGCAGGAGGTCCTCGGCTCCGGAGAGGTAGAGGACGGCCTCTACGGGAGCGAGCGCACTCACGCGCTCCACGAGCACTCGTGGATCGTGCTGCGCCGGCTGGGACGGAACCGCCACATCCTCGACCCCTACGCGATTGGTCAGTACCCTCCTGTCCAGCTCGTCGAGGTAGGGCTCCCGCTCGACGACCCCTACCTCGCGGGAAAGCCACGTGACGACATCCGAACGGACCTTGTACGCGAGGGTGCGCGTCTCGTACGCGAGCGCCTGCCCCGCTACCACCTGGTGGGGTAGGCCAGCTCCTAAACAGGCTGACGCTGCGACCCGTTCACATGCAGATATGAGGTTCATCTCCTCTTGAATAATGGAACCCTCATACCCGGTATGCTTACCGCATGAGAGGTTCTGCTACGAGCGGTGGCCGGCTCCCGGCCGAAGAGATGACGGCCCTGTCGCGCGCCGAGATCCTGCGGGATCCTGCGACGCTGCGGGAGCGTAACCGGAGGCGCGACCCCGGCAACCTGTGGGGGTTGGGGGTCGCGCGAGTGCTAGCGGTCGACCCCGCGACGCTCCAGGTGACCCTGCGGGTCGTGCTGGGGGCGCCGGACGACCAGCCCAAGATGCCCGTGGCGGTCCCCATGCCGATGGCGGGTCGCCGCCACCTGCTCGGCGGTCTCCCCGAGGTGGGAGACTATGCGGTGGTCGGCTGGATCCCGCAGGAGTCGCTGGCCCCACGCGCGCGGACGCCCGTCATCGTGGGGTGGGTGGTCCCTGGCGTGCCCCTCGGGCTGCTCGGGGCGCGGTCCTCGATGCTCTCCGCGGACGACGCGGACCTCGACGACGAGACCGTGCGCGGCGTGCTCGGTCCGGACGCCCCCGCGCGGTACCGGTTCCTCGGGTTGAACCCGGGAGACATCGCGGGGAGCTCCGCCGCGGGCGCTGACCTCCTCGTGGGGTCGGGGGTTCGCGCGGTCGCGCAGGGAGGGAGCGAGGTGACCGCGCGCGGCGACGACGACTCCGTGGTCGCGCGCGGCGTCACCATCCATGAGGCCGCGGCCGGCGTGCGTGTCTACGCCGGCCCGGTGCGCAGGGACGCCCTCCTGCCCCCGTTCGGTGTGGTGGCCCGCGACCTGCCCGAGGCCGACCGACGCGGCCACGCGGAGGACGAGCTCGTGCCGGCGGTCGAGCTGGACCGGGGACCTGGGGCCACGGGGCAGCCGCTGGAGCGCGTGCCCGACGACCTGGACCCCTACCAGGTGTGGGTGCGGGCCGGTTGGGGAGACGAGAACGGGAAGCTGTCGGAGGCGAGCGCGGAAGCGGTAGCGGACCCCGCTACCCGCGTGGCGGGGGGCCGGAGGTACAGGCTCGTCCCCGCGCGCCCGGGCGAGCCGGGTCCGGAGGACCTGCACTTCGCTGAGTGGCGCATTGAGGCGGCGTTCGAGGCCCGACCGCAGATCCCCACGACGGAGGTGACGGACGGAATCGACGCAGAGCGCCTGCCCACCCCCCAGGGAGAGGCCCCTCCGGAGCGGCCGACCGTGCGCCTGGCACTGGGCACCGCGGTGGGAAATGACCCATGGGGGGCTCCAGACAGCTACGGGCGGCCCCTTCGTCCCCGCACTAGAACTCAGGGGGTTCCGGACCCGCGGGTCGAGGCCGGTGGGAGCCCAGAGGACTTCGCGGCCTTCCTGTTGGAGGTGGACCCCACGACCGAGGATGCGCCCCCGTGCTTCGTGGGGATCGACCGCGGGGGTCGCGCGCGCGTGTCGCTGGCCGGCACTGTCGAGGACGCGGCCCTCGACGTCGTGGCGGCTGGACGCGGGCAGGTGAGCTTCGGAGGTGACCTTCAGGTCGAGGCGGAGCTCGGAGCAACGATGCGAGACCGCGGTGCACGGGGAGTCCTGCTGGCGTCCGATCGAGGCCCCGTCGTACTTCAGGGGAGCGGACCCGGCATGGTGCAGGACGGGCCGTCGATCCGACTGGAGGCCGTTGCGGGGAACGCGCTGCTGCGAGCGGCCGACACCGCGCAGGTGCGGGCGGTCACGGTGAAGCTCGTCGGGGACTCGGTCCAAGCGTCGGCGACTCAGGACGTCAACATCGAGGCGGGCGGGCGGCTATCGACGAGCTGCTCGATCGGGGCCGCCTACTACTCGACGCGACGCGAGGAGCTTCATGGGGGCAACAAGGGACCGCTCCACACGCGGACCTACAAGCCCGCGCTACCCGGCCAGACGTGCGAGAAGGTCACCTACGAGACGGGAGACCGGGAGGAGACCTTCAAGCTCGGGTCCCACACCACGACCATCCAGGTGGGGTCCATGACCTACCAGACGGAGCTTGGGGCCATCCACCTGCGCGCGGTCCAGACAAAGATCGACATGGACTCGACGGGGCTACGCGGAGAGGCAGCGGTGGGGGTCGTGACGCTCGACGCCAAGACGGGGCCCATATCGCTGCGCGGCACCGTGAGCGCCGAGCTCGTCACGAGCGCCGGAGCCGTCACGGTGTCCGGTGCGCAGTCGGTCTACCTCGGGGCGCAGGTGCAGAAGAACGAGCTTGGCCCGATCATATCGGCGGGGTCTAACGACCCGCTGACGGGCCTCCCGTTCGCCACCTGGGGGATGGGGTCGCCCTTCCACCTGATCGGCCCCCCGAAGGGGTAGCTTACAGCCTGGACGCTAGGGGGCACGCCGGGCATATGGAGTCGGTCGACGGAGCGGCCCCGCAGGGCTCGACGACCGCGATGATCTGGTAGCCATCTCCAGCGATGGAGACGACCCGCATGTGGGGGTTCTCCTCCACCCACTTCGCGAGGCGCTCTCCGGCGTCGAAGTTGCCGCGTCCGCGCTCGTCGAAGCTCTGGCTGAATACTTCTACCTGCTGCTTGTTCCTCATGCGGCCTCCTTGGCACGACGATGCGGGGGATCGACCTTGGCGAGCCGCCTGCGCAGCGCCTGAAGCTCGTTGTCGAGGCGCTGGAACTGGACGGTCGGCCACTCCTCGGTGGACTCTGACTCGTTGTGCGCCTCGGACTCGGCCTCCATCTCGGACTCGATGTCGAGGAGGCGCTCCCGGATGCGTGCAACCTCAGGGTTTGGAGTCTCAGGGGTGACTTGGGGTTTGCGGCTCATACCGTGTAGTCGAGGATCAACAACCGTACGGAGCTGACCTTCTCAGCTCCGCATGCGGTCCGCAGAATCACCCCCCCACATGGGATGCTTTGACCTCTCCTGCTGCGTGTCTGGGCTGCCGATCCGAGCCGACGACCCGGTGATGTTCTTCCTCGTCACCAAGAACCCCAGCGCGCGACGCTGCACTCACAGTGTGGACGGCACCTGGGTCGCCCGCACATTCCCGCTGCGGGCCCGCTACAATGACTACGGGAGCATCGAGGAGGTCGAGGAGGGACCGCTGCGCGACGTCATCCTGGAGGGTCTCGCTCAGGACGTCGTCGAGAAGGGCGTGGGATCCAACGTCTGTCACGACGTGGCAGTGCGACGGGACATGGACTTTGACGCCCTGCTCCGTGCCCTGTGGGAGGGGCGCGTCGAGGTGCGGGCCGGCTTCGGGCGGGGGACGCGCAAGGAACCCACGCATGAGGACAAGATAGCGTGGGACGCTGAAGCTGGACCCGGCGTCCCCACGATACGAAGAATCGAGGAGGCGATCACGAAGGCTGGACTGCCCGTGGCCTTCAACGTCGACGGGAACTGGAACTTACCCAACGGTTACATCGTGGACCGTCTCAATCCCGGCGAGGTGACTATTCGGTACTTCGGTGGGTTTGGACTTGGCCAGGAGGGGACGGCCCAGCACCTGGAGAAGGTGCTCCCCCTACTCACCGAGTACGCGACCGCCCTGTGGCCCCACGACTACAACGAGGCGGAGATCCGGGTGCGGCCGAAGGTCGGGACGACCTTCCACCAAATCCACCACTACTGGGACAACACCCTGTCGGTCAAGCAGGCGATGATCCGACAGGACGTGTGGGACGCGATCCTCCAGCTACGTGTCCCCAAGAGCTGGTACGCCTCGGACGGCAAGACCGTAGGGATCAGAGAGTACGTCCGGGATGCGCGCCGCACCTGGGCGGACCTCAGCCGACCTGCTGGCATGGACGAGGTGCTGGCACGCGTCACGGAAGGGGGTGAGAAGTTCCGGGAGCGCTACGGGGCCCCGGTCCTCACCTACGTCGGAGGCGAGAGCCAGGGAGCGGGAGGGTCTGTGACGCTGTACGGGCACGCCGACCTGCTCATGCGCAAGAAGCTCAGCCGCGCGCAGGTGCGGTACATCACCCAGCGGGCTGGTGAGTTCGCCTTCGTGCGTGCGGTCCTCGGTCGCGCGGGCCGCTACCACCTGCCCTCGCACCACAGCCCCGGTCAGAGCACGCCCCCCCACCCGGCGCTCGCGCTTCAGGAGGCGATCATCAAGGTCACGCGTCGGAACCGAAGGAAGTACGACCGGATGAGGTAGGATCGAGGGCATGTCGCTCGCCCTACGTCGCGCGCAGGTGGTCGCCAGCGCGACCGGCATCCACCCGCAGCGCGCCCTCCCCTACCCGAAGCTCGTGACGGCGGCCCTAGCGTGGGACCCCAAGCTCCAGGGCTCTAGGCCCCCGCAGGACCCCTTGCCGGAGGCGCGCCCCCAGGAGGCACAGTCGCTGGCTCGCCGGCTGGCGATGGCGGAAGAGACCCGAACGGAGCAGAAGTACGAATCAACGTGAGGTCGGGGTGGGCTTCCGCGATGTCGAACATGTGAGGCCCCAGCACGACAGTTACCTGCCGCGCAGACTCTCGATGAAGGATCTGGAGGACCCCGAGCGTAAGGCTGTGCTGGGGGCTGTATTTTTCGGGGTCGAAGACGATCACCCCGCGCAGCTTGGTCCGTCGCATGTAGTAGGCCGTGGCCCACGCGACCGCGTAGATGCTGTCGGGGCCGTTCCGCACAAAGTCCGGCAAGTTGGCCTGGAGGGGAGCACAGGCCGCAACCATGTGTAGGAACGTCTGAGCCTCATTGATGCTCAGGCGGGCATGCAGGAGGTTCAGTAACTCCAGGGAGTTCGCCGCGTGGGAGGCATCAAGCGCCAGAAGACCGGCCTCGGCTACCTCAGCCAGCCCGGACTCTGTGAGGGGTTTCGGTAGGGGGGCCCGGGAGACGTAGAAGTGCGCGTACCGGCCCACGAGGAGGTGGATCTTCTCCTGGCGGATAGGGGTGTCCTGCTGTGTGTGCATGAAGCCACCTCGATGCGGCCGTGACGCTGGGAGCTGTAGCGGGTAGGGTGCCGCATGGCGAACGACATGGTACGACTCGCGATTGACCGTGCTGTCAAGCAGTTCGGAGACAAGGGAGATGGGATCTTCCACGCGGCGGGTTTTGGGTCTGCGCTTCACGAACTCGCTGGTGTTACGGGGTCGATGGATGGGCTCGTGGTTCGTACCGTTTTGACCGGACGGGACGACGTGGAGATCCTGCCGGGCGGGAACCACTACCGGCGGCTCTCAGCTCCGAAGTAGACATCTAACCCGACCCACTCCCGTGCAGACCTACGAGCGGGACAAGAGCGCGGTCTTCTGCAAGACGCGGGAGCAGTACGGGGGTTACTCCAACATGGCGGCTGGGTTCCCGCTCGTCGTGAACGGGGTGGCGATCCGCACCTCTGAAGCTCTGTATCAGGCGCTGCGGTTCCCCGCGCACCCGGAGGTCCAGCGAGAGGTCATCGAGAAGAAGTCCCCCATGGCGGCCAAGATGGTCGCCAAGCACCACGCGGCCCTCACGCGGCCCGACTGGGAGGTCATCCGCGTCCCCGTCATGTGGTTCGCGCTGCGGGTGAAGCTCGCGCAGCACTGGCGGTCCTTCGGCGCGCTGCTCCAGTCGAGTGGCGGTCTACCCATTGTCGAGTTGTCGCACAAGGACACCTTCTGGGGCGCGGTCGTGCAGCCAGACGGCACGCTAGTTGGAGAGAACGTCCTGGGTCGCCTGCTCGACAAGCTCCGGGCCGTCTCCATGGACGAGTCGACGTCGCACATCGTGGTTCCGCTGCCCGAGGGGGTGAGGGACCTCCTGCTACTCGGAGTACAGATCGAACCCGTCCACGCGTCTGTGGGTTGATACTATGAACGCATGAACGCATGGGACATTCGCTGGGACGAGGGCACCTCTGGGGACTCGCTCCTCGTGACGACGAGCCTCGCCGCGCGCTTTCTCCGCGGGACGGCCGGCGGCGACGTAGTCGCGCTGCTCGTCAAGGTGGGAACGGCCCCCGAGACGGGGAACCCCGTCCTCTGGCGCATGGACCCGAACGGGAAGTTCGTCCTCCCGGACCCGGCGGCCTACCCGGACGGCCTGCCCCTGCTCGACGGGGACAACACCGTGGTTGCGCGCCCCGTTCTCGCCTCCGGCGAGGTGGGTGCGCCCATTACAGCGCTCATCCGCAGGGTGTCCACGGTCTCGACGGCTCCGCCGTCGCCCACGGCCATCCGGGCGGAGCGCCGCAGTCAGTCGGTGGTCATCGAGGTCGAGTGCCCGATGGACCCCGCACTCAAGAGCCTGCGCTACTACGTAGCCTCGGCCCCTCGGTCGGGGGGAGCTAGCTTCTCTCTCCTGGTCGCCGACGTCGGGTTCGCGGACGAGGCCAGCGACGAGGTTGTGGTCTCTCAGGTCGAGGCCCAGGTGGGACCCCAGGCGGGCGAGGCCCGCGTGACCGCACTCATCGGAGACGTGGAGCACCTGGTGGGAACGCTCGATCTGGGCGACGACGACACCCCGGTGCGCGTTCAGGCGCAGGCAGTGCGGAGGCACACGCGTCGGATATCGCGCTACGAGCACGATCGAACGGTCCCCACCGTGGCGGGGCTGCTCGGGTCCCTCCCGCTCGACGTACCCCTGTGGTACGCGGCCTCCTGCGTGTTCGACGCTGAAGGCATCGAGGTGGAGGGGCCGCTGTCTGAGGCCGTGTCCTCCGCGCCATTGACGACCCTGCCGCTTGGGCCCGTCACACTACCGGTCCCCTCCAGGCAGGCGATCGCGGGGAGCCTCGCGCCGGCCATCCTGCGTCGCCAGCCAGGTATCGACGTGAAGCCCGGCAGCTTCTGGGACGACGCGTTCGTGGTGCCGGTGTCGGCTGAGATCGAGCGGGTCCGGTTCGTTCTCGACTTCGCCAACCGCGCGCGCTCGGCGCGGGCCCTCCTACAAGTGGACGACCCCGACCTCACGGGAACGAGCGTGCCCGTCTCTGAGTCGAGCTACAAGCAGTCGCTGCGGGACGCCCTGTTCCTTCCCGACGACCCGACGGTGCAGCGGGTCATCGACCGAGCCTTCGAGGCCCTCGCCTCCAACCTCGGGATCACCCGCGAGCAGGGTACGCGCGCGGAGGGCCCCGTCCAGGTGGTGTCCAGCCAGCGGCCGACGACTAGCATCAACATCGGTGCAGGGACGCGCATCGACTTCGGCGGGAGGGCCTACGTCGTGACTGTGCCCGGGTCGATCCCCGTGGATGGGCTCGCGTCTACCTATGACCCATCGACGGGACGCTACGTGACCGAAGTGCGTGCGGAGGCGGAGGTCGCGGGCAACGCCTCCAACGTCGCTGCTGGGGAGCGTGGAACCATAGAGGGGCAGCCGGACGCGGTAGCCGCGGTGGCCGCGTCCGACCTCCTCGGAGACCCCCCCGACTCCAACGCCAAGCTCACCGAGCGGATCGAGCGGGCGCTCGGCGCGGTCGACTCAGGAACCGTCGTGGGGATCGAGGCGGACGCCGCGGGCACGAGCGGGGTAGAGCAGGTCTTCTGCGTGGACCGCGATCACCCGCTGTACCGCCGCGGCCCCTGTGGGACCGACGTCTGGGTGTACGGGACGACGGCCCCTGTGCGTCGGACCGAGACGTTCGTGTTCGACGCGGCGGTCCTGCGGGCGGCGCGCGCTGTCCCCGTGGGGGACCCCCGCCGCCTGCGCTTCCGCGTCGAGGGGGCGAGCGAGGAGCGTCCGCTCCTCTACGTCATCGACAATCGTTCTCGGTCGCTCGGGGCGCGCAACATGACCCGCGGGTACTGGTTCGACTTGACCAACGTGCAGGTGTCTGGGCCCGACACCTTCGACCTGGACCCGCTGCGTAACGATCCCGGCCTTGTGGGGCAGGCTGACGAGGTGTCGGTGGACGTGCGCCTCCGCGTCTCCTCGGAGTACGTGACGGACCGGCAGCCGGTGCGGTCGATCTCCTCGCTCACGGGGGAGGAGACGGGCCTGCTCGACCCCTCAACGTACGTGCTGTCCAAGCGCGCCGACCCGCTGCTCAAGGGGCGCAGCACGGTGGCGGATGACTCTATCGTGCTGCGCCCCCCTCCGCCCGGCCAGCTCGTGTCGGTCGGCATCCCGTCGCTGTCCGTGTCCGGCGAGCGGCACGTGGTCCTCGACGGACCCGAGCCACTCGGCCGGCTCGGCGTCGACCCCACGTCGATCGTCGTGCGCGACCCCGCGACAGGGGCCTCGTTCCGGGGTCCCCTGGACCCTGTGCCCCCTGGTGCCGGAGACCCGGACTGGGACGTAGAGATCCCGGCGACCTCACGCGACCCCCTGGTGCTCAGGTTCGCGCGCGACGGGAAGGTGCGGCCCGGAGACGCGGTGCTGATCGACTACGCGTACGACCAGAACTTCGTCGTCGAGTACATGTACGAGGGGATCGTCTCCTCGGTGCAGCAGGTGTTAGGAGCTCAGCGCCACGCGGACTCGAACCCGCTCGCCAAGATCGCGGTCGAGGTGCCCGTCGACCTCAAGATGACGGTCGTGCTCCGACACGACCCCGCACGGCCCGTGTCGGTGTCCCGATCGAGCGCCGCGATCCTCACGGCACTGTCGCGCTTGTTCGCGCCACGTCGCATGGGGGAGGCGATGCGGATCTCGGAGGTAGTCGCTGCGGTCAACGACGTGCCCGACGTGTCCTACGTGGTGCAGCCGCTGGCCCTTCAGGGGAGGTCGTACGGGTCGCTCGTGCTCGCCGAGGCCGTCGCCGATGTGGGATGGACCCGGATCGACGCCTGGTCTGGGGACACCGTGACGGCCTACCTGTCCCCGCTGCTCGCTTGGCCCCCGCAGCCAGGCGGAGGGACGGACCTTGACCCGGTGTCGGTGCGCGTGCGCCTGGTGCCGGTCACCACGGTGACTCAACCTCCCACCGCTTCGGGAGAGCCGTTCCGGTCGCTGGCTCCCTCTGCCTACGTGGTGGAGGCTCGCGGCCTCGTGATCCCTGGCGTGTCGGACGACGCGACCCTCGCGTCGTTGCTTCCACCCGACTCGACTGACCCTACGATCCTGGCGGAGCGGGCCTCCCGCTCCGGCCAGCGAGTCATCGTCTTCCTCCCTCGTGAGGCCCCTCCTCCGTCAGACGTCGAGGTCACCTACGTGACGGCTGACCCACCTCGCGAACCCTCGGACGTCGAGGTGGGCCTGCTCGAGAAGGTCGTGCTTGGGCAGGTCGAGATCCTCTTCAACCAGGAGCGCCGATGAACAACTCCCGCATCACCATCGACTTCCACGACGGAAACGGCCCCGTCACGTACGCGGGGGACGACTGGAACATCGTCGAGGAGAGGGACCTACGACCTACCTACGGTACCGACGGGAAGACGGTTCGCAGCCTGGACCCGAACGGGCACTATCGCATGTGTCTCAAGCTGTGGAGTGGGTGCAAGGACTTCGACTCCTTCGTGAAGGACGAGAAGCCCCTTCCCCCTGAGGGAGAGTCCCATGGCCCGTAGGCTGGACCTACCAGAGCCGTCCCGGTCGGAGGCGCTCCCTCCGCTGTCCGACCAGCTCCCGGGCCCCCTGGGAGCTCCGGACGCCGCGCGGGCGGACGCGGACGCCCTCCTCACGGACGCGGGCAGCGCGGCGGCGGCCGGCTACATGGGGTCGACCTACGTCTCGGAGGTGGGGGGTCCGCTGTACCGCGACCTCCAGGAGGCGGCGGTCGAGGTGGGGTCGGCCCTCGCCCACGCGGACGCCGAGGAGGTGCTCGCCGACGCCACGTGGGCGTGGACGCGCTCCGACCTCCTCGGGGAAGTCGTACGCAAGTCGATCGTCGAGGCCGACATCCCCAACCTGCCGAGCGACCGCGCGGTGCGGCGGCTGGCCCGCACGGTTGCCGTCCTGCTCCTGCGTGGGGCGACGCCTGAGGCGGTAGGACAAGCCGTCGCCGAGGCGATCGCCGCGGTGTCGCTGTCGAGTTCGTCGGACATCCCGCGGGTGGTCGTGCGTGAGGTGGGAGTCGCCCTCCAGGAGCTCGGGCCGCGCGCGGCCCAGCTCCTGCCGGGCGCGATCGAGGTGGAGGTCCCGTTCCCGCCCGGAGCCGACTTCGGCGTCGAGGATGCGACGGTGCGCGCGGTCATCGCGGCGACGAAGCCCGCTGCCGTATCGGCAGACGTGCGGTACGTCGCGCGGGAGCAGGTGTCCCTGCACGACGATGCCGACGCGTTGGCCGACGAGTGCATGGAGCTGAACCACGACGACGACGCGCGCTGGTACTTCTCGGGCCGCGCCCCACAGTGGGGCGAGGGGATGGTGCTGGCTGGCAACCTCGTTGCGGACGCGTCGCGAGACTTCCTGTTCGCCCCACCTGGCGCGGTCTTGTACGCCTGGGTGCCAGGGTGGCCACGCGAGGCGCGCAGACGCGTGAACCGGGCCGCTTGCCCGCTGGAAGCACTGGGAGACAAGCTGGTCTCCTACGAGACGACACCGACGGGCCTACGGGGGTTCGGGGTGGTGCGTGACGGTCACTGGCTCGACGACCCGGACCAGGACTTCTCGCGCGTGATCGCAGGAGAGCGCCTGCGTGTGGGCGGGATGGAGTGGCCCCTTGATGCGCTGGGTGGCGCGTATGGGGGTCCGTTGGGCCGGGCGCTGGGTCGATGCACGCGTGTCTCTGTCGCGCGCTGCGCGGTCGAGGTGGACATTCCCCTGCCTTCAGGAGTCGCGGTACGCTACCTCGTCGAGGCCGACCGGCGCGGACGAGCGAAGACGTACCCCGTCCGCGTCGCGCTGACGACCCTCTAGGGCTTCCGCGCCCGGCCGAGGTACCACTCGCGAGCGCGAGTCTCGACGGCGCGCTGCACCTGCCCCCAGGAGAGGCCGGAGGCCGCTAGCTCCATCGTGGACTCCTTCTGCACGTCGCCCGCCACCCAGGTGACGAACTTGCCCGTGAGCTTTGGGTCGTAAGTCCCGGAACAGGCCGTCGTCACCCCCTGGAGGAGGCGGGCTTCGGTGACCATGAGGTCGGTGAACCCGCCTGCGCTCGCCACGACCTCGGGGTTCGCCTGCACGGGCTGGCGCTGTCGCACCGTGGAGTGCTTCTCCCCCTTGGCCTTCCACATGAGTTGGCAGTAGCGCTCAGGGTCGCGGGGAACCTCGGTACCGACGGGATAGAAGACGAGCCCTTCCCCCATCCCTGAGATGTTCAGGGTGCGCTTGATGAACGGGTCCTCGCGCTCGACCTCCAGCACGACGGTGCTCATCGCGCGCGCCGCAGCTTCGACCGACTCGGGGTCGCCGAAGTCGATCACGACCATGGGGTCCTCCCACGGAAGGACGACGAGGCCGGGAGCCCACACGGCCGGACCGAGGAGGTTTAGGATTACGTCGGGATCGTAGGCGAGACTCGCGCCTTCTCCGCGCCCCACCTGGACGGCGAACACGAGGAACATCTTGTCCTCGACCTGGGAGATCGCCATGCCGGGCTCGACGCCCAGTCCAGCCCACTCGCCGAAGATCGTCGTGTCGTCACCTTGGACGGCCTGGAAGCGTTCCTCGTTGGTCTTGACCCACTTGGCGAAGCCCTTGTAGTCGTCCTCGGGCGTGAGGATGTTGGTGCGCCCCTGCGCGAACACGTGCGCAGACCCCTGCGCATCACGGCGTACCTGCACCGCGCAGTTGGTGCCGTGCTGCTTGATCTTGGTGCGATAGCGAAGGGTGGGCTGAGGGTCCCCGCTTTGCTCGGAGAGCAGGCGAAGGGTCTCGACGACGTAGGGGAGCAAGCCGATGCTGCTCCAAGGAACATGGTGGGTTCTCATGCGAGGTAGTCCGCGGGGAGCAGCTTTGCGGAGCTGACCTAGCGGAGGATCGCGCTCTGTAGCTCCGTGTAGAGGCAGTACAGCGACGGGACGCAGGGGAGATGGTCTAGCGCGTCTTCGAGGCTCGTCCAGCGGTGCTCGTAGGGAGCATTCGGCTCTGGGTTCCAGCTCCCAAGATCCACGTGGAGCGCGACGACCCTGACCGGGCTCCGCCAGGCGAACATGCAGGACCCGATGATCCCTCCGACCTTGGCGTGATGGACTCCAAGCTCCTCTCGTAGCTCGCGACGTAGAGCGCGAGCGAGGACCACGGAGTCGGTCGGCTGGTCTCCTTCGAGGTCTTGAGCCTCTACCTTGCCACCTGGAAGCTCCCACATCGACGGGCGCAACGTGTCGGGGGACCGCTTGGTCATGAAGACCAAACCTTCCCGCACGATGAGCGCGATCGGAACGACGACCTCCTCCGGGGAGGGCTTCACGAACAGGACCCGGTTCAAGTCGCGCTGGTAGAACTCGTTCAGGTCGATCCCCAGGGCGGCAGCCTCAAGTTGCCCTGGCCAGAAACCTGCCCAGCGGGAGAAGTTCGGGTCGTGGTTTGGGCAGGCGCACGAGAGACGCTGACCTCCACAGGCGGAGCAGCGCTCGACGTCACACCCCGCGCGGTGCCGGCATCCTGGGAGGGTTTTGCAGTCAGGACACGGGCGTAGCTGGTCGCTGGTGGAGGTCATCGCTTTCCGTCCTTCTGACCCAGGGAGGCGCGCCGAGCGCGCTCCATCAGGTCCAGCACCTTGGAACGCGGAAGGTCGAGCACCACGGACAGCTCGTCGGCCACCATGGATCGGAGTCGGTCACGCAGCGTACGCTCCACGTAGGAGGGAGTCTTCCGCCCCAGCAGGTCACGCAGGTGGCTCGCGAGCTCCGACAGGACGCTCTCCTTGACCACCTCCTCGTAGACGCGGCGACGGCGCGTCCAGTAGTTGTGGGCCAGGGGCTCTGGGGCCTCAGCCAGGAGGTCCAGGACCTCCTGAGCCTCGACCGGAGTGACCGTCTCACGCGTCATCAAGTCCACACGCTCGGGAGGGATCTCGATGCGTGGTGGGGTTCCCAAGGACGTGAGAGGCTCCAGGACGAGGAGGTCATCATCCGATGACAGGACCCTACACACGCCCACTCCTCGGTACACACGGTGGTTTGCCATACTGTTTTCTAGCTGCGAGACACATGGCGGAGCTGAGGTGTCGCGCGAATCCGACTGGAGGTTCATCGACCTGCCTTACCCCTTGGGGTTGGCGGGCAACTTCCCTCGAAGTGGGCGGGCTCCGCCGCCCGCGTACTGGATGCGGCCACCCGTCGTGTCACCATCGACCCGCAGGGAGATCGCGGTGTCGACGGACTGCGTGGTCTCGTTGGGTGTGGCCACCACGCTGGCGAGCGCCACCAGCCGCTCGCCCAGCGCGAGTCCCTGGTAGCGCTGCTGCGAAGCCTGTAGCCGGCGGAACCCGTCAGCCACCCCGCGTATCTCGTCCTCCACGACGGAGGCCGCCGCGGTGGCCCCGCCGCGCGCCCCGATGAGGGACGAGATGATCGTCCCGTACCACGGGTACGCGGGGGCGCTCCCCCGGTTGGTCACGCTCCACTTGGCGACCTGCTGGAAGACCAGGTCAGGACCCGTGACCCACGCGACGGCACGGTCTTGCAGGCGCGCGTCGTTCTCCACGAGGCTCCCCGCGCAGCGGGGGCACACGGAGGGGTAGCTCACGTAGCGCACCTCGACCGTCTCGTTTCGGGGAGCCCAGCCGCGCCACGACACCTCCGTGCTCCCCACCTCAGCAGCCCAGCCAGGCCAACCCGTGCCGGACCCCCCCGCACGACCCTCTTGAGAGACCACCACGCCCCCCACGCGCACCTCAACGGGACCCGCGACCTCTCCCCGGAGAGTGACAGTCCCGGTCCCGGAGCGGACGCGCGTCCGCTCCCTCACCAGGTGGGGACAGCTCCAGGCGATGCGAGCGTCTCGGCTCATGTGGCAAGGATACCGCATGCCCACACCCATCAAGATCCTTCTCTTTGTCCTGGCCGGCGGCCTGATCGGCTACTCGTGCTCGCCCTCCCCGTCAGCGTTCGACGTGTCAACGCGCGTCTCTGGCTGGGCGGGCGTGTTCCTCGTCATCGCGGTGGTGTGCGTCGCGTTCATGGACGCTCCCACCGCAGAAGACGAGACCAAGGTCGATGAGACGAGCTCCGGAGAGACTCCATGAACGCGCGCCTCTACACCCTCATCGTCCTGTACGGGTTCATGGGGTTCTCCTGCTCGCCAGCCACCTCGCCGCTGCTGCTCGCCCAGCACGCGATGGGCACCGCCGCTTGGCTCGGAGTCCTGACGATCCTCGTCCACTTCTGGTACACGGAGTACCGATGACAACCCCCAAGACGCCCAGCAAGTTCGTCGTCGAGATCCCGACCCTTGGGGTCAACGCGACCGCGTACAGGATGCAGCGGGATGGCATCACCCGCGTCGAGTTCCCCCTGTACGCCTACGACCGGAAGACGGTCGAGCCGAGGACGATCGCCCTGCCTGGCCTCGACTGGACGAGCGACCACCTGCGCACCCTCATCCTCCAGATGGTGAGCGACTACCTGCGCGGGGTCGAGGACGGGAGGCGTGAGGTCCGCGACCAGGTGCTGCGCGGGATCGGCCTCCACGGGCTGCGCGACGCGGTCGACGACCTGACCGACCGCGTCGACAAGATGGCGGACCGTCTCGACGAGACGCCGACCCGCAGGAGGGGGACCAAGGCCCCCGCCCGCAAGGACTAGCGTGAAGGATTATCCCAGCATCGACGCCACGGTGCGCGGCGGCACCCACTACGTGTTCGGCAAGTACGACGGGTCGAGCCTGCGCTCCGAGTGGAGCCCGAAGAGGGGCTTCTGGAAGCACGGCAAGCGCAACGGGCTGCTCGACGACTCCAACCCCCACCTCCTCAGGGGACCGGACCTCTTTCGGGAGAAGTACGAGGAGGACCTGTCGAGGATCTTCCGCGACGCGCGGTGGCGAAAGGTGGTCGTGTTCTACGAGTTCTGGGGGCCGCAGAGCTTCGCGGGACTGCACGAGGAGGGCGACGCCCACACGGTGACGCTGTTCGACGTCGCGGCCGACAACCGCGGCATCCTGCCCCCCAACGAGTTCGTGCGCCTGCTGCGGGGCGTCGACCACGCGGTGCTGCTGCACCACGGGAGCGTGGGGGACGTCATCGAGCCGGTCCGCGCCGGGACGCTGCCTGGCATGCCGTTCGAGGGGGTCGTGTGCAAGAGCGCGGAGCTCGCGAGCCCCGGCCTGCCCCGCATGTTCAAGGTGAAGAACCAGGCGTGGTACGCGCGCCTGCGCGAGCGATGCCGAGGTGACGACAAGCTGTACGAGAGGCTCGCGTGACGGGTACTCCGGGGAGGAGGCCCCCATGAACGCCCTGCTGCTTGGACTCGCCCTCACGATCGCCGACCCCTCACCCTCGACCCCCGGGAAGCCCGCCGCCGAGAAGTCCGCCAAGCCCCCCAAGAAGGACAAGAAGAAGGGGAAAGGGAAGGAATCCGACGCCGACAACAAACCCCCCATGGTCTAGCTGACAGGGGGAAAGTCTCTTGGTAGGCTACGGGGATTCCGAGGTCCCATGAAGACGCCCAAGCCCCCCGCGATCGTCGCGCGAATGGTCCGCGCCCTGCGAACCATGCCCCTGGAGAAGACCCGAGCCCGCGACCTGCTCGTCCTTAGCCGGCAGGCCCAGCTGCTCGCGAAGAACCAGCCCGAGGAGGCCAGGCGTCGCCTCCTCACCTTCAGCCACTACCTGTCCGTCCTGGTGCGGGCCTCCCGCACCGCGCGGATCGGCGTCGTGGTCGACATCCTGCGGCTCCTCGATGAGATGCGACTCAAGCAGCCCCTCACCCCGCCCCCCGAGGCGCGGGACGGAGCGACCAGCGGGTGACCGCTGGTACATCTCGCGGCGCGCCCTCCTCAGGGTGAGCCAGCGCGGACCTGACGGGCGCTACCGGGTCGAGAACCTCGAGCGGCTCGCCCGTCGCCTGGGGGTCGGGCTTCCCCGCATGCCTCGCGAGTGGAAGGGCTACCGCCTCTCCCTCGTGGGCCGGCTGGAGCGGGTGGTGAGCGCGCCGCGCGACCACTACCCCGGCGAGCGCGACCGCTGGTGAATCCCCCCGATCGGCCCGTTGAGATCAAGAGTAAAATGCGTGGACCCAAAGGAGCCCGCGCATGTCCGAGCCCACCGATCTTCCCCCGGATCCCATCGTCCTGCACCACTACGGCGAGGACGCCCCGTCCGGGGGAGAACCATCGCCTGAGGCGTACGCGAGCGCCCAGGAGGACGCCCTGGAGCTGGAGGCGCTGGGCGCAGTCAACGCGATGATCGCGCGGGAGGCGCGGGAGATCGTTCGGAACCCGGACCCCCTGGTGCGCGCCGCCGCCGCCTACCAGCTCGCGCCGCACGAGGTCCCGTTCCTCCTGGGAGACCCGGACGCCTGCGTGCGGCTCGCCGCCGCGCGCATCTGCGCGGCCTTCCCCCTGCTGCGGGTGCTGCTCTGGGACCTCGGGCTGCGCCGGCGCGACCCCTCCAGGGACGTGCGGCAGGCGGTGACGGACCTGCTCGCGACGGACGCCTCGACAGTGCGGACACAGATCCCCACCTGGGCGACCGAGGCGATGTTCGCCTCGGAGCTCTTCGCGCCCAAGCAGGACTTCGAGAGCGACCGCCTCCCCGTGTCGAGGGTCATCCCGAGCATCATGCCGAGCGGCTGCGCTCGCGACCGGGCCGCGAGCGCCGTCTGGGCGCGTCGCGAGATCCTCGACTACCCGGCCGCGGACTTCGAGCCCAGCCCGCGGGACGAGCCCGACACCCTGCGCAAGACGGTCGCCCGCGTGCACGACGCGAACCATCAGTCGTGGTCGCCCGCGGACGCGCTTCCCCTCGTGGGGGGCTACCACGACGTCGAGCGCATAAACCATCCGACCCCGCATGGCCCGCCGACGGAGGGCTGGGACCTTGCGGCCCGGCTGGACGCCCCGACGGACCCCACCTCCAAGGAGACCCCTTGAGCGACACCGAATCCCTTTCTCTCCCGGCCGACGAGGTCGGGTTCAAGTTCGATGAGACCTGCGACGTCGCGGTCCCCCAGGACGTGCTCGTTCGGCCCGGAACGATCCTGGCGATCTGCCGGGTCCTTCCGCCCCCGGACGGGCACATCGTCTGCAAGCCGACGCGCCTGCTCGACGGCATGGACGAGGACTACGAGTGCTGCGTGGTCCTAACCGACGAGGCGCACGCCGTGTTGTTCGGAGACGCTGTTCGGGGCGACGGGTATCGCGCCGTCAAGGTGGCCCCCGTCAAGCCGGTCGAGACCGTGGTGGTTCGCCACGAGGCGGGCGCTCCCCCCATCCAGGAGGGCACGCTGCTGGCCCGCTCGGCGAGGTCGAGCGGACTGCATCGCCTCGTCGTGGACCCCAACCTGGGCGCGGACGAGGTGCTATACGTCGCGGCGGAGTCGCCCACGACGCTGGTCGCCGCGGGGTCCGTGCGGGTGCGTGCGCACCGCGTCGCGCGCGCCCTCAACGGCCTGGTCGTCGGGTCGATCCTCCCCGGGCTCCGGGCCCTGTGGCCCAGCGACCCCCCGAAGGCGGGCAAGCTCGCCGAGAGGGACTTCGCGCGCATGCGGGGTGCCGCGACGCTGCTCAAGTCCGCGACGCGTCAGCCGGCCGCGCCCGACGCCCTCCCCCCGCTTGACGAGCTTGGGGGCCAGGAGGTCGTCGAGGTCCTCATGCTGAACGGGGAGGCCGAGAGGTCCGTCAAGGGAACGGTGATCGTGCCCCGCGACGTCCGCTTCTACGAGGGGCGCAGGTGGCACGTCTACGAGCGGCAGGACCAGTGGAACGAGGACCGGGGATACCCGCTCGTCGTGGCCGGGGAGGAGACGCGCGAGGCCCCCGAGGGCTACATGCGCGTCGTGCAAGCGGTGGGCACCCTGCCCCCCGAGCCTCCGGGCGAGGTGCGGGAGGAACCTGACGAGGAGGAGCACGACGTGCGGGAAGCGCCGGGAGACGAAGACGTATGGCTGCTCGAGCAGACGGCCTCCCCGGAGGCTCCGCCCAGGCTCGTCCAGACGGAGGCGGCGGACGTGCTGGTGGCCGCGATGCGCGGCACGGGGCCTCGGCGGACCCGCGCGATGAAGGCCGCGCGCCGGCTGCTGGCGAACGAGAACCTCAGCGTCCACGTGCTCGCGCGGATCACCGCGGGGCTCGCCCAGCAGGGCGACAAGCCCGAGGTGGCGAGCTCGCTCGCGCGGAGCGAGTCCCCCGTGCGGCGGGCCGCGGCGGCGTTCCTCCTGCCCGTCGAGCACCTTCCCTTCCTGACGACCGACCCGAACGAGGCGGTGCGCCAGGCGGCCCACCTGGCCACCAGGCAGGACCGGACCTGGGTGCACCCCGTGGTCAAGGGGAACTTCGTGGCGGCGGTCAAGGCGATCATCCTGCGGGCCGCGAAGGTCGACGACGACTCGGCGCTCGACGTGCTCGCCTCGCTGTGGAGCGACAAGCCCGAGCCCCCCGAGCGGATCGAGGAGGCGATGCGCGCCCTGGAGCTGTCGGACCAGGACGGGCTCAGCCTGTCGGGGATCGGCGAGGAGGAGGCCGAGGAGGACTCGGACGACGTCGCGACCCTCGCGCGGCTGTGGTCGGCCGACGTCCCGGAGGGGTCGCCCCTGCCCAACGTCGACGACAACCCCACGGAGCTCGACCCGCTCGCCGACCTGAGGGAGGTCGCGAACATCCCGCGCGCGGCCCAGGAGGTGCCTCGACGCAACGCGATCCCGCTTCGCGACTTCACCTCGAAGGGACCCCGGACGCCCAAGGCGACCCCCTTCGGGGACTACGGCACCCCCGAGGCCGAGAACACGCACGCGATCATCAAGCGCGCCACCCTGCGGGCCATCCAGCAGCTCGAGTGCGCCGTGTGCGGGTCGAGGATGACCCGCACCCTCGACCCGCGTCAGGTGGGGGCGTGCCCGATCGGGCACGAGTGGGTGAACTACCGCTGCACCAAGGACCCGAGCCACCTGGTGGTCGACCGACCCGAGCCGATGACCTACAAGGCGGACCCGGACGAGGAGCAGGCGGCCCGCCCCAACACGCCCCGCTACGTGAGCATCTTCGACCAGCTCGGATGGCCTCACGAGGAGACGGTCGCGGTGGTAGATGCCAAACCGTCCCACCTGCGCAACACGCTCCTTCTCCGCGTCGACTGGCGGCAAGAAGGCGGGGTCGTGATACCCGTCTGCCGGGAAGCCGTCGCCGAGGAACTTCCTCCCAAGAACATCGAGGACCTCTGGGTGGGAACGGGGACCTACGCGAAGAGCGTGAACGTCCCGCACTACGTGCGTGCCGTCAACATCGCGGCACGTCCCCACGGGGAGCCGTCCATACTCGACGCGATCGACCGAACGGCGATCCGCGACGACCTCGGATGGGCAGAGCAGCTCACCGCGATGGGGATTCGTGTTCCGGTGAGCTACTCCAGGCTCGACGACCCGCGTCGCTGGCCCCTGGAGGACATCGAGCAGCGTGGGCGCATCATGCAGAAGGTGTCCGAGGTGATGCGAGAGGTCGTGCTGGGCGAGCCCGTGGGGCAAGCGCTCGGCTACCTTGCCGACCTGCACGGCTCGTGGTTCGGTCTGACACAAGACGTCGTAGTGATTCCCGAGGACGCGCGGGTGGAATCGAACCTCCTGCTGCGATGTCGCGGGTGGCGACAGGCGGGCCTGGGAGACTCGCTCATGGGGGTGCCTGCGTGCGCCGTGGCCTACGCCGCGGACTTCGAGGGATCTCCGTCGGAGGCAGTACAGCCCCGCGCCTTACGCGTTGCGACAGGAGACACGCTGATCGCGCAGGTTGGCAACACGACCCTGCGACTCGCCCGTGTCCACGTGGGGGGAGACCTTGGGCCGGACGCGATCGAGAAGAAGATCGCCGAACTGGTGAATCCCCGAGGGCGCGTCAAGGCGCTGCGGAAGCTGGGGCTTGTGGTGCGCGAGGACGAAGCGGAGACCCCCATAACCCAGGGCCCCATCACCCCGCAGGAGCACCGCGCGATGGACGAGGTGTTCGGGGCGGAGACCCTGACGACCTCTGTGCCTCCCGACCCGAGCCAGGTGACCATGCAGGACACCCACGCCGATCTCGAGCGAGCGCGACGCCAGGAGCGCGCCCGCTCCGTCGGGTTCGGTCCGGAGTCCGAGGTGGGTTGGGCCGCCTACGAGGACCAGGGGATGTCGGTTCCGAACCCCGAGGTCCGCACGGTCCAGCCGGCGCGCCAGGTCGGAGGACCCGGGGACGAGATCGCCCCGCTCCCCGTCCTGTCCCTCGACGAGATTCCTGACGGCGACGACGGCCCGCTCGGGCCGGACCCGGAGGCTCCCGAGGTCGAGCGCATCCGCAAGACCTTGTGGGGGGACGACAAGGAGATCGTCTCGACGGTCGCCGATCACGAGGCCGAGAGGGCCGAGAGGCTCGTGAAGCGCATCGACGGCATGAGCCCCGAAGAGGTGGCGCGCAGGGTCGCGGGGGAAGACCCGCCCACCCACCACGCGCGGGTGCCAGAGCACGCGGACGACTTTGACGGGGGCCCGGGGCCTTGGGCTGTCAACATGCCCGAGCAGGATGCCCGCGCCGTCAGGGACCTGGCCGAGAGGGCCACGCGGGCCGCGCGCGCGGAGCTCGGTGCGGACGCCGACGACGAGGCGGTCTTCCTGCTCGCCCGCGGCCTGATGGACGACCCCGAGGCGCTCAAGGCGGCCGAGGGACGACTCCTGAAGCAGGCGGAGGACGCGGAGGACGCCCACACGTTCGCGCTCATCGACAAGACGATCGAGGACGTGCGGCCGGGACCGGAGACGATGCAGCGCCAGGTCCTCGCGGAGAAGGTCGAGGCAGAGGAGCGCGAGGTGATCGCCAGCCTGGGGGACGAGGAGCCGAGCAAGGCGGGGCAGCAGATGCAGGACGCCGTCGCGCTCCTGGCGGGAACGGGGGCCTCGTCGTGACGCCCGCCCAGGTGGCCGCCGCGTGCGGCCTGAAGGACCCCGACGCCCACGTGCGGGCAGCCGAGACGGTCGCCCCGTCCACGGACGGCCGCAAGCGCGGCTACACGACCCGGATGCTCTGCCAGGCGGTCTCCCACGCCTCCGAGGGCAAGGAGGTGGTGGTGGTCGCCCTGCCCTCCTACGTGCGGGACGAGACGATGTTCCGGCTCGCGACCGGCATGGCCGCGCGGGCGGGGCTCCGGCTCCAGCGCATCGAGGGGCAGCGGGCGCAGTTCGACCGCGGGTCGATCCGCGTGGCGTCGAGCCAGGACCCCGCGGGCGTGCCGGCAGGAGAGCGGCCCGGCCTCGTGGTGCTGCGCGACCACCTCGTCGAGGCGACGGCCCCGCTGTACCTCCCCGCCAAGGAGTGGACCTGCCACCACGTGGTCCCCCGCGACGGGAAGCGCTGCGCGTCGTGCGGTGAGGACCTGCGAGGCCAGGACCTGCGCGACGCCCGGCGCCGGCGCGGGGAGCAGGAGGCCGCCCAGCGCGAGGTCCCGAGCAGGGTGATCCTCGACCCCCGGGGGACAGCTCCCGCGTCAGCCACGTACGTTCCCCAGAAGCCATGATCCCACCCAAGCCTTGGCCACGCGACGCGCGCCCCTACGCGGACCTGCGCAGGCGCTTCAGCAGCGCGCTCACCTCCGTCCTACCGGCGGTCGCCCACTACCCCCTCACGGTGCTGCTGGAGGAGTTCGACGAGTACGTCGAGGGGGGACCCGCTCGCGACCCCCGCGAGGTCGACGCGCTCCAGGGGATCCTGTCGGCGCTCCTGGCGTACCGGAACGCGTACCGGGAGCGCGCCCAGGACCCCAGCCCGGTCCAGGAGTCCGCGGGCCGACCGAGGTGGGCGCTGTTCTGCATGGGCTGGCACGCGATGCCCGGCGAGCGGGGGCTCCTCCCCCACGCGCCCCCGGACGGGGTGCCCGAGCGCCGCTGGGGCCTGTGGGCGCGCCTGTGGGTGCAGGCGGGAAGCCCGACCGGTGCGGCCTACGACGAGTGGATGGCGGACGTCACCCGGTCGGGAGCGCTCGAACCAAGGTGAGGAGCCCCGTCGTCAAGCGCGCGACCCACGTGCTGCGGGTCCCCCAGGTGCGCGCGCTGCGCGAGGCCGAGCAGGAGCACTGCTACGTGCTCGGCCTCGACGCCGGCCACCACGTGACCGTCGTCCACCTGGTCTCGGTGGGGACCGTGGACATCGCCTACCCCCACGCGCGGGACGTCTTCCGGGAGCTCATCCGGCACAACTGCGTGAAGTTCGTGTTCGTCCACAACCACCCGGGAGGCCACACGGGTCCGTCCGACGGGGACCGCGACGTGACCGCGTGGCTGCGGCACGCCGGGGAGTGGCTCGGGATCCCGCTCGTCGCCCACGTGCTCGTGCCGGGCCGGCGAGGGTGCCCGGTCGACGTGGGACCCCCCCTGGAGGCCCCGGACCGATCCCGAACCGAACCCGCCGGTATGCGAGGCTGCCAGCGGGGCGGAAGATCCGCTCATGAGCTACCGCACGAGCCACTGCCGTAACCTGCGCTGCACGCCCCTCAACTACCAGTTCGCCGACGCGGTCCAGCCGCGTCCCGAGGAGTTCGTCGTGGGTCCGGCGGGCACCAACGCCCCCTACCACACGATCCAGGCGGGCATCGACGCGGCGGCGGCCGGGGGGGAGCGGACCCTCTTCAACCCGGCCCTCGTGCGGGTGCTGCCGGGGGCCTACCCCGACCAGGTGGTCACGCTGCGCAAGCACGTCCACGTGTGGGGGGCGGGCACCAAGGACGAGGCGATCTCGTTCTTCAACGGCTACGTGGTGGTCGACCTCGCGCCCGACCCGTTCGGGGCGTTCGTCGAGTGGCGCGGCATGGGGGTGAACGCCCCGCTCGGGGCCCCGGCCGGCATCCACTTCACCGGCTCCAACCCCCAGGCGCTCGGCCTGGAGGACGACATCGTCACGGGCAGCGCGGTGAGCCTCCTCATGGACAACACCTCGACCGTGAACGCCACCGTCGAGGCGAACCTCGTCCAACTCGCCCCGTTGAGCGCGGCCTTCCAGGCGGTCGTGCAGGACTCCGGGCTGCTCCAGGTGAAGTACTCCGAGCTCACCAACACCAACCTCGTCGGGGGCGAGTCGCCCGAGGTGCTGCGGTTCGGCCCCACGAGCGCGCACGCGCGCGGGCTCCTGGCGATCGTCGACTACTCGACGATCATCGGGCGCGTCGCGGTGGACGGTCGGCTGTCGACGGCGACCGCCGACAACACCATCGTGGTGGTGCTCGGCTACTGCCCGCAGAGCACCACCACCGCGACGGCCAAGCCGCTCGTGAACACGACGGGCGCGGTCGCCCCGAACGTCGTGTCGGTCGGCCTCTACTACCACCTGCTGGCCCCCTCGAACTGGGTCGCGGGCAACCCCGCCGTGCAGGGGACGCCCCTGTTCTCGACCGTGAAGGTCCAGAACGCGGCCGTCTCGGGCAAGGGGTCCCTTGATGGGGTTCCGTTCTCGTCGCTGACCGACACCTTCTACGCGATCTCCGACCCCGTCCCGTTCGTCTCGTAGGTCAGCTCTGAACGGGAACCCCCGGGTCCCCACTCCCCATGTTGAGCCTTCCTGCCCAAGACCTCGCCGACGCCCTGCACCAGGGCTGTGACCCGCACCTGCTGCACCCCTTCCTAATCGACGCGATCGACCGCCTCGTCCGCCTGGAGGCGACCCCCGCGTCCGACGTCATCCATGGAGCGCTAGAGCGCGCCGAGACGGCCGTGATGGCCCCCATGGTGTTCGGAGGGGACCTGCCGAGCCCCGTCCTGTCCCTTCTTGGAACGATCGCGCTCGACGTCGGAGCGCTCGTCGACCACCTGCGCAGGTCGGAGGCCGAGCGCCAGCAGCTCAGGGACGCCCTGCACGCAACGCGCGGGGTAGATTTGCCGCATGCACATCCTCACCAAGCAGGTCCATGTGGTTGAGCTCGACGAGCTCATCCGCTTCGCCTCCCAGGTCGCT
The DNA here is from genome assembly GCA_029556615.1 of Verrucomicrobiota bacterium. Lineage (GTDB taxonomy): Bacteria > Verrucomicrobiota > Verrucomicrobiia > Limisphaerales > J093 > JAKQDD01. Next base: position 74,718 of record JAKQDD010000002.1, on the reverse strand, counting down.
GGCCGGGAGGTCGCACCCTTCGTGCTCGACCCCCGCAGGATCGCCCTGTTCGAGCTCGCCCGCCTGCCCCCGCTCCCCCGCCTGCACGAGGCGAGCGGCCACCTGAGCCCCGTCCAGCACGCCAAGTGGGAGGCGCTGCGCGCCCCCGACCCCCCGATCGTGTCGGTCTCGATCGAGACGATCCTCGACGCCCTGGTCCGCGAGGGGCGAGCCCCCGGGGGGACCTACCTCGTCGTCGGGGCTTCCGGGTAAGCTCGGACATGAGCCGAACCACCCTACTAGAGCCCCGCACGATGAAGGCCACCGCGGCCCACCACCAGCTGGGCGACCTCAGCAGTAGTGTGCCCGACTGGTGCGTGGTGACCGAGGAGGACGAGGACAACTACTACGGGCGCTGGGTGCTCGGGATGGGGTTCTTCAACGTCCGCTTCCCCAAGGCGACCACGCACGAGCTCACCGCAGAGGACGAGCGGGCGTTCAACGCCATGGTGCCCCGGATACGGATCGGCGGCCTGGGACACGCATCCGAAACATACGGCCCGCACCGGGCCTGGCCTTCGAGCGAGCATTTCCCCGCCGACCTCGGGGCGGAGATCGCTCGCCTATGACCTCACCCACCCTTCACAGCGCGGTCGCCGCACTCCTGCGGGAGCTCCCGCAAGACCTCGTCGTGTGGCGCGTCCTCGACGTGGAGTACACGGCGTCTGCCCTGGCGCAGGAGGTCGCGCAGGGGTCCGTGTTCGGCACACAGTACGCGGAGGACCTGCTGCGGGTCTGTCGAGACCTGCTCGGACGGCACGAGCGTCGAGAGCGTCGAGAGCGTCACGCCCTCCCCGCAGGTCGGCTGGCCATACGAGAGCGGACGCGGTCTCTCGGCCGGTCGTCGGACCCCGACGTAAGGCAGCTCGCCCACGACGCCGACCGCATGCTCCTGCTGCTGGAGGCGCTGCTGCTGGTGGACCACCCGGAGTCCCCCCTGTCGGACGGGGACCACGCGGGCGCGGTCAACTTCCTCCTTCAGCTCGTCCCCAAGGTGCGGGCGCTGCTCGGTAGCGAGGGAGCCCCAGACGATGAGTCCGCCTACGCCGTCCTCCGCGAGCCCTGAGGGGCCGCGCCGGACCTGCCCCGTGTGCCTGATCCGTGCCCCACTACAAGGTGGGAGGTTCGTGCTGCACGCGATGGACCGGATCAACGGCAAGAACATCCCCTGCCCCTGGACGGGCATCCCCAATCCCCCCGGCGTGTTCGACCTAAACTCTGAGGTCGGCCAGCTCACCCAGCGCTTCGACGTCATGATCGCCGTCGGGAAGCGCGGAAAGCTCTTCCTGTGACCCCCCAGAATCCACCCGACCTCGTAGACATCGGCACCAACCTCTCGAACCGCCAGTTCGACCCCGACCGCCCCGAGGTGATCGCCCGCGCCCAGCAGGCCGGCGTTCGCGCGATCGTCGCGACCGGCACCGACCTGCGCGCGACCCGCGCCGGCCTGGAGCTCGCGGCCCGCTACCCCGGCGTCGTCTACACGACGTGCGGGGTCCACCCACACAACGCGACGACCTACGAGCGGGACAGCCCCCACCTCACGACCCTCGCCCGCGACCCCGCCGTGGTGGCGATCGGCGAGTGCGGCCTCGACTTCAACCGCGACTTCTCGCCCCGCCCCGTCCAGGAGCGCGCCTTCGCCTCCCAGGTGGAGACCGCCATCGAGACCAGAAAGCCGCTCTTCCTCCACGAGCGGGACGCCCACGTGCGCTTCCTGTCCATCCTCGACGACTACCGCGACCACGGGACCCTGCCCGTTCCCGCCGTCGTCCACTGCTTCACCGGAACCGACAAGGAGGTGCGGGCCTACCTCGACCGAGGGTTCATGATCGGCGTCACCGGGTGGGTCTGCGACGACCGCCGCAACGGGGCACTCCTCCGCGCCCTCGCCCTCTTGCCCATGGACCGGCTGCTCCTGGAGACCGACGCCCCCTTCCTCCGCCCGCCCGGCCTCCTCGGACAGACCCGCCGCAACGAGCCCTGTAACCTCGTCCACGTGTGCCGCCGCGTCGCCGCCGTGCTCCGCAAGACCCCCGAGGAGGTCGCCCGCACCACCACCGACAACGCCCGACGCTTCTTCCGCCTGCCGGCCTCCAGCCCCCCGACTCCCGACAAGAGCCCGTAGCCCGAGTACCCTGGACGGGCGATCAACGCCCGAGGAGCCCCCATGGCAACCGACCCCGAGGCGGAGCGCGAGTACGCCCGCATCGATCCCATCCAGTCCGTGAGCGAGATGACGCGCGCGGTAGACGCCCTCCCCTCCAACCTCCGGCGCTGCGTCATCTACCTCGGCCTGGCCCGCTCCCGCTTCCAGTGGTGGTGGAGCCTGCTCGCCCGGAAGCACGGGATACCACCGTGCGACTGGCCCGACCCACCAGGCACCGTGCTAGCCTCTCTCGCATGAGAGACCCCGCCCGCATCGTCCCCATGCTCGACGCCCTCCGCCGCGTGTGGGAGAAGAACCCCGACCTCCGCCTCGGTCAGATCGTCAGCAACGCTGCCCGCTCGCACGGCGCGTGGCCCGACGTCTTCTCCATCGAGGACGAAGACCTCCTGCGCGGGCTCAACAGCTCGCCCCAGGCCCGCCCCCGCTACCCCCACGCATGAGCACCCCACCGGCCAGATCCCACGTCCCCTCACCCAGCTACCCCCAGAGCCGCCCCACAGGCGAGCTCGTCGCCCTCATGACCGGCTCCGGCCCCCGCATCGGCGACGCCCTCCACGCGGACCCCGACGCCATGACCGACGTCCTGGCGGCCCTCACCCGGCTCGCCGCCCTGGAGGCCGCCACCCCCCCAGAGGTCGAGACCGCGCTCGCCCAGGCCGACCTGCTCATCAACAACCACCGAGACCCCGAGGTCTGCACCCTCGCCAACCACACCCGCCGCCTCGCCCAGGCGCTCACTGAAGCCCGCGCCGAGCTAGCCCGCCTCACCTCCGAGAACGAAGACCAGCACGCCCGCCTCATGGCGCACGCCAAGCACTCCGACGCCTCCAGCCTCGCGGCCATCGAGTACATGACCCGCCTCCGCCGCGAGCGCGACCACGCCCTCGACCGCGCCGCCACCCTCGCCCACGGAGTCCGCCTGATCCTCCGCAAGCACTCCCTCCCCCCCTCCAACATGCAGGCCGCCCACGCCTGGGAGCGCGACCACGCCGCCCTGTACGCCGAACCCTACGCCCCAACCCCTCGACCCCCATCCCCCATCCCCTCCACCTTCGTCGACCTCTGCACCGCCGGCCTCCGCCTCCCCACCGAGGCCGACGACTTCATCGACTCCTGGCACGACGGCCACGACCCCCGCCCCCTCGCCCAGGCCCTCGGCCTCTCCCCCGAGGAGTACGCCCGCTTCACCACCGACCCCACCGAGCTCCCCCGCGCCCTCGCACGCGCCTCCCTCACCGCCAAGGTCCGCCTCGCCCTCGCCCCCCTCACCGACCAGCCCGTCACCCCAGAGCTCCTCGACGAGCTCGCCAAGACCCTCACCCTCACCCTGTCCCCCTAGTCAGCTCCACCCAGCTCCCCCCACCCCGACGGGTCCCCAAAGGAGTCCCCCATGCCACCTGCTCGCCACGTCTTCAACACCCTGTCCCCCCTGCCGTTCCTCCTGTTCTTCGCCTCCCTCTGCTCCGCCACACGCCACCTCGCACCCTTCTGGTCTTTCCTGACCTCCCTCCTGTGCGCCTTGTCCGTCTGCTCCGCCTCAAGCTCCCTCCGCACCAACCTCCGCACCCTCCTACGCACCACCAACCCCTCCGCTCCCGACCCCCTGCCCTACCCACGAGGACGCCTCCTCGCCAGCGCCCTCGTCCTCCTCACCTTCCTCGCCCTCAGCCACCTCACGAGCCTCAACTTCCTCTCCGTCCCCCGCTACCTCGCCGCCCCCACCCTCGCCCTCTTCCTCCTCCACGCCCTCGCCCAGTACGCCGCCACGCTCCACCTCCGCACCCTCATCGCCCTCGCGGACCTCGACGCCAACCACCCCGGCACCCCCTCCTCCTCCCGACTCCACCCCTCCCCAACCCCACACGTCAAGGTCGGCCCGCTCCACCTCCCCATCAGCCCCCGCCCCGACCGACTCCTCCGACTCTCCGCCCCCATCGCCGACCTCTACCTCCGCTACCCACACCTCGCCTGGATCCCGTAACGGTCCGACCTCCCCCTCCCCCTCCCCCTGGGGGTACCCCCCCACCCCCCACAGAACCGCTCGATAAACCTTCGGGACCAGCCAAGGGACCCGTTTTGGGCGAATCGAACCGACATCATGAGTAGACGCCGTTTTCCCCCCGTTTTGACCCCCTTTCTACCGGACCTCACCTCGACGGACCAGATCACCCCCCTTTCGGGGCGATCTCACCGACGGTACGCGACCGACCTCCGTGCGCGCCGACGCGCGACCGAGTCGCCTCGACCCGAAGGCGTCGCGGGGCCGGTTCACCGACGGGCGGCACGGGCACGGTGCGTGAGGGTCCCGCGTCGTGGCGTTTCGGGGGGTCCGTGGCGCACCGTGGCGTTCACGGGCCGGAGGGGGCCGGTGAGGGGTCGGACAAGCGAACGGCGAGTCGAGACGGTTCGTAGCCCAGCGGGGGGGTTGACGAAACGGGGGAGGCAGGGGAGGATGTGGGCATGACGGGAGCGGTGAGTCTTGAGGTGTACGCGCGGCTTGGGGGGGCGAGTCGGCAGGCGGTGCATAAGAGTGGGGATCCGGTGAGGTGGCTTGGGGCGCGGGTGAGGCGGGGGTTGGTGCCTGTGCGGCCGGAGAGCGTGCGAGGTGCGTGGGGTGTGGCGCGTGCGCGGGCCGGGGAGCTCGTGGAGGCTGCGCGTGGGAGGCTGCTGGGTCGGGGGGGTGCGTCTGGTGTGGGGCGGAGGCGAGCGGAGAGTGCGGAGGGGCTGGGGGAGGCGCTGGGGGTGGTGGTGCGGGCCGGGGAGACGGTGGTGGAGGTGTTCGCGCGGTGGGTTCGTGAGCAGGTGCGTGCGGTGGGGCGGCTTGGGCGGGGTAGGCGGCCTAGGGGTTGGCGGGCGGTGGTGCCGTGGCTGGACGGGGTGTGGTTGCCGCGGTGGGTGGGGCGGTTGTGCGGAGTGTTGGCGGTGGTGCCGGAGGGTCGGCGGTACGTGTCGGAGCGGGTGGAGGGGTCTGGGGAGGTGCAGGAGGAGCAGGAGGACCCGTGGGGGGACGATGGGGAGGGGTCGCTGCTCTACGAGAGCGACTGACGCAGCTCTACGAGGAGCAGAGGGTTCGACGTAGGGGTATGGCGACGACGCAGGATCTAGAGGAAGAGATCAACCGGGCGGCGGAGTACGCGGGGTTTCCGTCGAGGTGGGTGGCGCGGGTGGTGGAGCGGGATGGGGATGTATGGGTGGAGGTAGACGGGCGTGTCTACCAGGTGGACCTGGCGTGGGCGCTGGGGAACGTGAGGCGGTTGGCGGACCGGTGTTCGGTGGCGCAGATGGTGCACGCGCTGGAGGTGTCGCACCCTGGGGTGATGGGGGTGAGCAGCAAGCAGCGGGCGCGGGGTTAGGGTGCGAGCAGGGGGGTGACGCGGTCGCGGAGGCCGTCGGGGAGGTGGGCGAGGGCCTCGTGGACCTGGGAGTCGCTGTACTTCAGGCTGAAGTGCTTGAGGACGACGTGGCGGGAGGCGAGCGCCTGGGGGCAGCGGTGGTGTAGCTCGACGAGTTCGTCGAGGTGGGTGTGTCCGTAGCGTGCGGCGGCTGAGGTGGGGTCTGGAGGGAGGTAGGTGGCCTCCAGCAGGAGGACCTCGGAGCGTCCGACCTCTGGGTGGCGCTCCAGGGTGTCGACGGTGGAGTCGCCGACGTAGGTGAGCAGGTCGAAGGTTACGTCGTCGGTGACGGTCTCGCCGCGCTGAGCGCGGGTGCGGATGGTCTCGGTGGGGAGGCCGGCGAGCGCGGGCTTGAGCTTGCGGCGGGTTTCGGTGACGGTGTAGCCGCGGGAGGGTGCGCGGTGGGTGGCGTCGAAGGCGCGGACGGAGTAGCGGGACGACAGGTGGAGGACGTCTCCGGGGGAGACGGGGTGGACGATGGAGTCGAGGTCCTGGGGGTCGGCGTGCTCCATGCGCTCGTGGGCGCGGAGGACGGCGAGCAGGTCGTCGCGGGACTCGGCGGGCACGTAGACGCGCGGGGGAGGGGCGGAGGACAGGGCGCGGAGGCGCAGGTGTCGGACGAGGCCGAGCACGTGGTCGTGGTGGACGTGGGACAGGAGCACGTTGCGGAGGCCGGCAACGTCTTGGTCGCAGTGGCCGAGGTCGAAGCAGGCGTCGAGTGCGGGGACCGCGACGTAGGTCGCGAGGCCGCTTCGGCTGAAGCCGTGGAGGGTGAGGGGGCCGAGGGGGAGCGTGACGGGCTGCATGGCGTGAAGTCGATGTGCATCCGTCGGATGGAGCTGAGGGCTTACCTCTGGGTGATGGACGCGAGCGCGTCGGGTCCCGTGTGGGTGTGGGGCTTGCCCGCGGGGAGGTACAGGGCCCCGAGGGCGTTGACGCCCTCCAGCTTGTCCGAGTAGATGGTGCCACGGGGGGTCGGGTGGGGCTTCTTGTAGGTCTCGGGCTTGAGGACGGCGCCGGTCGTCTTGTCGACGAAGCAGAAGGCGCGCTCGTGCCGGTGGCGGTCCGACTCGGGACCCGAGTAGTGGACGTCGAGGACGAGCACGTAGCGGCGGCCGTCCTTGCACTCCAGGGTGTGGGAGGTGCGGCTCTCCTCGGCGTCGACGATCTTCTGGGCGCGGGCGACGAAGGTCGCGAGGGCAGCGGGGAAGCGGGGGTCTGTCTGGCTCATGGGGGAGAGTCGCCCGGTCGGGTCGGATCGGAGCTGACTACTCGACGCGGCGGAGGTCCCTGATGGACACGGGGAGAGTGAAGCCGTGCAGCCGCACGCCGCCCTCGGGGGTGAGGGCCTCGACCACGTACTCGGTGTTGACGGACAGGTGCGCGGAGGCGTTGCCCCCCACGGTACCAGAGGTGCCGGGGACGAAGGCGCGGCGCGAGGTGCTGGATCTCCTGCCCCTGCGGGTCGCGCGCACGACGCGGTCGCCCGGCTGGAGCGGTCGGGGTTGGTTGTCCATGGGGGGAGGTCGCTGGCCGCGGACGGACCCGAGCTGTTCGGAGCCCAGCGGGCGGGTTGACGAAACTACAGGGCGAGGAAGCCGGTCGTCATGCGCTCCAGGTCCAGGTGGAGGCCGAGCGGGGGGACCGGGGCCTGCCAGGAGGCCGCGAGGTCGGCCGCGCCGCGCTTGCGGGGGTCGACGCGGAGCGCGAGGGCGAGCTTGTGGCGCAGCGCGTGGAGGGCGGCGTAGTCGGAGGGGCCGGACCCGTACTCCCCGAGGGCCGTCAGGGTGACGCGCCGGCCCTCCACGGAGCGGGTGAGGGCGAGCGGGACGGGGAAGAAGCGCGGGATCCCGGCGGGGACCAGGGAGCGGAGGTGGATCTTGTCGGTGCGGCCGGTCACCAGCAGCCCGGTGCTCGACGCCCAGCCGGCGGACCCCACGGTGAACCGCTCCACGACGTGCAGCAGGACGACCCGGCGGGCGAAGTCGTCGAGGAGGTGGTGCGCCGGGGCGTAGTCGCCCACGCCGAGCAGGCGCACCAGGACGCTCCGCTGGCCGAAGCGCACCGCCTCGAAGCGGACGCCGGGCGCAAGGGGCTGGGGTTCGCGGCGCTGGTGCTCGTCGGGGAGCAGGTCCTCCAGGTGGGAGGTGACGCTGCGGAGCAGGCTCATGGGGACTCCTTGGGTCTACCGGAGGGGACCAGGCGCGGGAGCTCCTGGCAGTAGCGTGCGATCGCCAAACACTGCGGGCAGTCGGGGGTGCGGCGCGAGGGGACCCCGCGGGGTCGCTTGCACCAGTCGGTGATCCCGCAGAGGGTGACCGCGTCTGCGCCGGGGTAGGGGGCGATGTGGACCATCACCCTCCCGTCGTGGGGGTCGGTCTCGACGACCGTCTCAAGCCGACGCATCGGGCACTTTGGGGAGGAAGGGGGCCGCGGCCTGCTCGGCGGCGAGCGCCGCCTGGAGGACGTCGGGGGCGGTGCCGCCCGCGAGGCGCTTGTGCCCGTCCCAGACGGTCCAGGCGGGGTCGCGGTCCTCGCAGGTGGTGACCTGGAGGTACAGGTGCTGGGCGCGCGCCGACCACCAGGGCTGGATGTCCTGCTGCTGGGTCCATCCTTCAGGGAGCTTTGGAGTCTTCATGAGGGGTAGTCGAGGTGGCGGACGAGACCGGAGCTGACCGCTCGGCCGCGCGCAGGAGCGCGCGGGTCGCGAGCGTGAGGGCCAGGGTGTCCTGGGTGTAGAGGACCTCGCCGCCCCGCCACAGGGAGGCGGCGTACGCCGTGGGGGCCTTGAGGTCGTCGCAGCGCACCACCTGGAGGTACAGGTCCCCCACCTCGCGCGAGTAGACGCCGACGTTCTCCGTCCAGCCGGCCGGGACGGGGGGACGGTCCTCCTCGCGGCGGTCCACGACCATGCGGATCCCCGCGACCGTGGACCGGTCGTCGCACAGGCGGAGGCCGTTGTCCGCGAGGAACTCGGCCGCTCGCGCCCTGGCGAGGTCGAAGTACTCGTCGTGCAGGCACTGCCCGAAGCCGTCGAGCGGCAGGAGGCGGTTCTCCTCGCGGAGGGAGGACCCCTCGCCCCAGAAGTCCAGGGTGAGGACGAAGGTGAGCCGGTAGGTCGTGTCCCCGACCACGAGCGGCGCGAGGACCGGGTCGGGGAGCCGGCGGGGAAAGTCCTTGACGCCCATCAGGCGCGCGGTGCCTCCTTGGCACCCGCGGCGATCACCATCCGGGCGAGCTCCCCGAAGGGGCGCGGCTCCGCGAGGTCGAAGCAGGCGTCGGCGGCGGCGAGGACCTGGGGGTCCACGGCGATCCGCTGCGCGCGCGCGAGGCTCCCCCGGATGGCCTCGCCGACCAGGAGCGCTCGGGTGAGGTCGTCGCCCGAGTAGGCCGCCACGGTGCAGACGACGCGCACCTGCGAGGCGGGCAGGAAGTGGACGGACGCGCGCGCGAGCTCTTGGCTCGCTCCGTCGTAGAGGGCGATGACGGCGACGTTTCGGCCGCACACGTCCATCTGGTAGGTGATGAGGGGGGAGTCAGTATCGGGGAAGTCAACGACACTCATGCGGAGTAGTCGATACTTGTCCGCCTACAGGAGCTGACGGCCCGCGCCAGCTACGCGCGTTTCTGCCTCGCGGGAGCTTTGCGCTCGCGCGGGAACACGTACAGGTGGGGGATGCAGCTAAGTCCCTGGTACGTGCGGCGCACGGCGAACTTGCTCGCCAGGTGCTTCTCGTAGCGGTCGAGGACGTTCTCATCGTGGTTGTGGACCCCGCAGTGGGCCACTTCGATACCGAGGCTCCCACGCTTGCGCACGTAGAACCCGTGACCCGTGGGTTGGAGGTCGTTGGTCGCGTTGTTCGCTGGGGGAAACACCTTGCGCATGTGGTCGTAGACCTTGGGGACGTCGACGGACCGGAACCAGGAGTTTAGGTTCCCCTCGGCCACGCCGGGAGGAGCCTTGAACTCGTGCCGAGGCCCGATGGCGGACACGTCGTCTACGAGTCGAACATCCACACGACCCTTGCAGCGGGGGCAGTAGACCACGTAGCCCGCCTGATAGATGCCGTCGGAGGGGCCCACGATGCCGGGCTTCCAGTCCTTGGCGTTGACCTGGAAGAGCGCCTCGCAGTTCGTGCAGGCGATGAGGTCCCCGAAGTGCGCCGAGGGGGCCTTCGACTTGCCTGCCATGTACCGGACGCGCGACGCGACTCGACGCGCCTCCAGGGTGACAGCCCGTAGGAGGCTGGAGGTCATGAGCGTGCAGGCGTCCGACACGTTACGAAGCGGCGGGCAGTCGACCTGGATCTCAGGCTTGTGGGGGTCGTTGAACCGTACGGTAGCGGTGGGGCGCACGATGGGGTCTCGGTCGAACCTCACGGTGGCCTGCACCTGAGCGATGTCGGGGCCTACCAGCATGCAGAAGAGGATCTTGTTCATGGGGTCCCTTGGGGGCGTCGCGGACAGGTCTGCATGAGGTGCGCGTGTCGCGCCTCTGGTCCCTTGTTTCCGCGCATCGAGACGGACGCCGAGCAGTAGGGGCAGACCCCAGCGGAGAGCGACTTGGGCTCGGCCGCGAAGTACGGCATCCCGAACGGCTCGTGGTTGGGGTTCTCGTTGCACGCCTGGTACCACGGGTGGCCCGCCTGGTGGTACGCGCAGCAGGCGGGATGGTTTGGATGAGGACGGTCTTTTTGGGCGGACATTAGGTGTTCCCTCCGACCCACTCGCCGGCCTCGTTCCACTCGCCGGGGTGGTGCGCTAGTTGCTGTATCGTCGACACGGCCACGCGGTCGATCGACCCGAGGATGACCTGCTTGCCATAGGGCTTGCCGCCCACACGAAACTCCCCGTTCTTGTGGTCGAACGACAAGAGCGACCGCGAGGTCTCCTCGTCGGTTCGGCAGAGCTCCCGGAGCATGAAGTTGATCAGCAGCTTCTCTCGAAGCTCGCTGTACCTGTAGCCTTCCTCCGTCGAGGTGACCACCTCGCGGACCTTGCATAGTTCGGACAGCAGCGTGCGGAGGTACGAGGGGTCGGTGAACGCGCTCGCGTACCCCTTGGCCCCACGTACCTCCTCGTGGTTAGCGGAGGTATGCGCCATCGCCAGGAGCCGCAGCGTCCGTTCCCACCGAGGGGTTCCGACCGGAGGGCTGACCAAGCAGCGCGGGCTGAACGACGTTCCCGTGACGTAGCACTCTCCCACCACGGAGATCGCGTGGGCCATGACGGTCCAGTCGTAGCGCAGTCCGGCGAGGAGGACTGTGTTGGGGTCACAAGCGGTGACCACCAGCGTGGAAGGAAATGTGCTCTCGGGCGACACCGGCAGGCCGAGGAACGGTGCCAGGCGGTTGAGCACGGATGTGCGCAGTACGACGGCGGCATCCTCGACGCCGTCCAGCGCGCGGTAGATGCGGTAGAGGTTCAGCAGGTCCGCACGCTTGTCCTCATCAGGCTTCGAGGTCGTGTTGAGGTGGAGGGCTTGAATCCAGGATGGCCGGTTCATGCCGCCTAGTCGCGTGGACACCAAAGACCGGAGCTGAAGGGTATGTATCGACATGCGGATCGCGGCCATCGACTGCGGCACCAACACCATCCACCTGATCGTCGCTGACCGAACTCCCGAGGGGACGAGCATCCTGGAGCACCAGGTCGCGACCCCTCGGCTCGGCCGGGGCCTCGCTCAGACGGGGGTCATCGACTCCCACGCGGCCGAGGCCGCGCTGCGCGCGCTGCACGCCTTCCACGACCGCGCGGTGGAGCTCGGGGCTGAGCGCCTCGTGGGCGTCGGGACAGAGGCGCTGCGAAGCGCGCGCAACGCCGAGGACCTCCTTGAGTGCGTGTGGGCGCTCGGCATCCCGCTGCGCATCATCACCGGGGAGGAGGAGGCGCGCCTCTCCTTCATCGCGGCCTGTCACGCGGCGGGCATTGAGACGGAGGTGACCCTCATCGACCTGGGGGGAGGTTCGACGGAGGTCGTCATCGGGTCCAAGGGTCGTCCCACCGATTGGGCGAGCTTGCCCTTCGGCTCCACGACGCTCACCGACAGGTTCGCCGAGTCGGGTGACCTGGTGGGCGACGTGCGCGCAGCCGTTGGTAAGGCGATCGCCACGGCTCCTGAGCCGCGAGGGTCGGTCGTCTTGACGGGAGGGACGGCGAACGCGGTAGTAGGCGCCGTGGTGGCCGACGCGCGCAGGAAGGCTTCCGAGCAGGACCTGACCCACCCAAGCGGGGTCGTTCAGTGCCCCGCCAGGGCCTTCCTGGCCCTGGTGGAAGCTACCATTGGCCGGAAGGAGGAGGAGCTCGCCGCGCTGCCCTGGGTGGGACCTGAGCGCGCCAAGGTGCTCCGGGCCGGCGCGATCGCGCTCGACGTCCTCGTTGATCGCCCAACCGTCAAGCAGGTCGTGGTGACACCCCACGGGCTCTGCTGGGGGTTGATCCTCGACACGGAGTTCGGCCCGGAGGCCGCTGGGACGGGTCTCGTATGACGGCGCGTAGCTCGTCGAGGCGAACCTTGAGCAAGGACGGAGTCTTGACCGAGGACGGGGTGCCCGCGAGGATCGCGTAGCGTGTCTCCGCGCGGAGTGCTCGCTCCTCGTTAATGAGCCCCTCCTGGGCCGCTACGCAGAGGTGGTCGAAGCACAGGGGGTAGGTGTCCTTCTTGTGTGTGAGGGTCGTGACGACCGGCTCCGAACAGGGGACGTACGCGCACCTGGGAGGATTGTCCATGCGCCTTCCTGGGTTGTTCGTCACGGTCCGGAGCTGACTCAGCTCCAAAGACCTTTTACTCATCGACTACAAGACATGTGCTTCCAGACCACGCCCTCCCTGGGCAGCTACATCGAGCTGTACGACCCGCTGTACCACCCTGTCGATGGGCGACCTCCCTTGATCGTCGCGTACGGGATGGGGGTTGACTCGACCGCCATGCTCGTCGAGCTGGTGAACCTGTCGATCCGACCCGACCTGATACTCTTTGCAGATACCGGGGACGAGAAGCCGGAGACCTACGCCTACCTGGCGATCATCAACGCCTTCCTGCGCGCGAACGGCTACCCAGAGGTCATCGTGGTGCGTCGCTCTCCGACGACCTCTCGCAAGAGCGGGATGGTGTACAGGACACTCGGGGAGAACTGCGTGGCCAACGCGACGCTCCCCTCGCTGGCGTTCGGTCGCAAGGGGTGCTCGCAGAAGTGGAAGCGTGAGCCGCAGGATAAGCACGTCAACGGTTGGGCTCCGGCGCGCGCGGCCTGGAAGCGTGGGCAGAAGGTCGTCAAGCTCATCGGCTACGACGCCGGGCCCAAGGACGCGCGTCGCAGCAAGATCGCCGACGACGCCAAGTACACCTACCTCTATCCACTGCGCGAGTGGGGGTGGGACCGAGAGCGGTGCGAGCGAGAGATCGCGCGCGCCGGCCTGCCGGTGCCCCCGAAGTCGGCCTGCGTGTTCTGCCCGGCCACCAAGCCCGAGGAGCTAGAGGAGATGATCCGTCGAGACGTGCAGGTCGCCTACAAGATCATCCAGATGGAGGCGGTGGCGGCTCCGGGGCTAAAGAACATCGACGGCCTGTGGCGCAAGGCAACCAAGAAGCGGCCCGGCGCGATGACCCCCTACGTGCGAGAGGTACTCCAGCGGATCGCCGACGAGAAGGGGCGCGGCGTCGTGCGGTCCCCTGCGCTGCGGGTCCTGCGGGAGGACGACGCGAGCACAACCCCCTGCGGGTAGGTTGACGAAATAATGCCCAAGCCCACGAAGCACCCCTGGCGCGACCTGGCCCGAGCGGCCCGGCGCGTGGCATGTGAGGAGTCATCCCCTCGGACATTCAGACGCCGCGTCCTGAAGCTCATCGCGGAGATCGAACGGTCGGAAGTCCTGCTCCAGCAAGGTCGGAATCGACCGAGTCCCAGCGCCCTGCACTGCCCCTGTTGTGGAGCGAAGCTCCAGCCTGTTTCTCCGCAGGACCCATACTGGGGAGACTTCTGTGAGGGCTATCGACGAGAAAACGGTACTGAGTGGTACCTCTGTCCCTCGAAGAGATGCACGTACCACGACGCCCCGCTAGTCCTCTTCAACTCCTATCATGGGTGGAACCATCCGGCCGGCGACAACTGGGCGATAGGCTGGGTGAAGTAGCTCAGCTCCAACCACCTCCCTTTCATCCCTATCCCTGCATGGGAACACAGTTCATCCTGGGTGAGGTCGTCCCGCGCGCGAAGGCCGTGCGGTGCGCGGAGCTCGCCACGAAGTTCAACCAGGCGACCCCTGGGTCCGAGGTCCTCATGCGCAGCGTCGACGGGCACCTGCTCGTCGGGTTCCACGTGGGCTGGTCGGAGGACAAGAAGGTCGCGTCCCCCCTCGATCGATACGACGTCATGCCCCGCTGGGAGGCGCTTCGCAAGTACCTCAAGGAAAACGGACTCGACCCTGGCGTCGGTCGCGACATGACATTCGAGTGCGAGAGGGAGAACAAGATCCCAGCGCTCGACACGGAGACCCCCGCATGAGCACGCACGTCTACTTCGGCTGCATCCTCGCGTCCAACCAGCGCAAGGTCTTCAACCTGCACGACCTCCCCCTGGGGTTCCAGGCGCTGCATCCCGGACCCCATGTGGTGGCTTCCACGCCTCAAAACGAGGCCGACGGACCTGCGTGGGTGGGGGTCGAGGCGCAGGGCCTCCCAGCAGGGCCGGTCCCGCTGGCGAGCCTGTCGGTGCGTTCCTTCCGGTACAGGGACACCGTGGAGCGGTGGCACGCGTTCTGCGAGTTCGTCAGGGCGGCGACCGGCCTGGACCTTGGGGAAGGTGAGCTCCTGCTCACCTACCTCGACACCGACGAGGACTAGCGCGACCCCTCGACGTACTTCTGCACGATCTCCCGCCACTCGTTACGGTAGCGCTCGAGGGTCGCGGCGATTATCCCGGCGACGTCGAAGCGCCGCTTCGTCTCCAGGTTGTCGCGGGACAATATGCGAGCTTGATCGCCGAGGTCGTCGAGCAGGTAGGCTGTCTTCGCGTCCACCGACTCCGCCTTGAGCTTCTCCAGGGCCGCCGTGGTCCAGACGATCTCCCGACCCCACTGTATGAGGTTCTGGGCGTACTTCTCGCCCGCCGCGATGTGCTTGAGGAAGTTCTGCGTGTATCCCGCAACGTCGTCCGAGGAGGCGATGCGCACGACGGGGACCGCTACTCCCTCCAGGTGGGCGCGCAGCATCCAGAGGCGCTTGTCGAGCGAGCGGGACACCTCGATGTAGAGGTCGGCGGTGTCCTGGTCCCCCAGGTCAATCGACCGGATGATGTCCTCGCGCGCGCGGTTGGACACCAGCGCCACCCGCTCGGCGAGCGCTTGCACGTGGGCGAGACCATCGAGGAGGTTCGGTGGGTAGGGCGGAAGCCCCGCCCCTGCGGCGGCCTGCTCCAGGGTGCCGCCGGCCAACGCGCCAAGCTGCACGGCGCGCTCCGCGACGTCGTCCGCGTGGTTGCGCACCTCGCCAGCCAGGTCGTCAAAGAGCCCGTGGAGCGCCTGGAACTGAGGCCCTTTGACGTTCCAGTGGGCCTGCTTGGCGGCCAGCATAAGGGCCGTGAGGTCAGCGAGGGTCTTGTTGAGGACCACACCGAGGAGGATGCGGTTCGGGGTGGGGAGGTTGATCTGCACGCTACAGCTCCGATGATAGAGGATACCTCGCGCTCCCCGTACTGGAGGATCCATGACCTGGGAGTGCCACGGCTGCGGCGAGCAGCACCCGAACATCCCCGACGCCTGTAGGGCGTGCGGAACGAAGCCCGAGATCGTCGAGAACGTGTGGCGGTGCCGGTACTGCTCGACGGCGGGCATCCCGGCGGGCAAGCCGCGCTGCACGACCTGCGGGAAGGAGCGCGAGGCGGAGTCTGACTTCGCGGTCGACCCCTCCCGGGTCCTCGACGTTGAGGTGGGGCGCAAGCTCGCGGAGGGCACGCTCGTCAAGTGCGCCTACTGCGAGGACCTCATCGAGCCGTTCGACGCGGCGGGCAACCCGCGGAAGTCCTGCGACACCTGCGGGGCCTCTCGTGGAGAGGCCAAGGCCGCGGCCGTGGAGCAGACGATCCCGGCGGATCAGGCAGGGACGTACCGCCCGATGCAGTACGCCGCCTCACCGCCCGCCCAGTCCCCGCACCCAGGTACTCCCGCCCAGTCGTGGCAGGAGGCCAACGCGCTAGCCGACGAGCACGAAGATCCCCCTGGCGGGGTCTTCGCCTCGCCGGGAGCCTTCGACTACAAGCGGGCCGCGATCCTCGGTGGGGTTGGTCTTGGGGGCCTCGTCCTGCTGTTGTGGCTCGGGGGGCTCCTCGTGCAGGCGTTCCGCGCCTACCCGGTCGACGCGACGGTCACCGCCAAGCGATGGGAGCGATCGATCGCCGTCGAGCGCCACGTCATCCTGCACGAATCCGGGTGGATCGGGCAGAAGCCTATCGAGGCGTGGGACGTGTCCTGCGCGACGAGGCAGAACGGGAACCGCCGGATCTCCGACGGGTGGGTCCCTGTCCCCACTGTGAAGTGGTTCGCCTGTGACCACCAGGAGTCCTACTCCGCCCGAGAGCCCTACATGGTCAGGGGGCAGAAGTACTGCGCCAGCTTCGCCTACAAGTCCAAGGGCAAGGTGTCGGTCAAGGAGTGCGCGGACTGGCGGACCCCTACCTCGACCGCGTACCGCACCGTCACCAAGCAGAGGTGCGTGGGAGCCAACCGCACCGTCATCGAGTCGGTCGAGCGGTACCACTTCGAGCCCATCTGGGACCAGTACTGTAGCTGGACCGCCGATGGGGGTTGGAGGTACGCCCGCGCTCTCACAGCTTCAGGCGGCGCGCAGGACCCCCCGCGCTGGCCCGAGGTCCAGGGCCTCTCTGCGGATGAGCGGACGTCCACGCGCACCGAGAGCTACAGCGTCGAGGTCAGCGGGGGCAAGATCGACCCGTTCCAGCGCATCCTGCTACCCGAGGTCGTGTGGCGGGAGCGGCACGTAGGCAGCACCCTGCGAGTGTGGGCTCGTCGGGGTAGCGTAATAAGCTCCAGCTACTGAGGAGGTCACGGTGATCAGGGATTCAATCAGGAGGGCCGTCGCGACGACCCTCTACAAGTTGTTCGACGCCGCCTTAACCCCAGTGCCTCCAAAGGGGGTGCCCCCCGCCATCGACGAGGACGAGGACGAGGACGAGGACGAGGACGAGGCGTGCTGGGCCTACATGATCCCCGTACCTTCTCTCCTCAACGAAACCCTGGACCAGACGATGGCACGGGCGCGCGACATACCGGGTGTCATCGCTGTCCGGCGCACCATCATCTGCCAGTGCGGGTGGGTCGCTGTCCTGGCCGTCATGCCTGCGGACGTGTCCGACGAAATGGCGCTCACGATGATCCAGAACCCCAAGACGCTGCCTGGCGACATCTTCCTGGAGTTCTGGGACCCAGCCCTCATGAGGGTGTACGACCACGAGAACACCCAGCGGAACTGGCTGGCCCACAACAAGAAGATGCACGTCGAGGGGCTCAATCAGGGTGGATTCAGCGGTCCTTCGACTGGAGGGAAGGGTGATCCCAACGGGGGCGGCAACACCGTGAACTAGACCAAAAGAAAAACAGCGATCATCAGCTCCTGCCGCTTACCTGCCCTCTACTGCGAGTCAGTCCGGCTCGATTCGGACATAGACTCCGCAAAAAAGAACGAGACCTCAAAAAAACTTCTTGACCCTTAAACGGGTATGACGTAGAAAGAACTTCACCATGTTGGCCCTGACGCAAAAAACAGACCTGACGAACCGTGGAAGTTCCACGGCCCCGTCATATCTGCGCGCAGGGACCAATCTGGTGGCGATGCCGGGTTTTGCGGCCTCGAAGCGCCAGCCCTGCCACCTTGGTTGGATCGCTAGCACGCCTGGACCTTAGAGTAACCTCGAAGAGAGCTTAACTCGAAGGGCCGGGCGGTGAAGACCTCCCGGCCCTTCGACGTTTTGGGGTCCTAGGACTCCGATGGAGAACGCAGAAGGACGGTGTATATGTCGCGATCAGGGATCAGGTTGGTCTCCAAAACCGACCAGCGGGGTTCAATTCCTCGGCGACATGCCAAGCCCTCGTAGCACAACTGGCGGTGCGTCGGTTTCGTAAACCGAAGGTAGTCGGTTCGAGTCCGGCCGAGGGCACAAGTATCGACATAGGTGCGTGCGTGAATCGCGCATAGCATTGCGGGACTAGCTCATCCGGTAGAGTGCCTGGTTGCCAATCAGGAGGTGGAGGGTTCAAGTCCCTCGTCCCGCACTGTAGGAACATATCCCGGCGTATACCGTTATGGACACGGGGCAGACTGTAAATCTGTCGCCTTCGGGTAGGGGGGGTTCGATTCCCTCCGCCGGGACCATGCGAGCGACCATCTATACGGTGGGCTCGCCTCTCTCAGCCCCGCAAGAGCTGAGAGGCTGACAACTCAAGAGTGAGAGATGAAGAGCGCGGGGCTCGCGCCACTTCCCGGGGTGATGCTCGAAGGTGGTCAGTCCCGCGCAGTATGCGCCCGAGGCCGACTGGTGAGGCAGCTGATTCTTAATCAGTTTGAGGTGGGTTCGATCCCCACTGGGCGCACTCAAGGAGCCACACATGCAGACCAAACGCGCGGCGAGGGGAGCTCGCAGTCAGGACCCCGCGCCGCTGTAGCTCAACTGGCTGAGCAGCGTCCTTTTAAGTCGTTGGATGAGGGTTCGAGTCCCTCCAGCGGCAACGATAAGGTAGAGTAGCTTTACCGACTCCCACGAACGGGCCCTACAAGCACAGGTTCGACTCCTGTACCCTCCACTCTTACGGGGGGCGCGGTTAATGGTCCGCTCACTCGAGTTGGTAACATGCGGGTTTGGCCGAGCGGCCCAGGCACCAGCTTCCCAAGCTGGACACGAGGGTTCAACTCCCTCAACCCGTACCATGCGAGCGTCGCCCGACCGGCCGGGCACCAGCCTTCCAAGCTGGACCAAGCGGGTTCGAGTCCCGTCGCTCGCTCTGACAGCTCGGCGGGTAGTTCCTTCCCAGAGGAACTCCCATGAAGATCTGCAAGGATGGCAAGCGGGTCGTTGTTACGGACCACGCCGCAACACGGTACGCCGCTCGGTACGACCGCGGGCTTGGGGTCGAGGAGGCCCGCACGAAGCTGGGGGTCCACATCATGAAGTCGAGCGCCAAGCGGCTCGTGGACAAGTCTCCCGCGGGGGACCCCCTCATGCTGCTACCGGAACTCGACTGCGTGGTGGTGATCAAGCCAGACAACCGAGAGGGGCACGAGGGGGACCTCGTGGTCCCCACGGTCCTCGACAACCCGGATCGAAAGGTGAACCGAGGGCCGATGTACGAGAAGCTCGCGGCGATGTCCAACCTGCGCGCGACCCTCCCCGCGCAGGTGCAGGATCCGCCGCCGCCTCAAGCCCCCGAGGAACCCGAGGAACCAGAGGAACCAGAGGAACCAGAGGAGCCGCCGAAGTCGACACCTAGCGTTGACTGGCTGGAGCTCCAGCAGCTTCGTCGAATGCGTGACCAGCTAGATGTCCTGGTCGCCTCGTTGCGGAAGCGTGAGCAGCACATTCGGGTCTCGGTCGCGGGCATCCCGGAGAACCTGAACCTTCAGGGGTGGGCCGACCGCCACATGACGCTGGCCGTGGAGCTAGGGTCCATCGGGGACGAGGTCGAGCGCTTGCTAGCGCAGACTGCTCGGGCGTAGCTCAACGGTAGCAGCGGCGGCCTTTGACACCGCAGGTTGGGGGTTCGAGTCCCTCCGCCCGAACTCACTGAACGTCGTATCACTCGCCACAGGGCGAGTCGCTGGGGTGTAGCTCAACTGGCAGAGCGCCGGTTTCTGAAACCGTCGGTTGAAGGTTCGACTCCTTCCACCCCAACTCAGCTTTGGATTCTTCTGGAGGGTGCTTCTGGGGTGGCCCGGAGCCTGTTTGCTAAACAGTGCGTGTGTAACAGCACAGGGTTCGACTCCCTCACCTTCCGCTCAACTTGACCTGACAAGGGAAGCAAACGCGGTGTGGACCGCGACCCGTCTCGAAAACGGTGTGCTGCAAGGCATGGGGTTCGACTCCTCTGCTTCCCGCTCTGGAGGGTATCTGCGGTGTGGACCGCAGCCTGCTTGGAACGCAGTGCGCTCGGGCAACTGGGCGGGGTTCGACTCCTCTACCTTCCGCTTTCCCGGTAGACCAAGAGAAGCGCTGTCCTGGCCCAAGTGCGCCGCAAGGCCCCAAGGTGTCCGGTCGTGCAGCGGGCGCGCATCTGGCGCGGTTGTAGAGGTCGCCACCCCGACGGGGGAAACCCCAGGAAGATGCCCTGGCAAAGGGATAGTGGTGGAGGTGCCGGTTGGATACCGGCCCGGGATTTCATGGTTGTGCAGATGGAGGAACCACCCGACGTGGCGACGGGACCTGTCTTGAAAACAGGCGAGGTGCAAGCCCTTGGGGGTTCGACTCCCTCTTCTTCCGCAAGGTAGAGTATGCACATGTCCGAAGGAATGCAGAAGCTCCTAGACCTTCTCCTCACGCGTCCCCCCCTCTCTGAGGACCAAGTCAAGGCTCGCGGCCTCGCGTGGCGCGAGGCCGTCGTTGCGCTCATCGTGACCCTGGAGAACTGGCTACAACCGCTAGTCGCCGCGAACGTGGTCACGGTGACCCGCACGGAGCACGACCTACAGGACATGTGGATGGGGTCTAACACCGTGCCGGGCCTCGTAATGCGGTACGGGCTCGTCGAGGTCCGATTCGAGCCCTTGGGTGTACAGGCGGCACGCTGCGTAGCTCCTGACATCTTCATGGCAGAGGGTCGGGTCGACATCGTATGTGGGCCGCACAGCGTTCCCCTCATTCTCAAGGAAGAGAAGTGGTATGCCGTCAGTCTTCGAGGTCGCAGCTCCGAGCTCACGGAGGACATCCTCTCCTGCATCCTCGCCGAGATGCTTTTGTAACCTCGCTGGACGATGCTGTCGTGGGACGGCGCCGGCCTTGTAGCCCGGTCTTGGCGGTTCGACTCCGACGTCCAGCACTCACGATTCACCAGTTCGGCGCTCCGACGGAGGAGACCGGGGCGGGTCGCACCTGTCCTCGGCGGGGTGGTTAGAGCCCACCCGCTGAAGCCTTGATGGTTAGCCTCTGATGT
The DNA here is from genome assembly GCA_029556615.1 of Verrucomicrobiota bacterium. Lineage (GTDB taxonomy): Bacteria > Verrucomicrobiota > Verrucomicrobiia > Limisphaerales > J093 > JAKQDD01. The sequence goes on along the minus strand of JAKQDD010000002.1, from coordinate 53,964 downwards.
TAACCGTTTCATGCAGTGTCGATGGTGCAGGAAGAGTCTCCAGGGTCGGCAGCGGTCGTTCTGCTCTGTCTCGTGCAAGGTCACCTGGAACGTGACGGAGTGGAGACGCAGGACGAAGAAGAAGGCTGTCGAGTACCTCGGAGGACAGTGCGTCAGGTGCGGCTACAACAAGTGCCTCCGGTCCCTGGTCTTCCACCATCGAGATCCGGCCGAGAAAGAGTTTCAGATTGCTAGTAGCCACATACGAGGGTGGGAGAGGATTCGCAAAGAGTTAGATAAGTGCATACTGCTATGTGCGAACTGTCACGGAGAACAGCACGAGGACATTCCCAGGTAGCTCAATGGCAGAGCACGAAGCTGTTAACTTCGGTTATGGGGGTTCGAGTCCCTCCTTGGGAGCCAGCGACGAAAACATGCCCCTTGTAGCTCACCGGTCGAGCAGCAAGCCGTTAACTTGCCTGTAGTGGGTTCGACTCCCACCGGGGGCGCTAAGTAACAAAGCTATGTAGGAACATAGTCACCATGGTCCGGTAGCCAAGTGGTAAGGCACCTGCCTGCAAAGCAGACATCGCCGGTTCGATTCCGGCACGGACCTCCAAATAGTCAGCTCCAGTACGTCGGGTCGCATCAACGTAGGAGCATGAGTCGACAGCTACTTCCGTTCGCGATGTTCCCTCCCGGAACCAAGGTCCGCTTCAAGGACGCGCTCGACCGCGCCCCGGACTTCACGGTACCGGCCGGGGCGCTCGGTGTGGTGATGGTGGTGGACGAGGAGTTCGAGCGGATCGTCGTCAAGGTGACCTCCCCCGAGGTGCCCGGCCTCACGGACGACCCCGAGTGGAAGGGAGAGGTCATCTTCTGCCTCCCCGAGGGGGACGACCCGGTCGCGGACCTAGAGGTAGTGGCGTAGAGTTTAAGCAGCTAGCCCGAGGCATGAGCCCCCGCTGGGGCCACGTCGAGGAAAGGAGGACGTCCTGGAGGGCACCAGGGCGGGATCGACCTACCTCGACGCCGGTGGGCCGGGTTGAAGTCCCGTAGGGGGCCTCTCTTTCCCAGTATAGAAGCGAGTTCGCAGTATCAGCGTGTAGCTCAGCCTGGCCAGAGCACGTGCTTGGGGTGCACGGGGTCGGAGGTTCAAGTCCTCTCACGCTGACTCAGTTTTGAACGTCAAAATGTGATAGGTTCACTTCATGGCGAAACCTGAAGTGAAGACCGAGGCGATCCGGCTCCGTGTCGAGGAACGGAAGTCCCTCCGAGACATTAAGAAGCTTACGGGCGTGTCGCAGGGCATCTTGAGTTTGTGGCTGCGCCCCTACCCACTCTCATCTGAAGAGCGGAAAGCGATCGCCAAAGCGAAGCGTGCGCTGCAACCTGATCCAGCCCGCAGAGATCCAGGACTCGAAGCAAAGGCACGCACGAACCTATGCGGACAGATGACCGAGAGGGATCATAAGGGGCGCGTCGCCGAGATGATGGTTGCGCTTCGGCTCGCCGAGCAAGGGTTCCTCGTCTATAAACCCTTGTTTGACTGCACGCGCGTCGACTGGCTCGCCTACAACCCAAAGACTGGTACGTACAATCGAATACAAGTCAAATGGTGTAAGTCTCCAAAGACAGGAAGGGCTCAAGTAAGTCTACGATGTAGACACGGAAAATTAAGACGTACATATACAGAATCAGACGTAGACTACGTTATAGGTTATGATCAATGTACGGACACAACTTACGTATGGTCGATTAGTGAAGTATCTCACATTAAATCCGATATCACCGTCAATGAAAACGCACGTGAACGATGGGACAAACTGAGGTAATCGGGGTGTAGCGAAGCTTGGTATCGCGCCTGATTCGGATTCAGGAGATCGTGGGTTCAAATCCCGCCACCCCGACAATGGAACACCAAGTAAGTAAGAATCCATCGAGATGGGTTCTCCCCGTCCTGATAGGACTTATTACAGCTCATCTTTGGCACGCATGGGTGTTGGATCGGCACGTCGAAGCAATCAACAAGATCCGTATCGAACTGCATAAAGTGCAACAAAACTTGAAAAAGTAGGTTCCCGCACGTAGCACGGTCTGGTAGTGCATCCGGCTGATATCCGGGAGGTCGAAGGTTCAAATCCTTCCGTGCGGACTGTGAACGAAGGCGAAGTGGTCGAGCCCCCTGGCTGTGAACCAGGGCTAAGCGGGTTCAAGTCCCGTCGTTCACCCCACTCATGGTGGTCGTAGCTCAACTGGCTAGAGCGTCGGGCTGTGAACCCGAAGACGAGGAGTTCGACTCTCCCCGATCACCCCACGTCCCGGTAGCTCAGTCTCAGGTAGAGCATCCGGCTGAAACCCGGAGGTCGGCGGTTCGATTCCGCCTCGGGACACCATCCCCTGGTAGCTCATGTGGTACGAGCGTCGGACTGAAAATCCGAAGATCGTGGTTCGACTCCACGCCGGGGGACTAGCGGGCAGGGCGGGACGCGCCGCCTCGCGGTGGCGTTGGGCTTCGGCCCACCCCTGCCTGCTCCGGGCCGCTGACGGGCCCGTCCGATGACGGCGGAGAAGCGGGATGCCGCGCGCAGCACCTGGGGTCGTAGTGATAGCGGTAGCACGCCTGCATGGCATGCAGGTAGCAGGGGTTCGACTCCCCTCGGCTCCACTCAGGTAGACGGTCGGAACGTGGGGGCGGTACCTCACGCGGGGCGGCTGTAGCCGGCTGGACGAGCATCGCTCGCGTCCCGGGAGGGCTCCTGCGGCGCGGTGGGAGACCACCTGCGGGCGAGCGCGATAGCGCCGAGCGCTCGGTCCCTCACGTTCCTTTCTCAGCTCCGGTTCTCGTGAAATTTTCGACTGTCCGTCATGGACGCCAACGAACTCAAGAACCTCGCCGACGGTGTTAACGAGAGCAAGCGTGCTGAGACGGAGCGCGCGAACCTAGAGAAGGTAAACCAGGTGCTCAGGCGCTGCGAGGATGTGGCCCGCCAGGGAGGCTACAAGCTAACCTACATGGACTCCTGCCTCAACCCGCAGGTCCTTGGGAAGCTGACGGCCTCGAAGGCGAACAACGGGTTGGGGCTCGTCGTAGTGGACAAGTCGGACCGCTCGCGATCGCGCCCCCACTTCAGCTACGAGATCTCCTGGGAGGGGGCTGAGGGTAAATGAAGGTAGTACGTGGCGGCTTGACGCCACCTGACATCGCGGGGTTAGCTCATGTGGTAGAGCGCTGGTGTGACACGCCAGAGGTGGGAGGTTCAAGTCCTCCACTCCGCACCATGGGGTCGTAGTGATAGCGGTAGCACGCCTGCCTCGCACGCAGGTAGCAGGGGTTCAATTCCCCTCGACTCCACCAGACAAGTCGCCCACGAGGGCAGAAGGGAGAGACCATGCGCCACAGCATCGACAAGTTTCCCGCCTGGAAGAACGCCTCACGGCGGGAGGTCTCGACCCTGTTCGCGCCCTTCAGCCCCTACTGCCTGATGAGCCTGGCGAAGCTCTTCCGCGGTGAGGACGTGGTGGTGGGCAACTCTGCCCCCGTGCTGGCCCGACGCGACCGGCCCGGCCTGGCCCCCAAGAAGCGGGGCGGCCTGAATGAGCACGGCCGGTCCTGCTCCTGCTGCAACCCTCGCCAGGGGCGGCCCCGCAAGCCCTACGACCGGGCGCGGACCCCCAGGATCAGCGCGGACCTGGACTAGCTCAGCTCCGGCCGTGTGCGGCCTTGACACGACCCTCTGGTCCGAGGGTCTCTGTCATAGGGTGGTTGGCCCCCGCTCGGGATTCTCTGTGGCGGGAAGTTCAGAGAACCTCGGGCCGCTTCCCTTCAACCTCATGATGCCGCATCATGAGGTATGTACGAGAATACGAAGGTTAAGGGTGAGGCTGCCGAGGTCGAAGTCCTGGTAAACCTTAAACGTCGGGGTTATCGAGTTTCGGTTCCGTTTGGAGAGAACTCACCTTATGATCTTATCGTCGAGTCTCCATCTGGCATGCTGTACCGGATACAGGTACGTGCTGCGTCGTGGAAGCTGGGACACCTCGTACTATCGCTTAGGTGCGTCAGCAAGAACTACAGTCGCACCCTCGACAGGTCACGAATCGAAGCTTTCATAGTTTGGGATGGAACGACCTGCTATGTCGTACCTTGTGTTGACACACAAGGATGCGAAACGACATTCTCTCTCCGACGAGACGCAGCGAAAAACGGGCAGAAGAAAAAGACGCGGGATGCGGACACCTATGCGAATGCGTTTCACTTGATTCCATAAGGGCGTTTAGCTCAATCGGTAGAGTGATGGCCTTGCAAGCCGTCGACGGGGGTTCGATTCCCCCAACGTCCACAGGGTTTGCCGGCGACCGCGACGTCGCGACAGAGCGGTTGGGGCGTCCCGCCTAATCGTTGGGCTACAAGGCTCCTCGCCTATCGCCCCCAGGTACAGTCAGAGGTGCCCTCCCTCACCGTGATGACTGGAGACAACTTCATCCAGGTTCCCACGCTAGCCGATGCGTCAGTCGACGTAGTGGTGACGAGCCCGCCATACTGGGGACAGCGCGAGGGCCCAGGGATTGGTCAAGAGCCAGATCCCCGTGAGTACCTACGGTCGGTCGCGAGGGTCTTCGAGGTCCTGCGACCCAAGATGAAGCATCGGGGCATCCTGTGGGTGAACCTTGGGGACGCCTACAACACCCCGGTGAACTGGAGCCCTCAGAGCGCGCACAAGTACAGCACGCTTGGCCCACAGCGGGCCGGACTCCCTGCGGGGAATGCGGCCTACGTCAAGCCGCGGGGGACGCGCAGGGCCTTCGTGAAGCCCGAGGTGCCATGGCTCCGGTATGGGAGCCTCCTGGCGCTACCACATCGGCTCGTCGCCGCCCTGTGCGACTTGGGCTACCTCCTGCGAGGGGAGGTCATCTGGCGGAAGCGCAACCCACTGCCGGAGGGACGATGCCGCCGGCCGCACCGCCAGCACGAGGTGATCCTCCTACTCGCGCTCCGAGAGGACCACGAGTTCCGGGTGAGCCCTCCGGTGGGGAGCGTCTGGGAGGTGGCGAACGAACTTCCCAGAGGGGAGCGACACTACTCGCGCTTCCCCGTCGAGATCCCGCGACGGTGTATAGAGGCGTACGGGCTCGTGGGAGGTGAGGTACTGGTGCTCGACCCCTTCTCCGGGTCGGGAACGACCGGGATCGCCGCCCGGTCGCTGGGATGCTCGTTCGTAGGCGTTGAGATCGATCCTCTTCGCGCCGAAGAATCACGTAGGACACTAGGGATTACAGGCGTGTAGCTCAGCGGCAGCAGCATCGGCCTTACAAGCCGAGGGTCGAGGGTTCAACTCCCTCCGCGCCTACCACGGCCGCGTAGCTCATCTGGCAGAGCGCCTGGGTCACATCCAGGAGGTAGAGGGTTCAACTCCCTCCGTGGCTACCAAGTTCTCGGGTGTGCAGCTCGACTGGTCGAGCGGCGGCTTCATACGCCGATGGTTGAGGGTTCGAGTCCCTCCGCACCCACTCCATTCTGATGGATAGTTTCAGCGTCCGAGCCGAAAGAACTACCCCTCCTAATGGATAGTTCGACGCAGCGCGCTCAGGACGAGGCGGCGCGCGACGCGTGCGTCGGACGCTGTCGGCTTGGACCGAGAGTTCCGGCCCGGAGCGTCGAGCCACATGTCGGCCGCGCAGTGCAGGGCATCAGGCCCGTAGGTGTAGGTCGGGGTCCAGTGGGAGACCCGGAGCTTGTCGGGGTCGCCGCCCCAGGCGATGACGTCGTGCCGCAACTTCGGGTCCTGACTGGCCGCCAGAGTGATCTTGGCCCCGTGGTCCTTGGGTAGGAGGGACAGCGGCTTGTCCAGCACGATGCGCATCGCTCGACTGAACAGTTCCCGGTGTTTGTCGCTCAGGGGATTCTCAGGTGGGGGGCCACTCGATCCACCGTCCGAGTAAGGTAGGGTTCGACCGGGACGTCCGCGACGATCATGTGACACGCGCTGGTCGACATGGACCGCGGCGTTCGCCTTCTGGGGTCGTGAGTACGATGGTAGGTGACCTGGTGAGGCTTCACGTAGTCCCCGACGTCGATCTTCTGGATGACGTCGAGCGCCTGGTTCACGAAGCGGAACATCGCCGCCTCGTCTCCAAGCGCCCTGGAGACTTCAGTACCGATGCCAAGAAGGTAGCCGTCGAGAGCGTGGTTCATGACACACCTGGGAGGTGTAGCTTAGCTGGTCAAAGCAGTGGGCTCATAACCCGAAGATCGAGGGTTCAAGTCCCTCCACCTCCACCTGACGAAACCATGGCACAGCAAAACATCATATACGAGGATCAACTTCCCTGTGTGGGCTGCGGAAGTTCCGTTCCGGTCAGCCTGACGGTCGAGCTTCTTCACGGGGAGAAGAAGGACGTGGCCGCCAGGATGGGTCGCGAGTGGGAGTTGACGCTAGCTAAGCTAAGCGAGACGGGCGTACGTTGTGACGACTGCCACTCGCAGGAAGTTTGACTGAAGGTAACTGATCCTGCCGTCGAGGCTCATACGGATGGGCGCCTGCTTGGTAAGCAGGAGGCAGCGAGTTCGAGTCTCGCCGACGGCACTGACTTCGTCCCTCGAGAAGGCCCTACAAGCCGGTTGGTTCAACTCCAACCTCCCCCACTCTACGGGGGAGACGCCTCGCGGAGAGGCAGCAGACCGTAAATCTGTCACCAATGGTCTTCCCACTCGACGAAGTTTCCCGCTCCCGTAGCACAACTGGATAGTGCACAGGTCTACGAAACCTGGTTCATGGGGGTTCGAGTCCCTCCGGGAGCACTAGCTTCACCCCTCGTGTGGGCCACACACGCGACGCTATCCGGGTTCGACTCCCGGTCCCTCCTCACTGTGGGGGGATTGCCTAACGGTAAGGCAGCAGATCAACCATCTGTCGAAAGACGCAACACGGCCCACCCACTCGGTGAAGCTCACCTTCTACGAAGTGACTATGAAGTCACATCTGGTATGAAGCGCTGCGCGACATGCCAGACCCACAAACCGCTCGACGAGTTCACTCGGAACAAGACGAAGAAGGACGGCCGCAACGCCTCCTGTAAGGTCTGCCATCGAGCCTATGTGCGACGGCACTACCAGAAGAACAAGGCTTACTACGTCAGCAAGGCGCGAAAGTACCAGGCTGGCATCAAACAGATCATCCGAGAGCTAAAGACGGTCCCCTGCGCCGACTGCAAGAGGACATACGACTGGTGGGTGATGGACTTCGACCATGCACGCGGCACCAAGAAGTTCACCATATCTCGTATGCAAGGACGTGTCGGTTTACAGAACGCACTCTTCGAGATCGCGAAGTGCGACATCGTCTGCTCCAACTGCCACAGGGATCGCACGTACAAGCGGAGGATCGCCTCCAGCACCCCGTAGCTCTCGTCAAGTTCGTTCCGCCCCTCGAGCAGGTCACACAAGCGATTGCAGGTTCGACTCCTGCCTCCCCGACTTCACCGGGGAGTAGCCAAACGGTAAAGGCACTGGAACAAGGATCCATCAAAAAGCACACGGCCTACCCACTCGGCGGAACGACCCTCTCAGCTCCAGGTGCTCACGGAAACAGGAGCGCCTCCCATGCCCCCCCGACCCCCTCAGACCCTCAGCCCATCGCAGGTCACCATGCTGCGCGCGGCGAGCGCCGGCCGGGGACCGACCGACCACCTGGTGGGTCGAGGGCGCAGCTTCCATGGTGGGGCCGTGGGGACGCGGTTCTCGCTGACGCGCCGGGGCCTGCTTGACCGGCAGGGGAACATCACCGCGGCCGGCGTGGACCGGCTCAGGGAGCTCGACCTCTGGGCGCTGCGGGCGCGGGTAGCCGGCCTTGGAGCCGACGACCTCCGCGCGCTGCGCGAGTGCGTCGAGTACGCGCTCCCCCGCTTCCGTGACGCCTACACCGACCACATCCTGGAGGAAGGCGAGGAGGCCAGGCTGCGTGCCCGTCACGGGCGAGCGGAGCGTCTCCAGGCCATCCTCTTCCCCCCGAACGCTCCCGTAACCTAGCTGGACAGGGTGCTGGCCTCCGAAGCCAGATGTGGGGGTTCGAGTCCCTCCGGGAGCACAGCTTGACAAGCCATCACCTGCTTAGATACAAGACGACATGGGCCGACATCACACGAAGGATAAGGGTGATGCAGGAGTGGGGTTTGTCATCGCGGACTGTATGCGGCATGGGATCCAGATATGTCTACCGATTAGCGAGCATCTACCGTTCGACTTGATCATGGTTGACGAGACGGGGAAACTGGCCCGAACTCAGGTTAAGTATCGCGCAGCTAAGGACGGAGTCGTTGAGGTGGGCCTCCGCTCGATATGGAGCGACCGCAACGGAGTACATACGAAGACGCCTAGCTACGATCAGTTCGACGCTGTGGCCGTCTTCTGTCCCAACACGACGTGTGTGTACTACGTACTTGCTAGCGAGCTATCTGGCATACGAAGCAGCTTCGTTATCCGTCTTTCCCCTTCCGAAGATGGTCAGACCAAGAGAGTAAGGCTGGCCTCGACGTTTACGAATCCATTACGTGTATTTGCACCCGTCGCCAAATCTGGATAAGGCACGAGTCTTCTAAACTCGCATCTGTGGGTTCGATCCCCACCGGGTGCACAACCAGCGGGTAGATCGGCCCCATGAGCTCATACCTCCGGTACCTGTGCCCCAAGTGCCAGCAGCCCGTCCAGGAGGACGCCGACCACCCCGCGGTGGGGTTCTGCAACACGGACGGCTGCCAGGTCGGGGCGATCCAGACGCGCTACTGCGCGCTCGTCGACGTCACCGTCGACGGCCTGGTCCTGGAGGTCGTCTCCCCGGCCTCCCACCTGTACACGGGATGAAGAAAATCGACCAGGACGTGCGGATTCTCAGCTCGGGTCGTGCGGGTGGTTCCGACCTTCCTGTGTAAGACGCAGGGCTTCGGGAAAAACGGTGGTGCTCATCGAGCACACGGGACATCGACCCCGAACGAAGTCAGGCAGGCTTCTGTTGCTATGTCGGCAACTTGGCACCACCCGCGACGGGTGGAGGACGCGGGTTCAACTCCCGCCAGGGGCCCGATTGGGTGTAAGTCTGCGCGTGACCCTGACCTGGATGATGACGGTCACTCATCGCCAGGGCAGTGCGCGGTCCGAAGCCCAGACATCTATGGGGTCAACCCCACCATGCGGCCTGCCTCGTGCGGCCTGTCGGGGAACACCCCACCTTCTATGAGGACCCGTCCCAACGGGAGACCTACGGGACACTGCCAAGTGGATTGGTCCTCACCCTCTTGATGAGAACCCTGCCTACCCAGGTGGGGGCGAAACCGGCTCCGTTGTCCGCAATGTAAACGACCGAGCAGTTCCGTCTCATCCTCCACACAACTAGAGGGGACGCAGCGACGTCAGACACCGCGCGTCCTCCCGCGGTCGGAGCGTGCTCCGACCGTTCCGTTCCCGTAGCCAAGCGGATAAGGCTCCTGTTTCCTAAACAGGCATTCGCAGGTTCGATTCCTGCCGGGGACACGAAAGGCGAGCCGCGGTGAACCGGCCCCGTCCGAGCGCGAGTTCACGCGCGAGGGTGGCAAGCTGCGCGGACGCTTGTTTTACGGGCAGGTAGCTCTACATGAGCGGGTGCGTGGGCGGCAAGTCGCTCGACGCTGGAGCCTCAGTCCAACTCTGAGGTGACTGGTTCACCCCGGTCCCTGCCCCCCGTTTCCACGAACCGAAGGAGCCGACCGTGCGCACATAGTTGGCTCCGCGAGGTCAGACCCGTGCGTGGGTCTGACCTCGTAGGTACGCCTGCCTGGTAAGTACGCTATGCGAAACTACGTTAGTGTATGCCAGTCAAGTACACGCGCGAAGCTCTCACCAAGGTCGTAGCCTCCTCCACCAGCATCCTCCAGGTTCTCCGCAAGCTCGGTGTCAGACCAGCAGGCGGAAGCCACTCCTACATCACGGGCCTGATCAAGCGGCACGGTCTCGACACGGCCCACTTCACGGGTAAGGGTTCAAACCGAGGCACACACCATGTAGGGGGTCCAGACCGGATCCCCTGGCACGAGGTGCTCGTGCTAGATCGCCTCGGAGGTAGGAAGGAGGTCACGTCGCGTCTCCGGCGCGCAATGGTCGAGGCGGGCATCCCCTACGTCTGCAAGCTGTGCGGCAACCCGCCCGAGTGGTGCGGTAGACCACTCACCTTACAGATCGACCACATGAACGGAGACTTCCTCGACAACCGGAGAGAGAACCTCCGGTTCACCTGTCCAAACTGTCACTCCCAGACGGACAACTGGGGTAGTAAGAATCGTTATGCTCGGGTGGTGTAATGGCAGCCACGTTAGCTTGAGGTGCTAATGGTCGAAAGACCGTGCGGGTTCGACTCCCGCCCCGAGTACTCACAGTCCTTCCTGCGCAGATGCTGGAACCTTGGTAGACAACACGGCCTCAGAAACCGTGGCCCTTCGGGGCGTGGGGGTTCGACTCCCCCTCTGCGCACTCCTGCTCGTGTGGTGGAATGGCAGACACACCAGACTTAGGATCTGGCGGCCTTCGGGCCGTGAGGGTTCGACTCCCTCCACGAGTACTCTGGTCGACGAGCTACAAGCGGGAACGGCGCCTGACACCCGACGCTCGTCGACCGGTTCATGCCCAGGTGGTGGAACTTTGGTAGACACACCGGCTCGAGATGCCGGCGCTCGCGAGGGCGTGCAGGTTCGACTCCTGTCCTGGGTACCGAGGTACGAAGTATGGATCACTTATGTCGCCCACGAGCAGACCTGAGCTCGGGTGGCGGAACTAGGCAGACGCGCCGTCCTTAAAACTCGGTGCCCACGTGGCGTAGGGGTTCGATTCCCCTCCCGAGCACACCTCTTCATCTCTCGCTCTTCCAGCGCTCAACATACGCCCAGGTGGCGGAACTTCGGCAGACGCGCTCGCCTCAAAACCGAGTGTCTACGTGACGTGTGGGTTCGACTCCCTCCCTGGGCACTTTAACGGTAGACATACCGTATCAACACATCATAGACTCTACCTAATGGGACGACGACGGTTATGGACCGACGAGCAATTCGTCTCAGCAGCTCGCTCCGGCCACTCCGTGGCCTCTGTCCTACGTACTTTAGGTTTACGTCCCACAGGGGCCAACTACGAAACAGTACATAAATACCTACATAAATTAGGTTGTGATGTAGCTCATTGGACAGGGCAAGCTCATCTTCGCGGTAAGACCCACTCATGGAAAGCCAAGGAGCCCCTCGACACGATACTCGTAGACGGAAGATATGTTAATACATCTCACATTAAGAAGAGGATGGTTCGAGAGGGTATTCTCGACGAGAAATGTTACGAGTGTGGACTGACAGAATGGAGAGGAAAAGCGATCGCACTTCATCTCGAACACAAGAATGGAAAGAAGGACGACAATCGACGGGAGAATTTATGTTTATTGTGCCCTAACTGCCATTCTCAAACATCTACATACTGTGGACTAAACAAGAAGAACCTGAAAGGAGGCCCTCGATGTCGGAGACACTTGTGTTAAGCCCCAGCTACGAGTACGTCGGGAGGGTCTCCTGGGACCGCGCCATCACGCTACTCTTCCTGGGGAAGGTCGAGGTACTGGAGGAGTACGAGGATCGGGACATTCGCTCGGTGACCTTCAGCATCAAGATGCCGTCGGTGATTCGCTTCCTCCAGGCGATCCGCGGGAAGAGGCGCGCGGTGAAGTTCTCGCGAGAGAACATCTACGCCCGTGACCAGGGCCGGTGCCAGTACTGCTGGCGGAAGGTCACGCGGGACGAGTTCACCTACGACCACGTCAACCCGCGGGCCGCAGGTGGCAAGACCACCTGGGAGAACGTCGTGGCCTCGTGCATGCAGTGCAACCAGGACAAGAAGAACCGCACGCCGGCCGAGGCCGGGATGCGGCTCCGTACGACCCCAGTGCGGCCCAAGCGGCTGCCTGATGTCCGCATCACCCTCGTGTGGCGCAAGGGCATGCCGGAGTCGTGGAAGTCGTGGGTGCGCGACTTCATCTACTGGAACGGCGAGCTCGACAACGACGAGGGGGATGCCCTCGCGGGCGTCTAGTCCCGCAGGACCAGCAGGTCGAACTGCATGAGGGCCTCCCCTTCATGCAGTTCGACTTCCGTGTAGTTGCCCTCCCGCTCATACCATCCAGATTGTGGGGCGTCCTGCCCCCTTGCGCGGAACGCCGCGTCGATCACCAGACATAAACTCCGGTACTGCTGGTAGCTCTGTGGGGTGTGCTTGACGCGCACGTCGACGACGTGTCCGTACAGGTCGTTCTGTCGCGCGACGACGGAGGTGACCTCCAGGCCCTTGGAGGAGGCTTCCGACCGAATGAGGTGCTCAAGATCCGCAGCGGTAAACAGGTTCTTCATGCCTGGTAGTAGATGCGGGCCGTCACTACGGAGCTGACTTAGGAGAGCACGGAGATGCGGTCGAGTACGCGCTTCTCGTCTCCGAGCTTGACGACCTCGAAGTTGGCCTCCCCGCACCCTGTCATGGCGTCCGCGACCGACCCGAGGAAGCTGGGGAACACGAACGTGTCCCATCCCCCCAGGGCGAGGCCCGCCTCAAGTCCGACCTGAGTGATGCAGCCCTCGTCGATCCACACGAGGTTGACGCCGCGCCCCCAGTCGAACGAGTAAGCGCCCAGGAGCAGGAGGTCAACGCCCGACATCCCCTCAGGGATCGGGCTGCCACACGCCTTGAGGACGTCGGTCCAGCGGACCCCGCGCACCGTGGGGACGCGACCGGACAGGGCCGCCTGGCGGGCGCAGGCCGTCACCGTGGACTCGAAGTCCGCCTCCGAGCACAGCAGGCCGATGCGCTTCTCCTTGCGGATCGCGCTGCGCACAGATACCTGCGACCGGCGCGAGCACGCGTTCGGCGACACCCAGCCGCCGGCCGCGACCGCGCCACGGACGGCCGACCCGGAAACCCGGAGGGCCGAATGGCTGCCCTCAGGCTCCACGATCACCCACCGGTCTACGAGCCAGGAGAACCCGGTCGTCTCGGTGCGGTACCGCTCCTGCTCCCGCCACTCCTCACCGGGGCGAGCCGCCCGAACGACGACGTCACAGCGGTTCCGTACGAGCTCGTGAAGGACCCGCTGACCCTTCGCGTCGGGTGGGCGCGTCACCTTGACGGGGAGTCCCGACCCCAGGAGGCAGAAGCCGGCGAGGTCACAGCGCTGCTGCTCGGTGAGCGCGTAGGGGCGCGTGGGGTCGGTCATGATGGACAGCACGACCTCCTCAGCGATGTCGGAGGCTGCACGCACGAGCGCCTCGTGCCCGCGGGTGAAGGGGTCGCAGGAGGCGAACACGAGGGCCCGCTTGTAGTTCTTGGGGGCCGTCTTGGTGGAAAGGTCGGTCGTCATGGAGCACCTACTCGGGAAGGGTGGAGAGCCACTGGTGGAGGGCGGGGCCGCCTTGGTGCAGGCCGGAGAAGACCCAGACCATGAGCCCGACGAGCAGCGCCCGCAGGGGCTCGACGCCCGCGAAGCTCGCGGCGGCGCTGGCAGACCCGAGGATGAGGCCCTCGCGCAAGATGAGTGCAAGGCCCCTCACGGCTTCGTCTTGACCGTCAGGACGGTCCCGTCGCGGAATCGCAGCGCCTCACGAGTCGATGGGCGCTTGAAGACCTTCTCGCGGATCTCATGGATCGTCTTGCGCACCAGGGCGGCCGAGTGCGGCCGAACCGTGGGGTCCGCGCAGAGGAGGTGCGCGATGAGGTCCCGCAGGGGTTCGCAGGTGTCAGACGGAACGACCCCCGTGCAAGGGTCCCCGCCGAGCATCGCGATCATCACCTTTCCTGCGGACCAGAGATCGGACTCGCCGATCGGTGGCATGCGGGATAGGATCTCTGGCGCGATGTAGCCAGGCGACCCACCCTTCCCCACGCTGTCCCGCTTGGACCCAGCGACCGACACGGTGAAGTCGGTGAGTACCGCCCCGTGTTGTGGGACGTCGACGATGAGGTTGTCGGGCTTGACGTCCCCGTGGAAGACTCCGCACTTGTGCAGGTGACCTAGCGCCTCAAGCAGGCGATCCGCGACCCACAGGGTGTGCTCGTCATCTAGCGGCCGGCGCGCGACGAACGCGGTACGGTCGGCGTTCGGCTGAACGTCGAGGATCTTCCCGAGCGTCTGGCCTGGAGCCCAGGTGAGCACCATGAAGGGGAACCCTTCGCGGTCGACGACGTAGTCGTGCAGCGCGGGGATCGTGTAGTGGTGAGGGATGCGGGACAGGAGGCTAGCCTCCTGCAAGAAGAGCGTAGCTTCGTCTCCGTCCTTCCACTTGGACTGCTTGACCGCCACCCGGTGGCCCAGGTGTATGTGTCGCGCCTCGTAGACGCAGCCGAACGAACCCTCTCCGACGAGTTTCTTGAGGGCGTAGCTCCCCACCTGGAGGTTTGAACTTGCTGGCATGCTCACAGCACGAGCAGCCGCGCGCCCCAGGAGCTGACGGTTACAGGTCGCGCGACCTGTAACCGAGCAGGTGCAGCCCCATCACGATGCTGGCCGCCACACCCCACATCAGGGCGATCGACCCTCCTACCGACAGGTCGAAGCGCACGACGGTCGCTAGGATCCCCATCCATACGGGGATCCCTAACACCTCAGGCCAGTAGTCCGAGGGGTCCACCAGGCCCGCCAGGACCTGCAAGGGTCCTAGCAGGACACGGAGAAGCAAGCGGAACCACAGGACCGCAGAGATGACGCGGCCCACGGGGGCGCGCGAAGGCCCCCTACAGGGGAAACAGGAGATGAGAGGAGACACGGCGAAACTCGCAGAGGCAGGACGTGATGCGCAGGCGATGCTGGAGGGCGTTACGTCGGTTGTCGGGTACTACGCTCGATGAGATCGAGGAGACTTCAAAGGTCCCTTTCCCTCTGGGAACCTCTTGTTAGTTGCGAGCGGGAGGATTTGAACCTCCGACCTTCTGGGTATGAGCCAGACGAGCTACCGCTGCTCCACGCCGCAATGAGTATGATGCAGGATCGTGGTCACTTTGTCAAGCGGAGCTGAGAAAATGCGTCGCACCCGCCAGTTGATAGAACCCCTTGAGCGCCGTCCGGGCTACTGTACGTGGTGCAAGAAGCCCGTACCGCCGAGGAGACGCACCTGGTGTTCGACCGCTTGCGTGTACGAGTACCGGATCCGAGCGGATCCTCGCTTCATGCGCCGGGAGCTTCGCAAGCGAGACAAGGAGGTCTGCCAGGCGTGCGGGTTCGACTGCCGATGGCTGGCCAGCTTCCTCCGCAGGCTCGGCACGCTGGAGGTACAGGTCCACACGGAGGAGACCGCCCAGATGCTCCGCTGGACGCGCCTTCCCCCACCATCTCCCCGGCTGCCGTTCGGTCGCGAGATGACCCCGCAGATGGCCGCGTGGATAGAGGAGACGGAGCGCCTGCGTCCGCGCTGGGGGCCCGTCAATCACCGCACCACGACGGACGGGCGCATCGTCGCTCTCGACAAGAAGGAGCGGCCCTACCGAGACTGGCGCGACTGGTGGGGCTGCGAGGTGATGGGGCTCACGCGCGCGGACGCACGCAGGCGGACCTACTGGGAGGCCGACCACGTGGTGACGGTCGCCGAGGGAGGCGGGGATCTCGGGCTGGCCAATCTTCAGACCTTGTGTCTTTGGTGCCATCGCAAAAAATCTACGTCAGATTGTCGACGGATAAAGACTAAGAAACAGGTTGATAGTTAAAGATGACATCGGTAGATTACACTGATGTCGCAAGCTCCCTGGTGGATCATCTACTTCGTGCGGTCTGGACCTCCAGGAGGTCCGATCAAGATCGGAGTCACCGTCGACCTCCTGAAGAGGATAAAGCTGCTTCAGACGGGCAACCCAGAGAAGCTCGTGCTGTTGCGGGCCATCACAGGCGACGCTCTACTAGAGAGAGAACTACACGCTAGATTCAAACACATAAGAATACACGGGGAATGGTTTAAGCCTACTGATGAACTATTGTCCTTCATTGATCAAATCTCTGACGCTTGGGCGAACGACTTCAATGAATCATTAAAACGACCCTGCACTTGCGGCAGAAATCAGTACACGGTATCTCAGCTTCCTAACGAGGCGTTCGTCGCGTTGTGTCGTCGTTGTCTCATGCGTCAGAACGGGCACATGAACACGTTCCTCACTCGGTGCGCCCACCGAGAACGCCCCTATGTTCCCCCGAAGCCCTGTTCACATTGTGCGGTACCCTCGAAGCCTTTGCGTAAGGGCAGGTGTCATACGTGCCACGAATACTACCGTAGGCACGGAGTGGATCGAGACTTATCTCTACCGCGTAAGAAGATATGCGCTAACTGCAACAAAGAATGCGAACGATTATCTAGGAGTAGGTGCAGGATCTGCTACTCGTACTGGTATCAGTATGGCGTTGAGCGAGGACCCGACGACAACATCCACGCAAACAAGGGACCTGAAACCATAAGACGATACACGAGGAGACGTCTTGTGGACATCATACCAAGTGATACTTCTCACAGCTCCGGTCCTCCGTCCGTCTCCGACCCACCCGCATGCCTCACATCCTCTCTGAGCGTCCCCAACGAGGAACCCTCGACGTAGACTACGGGTTCGTTCACGACCGCGAGGGTCGCCCCACGTGGCTCGCGGTCGGCAACGCCTGCTCGCGCAACTCACGGCGCTGGTCCGCCGTGGTGACCCTGTGTGGACAGGCGGAGCTCGACAACTCCCGCGCCAACTACATCGAGGTGTGCCCGCCCCCGACCCTGATGGTCCCGCTCGACGAGATGGAGGGAGGGTCGTCGCGGCACCTCCCCATCATCCTCGCGTTCGTGCAGCACTACGTGCGCGGGGATCGCCCCCAGGTGCTCGTCCACTGCGACGCAGGGATCAAGCGAGGCCCTGCGATCGCGATCTTCCTCCTTACGGCGCACGGGTGGGAGGAGCGAGACGCAATCGAGGGGGTCCAACGCGCACGCCCCGTAGCCAGCCCCTCTCCAGCCCTCCTGAGCGAGGGTCGGGACTACCTAGAAGAGATCCTCTGCCCGTAGTTCAGCTCCGGTTAGCTCGGTCCAATCGACTATCCGGCATGAGCAAGACCTCCAAACCGGCCCGCAAGGGCAACATGAACCTCGGGTACGACGAGAACGACCCCTCTACCTGGCCGCACGACGTGCGCCTGTTCCACGAGCTTCGCTCGATGCCCGCCGATATGCTTGTGGCGATCGTCCACGGGGACGTCAAGGTGGACGATGTGGCACGCAAGATCCTCGCGGACTGTGGGCTGGACGACCAAGGCAAGTGGGTAGGTCCCGACAAGGCGGCCAAGATCCACAAGGTGACACTGTGAACCCGCTCTACGTGAACTACTGGTGCGGGTGCGACCCGCGCACCCAGACGCTTTGTCCCGAGGGGAAGCGATACGCGACCTCAACCAAGAGAGGCGTCGGCAAGGACGTGCAGCACAACTCGTGGTTGCTTGACGTCCACACTAGGGTTGCCGAGGTGTGTCTCGGTCTACGGGAGATCGAGTCCTTCCAGGACGTCCCTCAGATGCCGGCCAACCAGTACGAGATCGACGTCGAGTGGCCATACCTGGAGGAGACGGTCCAGAAGCACATCCGAGAGGACGGCCTAGACCTCCTACCTCGCTTCCAGCGAGGTCATGTGTGGTCGGAGGACCAGCAGCGGGCCTACGTGGCCAACATGCTGCACGGATGCGAGGTCGCTCGGACGATCATCTTCAACCACAGTCAGTGGGACGATCTTCCCCAGAACCCCCCGAAGGGAACGATGGTGATCGTTGACGGTCTCCAGCGACTAGAGGCCGTGCGGAAGTTCATGCGCGGCGACCTACTGGTGTTCGGTAAACGATACTGCGAGTTCAAGGGCGCACTGCGCATGCAGTATGGGCGGTTCAAGATCCGCATCACCAAGCTGCCTACCGAGGCGGCGGTCATCCGGTTCTACCTGGCCCTCAACGCGGGGGGTACACCTCACACCGAGGAGGAGATCATGCGAGTTCGTAGCCTCCTCCAGGAGGTGCAGTGATGGCGGGCGGGCCCCTCATGACGGAGCACGACCGCGAGGTGCGACGTCGCGCCATCGAGGAGGCGATCGCGGTCCTAGAACTCAACTCCCCGTTCCCCGACGCAGAAGGTCGCAGCATGATGGTGCGCACGCTTCACGACCGAACCATCGGGGAGCTCCGTAAGCTCCAGCAGGTGGCGTCGGTCGAGGAGTACATCGCTCTACCAAGCGCGGGGGACTACCGGCGCGGGTAGGTCACGCATGCACCAACTCCTGACCCCCCTCCTCGTCGCGGTTCCCGCATCCCTCGTGCTCGTGTACGCGATCCTCGCGTACGTCAACCACCGCGGCCTCACCCTCCTGGCCCGTGGGGTCGAGAGCGTTCGGTTCCCCGTACTGCGCGAGCTCCTCGACGAGGAGGTCAGGCGGGTCCGGCGCGAGGCCCTCCTGCACCCGCTACGCACCGCGTCGCGCATCAGCGACTGGCACAGGCTAGGCGTCGAGTTCTACTTCGAGTCCCTGGCGAACCGCGGGGGCCTGGAGTTCGAGGACCCCATCAACGGGACGTCTAGGGACATCTGGCTCCTGGACGCCATCGAGGCGCACAACCTCCAGTGGATCTGGCCCCAGCATCGGCCTCGGATCACCAACGCTGCCCCAGCGTCTCCGCGGGGCCGTACCGATAGGTCGCGACGAGCTGCGTGACGTAGGGGTGAGCCCGCTGGGCGGCGAAGTCGCAGAATGTGCTGAGCACCCCCCGGTCGTCGGGGGTCTTCTCTATCGCGTGGAGCAGCGCGCGTGCGTCCGTCCCGCAGACCATCACGGGGAGCCCCCTGTCCAGCGGACCCTGGGCGTTCACCTCCCATCCCGTTGGGGGCTTCCAGGTCGCACTCCACAGGACGAACCGACTCCCCTTGTTCTCTCCGGCTCGCCCGCAGTGAACAACGTGTGTCACGCATGTTGGTGGTGGAGCCGCACGCAGCTTGCGCAGCAGCAGGGTCGAGCGGACGCGCGGCACTCCGTATGCTCTCCAGGAGGCTTCCGCGTCCTCACAGACCGCCATGAACGGGGTCCAGCCCACCCCCACCGAACAGCACCCCACGAGGTCCGGTCCGTAGGGGCTCGCGTAGGCCAGCGGCTTGACCTCGTCGGCTACCGCGAGGTAGCTCGCCGATGGCCCGCTTTCATCTCCTCCGAACCAGGCGACGATTGCGCTCACCGGAACCTCACCACGAGCGGACCCTCCTACAGGAGCGTGACATACCAAGCCATAACCGACGGACTACAGGAGCGAGCTGTCCAGGGCGCGCAGGGCCTCCACGTTGGTCCGGTTGATGTACCAGGCCGGCGGCCGGCGCGCGAGCACATCCAGCAGGATGTCCTCCGCGCGCACCCGGTCGCGCGTTATGCGGTACCCGCAGTAGGCCGTCGGGCTGCGGTTGGCCCCCTGGAGGCAGTGGAACAGCACGGGTCCGCGCGTGCGGTGCTGGTCCACGAACGCCCACGCGGGCACGCACTTGGTGAGCAGCCCCTCCCCCTGGTCCTCGTGCTCCACGTGGAACATCGGGACCGACGGCATCGCGACCCGCGCGCCCACATAGCGCGCGTCCGCCTCCGAGAGGATCGAGACGACCGCCACGAAGCGCGGGTCCACCCGCGCCTCTACGGACCCCACGAAGAAGCCTGGGGCCACCTCGTGACAGGCGGGCTTGTTTGGTTGCTGGGCCGGACAGTGCGTGCGGTGGGACATCGAGAGCTTGAGCCCAAACTTGCAGTGCGGGCACACCGTGGGGGGGTAGTAGAAGGGTTCGGGTCCCTTGTCCGTGTTGGTGAGGGTCATGGTAGGGCGTATACCCGCGTCGGCGGATTCGAGCTGAAGTCAGCTCTGATCACCGTCGGTGAGGCGACTTCACACTATGACGAACAACGGCTTCACGAAGGGCACCAAGGTGCTGAGCAGGGACGGCAAGCAGGAGGGGGCGCTTACAGGGGGTCGGCGCCGCTGCCAGCTCGCCGGGTGCAACGGGATCCGAGTCGTGGTGCGGTGGGCGGACAACAAGGTGACATACCCCTGCACGAAGGGTCTGGAACCGCACGGCGAGGCCCTTCGGATCGCATAGTGATCAGCTCCGGTATTTGGATCTCTGGCGACAGGACCCCATGACCCTATACCACGTCATCCCGATCAAGAACTTCGCACGCGGCTACGACAAGTACGCGAGGAGCTATCGCAAGGCCCTCATCCCAGAGAGCCGCTACCCCGACGAGTTCTACCTCGTGCGCGAGGACGAGGTCCCGCAGGCGGTCGAGAAGGCCCGCACGCTATGCCAGCGGGTCGGGGGGTCTGTGCAGGGGGACGTCCTCGTGCTGGAGACGCAGGTCGACGAGTCGGCCACCCTACCCCACCCGCGCGGCGGGTTCGGCGTCGTGTACCCTCGTGGCGAGATCACGCTATCCTGCGTGCGCCGCACGACCTTGGACGGCCGTCGGGGCGAGGTCATCTCGGTGGAGGACGCGACTGCCTGGTCGCTTGCGGAGCACGACCTCCAGCCCTACGAGGCCCTGCGTCCACGGTCGATATCCTTCCTGCCGATCGCGCGCGGCTGCCAGGCATCGTGCAGCTTCTGCTTCTCGGAGGCGAGCGCCTCTGCCGACCAGCGACAGGCCCAGCCCGACTGGGCCCTATGGAATCGCTGGGCCGTCGAGGCGAAGATCGTTGGGGCCGAGCGGGCGGTCATTACAGGTGGTGGTGAGCCGACTCTCATGCGAGACGAGGACCTCCCGCGCCTGATCCGTATGTGTCGTCAACACTTCGACAAGGTCGTTCTCATCACCAACGGGTTCGCGCTGACTCAGCAGTCTCCGTCGTGGGCCATCGCCAAGCTCGGGGCACTCTACGGGGCGGGCCTGTCAGTCCTTTCGGTCTCGCGCCACCACATGAGCGAGGACCGCAACACCGACATCATGCTCCTGCGGACGCTGACGCCAGACCTGCTGCGCCTCGTCGTCGACCGTCGGCCCTTCTTCAAGGATCTGCGGGTGCGCCTTGTGTGCGTGCTCCAGAAGGGCGGGATCGAGACGATCGGCGATGTGGAGAGCTACGTGACCTGGGCGGCCAACCACGGTGCGGACGAGGTGTGCTTCAAGGAGCTCTACGTCTCCACGAGTCGCGAGTCCGTCTACCACTCGCGCAAAGCCAACCAGTGGAGCGCCGACCACCAGGTGCCCCTGTCTGTCGTGACCGACTGGGCGTGTGCGCTTGGCCTCCAGGCCGAGTCCCGCCTCCCCTGGGGTGCTCCCGTCTTCGCGCTCCAGCGGAACGGGCGACCCATGCGAGTCGCCGCCTACACAGAGCCCTCGCTCTACTGGGAACGCACGAGCGGCATCGCCCGAAGCTGGAACGTCATGGCCGACGGTACCTGCCTCGCCTCGCTGGAGGACTGCGCGAGCAGGCTCGACCCTCCTGGCATCCTGGCATCCCCAGAGGTGACGTCGTGACGTCCACCGAGTTCGTCGAGCGGAGTCGGTCCCTCCACCTGGACTTCAAGAGCTTCCTCGCCTGGAAGCAGGAGGCGATGACGCTCTTCCCCGAGGCGCGGGACTTCAGCGAGACGCGCATCGCGCGCACCTTCGCGAATCTGGCCCCCAAACCGTCCACGGAGAGCCGGGCAATCCACCGGTGCGACCTCTCCCGCCTGTGGCTGGAGGTCCGCCAACTCCCCGCCGAGATCGGAGTGCGAGCTCGTGTCTGTGCGGGAGTGCGGGCGGCCCTCCACGGCCTATTCGCTGGGTTCTCCCAGCAGCGGTCGCGGATCGCGATCCCCTCGGACGTCTATCCAGTCTACGAGGAGATCGCCCAGCGGATGGGCCTCGGGAGGTTCCACTTCCCTACCTTCCCCGAGCTCGAACTCCCGCGCCTGCTCGCGACCTGTTCGGGAAGCCACATCACGCACGTGCTGCTCCCCTACCCGCTCAAGCTTCACGGGCGCGCGTGGACCGACGAGGAAGTCGATACGGCAATCTCGTGGCTTCGAGAGAACTCGATGCGACGACTCCTGCTCGATGGGGTCTACTCGTTCGGCACGACCCTGGCCGATCATCGACTGCTCGCGCTACTCGACACCGACCAGGTCATCTACCTCGACTCCCTCTCGAAGGGGTGGTTGCACGAGTGGGTCATGGGTGTCACGATCCTCCCCGAGCAGGACCTCTACGCGCTGGCCCCCTGTCTCATGCCTCCCGTCGAAGTGGGACAACCAAGCGTGGCCCATTCCCTCCTCACGGAGTTCGCAAACTTTCCCCAGAAGCTCCGGGTTCACCTCGAAGCACATCGACACGCTACCGAGATGAACTTCTCTGACTGGGGGGTCCAGTCGACGGCCGAGCGGGGCTACCTCCTGCCCGTCCAGCGGAACCACCTTGACCTGCTCGTCGACAAGAACGTCGTCGCGCTGCCGGCGAGCGTCTTCGGATCAAACCGTGCCGGCTGGTCGATCGTGAGTGCCCTCTAGGCTGCGGGTCTACGCCTGACGAACCCCATGCGCCAAGAGCTTAGCTACGACTCGCGCCTGGACGGCCTCTCGCAAGCTCTCCTCTACTGCTTGTCTCGAACAGGAGGGTCTGCGCCACTCCGTCGTGGGGATTCCACGAGGATTGCCGACCAGGGTCTTGACCACCCGACCGACCCCGCTGATCTCTCGCTCGTAGTCGATCTCGCTCACCGGTGTGACGGATTTCCCGAGGACTTTAGGCACGTGGGCGACGCACACCACGGGTGTGCCGGCGGCGAGCACGAAGTCCCGCACCTTGTGAGAGACCTCCCCGTAGACGCCAGGGCGCTGGAACAGCGTGCGAAGCTGGCGGATTGCGTGCCCCTTACCCTCGGCGCTTCCGTCACTGCCCCCCAGGCCCATCTTGATCCCAAAGGGCGTCGTCTTCATGAGGTAGAACCCGATGGGACGGTTCTCCTTTCCCTTCGCGATCACCCAGACGTCGTAGTCCTGAAGTAGCTCCTCGGGGGAGGAGACTTTGACCCCGATCTCCTTGTAGGTCGCGTGGAGCATACTCCAGACGACGGCGAGGTGTTCGCGGCGGGCCGCGCCGCGAACCTCGATCTCCGCCACCGCACGCCGCCGCATCACCGTTTGTCTGCGGCCGTCTGGAACGCGCGGACCTTCTTGAGCAGCGGGGTCAACGCGCCTGGTGGGTTCGTGCTCGCCAGGGTGGTCACAGCGTTGTTCAGGTGCTCCCGAATCTCCTTCTCGATCTCCTCGGAGGCCCAGGGGAGCTTGTCGATCTCGGCGCGCTTCTTGATGGCTTCCAGTAGCTCGTCGGAGGCTCGCCTGCTGGCAAGCGAGATCCCGATCGCCTCGCGTGCCAGTGGACCCCCGTTGGTTACCCACCAGGTCGCGGGAGGAAGGCCCGTCTCCACGGTGGAGCTCGCCCTGAGATGTGCCCGCACGGGCTTGCCGCGCGCCTCGGGGTTGTACATCCAGACGGCGAGTGCCGTCACCGGCATGACTCGGTGCCACCCGTCGCGGTAGAAGCCGGGCCTGTCGTACTGGCGCTTGTAGGCGGCGATCGCCTGGGCGGGATCGTCGAACCCCACCATCACCTTGTCCTCGTCGTACTTTCCCGTGTCGGGGTCAGCCTGATGGATGACGGTCGCGATCGGAGACAGAGCGTTTGGCCCCACGTAGACGTCGAGCGGGTCTCCGTCTGAGCCCAGGGAGCCCCGAAACTCACCGTAGGGGTAGTGCATGTAGGTGCGCCATCCCTTGCCCTCACGGTAGCTGCCCGCGACGTTCTCGACGTCGATGACGAGTCCCTGGAAGTTGACGCACCCCTGGAAGGGAAACTCGTCGCGCGGCGGCGCGGAGGGGCTTGGGGGACCCACCCGCACCCGGGCAAACCGGTAGGGGACCATGAAGAACCGGCCGTCCCCGGCCGAGGCGTCCGCAACCCGGGCACGCGCTTCGCGGTCGATGGGGTCGCGCAGCCGAGAGGCCGCGCGCTCGACGTTCTCCTCGGGGATCTCGATGCCGCGGTCCTGCGCGGTGATGCCATCGTCATCTGGGTACAGGTAGGGGTGGGTACCCAGTGACCGGACCCAGCTCCCGTAGGGGACGATGCGGTTCTCCTGGTCCTTTACGGGTTCTGCACGCAGGATGAGCCCCCGCTCGTCTGCCTCAAGGGCAGACAGGGGGATCCAGATGGACCCTCCGTGACGGGCGGCCACAGCTGCCCCGCGCGCGATGAACTTCGCGCGGGCGCGAGCGGGGTCGGACGCCTTCTTGCCCTTCATCTTCTGAAAGATGCCCGTCACGTAGGCCCAGTCCTCCGCGTGCCCTTCCTCCTCGGCTCGCTGCTTGGCCTTGTCCCAGAGGTGCTCATCGCGTTGCGTCTTCACCAGGTTCGAGGGCATCCCTTACTCCGTACGTGTTCGCCTATCATAGGCGGTCACATAGGGCGGTTGAGCTAGAACCCTGGTCGCATCGCGACCCAACCAGGACCTGAGGATCAAGGTCGAGTCCTGATCGTGTTAGATGCGACCTGGAGGACCTCATGGCCGATGCCTTTCAAACGACCCTTACCCTGACGCGACAGCCGGACGGGCTCTACGCGCTCCACGCGCTCACCACGACACCAGACAGCTGCCGCATCGTGGACCCCGCAAGGCTGGGCGCGGTGTACGGGCAGCCCGTGCCGAGCGACGCCGTGGCCGTCATCCTGCCAACGCGCCGCGACCAGAACTGCACGAACAGCAACCCAGGAACCATCCAGCACCGCCTTGTCAACCTGCGGCTGCCCCCAGGCAAGACCAAGGTGGTGGCCTTCCTAGTCATCAACCCAGGTTCGACGCTCCTCACGACCGCCCTGGTGCAAGCGGGGGGAGGGGCCCCAACTCCAAACCCCGTGCCCACGCCTGTGCCCACGCCTGTGCCCACGCCCCGACCGCGCGTCTCTCTGCCCTTTAACACCCCACCATGGGTCGTTGGAGGTTCGAGGACGGGAGGTCGAGTCCACCTCCCGTTCGAGATTCCGCCCTGGGTCGTGCTGTTCAGCTAGACCCGTAGGGACCCAAAGGCTTCAACCCGCCCGTCGGAGTTGAGGTGAACCTCGACTTCGCGGATCTCGTTGTCTCCGCTCGCGTTGATCAGCGGGATTCCCGGTTCACAGTAGTCTGTGTCGGCAGTGAGGTCGTAGCTGCGGTGGACGTGGCCGCACAGGTGTGCGACCACGTTTGGTCGCCAGAGCTGGCGACCGGCGTGGCGCTCGTCCCACCCCATGAAGGTGTTCTTTCGATCGTAGCGCTCCGAGCTCCCGTACAGCACCATCTCGGGCACCGGAACCGTATGGGTCACGAGGATCGTGGGGGACTTGTCGTCCTCCTCCAGGTGGCGGAGGAGGGTGCGTCGACACTCCGCGTGGAGCGCGCCGGGGTGCACTCCGACACCAACCTGCGCCCACCTGCGGGCCTCGTTGTCCATGTGGTCATGGGCGGTCTGCCCGCGCGACTGGTCCGTTGCGTGGAACAGGGTCCCATCGAACCCCGCGAAGTTTCCCACGAACCGGACCCCCTTGACCGTGAAGGGAGCCTTGTCAAGCAGGTTCGCTCCCACCTTGGAGCATGCGGCTGTCATGTGGTTCACAGCGTCCTGCATGAGGACGGGTTCGTTGGAGAAGACCGCGTCGAGGTCGTTGTTCCCCGCGACAAGCATGATGTGCTCGACCGAGGAAGCTGCCGTGAGGAGCGCATGGACCCCCTGGGCGAAGGTAGCACCCATGTCGGGCTCCACGAGGTCCCCTCCGTGGAGGAGGGCGTCGTAGCGGCCCGACATGCACAGGGACCGAAGGTCGTCGAGACGACTGAACCGGCTTCCCTTGCGCCCGAACAGGTGCCAGTCAGAGGTGAGGAGGAAGCGCAGCGTGGTTGGGCTCATGCGTCCTCCACGATCTCGGCGTCGATGACCATGGGGCCTGAGTCGCCGCCGGCCGGGAGCAGCCTCCGGCTCTGGGGCGCGCGCAGGGGTCTGGCCGCGCCCAGCACCGTGGACGCAGGGGCGAGCGAGGTGAGGACGGTGTCGACGTTGACCCGACCGTATGGATTGCCCGGCGTCAGGTGACGGCTCCTCAGGTCCGCGGTAAAGGCGTCGAACTTGCCCGCCGCGAGCGCCACGATCCCGATGATGACGTCGACGACGCGCCGTGCGTCGTCGAGGTCGACGACGCGCTCATTGCCGAGCAGCTTCTTCCACTTGTCGCGGGTCGCCTGAGTCGTGGGGTCCGACGGGTAGCTCCCGTAGGGCTTCTGGACGCACCAGACGGACCAGCCGCGAGTGCGGAGCGAGTCGACCACCTTGCGCAGCGGGGTGGGGGCCTGGAGGGTGATGCCGAGCCAGCGCATGGCGTGCTCCGGGTCGATGACCTCCGGGTACGGCTCGTCCGTCACGATGACGAACAGCTTCTGTCGGATGCTGTGAGGGAAGTTGAGCATCCGGTCCGCGTAGAGCAGGGCCATGTCGCTCGACTCGCAGTCGTTCCCTCCCCCGTCGCAGTCCTTGCGCATGTGGTGGAGGTACCCCTCGAGCTCGGGCCCCGAGCCGGGAGGAGCGACCTCGATGGTGTCGGACCGTCCATAGCGCCCATTCACGGAGGCGTCCCCGAAGCCCACGAACTGGAGCTCCAAGATCTTGCGGCCGTCGATCATGGTGACAGGAGCCGAGTCGGGGGGGTCGTTGTCGACCGTCGGGTCATGCTTGTGGCCTGACTTTCCTCCGAGGAAGTCCAAGCTCTTCAGGAACAGGAACGCGAGCCGCTTGAACAGCTCCGGTCGCCACGGCCCCACGGACCCCGTGGTGTCGATGGCAACCCCGAGGTAGTTCAGGGCCGAGATCGTATGGGGGCGTACAGTCAGGTCGACGGGAGGGTACGCGGGGCTGGGCGGCACGGGGTCGGGGTCGACTCGTCGGGAGAAGGGGGCAGGCCCCACGGTACCCGGATCCGCAGACGGCATGGATCGGGTATATGAGGTTCCGGGGGAGTAGGCGCTGTGTGCGTCGCTGAAGGCGCTGGGGGCCGCGTCGTCGCGGTCGCGAGACTCTCCCCTCCATCCAAAGTTGCCACTCATGGTGGTTCTCCTGTTTTCCTGTAGGTCTACACAGGGAGATAGGGAGCTCCAAAGGTGGAGCTGTGGTTCGACACCAGTTTCGGGGGTTTAGAGCGGAAGGAACCCTTCACAGGCCAACCAGGGTCAACTGGTTGGCCTGTGATTCATGGTGCGTTAGAACACTCATAGACCGGAGGCTAGCGTGCGCATTTTATCTACGAATCCCGCGATCGTCCCTCGGCATCGCTTGACTGAGACGGACTTTGCCACGACGCGCACGGAGATCCTTCAGATGCTCCGGCGTACCAACTACGACGTCATCCTCGTCACGGACCTACCCGAGACGCCAGCCGCTCGCGTACTCGACTGGGTGCGGGCCGCAGGATGGCGTATCCCTGCCATCCTCGTCGGAGACGTTGTTCCACAGGAGGCTGACGCGCTGGCCTGCTTGCATACGAAGGAGGCTACGACGGAGGTGCTGGAGTCCTACTTCCGCCAGGTACCGCGTAGCAGCGAGATGAGCGGCGAGTGGCCTCCTGGCAACGTGCAGGAACTCATCATCCTCACCAAGGACAGTGTGGCCGCCCAGACGCATATGGCCGCTGAGGTGTCCAACATGAGTCGTCAGATATCGGAGCTTCGCACCGGCCTGCGCGAGGACATCCGGGAGCTCGGGAGCAAGGTCGATGAGTTCCGTCACTACGCGGACAAGCAGCGGGACGCCATCGTGGCCAAGATCGGCGAGGGACCCCTGAGTCGCGTTCAGGAAGGACTCAAGTGGGTCGTGGAGCACCCCATCCTCGCGATGGCGGTGTTCCTTGCGATCCTGGTCCTCCTGGCGTCTGTCGTCGTGGGGATCAACGCCCTACAGCCGGGCAAGATGGAGATGATCAGGGACTGGTCCTCTGGGCACGGGGCCCAGAAGGCTGGCGGGCACTAGGTCGGGGGCGGGGGCGGGGGCGGAGGTACGCTCCCGCCCGAAGAGGAACTGTCCTTGGGCGGTGGGACGGAACCTCCTGATGACTTCGCGTCATCCTTCTTCGCGTCCGCATCCTCGCTCTCGCTCTCGTTGATCTGGTCGCTCATGATCGTGTCCTCCGGAGTTTGGCGAACCTCGTCGAGCAGGACCTCCACGCGCTCGATCTCTGACATGACGAGGTCCAGGGCCCGCATCGCGCTGACCCAGTTCTTGTGAACGAGCGCACCGCCCGCGGCGGCGAGGTCGCGCTTGATGACCTGCACTCGCAGGTAGGCGAGCAGCAGGTGGCTATCCTTCGAGGGAACCTCGCGAAGCGAGCTCCCCTGAGTGGAGCTGGGAAGGCGCAAGAGGATGGCCGTGAGGCGTCGCTCCGCCTCTCCGTACACACTATGGGCGTCACGCGTCGCGTGGAGCACCACCCCGTGCTGCGCGATCGCCTTCTCGTAGAGACCGACCGTCTCGTTGGCCTTTACCTCGACGGGAGACGCGGAAGTCGCGTCGATGGGGGCTTCGATGAGGCGAAGGAGCTCCTCCTCCGCGTGCTGCGCGAGGACAAGCGTGTTGCGAGGGTTGTCGGCAGGGTCGATCGTGAGGTCGGCCGGCAGGGTCAGGTCCGCGACGCGGACGTTGATGACCCTCGTGATGGTCCTGGCGATCCGGTCGATGACGGCCGCGCACGCAGCATGTCGCCGCTCGTAGTCCCGGATCATGTGCATCGCGGCGACTGGGTTCTTGTAGGCCAGCGTCTCCGCTTCCAGGAAGAACTGCGGGCCCTCCGCGAGGAAGGGGTGCTGCGAGAGCCACACCATGGGTACGTGCATCGTCTCGGTTCGACGCGACAGAGCCTCGAACTCAAGCCCAGAGCGGTGGACCTGGATGCAGGTCATGACCGAGTGGATAGCGGACTCGACGTCGGCAACACACTTGTTTGCCTCGTCATACAGCCTCGACACCTCCGCCTCTGCGTGCTCCAGGCTGAAGAAGCGCGTGCGCGTCGCCGAGCCAAACACGTGAGCGTCGTGCAGGCTCACCGACTCAGCCATGTCCACGCGGTACGTCGCGCGCAGCCTACGACCGAGGTCTGACCCGGGGCAGGACCCCGTGATGAGGGCTACGACCTTCGCGGTACGCCCTGCCAGGGGCGCGCAGGTGTGAAGGTGGGCGGACGCGGCCTTGACGTGTCGATCGGCCTGGTCGGCCTGCTTGCACGCCTCCGCGACCTGGTCATGGGCGCTCGTGGCGGTCAAGGGGAGCTGGCTGCGTACCCTCTCGATCCGTTCCTTGAGCTCCCGGACCGCCGCCGCCGCGCGGCTGAACCGCGTCTGGTAGTGGTCGAAGTCTCGAACCGACGGGTCCATCGCCTCGTTCATCGTCCCCAGACGGCGACGAGCGCGGTACCAGAGAAACACGAGGAACAGGAAAAGAGCCGCTCCGAGGGCGGACGCTGCGGCCCATCGGAACGTCTGGACGCGGCGTCGCTCCTCCTGGAGACGGACCCACAGGCGAACCTGCGACTCCACGAGGCTCTGAGCGTCTCGCATCAGGCGAGTGGATCCTGCGGTGCGTGCACTGACGGCCTGGTCCGCCGTCGCGTCGAGCATGTTGCGCTCCTCCCGACTCGCTGCGGGGTCCTGCGCGAGGAGCCTCAGCAGGGAGATCGCGCTGTCGAGGTCGGCCTCCGCGCGCGCACGGTCCAACGTCTCACGCGCCGTTGCCTCCTGCTCCGCCTCAGAGATCGCCCGTAGCGCCTGCTGCATCCCGTAGACAGGGTCGACGGGACGCTTGGAGGTCGCACGCTCGAACAGGTCGCCGGCGCCCGCGCTGGCCGGCGTCACACCAGCCGCCCGCACGGCCGCTCCGACGCCGATCGCGTAGTCGCACCTCGAGTGCTCGGGCCTCCGCACGGAGACGGAGCAGTCGTCCGACCACAGCAGCAGCATCACGGAGTGACGGTCGGGGAGCCCCTGCTGGAGCCAGGTGTCGATGAGGTCGTCGAGCGCTCGGACGGCGGGGATCCCCGCCGCGACCCCCTCCCCTCGCGCCACGATGACGTAGCTCGGTATGGACATCTTCCCCAGGGTTTCACCCAGCTTGGCGAGCCCGGCGGGGCTCATCGAGCTCGGGTGCCAGGTGTGGGGAAGGACGTACACGTGCTGGTCGGGCTGGAATCGAACCTCGACGGCCGGCGCAGCGCGGGCTGCGAGGGGTAGGCACAACCAGATCGCCAGAGCCAAAACTGTAACCCGCATGAGCACACTCCCTTTGCCGGTCGGTTCTAGGGACCCGACCAGGGTAATCTATCCTGCCCCTATGCAAGATAAGCAATCAACTATGGACCTCACCCTCGATTCTGTAGCCTCTGTAGCTTCTACAGGTAAGTCGAGCTTCGGGGAGGTATCGGATCAGATCCGAGCGGCTGTGACCTCCTGCGCGGCCTGCTCCCTGCGGTCAGGCTGCCGCGCTCCGGTCCCGTTTGACGGCCCGCTGGACGCGCCCCTTGGGGTGTTCGGGGAGGCTCCTGGTGGGGTGGAGGACGCGGAGGGGCTGCCGTTTCAGGGTCCGTCCGGCCTGCTGCTCAACCGGACGCTGGTCGCCCTGGGCTGGGCGCGGAGCCGCTGCTACGTGTCGAACGTGGTGAAGTGTCGGCCACCAGGCAACGAGAAGCCCAAGCGTCCGTTCGTCGCGAGCTGTCGACCTCACCTGGAGGCGGAGCTCGCGGCGGGACGGTTCAGGGCGATCCTGGCCCTGGGCTCCACGGCCCTGTCCGCCCTGACGGGCGAGCACGGGGCCGTGTCCGCCTTCATCCCCCGCGAGGACCTACGGGTCACGGTCGGGGGGCGGGAGGTGCCGATCGTGGCCTGCTACCACCCCTCCTACATCCTGCGCAAGCGGAGCGAGGGGGCTGACGCCTACGAGGTTGCCATGCGGGTCTTCGCGAGTCAGCTGCGGCGGGCGATTCGCCTGGCGTCCGAGGACGTCGTCGAGCATCCCGAGCGCGATCCCGAGGTCTCCCCAGAAGGAGAGCAGGGTCTCGCGCAGGGCGATGAGGTCAGTGGACGGGATGTTGAGGGTGATCCTGTCGCCCTGTAGGTCCACGGTCCCCTGGACGTAGTCGCGGCGCCCTCCGACCGCCACCTCCACCTCGATGTGCCCCGAGGGGGAGCTGGCGCGGTACACGACCTGGTCTCCAAGGCGACTCTTCCGCACGCGCACCTCCGTGCCGGGGAAGGCCCTCGCGATCTGCTCCTTGATCTCCTTGGGACTCATGGGGCTCATAGGGCGAAGGGGGGCAGGTGGATGGTGTCCCGCAGGGGGCGCTTGTCGGGCTTGATCTTGCTGTCCGACCATACCAACCGAAAGCGGTATGGTTTCTCGACGAAGAACATGTGGGAGATGACGGGCGTGGTGTCCACCTGGCAAATGGTCTTGATGGCGAGGTCTACCTGGTCCGGAACCTCGGCGAACAGCACATGGTACAGCGGGATGCGCTCCTCGTCCTCGGTCCCGATGACCTCACGCAGGTGGGCGTCGAAGCGGCTCGTCCCGACGGTGTCCCGCAGCGACACGACCACGAACTGCGGGTCCCGAGCGAAGATCCCAAGGTCGCTGGTCGCGTGGTCTGGCTGGACGCGGATCGTGTCGATCGCTGCCTGGGGCAGTCCGGCTCGACGCATCGCACCCACCAGGCGCGGCGCGTCCGCTTCGGTGACGTAGTAGAGGGGGTTTCGGGTCGGCACGCTCCTCGTCTGGTTCCCCACGATGAGGTTGGCGGTGAGGTTGAAGGCCGCCTCATGGTCTCGATGCAGGAAGACCACGACGCTCCCGCACGGGAACACGCGGTGGTCCTGCACGAGCTCCGTCGCGGACTCGTAGAACAAGGGGGCTTTACGTACCTCCCACCCTGAAGCGTCGACGGGGTGCTTGAGCAGGCGCGCCTCGGAGGGGATGAGGATCGCGGGGCTCGTCGGGGGGCCGAGCTCGATGGGGATCTCGACCCCGAACCCCTTGAGCACCTCGCCGACTTCCTGGAGCAGGCGGCTCGCGCAGTCCGCGACCCAACGGGTCGCCTCCTTGGCCGGGAACGGGGAACCCAGCTTGTGGGACACGGCCAGCAGGCTCTCCCCCGAGAGCCCCCTGCACAGCTCCACCTGCACGCGCTCCCCGTCGCTCGTGGCGCACAACCCGACGCCCGAGGAGAAGGGGAGCCAGTACACGCCCTGCTCGACTCGCCACTCGGCGATGTCGGGCATCACGGCGCTCAGCGCCGATCGGTACCAGTCCAGCACGGTCTGCAAGTCCATGCGGTAGGACCACTCGGTGACGACCCGCAGGAGCTGAGACGGTCTGGATCAGGTCGTCTCCGGGTAAGAAGGTATCGTGGCGATCCTTTACTGTCGGGCACGAGATGGGGGCTACCGCGTTGACGTCGAGGGGGACAGGTACCTCCTCCACGCTCCGGGGGGCCCGTTCGTATACACGAGCCGGCGCGCGCTCATCGCGCACGTTACGGGGCACCCCAGGGGGAGGAACTGGACGTTGTCCCGCTACTTCCGGCTGGAGGACCCGTCCCTCACGGGGGACGACGACCCGTGGGCGCTGCTCGGGGAACCCCCTCCCCGGCCGCGCGCGCCGGGGATCAACCTCGTCGACAAGCACCTCGACGTGCGCCGGATCTTCTTCCACGGCTTCCACCCGCAGCTCGCGCAGGGGCGCACGAGTGCCGTCGACCCCGAGGACTCGCTGCAAGATCTCTACGTGGCGATCCTGTCGCGCAACCGGCTCACGGGCGGCTTCGACCCGAAGCGGTCCACGATGAGTCACTACGTACACCTGGTGTCCCGTACGGTGCTCTACCAAAACCGGCGCAAGCAGAATCGCTGGAACCGCGAAGTGTTATCCACCGACGAGAGAAATCCGCAGGAGGAAGTCGCTTCTTCAGCTCCTTCGGCGCTGGACACCTCGATCGTAGAGGGTCTGGTCCACTTCCTCAAGAACGGGGAGGGGGACGAAGTAGCTCGCGCGGCTGAGCTTCTCGCTCAGGGATGCACGGAGAAGGAGGTAGCCTCCAAGCTGGGGCTGTCCTCTGGCGACACCAAGCGCCTCGTACTCCGAGTCAGGGAGCGTGCCCGCGAGTGGCTAGAAACCCGATGAGGTGACGCTATGACTCGCTCGGTCGTCCTGTACGTGCTCGTTTCGTTCCTGCTGGCCTGCTCTCGCGGTGGAGCCCCCGACACGACCGAGGCCGAACCCGAGACCACCGCCCCCGCCCCGGTCGGGGACAGCATGTACTTCCGCGTCGAGACCGCTCCGTCCCTGCCCTGCCGCCCCCTGCAAGTTCTCGGGTGCGACCTCGACGGGGACGTGAACGAGGAGACCATCGTGGTGTGCGACGACGGAACCTCCTCGATCCTCTCGGGAACGAGTGAGCGGAAGGTGCGGGGCCGGGTCCTCGCGTGCGCCGACGTGGAGGGGAACCTGAAGAACGCCCTCGTGGTCCTGTCCGAGGGTTGGCTTCAGGCAGGCCCCTACAGCATCGCGGCCCTTGTGGGCGACGGCGTGCGCGCGGCGCGGATCGACGCGGACGGCGACGCCGCCTACGAGGTCGTGCTGTGGGGCTTCGGGGCGCACCCCTTCCGGTGGTCGCCCAAGGGGAACGACCTCAAGGAGATCGCGTGGGCCGCCAGCGACTGCGTGGGGGACGGGGTGGACGTGGCGTGCGCGAGCGACGCCGACCCGCAGACGTGGAAGACCCTCTCGTCCTCGTGGGGAGAGAAGGACGTGGTGTCGAGTCAGGTGGACTTCACCCCGCTGGCCCTCCTCGACGTGAACCGTGACGGGGCGCTGGACCTCGCGGGATCGATGGGGTCAAACTTCGCGTGGGCCGGTGGCGGCAAGCGCGGGACATGGACGGCCAAGGGGTCTTGCCTGCTCGGGCTCCAGTCCGGCGTTCTGGTGGCCCCGACCGCCAAGGGTGGGTGGGGCTTGCTCCCCCAGAAGGCGGACCCGCTCCCGACGTGGGGTAGCCCGCTCGCGGACGACCCGATCGGGGCCGTCATCCTCACGCAGGGTGTTCCGCACGCGCTCGTAGCCGACCCGGTGACGTTGCGCGCGTGGTCCGTGTCGATCCTGCCGCGACCCATCCCTTGAGGGTGAGGAGCGCGGCGGGCTGGTTTCGGCGCGTCCTGACCCACTAGCGGGGTGATACATCGGGACCCTCTCAGGAGAGGAGTCCCGATGAGCAGCAGCCGTCATGCCGACCTGGCGGTCAAACCGTTCGCGGTGCGCGCGATGCTCACTGCACCTCAGAAGGAGGTGATGTATCACCTTCGAGAGAGGATCCAGCGTGAGGAAGAGGTAGAGCGTGGGTACGCCCTGGTCCCGACGGAGCAGGACGTAGTCATACGCGCGATCGCGCTGCTGTGCCGCAAGCAACGGATCTCGTGGCCCTCCGACCCGCGAAAGTCGAAGGGGAACCCTCCTCGTCGACCGGAGAAGTTCAGCGCGGACCGTCTCTACTCGGTGCGCGCCACCCTCACCGAGGGGCAGAAGACCGCGCTGGAGGCCCTGCGCGAGGCCCTCCAGAAGAGCTCGGAGAAGCGAACCGGACACGCCAACCTCCCCACAGAACAAGAGACCGTCATCCGCGCGCTGTCCGACCTGGCCCGGTCACGCCAGGTCGACTGGCCCACGCACGTGCCGACGGGCAGCCCCACCTCTCCCTCCGCCCCCGCCAAGCCCTCAACCGAGTCCCTCGCAGATCCTGCACCGATCCCTAACCGGTCCAACCCGTAGATTCCGACCGGCTCCTGCCCGAAGGTTACCTCATGACCCGCGCTGGTGCGGGCGGCCTCACGAACCGAAAAAGAACTCTCCTCGAGGGCGTTACCATGAGTGACCTTCAGTACAGCACCCAGATCGACTCTGCGCAGGCCCAGATGATGGAGCTGCGCGACCTCCGCTGCGCCGTGCACGGCAAGGCCAGCAAGGAAGACCTCATCGCGCTCCAGGGCGCGCTGTCGCACAAGGCCAACCAGGCCGAGTTCTGCGCAGTCCAGGCGCAGATCGCCGGCATCCAGGCCGAGCTTGCCCGCAAGGCGGACAAGTGCGACCTCGTCCGCACCCAGGACAGCGTCGCGGCGATCGCCAGCGGCCAGTCGGCGTTCGCCCTCAAGTACGAGGTGCAGGCGCTCTCGGGCTCGGTGCAGGGCATCACGAACAACATCGCGACCCTGGCCGGCAACGACTCGGGCTGCGAGCCCTGCTACGACAAGCGCCTGACCCACCTGGCGCGCGCGCTCGCCGCGATCCACTGCGGCATCCGCGACGACCGCGTCCGCGTCGACACGCTGATCGCGGCGGTGACCGACCCGGCCACCAAGAGCGCGCTCCAGGCGCTCGCCGACAGCGTGTTCTCGCGCTGGGATCAGATCCTCGTCCAGTTCGTCAGCATCACCGGCGGCTGCGACGGCGGCAACGGCTAGTTCGGGGCGGACACCCGCACCAGCCGAGGGGTGAGCTTGAGCTCACCCCTGACCCTGGACTCCTCAAGGCGCAGGGACCGAAAGGTCTCTGCGCCTTGTTTTTTTAGGAGGCGCGAATGCGGCTGTCCTTGTGCTGCGTGACCTTGGTCAGCACCTTGTCAGGATGTTCCTCGTCGCTCCCGACGAACCTCTGCGGGGCGAGCGGCAACTACCTGGTGTGCCCTGACGGCAGCAAGTGTGCCGAGGGCTTCTGTATCCCGCCCTGCAAGGTCGACGCGGACTGCGCGACCACGCGGTGCGAGGCGGACGGGTACTGCGCCGCCAAGACCCCGGCGGGGCCGGCGGTCCCTGGCGGCTGCTACTACCTGGACACCCAGACGATCGCGTGCGAGGTCAACACGTTCGACCCCGTCCTCAACCCGCTCGCCAACAAGTGCCCGGCCGGGTTCTCGCTCTGCGGGAGCCGGCCGCCGAGCTCGAACTTCCCGCAGATCTGCGCGATGCCGATCGGGATGGGGTTCTTCGCCTCGACCGTGCCGGGGTACGTGGTGGACGCGCCCCCCTACGACAAGGTGACCTGCACGCCCCCCGCGGGGAGCTACCTGCCGGCGCTCATCGGCTGCGGGCAGCGAGGGCTCAACAACACGCGCGTCTCGGTGCCGCTCTCGCCGGCCTGCGGGGGGTTCACGCGCGGCATGGCGTGCTTGAACATCGGGCTCGGGTGTCCGGGTTCGGACGTGCGCCAGGCGTCGGGGGACAGCCCCAGCAACGGGATTCTCTGCTGCAAGTAGGGCCGCTGGGTACGTTGCTGGGATGCCCCCCTCCTACTCCCTGCTGACGGGAAACTGCGTCGACGTGCTGCCCCAGCTTCCCGCCGACCAGCGCTTCGACCTCGTGCTCACCGACCCGCCGTACCCGGAGATCGACCGCCCCTACGGCCGGATGACCGAGGCCGACTGGCACGCGATGATGCAGACCCTGCTCCCGCTGTGCCGCGACCGCCTCACCCCCCGGGGATCGATCCTCATGGTCATCCAGCCGAACGCCGAGACGCCGGGGAAGATGCGCCTGTGGGCGCACGAGTTCGTCCTGTGGGTGGGCCGGTGGTGGAACCTCGTGCAGGACGTCTACTGGTTCAACCGAGCCGCCATGCCGACGGTCCACTCGCGGCGCACCGTGGGGCTCCTGCGGTGCGGGATGAAGTGGCTCGTGTGGGTCGGTCCCCCCGACTGCTACCGCGCGCAGGACGAGATCCTGTGGGCTCCCTCCGACCGCATCCTCCAGGTGTCGCTCGAGGACCGGAGCTTCCAGCGCCGGCCCTCTGGCCACCACGTCGTCCAGGGGCGCACGCGCGAGGCGTTCGACGAGCGCGGGGGGACCACGCCCTTCAACTGCTTCTTCGCCGCGAACACGGCCTCGCACCGGTCCTCCGGGGAGGAGGGGCACGGGGCCGGGATCCCCCGGGAGCTCTGCGACCGGCTCGTCCGCTACCTGTGCCCGCCTGGAGGGATCATTCTCGACCCGTTCTGCGGGATGGTCACCGTGGGGGCGTCGGCGGTCGAGTCGGGCCGCCGGTTCGTCGGCATCGACAAGGACCCCCAGTGGCGGGAGCCTGGGCTGCGGCTCCTCCGCGAGGCCGACAAGCAGCCCTTCCTGACGGCCTGACAGCTCCCGCGCCCTTCGACCGCGAACCTCCCCGCATGTTGTGGCCTGACCTTCCCCCACGCCCCGACCTGTTCTCGCGCAGCAGGGGCAGCTACCGCGGGGTCGGGTACGTCTGGGCCTGTCGGGACAAGCCCCTCTGCTGGAGCAGTTCCGCGACGCGGAGCCTGCTAGACGCGGTGCGGGCGCACCGCGAGACGTGCGACCTTTGCCCCGCGAAGGCGCGCAAGCCCACCGAGGAGGAGGTCCGCAGGCGCGCGGGCACGAACGAGGTACACAAGCGGGTCCCCGTCGTCCCGTACGTGGTGCCCGTGACCGAGGAGGGGCCTCCCCCCTGGGGGGTCGCCCACCTGCACGAGGCGTCGGACCCGCCCCCCAACGCGCTCGTCCTGTTCCTTCAGCAGCGTACGGCCTACGCGCTCTCGTGGCTCCAGCAGGTCCACGGGCAGCGCAGGGACCGCAACCGCGTCCTCGCCATCGTGCGCAGCACGCTGCGCGTCGAGTGGGGTGTGGAGGTCGAGGTGGCCTCCCTGCGCAAGGCCGCACGCCTCGCGCGCACCGAGCGGGTACGTCCGTGGCCCGCGGCGAGCCGAACCATCGTCCTGTCACCCTTGTACGAGGTGACGTGGAAGCACCTCCTCCTGCTCACCGTCCAGCTGAACCAGATCCTGACGGACGTCCTGTCCTGGGTGGACACCACCCTCGGCGGCGACTGGGCCTCAAGACTCCTGATCTACGCGGCCACCGAGGTCGTGATGGGGATCGCCCCGCACACTCCGGTCTGGTGGGGCCTGGTGGCGAGCGCGGGTGGCTTCTTTCCCCTCGGGTACGTGCCGGGCGCGCGTCGCATGGTGCTGATTGACGCTGCGGTGGACACCTGACGAGGTGGCGGCACTTGGCCGCCGGACGCGCGCCCTGGAGCTCTTCGGGGTCTTCGGGCAGGCCGACTGGGCTCCGAGCACCTCGCCCATCCCCTGGGACGTCCCCGTGCCCTGCGACGACCTTCCTGCGTGCATGCAGGCCATCCTGCGCGACGTCAGGGCGCACAGCGTCACGACCGTTCAACGCGCGATGCTCCACTACACCACGAGGAAGGACCCGCGCCAGGCGGTGGGGGTCGTACGCGCGACCGTGCCCTCCTGGCGACCCGGGGGGCTGTCGATCTCCGCGGTCGTGCTCCAGCGGCTTCCCGACCTCGGAGGTCCCGTGGCCTGGAGCCTCATGCGCGGGGCGCTGCGGCACCAGGCCGCCTGGTGCTGTGGGGGCGTGCAGGTGCAGTCCTGCCGCGCGGTCCTGCGGGCGCTGCACGAGGTGGGCCGGGAGGTCAGGCACGTCGTGCCCCCGCACTCCTGGTGGCTGCTGCGCGCTCCTGGGTGGGTCAGGCGCACCCTCCGACGCCTGACCGCCAGGTGGGAGGACTACTCAGCGCTGTCGGTGCTAGCGGCGGTCGCGGGGGAGCACGGGATCGACGTGTACGAGCAGGGGGTTGAAGTCCTCGCGTGGGCGGGGATGTGCGCGGCGGGGGGCTGGCCGCTCGACGAGGCCGCGCGCCTGGCGCTAGCGATCGGAAGCGGGATCGTCCCGGTCGCCAGGGTTGATGGTCAAGTCCTGTGCGTCCGACATCCGGGGGCGTAGCTTCCTCCGGAAGCTTGACCTACGGGGCACGCACGCATGCTAAGGGCGCAGGATCGTCGAGCTCACCTTGTAGGGCGAGCAGTAGACCAGCGGGAACCCGAAGGAGGCGGCGTCCGCGATCCCCTTGAGCTTGCGTGGCATCTCAGTGTCGTCGCAGAGGCGATCGATGAGGAGGAGATTGCGCCCCATTCCAGCAATCTGTGCGCAGTCGGTTCTGGAGATATGGGGGTACACGTCCGTCCCGAGTGCCACGTCCAGACCCCAACGGGCCACCTTGTCCGCGTAGCGCCCGTCATCCTCTCCGACCAGCAGGTCACATACCCCGTAGGTAGCGGCAGCGACCTCTTGGATGCGCTCAGGCTCGATGGGACCCTTCTTCGGGTGGTTGCGCGACAACTGGAGGATGCCGCGCCGGCCCGTGTGGAGGTCCACCTGGGTGCGGTTGTGCAGGTGACCGTAGTGCAGCGGCCGGAACGACCCCGAGAAGAGGTAGTGGGTCGTGGGGTCGAGCTTGGGTAGCGGGATCCACTCCGTCCCGAACGCAGGCAGGTAGGCATCCTGACCCTCGGGGGGCAGGGAGACGACGCGCTTGTAGTGGCCGCGCCACGAGATGGACTCGATCCCCCAGGCGGACCACAGACCCGAGTCGATGATCCCCTCGACGCGCTCACGCGCCCCTAGGAGGGCACGGAGCACTGCGAGCCCTGCGATCTCGGACTGCTGAGCCCGGTCGCACACCTTCTGCCCGTGCTGCCACAAGATGTGTGCCTCGATGGTGTTATGGCCGCTCGGGCCGAACCGGACCACCACGTACGCCTCGTCCCCGTGGTCACGAGTCGAGGTCACGCCGGAGAGCGTGCAGGTCACCGCGGCTCCTACGGGAAGGCCCCGCGCCTGCTCCTCCAGAGTCGCGCACGAGCTCGCGCGGACCCAAGCGGCCGAGGCCAAGAGGTGCGAGGCCGCGAAGCTCGTTGCCCCACCGACTCGAACACCATTCTCCATGCGGGTCTGCATGCGCTGGCCCACGACCTGCGTGACAGCCTCCCGACTGTAGGGAGATCCTGCGTCCATGAGGACGTTCGTGCAGCCGATCGTTCGCTGGAGGACGGCGGCAGCTTCCGCCCCACCCCCTGCGGCGTAGATGACGGTCGGAACACGCCCGTGTGCTGGGATACAGGCACGGGAAGAGTCGATCAGCTCTGATAGCGGGGTCTGGTTCATGGGGATCAATAGCTCTAACGGGTATCAGTGGAGCTGAACGATACCTAACTCTCACGCTCAGGACACCCCATCCCATGAAGAAGACCCCACCCGAACCGTCTCGGTCTCGTCTGAAGAAGGGGCTGGTTCGCTTCCTGCCTGGAAAGCGAACCGCGCAGACCCTCGTTGAGGCGGCGAACCACGTCAAGGACCGCTACATTCCTCCGCTCTTCCTCGTCGAGGGGGACGCGATCTCCGTGTTCTCTACCGCCTGCTCGGCGGATCCCGACAACGTCTACATGACTCGTACCGACGTGCCCGTCGTCAACAGCACGGGGGTTCGTGTCGCGGGGAAGGTGGACGAGCTCAGCGCAGAAATCCTCAAGACCACGCGACCCTCCGCGATCCAGTTCGACGGGAGCAAGGTGTTCATCCTCAGGGAGGACGGGGAGGTTGCGGAGGGTGTCGGAGGCGCGGGAATCACCACGAGCGATGACCCAGCCGCTCTCTGGAACGAGAGGGTCGCGCCCCTCGAGGAGGTGGGCCACCTACCCACCCCCCTGCTTCGTGGGCTCATCGACATGATGCAGCCCTTCGTGGGAGAGGACGAAACGCGCAGTCAGATCGGCTGGGCTCCCGTCGAGGTGTCTCCGGGCCTCGTGCAGGGGGTCGCAACGAACGGACACATCCTCGTGGTCCGTCGTCTGCGATCCCCCCTCATCACCGCCACCAAGGTTGAAAAGTTCGGCATCCCGCGCAAGGCCATGCGGGCGCTGACCCGGTTCCAGGAACCTACGACCTACCTGCTCAAGAACCCTGCCCGCGACAGCATGACGTGGATGGCCCGCTGCGGGGGGCAGAACGTGTTCATGTCGCACGTAGACTCGTTCCCCCCGTACGACGCCCTCCTGCCGTCAGCAACAGGGGAGTACATCGGGTTCGACATGAGCGCTCCCCTGCTCCGAAGCACGGTGGCGGAGGTCGTCACCCAGGCCGCTAAGACGGAGAAGAGCTCCGTCGTCCTCGACGTGAACAACGGGGTGCTGACGATCAACATCGGCGACACGGCACTGCGCTGGACAATCCCCATCGAGTGGACGAAGGGGGACTTGGAGCCTTTCCACTCCGTCGTGGGAGTACGCTACTTGTCGCAGGTGGTGCGATCCATCACCGAGAATGCCGTGACGACGCGCATCGAGCGCGCGTCGTCCTCCAGGTCCAACGACCCCGAGCTCAGCCCCCTGTACGTGAGGGACGTGCCCTTTGGAGACCTGTTCGACCAGGAAGACACGGACCCCAACGACGCTGTCACAGCCCTCATGCCCATGCGAGCCTAACCATGCAGAACGACAAGATCGAAACGAAACCGAAGAAAACCCTCACCGGAGAAGCAGACTTCGTGGCCGAGATGACGCGACAGCGCCTCACCGAGTGGGCCAACCGGCAGGTGTGTCGCGTGCAGCCCGTCATCCCAGACGAGGAGCGAGGATCTCCCTACCTGGACCACGCGGCCTCCAAGGGGTGGGTGACCACGCGACGTGACGCCCTGACCGCGCAGGGGTTCAAGGTGGCCGCTGCGTACCTGCGCCGCTAGGAGGTCTTTAGTCCACGTCTCACGGCGGTAGGTATCCGCAGCCCCGTAGCGGCGGCCGGGCCGACGAGGTCCGACACGTTCGCTGCGCTTGAGATGTTGTCCAGACGCTGGAGCGCGCTCGCTTCGGTCAACAGGTGCTGCGTGAGGCGCACCTCACACGCGCGCCTCACGCAGCAGTCCGAACATTCGGGATGCCCCTCCAGGAAAGCCCCGAAGCTCGGGCAGTTGCTCCGCTTGGCGAGCTCGCTGGACAACAGGGGCCCGAGGTCGGGAGCGTCGGTGTCGGGTTGTAGCTGCGCGACGACGCGCAGGTTGGGTTCTGATTGGGCCATGGACGTCTCCTAGGGGAAGGCTTCAAGCGTCTTGGGGACGTCGACGTCCTTCATGTGGGTGTTGGCGATCCCAAGCGCGATGGAGACCGCGTCAGGGGGGAGGCGATGGAACCAGGACCGCATGCCGGCGAAGATGATCTTCTTGTCTCCGGTGACCGCCGTCCAGCCGGCCACCTCGATGAGGTCTGAGATGTGGTTGAAGCACGCCACCGCGTCGCGATGGCTGAACGGCGTCTTGAGGACGCGTCCATTCTCCTTGCGCAGCGCCTTGACGAACTCTCCGAGGCGATCGACGAGCTCGGGACACTTTCCGAGGAGGTCAGGAAAGTGGCGCCGTAGAGCCTCCGCGGTGATGTTCCATTCAGGGTAGTCGAGGCGATGGAAGCACTCGAAGCGATTGAGCATCGAGATGTCCTGCGGCTGAGCCGTCACGTAGTCGACTGTCCGCTCGCCAGATCCGACGGTGTTAGCCGTCGCGATGAACTGGGTCCCGCGGAGGACGGTACGGATCTTCCCGTTCGGCATCGGCACGCGCCCAGAGATGGAGTCGATGATGGGTCGGAAGATCTCCATCTGGTCGGGGCTCGCGCGGTCCAGGTCCGATAGCAGGATGAGGTAGGGCACACGATCCACGACGCTGCCGTCCGCATCCCGAATCACGTACCCGTCGCAGATCGCGCGCAGGACCTCCCCCTCCTCCCACACGGTGGACCCGTTGTGGAAGCTGCGGCACGCGATCTTGGCTGACGAGTCGCTGTCTGGTCGAAACTCCACGAACAGGCCGGGAATACGACACAGGGCACTCACGAAGTGGATGATCGCATCCTTGCCCGAGCCCGTAGGGCCATAGACCCACGTGGTGCGACGCTTGCGGATCGAGGTCAGGATGTGCTGAACGGAGACCTTCGACGCGCCGGTGTCCGGTAAGACGTAGTCTTCTGGCGGCGGAAGGCACGCAGACAAGGGTACTCGAAGGTCGACAGGGAATTGTATCCCAGCTAGGTTGATGGACAGGGAGCCGCGGACGGCCTTGCGGGGCCTGGTCGGGTCTACCTGGGATGCAATCTTCGCCGCGAGTCTTGGAGATACCGTCGTGGCGTCTGGGTGCTGCGCGAGGTACTGGCGTACCGTCATCGCATGGCTGTGGATCAGGTGGTCGTGTAGTGCGTAGTCCTGTGGATAACCGCACTCAAGACACAATACTTGGGACACGTTCGTCATCAGAGGATGAGCTAGGCAACGACGGGAATGGGAGCTGAGCGGGTCAGTGCATGGCGCGCAGTCGGTCCGAGATGACGTTGAGGAGCACGTCTGGAACCTCTGAGAACGTCTTGACGCTCACGCCGGTCGGATGGAAGAGCTTGATCGTCTTCTCGGTACCCGCTCCGACCCCAACTCCGACGATGAGGATTCCTCGTCGCACGGTCTCCGCGACCTGGGACACGATGACGCTCTCTGTACCGCGATTAGGACACCCGTCGGTCACGACGAAGATGAAGCGGGTTGTCTCGCGACGCACGGCCATCCACTCTAGGGCCGCCTGGATGCCCTCGGCCATAGGGGTCCCTCCGTCCGCCTTGGCGGACGCGAAGCGATGCTGCACGAGGCTGAGCGGCTCCTCGAACCGCTTGTAGGCGAAGACCCGCACCCCCGACCCCGAGCGGTGACACTCGCTGGCGTTGTCCCCGAGGGGGAGCACGTCTTCTTGGTGGTACTCTTTGTCCTGAAAGCCTATCGCCGCGACGGGGTAACCCAGGTCGTCGATGGGGTCTACGATCGCTAGCATCGTC
Organism: Verrucomicrobiota bacterium; assembly: GCA_029556615.1. Classification (GTDB taxonomy): domain Bacteria; phylum Verrucomicrobiota; class Verrucomicrobiia; order Limisphaerales; family J093; genus JAKQDD01. The sequence continues at coordinate 10,157 of JAKQDD010000002.1, read as the reverse complement.
TGAACCGCCCGGCTCATCCAGTTCTCCATGGAGAACGACTGGTCCAACACGACGATGGCGGAGAAGCGAGGGTCGACGCGGTTCATGCGTCGCTTCCAGGGCCGCTGCGGGGGCTCACCGACAGAGATGGCCGCGCCGACGTCGGCGAGCATGCGCTCGGACAGGTCAACCCCGTTCTCCACCCCGTGGAGGACGCGTGTGCGCCGCATCCCCACGACGAGACGACGCAGCCCCTCCCGAAGCACCTGAGTCTCAGACGCCGCCGTGTCGCGGAGCTTGCTGATACACTCAATCGCGGCCGATCGGTCCCTCGGCTCCGGCACGACGACCTCATCGCAGCCTGGCGCGTAGGGACGATAAGCCGCCCCTACGGCAGCTTGCTCCTGCTCCTTCCATACCTCCTGCACGAAGTCGTCAAGGACGTTCGTGACCACCTGGGTAGGCGTCTCGTCTTCTTTGGTTTTCCCGAGCACCTCGGTGGCGACCTCGAATGAGGGGTCAGCTTCGGCTGGATTGCCCGCATCCGACTCGTCCTTGTCGGGGTCCTGCGGACCTCCTGCACCGGCCTCCTGCCCGGCTGCATTATCCGCCTCCTCGCCCTTCTCGCCCTTCTCGCCCTTCTCGCTCCCCGGCTGTCCCTTCCCCGGCTTCTTGTGGTTGGACTTCTGGTCTCGCTGCGTCTTGGCGGCGGCGGCAAGGGACTGAATCGCGCCAGCGACCTCATCGAGGTCTACGACGGTGCACCCTTCGGAATCACCCTCGCTAGGTTGAACTCGGGTGCTCCAGAGCGTCCCACAACTCCCGCAGGAGCAGCGTGCGCGTCGTGTTCCTCGTGCGCGGTCATCCGCCGTTGATGGAAGCAGGATGGCGCGCACGTTCGCCGACCCGCACTGTGGGCAGGTGATTGCGCCTGGCACGCCTGGCATACGTATCCCGGCCTCCCCGTCCTCGCCAAGCGCCTCAGACACGAGGGAGACGAATCGGATCGCGATGCGGAGGGGTTCGTCACAGTCGTCGACCGCGATGGTCCGCATCGACTCCGCCACCTCTCGCAGGCGGCCGTGCTCGACCATGTGGGCTACGGCGGGCCGCACCTTGCGTACCACCTCGATATACTCGGTCCGCTCGGGCACGTCCACGTCGTCGTGGCCAAGCGCTATGAGCAGGGAGGTAGCTACCTGGTAGGGGCTGATCAGCTTGTCATGCTCCGGGTTGGCGTGTGCGGTCTCAAGAGCACGCGCCTCACGGTTCCACGACCAGCGACGCAGCGCGAAGATGTAGGAGGTCGTGCCAGGGTACTCGCCCATGAGGGCGCGCTCGATCTGAGGGTCGTTGACGACGTTGGTGATGTCGAGGAGCGCGCGCTCGCAGTACCCCCAGTCAGGGACCTCGTCCCAGCGGTCTACGATGAGGTCCATCACCTCCTTGGTTGTGTACGCATGGCGTCGCGTGTAGAGGCCGTGCGCGGTCTCATGCAGCGCCCCGCCATCGGACACGACCTCCAGGTCCTGATCCCCCATGGGGGGAAGCGCCGCAAGGACGATGCAGTCCTGCCCCTGAAGCTCTAGGTTTCGGTGCAGCCGTTGCGTCTCCGCAGCCCACGAGGCCGCCTCCATCTCGCCTGGACGCTTGCCTGGGTTGAGGCGAGCCCAGGCACACACGATCCCAATGATCACGCGGTCCATCCAGGTCGCGCGATGCGCGAACTGGGTCCCCTGAACGTACACGCGTGGGGCCTGGGCCCCCAGGATGCTGTTGACGAGCGCCTGTGCTCGCGCTCGTCGTCTTGATCCCCCGAAGTGAAGGTCGTTCGCAATCATGCGGGAAAGCTGGCCAGCAGGCCAAGGTGAGAGCTGTACGCCTGTGGCCCAGCGGGCAGGTTGACAAAATATCAGCTCCGGCCCGCGCAGACCCTGCGCACAGGACGTAGAGGAGACACGGCGCATGCGAGAACACCGCCCCCCAGGTCCTATCGACGTACAGGAGGACTTCGTTCACACGAACGGTCCCCTTCTCTCGACGAGAACCAAGGAAGACGTGGACCGTGCGACCCTGTTTATCCTTCGCCATCGACGGGTGATCACCAGGATCACTACGACCTCGCTCGAAGAGTAAGGAGACCCAGCCCCCATGCGAAAACCCCTCATTCACCTGTTCTGTATCGACATGCAGAAGGACTTCTGCGACCGGAACGGCTCCCTCTACGTGCCGGGGGCCGAGGCGGACGTGGACCGCGCGGCCCTGTTCATTGACCACAACCGACAGGCCATCACCAAGATCACCGCCACGCTCGACAGCCACTACCGGCTGCACATCGGCAACCCGCTGTGGCTCGTCGACGGCGCGACCCGGTCGCATCACCCCAAGCCCTTCACGGTCATTCGTGCGGACGACGTGAAGACCGGCATCTGGACGACGACGCGTCCCGAGTTCCTGAAGTGGACGATCTACTACCTGGAAGCGCTGGAGAAGGCGGGCAAGATCCACACCATCTGGCCGCCGCACTGCTTGATCGGGACGGACGGGCACGCGCTGTCAGCGCGCCTCCAGCAGGCGATCGGCGAGTGGGAGGAGGCCCGCACCAACATCGCGCGGTGCGTCTCGAAGGGCTCCAACCCGAAGGTCGAGCACTTCAGTGGTTTCCGCTCCGAGGTCGCCGACCCCGAGGACCCCAGCACCCTCATGAACACGGACCTCGTGCGCGACATCGAGGAGGCCGACCAGGTGATCCTGTTCGGCGAGGCCACGACGCACTGCGTGCTGGAGACCGTGACGGACCTCGTCAACAACTTCTCCGACCCGCAGGCCATCCGCAAGACCACGCTGCTGCTCGACTGCACCTCGCCGGTGCCGGACCCGGTACCGGTACCGGGTCTGTTCTCGACACGCATGGACAGCTTCCTCCGCGACATGAAGGCGCGAGGCATGCGGATCTGCAAGAGCACCGAAGTCACCCTGTAATCCGCGACGGCCCCGCGCGGGGCCGTCCACCCAAGGAAGGCACAGACCATCATGACGACCAGCACCCCCACGGGAAACCAGGGCGGCGAGTCCGCTGACACCATCAACCTCTCGGGCATGGGCTACCACTTCTCCGGCGCGGGCCTCTCGCTGCTACAGCACGGCGCGGACGCCTACTGCCTGGCGGTCGCGGCCATCGACGTGTCCGGATCTCAGTCGGGCGAGGAGCAGAACCTTGCCGACTGCTTCGCCAACGTCCTAGCCGCGTGCGACAAGGCCCCCAACCGCGACGCCATCCTGTTCCGCCTGACCGAGTTCAACTCGCAGGTCCGCGAGCTTCGCGGCTTCGTCCCGCCGGCCAACGCGCTGCGTCCGACCTTCACGACGGGCGGCTACACCGCGATCGGGGCGGCCTGCCTCGACGCGATCCGCAGCATCGAGACCTACGCGGAGCACCTGCTCAGCAACGGCGACTACCAGAGCAACGGGATCTTCTTCGTCCTGACCGACGGGGAGGAGACGGTCGAGTCGGCGCCCGCCGGCCTGAGCTACGACGAAGAGCTCAACTACCGCATCGACGCGGCGTCCGCGAAGGTCAAGGCGGAGATCGATCGCGTCCAGAAGAGCGAGAAGCTCAACAGCATCATCCCGATCCTCGTCGGATTCCGGCCCAACCCGGAGACCGAGGCTCGTCAGCGGCGCTTCGCGACCAACGCCGGGATGCTGTACGTCAAGCTCGCGGACGCGACCCCGCAGCGGCTGGCCAAGTTCGCGCACTTCGTCTCGCAGTCGACCTCCAGCCAGAGCCGGCAGGCGGGCTCGCGGCAGGCCGCGACCATCACGGTCCCGCAGGACCTCGACCCCACCGCCTCGCTGTCGATCTAAGGCCACCCCATGCTCACCTGCGACAGCTTCTACCGGATCGGCAGCACCCACGATGTGTGCCAGGACTACGCCCTGGCGGTCCAGCACAGGCGGGACGAGGCGAGCGCCACGCGGACCCTCGCGATCGTCGGGGACGGCTGCTCCGGGGAGCCCCACACGGACATTGGGTCGCGGCTCGTCCTGCACGGAACCGCAAACCAGTGGACCCAGGTAGACGCGCTGCTCGACCTAGAGGGTTGGGTCGAGCGGAAGAGCATCGAGGTGAGCTACGGGGTGAGCGTAGCACGAGCAGCCTGCCTGCACGTCGGGGTACCTGCCTGCGGGGTCACCGCGACCACGGTGCTCATCGAGCACCACGCGGAGGCCCCGCGGGAGGTGCGCGGGGCGATCTTCGGAGACGGAGCAATCTCGCTCCGCACGGTAGATGGGCGACTCATCGTCGTCGAGGTCGTCCCCCCCTCGACCGAGACGGGGAGCATGCCGGCCTACCCCACCTACGACCCCATCCACATCGCCCACTACCTCGACAGGACGGACCACGTTCCATCGAGGGTGCGCCTCACCTACATGGACGAGAACGGCCGAGTCGTAGCGGTCGATGACCTCGACCCCACCCTTGCGGACCAGATGAAGGTCGACGACACCTGCGTTCTACGGGTCCTACAAAGTCCCGTGCAGGAGTTCCCATGGCCACGACCGACCGTGGCGATCCGGGCTGAAGGGTTCGACCTCGTCGCGGCGTGGTCAGACGGATGTGGTACCGGGTCATGGCGGCCCAGCCCCCTGCACCCCGAGTGGTCCAGCTTCCACGACCGACCTCCGGAGGGCGTGGGGCCGCTACTGTACGACCTGTCTCGGATCGTCCGCCCGCAGGGACGATTCCTTCATCGAAGGGCCTTCCAGGCTTGCAAGAACTGGGCGCACGCGGACGACCTGTCTGGCGCGGCCATCTACATCGGAGCACCCTAGTGACGACCCACCGCGTGTACGACGACGGTACCCTCGTTCGCCTCACCGACCAGGAGCTCATCGGAGCGGGCGGTGAGGGTGCGGTGTACGCGGTGGGCCCCGTCGCGTACAAGATCTATCACGATGTGGCTCGCGCGCTGCCGGTCGCCAAGATCGTGGAGCTCAGCCGGATCTCGCACACCCACGTCAACAAGCCGGAGCGTCCCATCACCAACTCCAAGGGGGTTGTGGTGGGGTATCGCACGGCGTTCGCCTCCAACTGCAAGACGCTCTGCGAGGTCTCGACGCGAGCCTACCGAGATCGCCACGGTATGATCGGTGCCCACATGGAGGCCATCGTCGGCGACATGGAGGAGATCCTCCACAAGGTCCACGAGGCTGGCGTCGTGGTCGTAGACTTCAACGACCTCAACGTGCTCGTTCGGTCGTCGCACCGCGAGGTAGTGCTCATCGACCTCGACAGCGCCCAGACCCCCTCCTTCAACGTGACGGCCATCATGGACATCGTCCGCGACCCCGTTGCCCCGCCCGGCCGCTACAAGCCGGAGAGCGACTGGTTCGCGTTCGCGGTGCTCGCCTTCCGCGCCTTCACGGGGAGCGGACCCTACCGGGGTCACCACCCACAGGGCGGTCGGGAGCTCGACCGCAAGGACAAGGGCCAGTCGGCGTTCGACGTCGGCGCACGGCTGCCGGCCAGCGCCTTCCCGCTCGACGTGATCCCCCAGCGGTACCGCGACTGGATGCGGCTCACGCTGTCCCACAAGCTGCGCGCCGCCCCCGGATCGACGCCGATCGCCGCGATGCCCGTCCAGGTCGCCGCCTACGCGGCGCAGGGGCGTGTGCTCGTCGCGGTCGAGCTCGGGAAGGTCGCGAGCGGCCAGGTGCTGCGCGCCTGGATGGTAGGGACCAAGCTCGTGGTCCTCACCATGGAGGGCCTGTGGTACGAGGGCCGCCTCGTCAAGGGCATCCCGTCTTCCGCGCGCCTCGCGGTGCACCCGAGGTCGGGCGCGCCCCTGCTCGCGTGGGTCGAGCGCACGATCACCCCTGGTGGATCGGAGGACCGACTCGTGGTGTTCGACGCCCAGTCGGGAGCTGGCGCGGTCACGGACATCAAAGCCGACGACCTGGCCGAGGCGGGTCCCAACATCCTCGTCCGCGTAGGCGGTGGGATCCACCGCCTGAGCTGGATCGAGAAGGTCGGCGGACCTCCCATCGTGGGTCTGGACCGGGTGGCGAACTGCCTGCCGCGCGCGACCCTGCTGGGGGATGGGGCCGCGGTCATTCGGGGGCTCGGTCGCGTTGTTCTTCTCCTTCTGCCTGACGCGCAGAAGTGTATTGAGATCCCCCTGCCCGACCTCGACGACTCCCGCGTCGTGTCGGTGCGCGCGGACAAGCACGTCGCGGTGCTGGGGGTGGTGCGCAAGAAGACGGGCCAGCGCGACCTCATCCTGGTGCGCGTCAATCCAGACCAGCCGAGCCTCTATGACGTTCGCGTCATCTCCGACGCGGGCAGCGAGGCCGACCTTGTGGTCGGTGCGAGCGGAGCGGTAGCGGTCCGAACGGATGACGGCGTGCGCCTCATGTCCTCGCGTGTGGGGGCCTCGCAGGAAGCTGCCTGGGACCTCCCCCCTGGCGTACAGGGACCGCTGCTCAACCTGGGGGGTCGCGTCGCAAGCGTGCAGGGCGACCGCGTAGTTCAGCTTCGCACCGCACCCTAGTCGTCGGAGGATTCTGACTCTGAGTCGGAGGACTCAGGGTCGATCGCCGACGTCATCATCACGACGCGTCGTCGACGAGGGGCGGGCGTCCGCTTGCCTACCTCCTCTATCCGACCCGTCTCGTCGAAGCTCCCGCGCGGCGCGTTTGGGGCCTCCCCGAACCTGCGCAGCAACGAGGTGACAGTCCAGCAGGACAGGCAACGGTCCTCCAAACACGCCTCGGCCCTCACCTCGGTCCCACACGACGTGCAGGTGACAGTGCGACGTACCTTGCACGCGGGGCACAGTTGCGTGGGGTCGAACACACCCGTAGGGGCCCACGTTCCACATGCGGTGCACGGCATACGGGCCTCGCGCACGACCGGGAGGTTCCGACCAAAAGTCTGCACCGCCTTCCAGTACAGCAGGAGCGCAAGGGTTGGAGTGTCGCTGCGCATGTGGGCGACGGACCGTGTGAACTGCGCAACCCGTTGGTCAGGAGACACGACGAGGTATCCGTCCGTGTCGCCAAGACGGCAGGCGGCAGCCGCGTGAACGGCACCAGACTCGGTCTTGATGTAGTAGTAAGAGCTTTGGAGCAAGGGGGCGGCCTCTCCCGCACGTCCTACTACATCTCTGGTGATAGAGGGAGTCGGAGCTGGACGCCGGCCGCGGGTATCCTGCCAACAGGATGAGCACTCGGACAAGTCTTGTAGAGGGAATGGAGATCGTCGCGCGCGCTGTACGCACCACGTACGGACCCCAAGGAAAGCCTGCGGCGCTGGACCGAGCCGCGGGCCTCACCTTCACGCGGGACGGGTTGACGGTCGTGCGGGAGGTGCGCCCAGAGGGTCCAGCACGGCTCGGAGCGGACCTCGTGCTCGAGGCCTGCGCGCGCACCAACGAGCGCGCAGGGGACGGAACCTCGGCGACCGCCCTGCTCGCCGCCGCCGCCGCGCGCACGGCGCTCCGCCTGGTCGCAGCGGGTCACTCCCCTAGCCTCGTTGGGCGTCAGATGCGGGAGGCCGCGAGGGAGGCCGTGGACAGGGTGCGCGCTAGCGCACGGCGCGTGGACTCCTACGACCAGGTCGAAACGATCGCGCTCCGCGCGAGCGGAGGCGACCACCTGGTCGCCCAGGGAATCCGCAGGGGTCTTGAGGCGGCGGGAGAGAACGGTACCATCCTCGTTGAGGCTGGCATGGGGCGCGACGTCGAGGTGACCTTCACCGAGGGCGTCCTCCTCCGGTCGGGATCTCGGTCCCCCGAGATGATCCCCCCGGACGGAGAGCGCACGATGGAGGACCCGCTCGTGGCGGTGTGCGCGCACCCGCTCCTGTCGGAGCGCGACGTGATGAAGCTGCTGGAGGTGGCCGCCGAGCTCGGACAGACGGTCGTGGTCTTTGCCCCTCAGGTAGAGGGGCGGGCGCTCGCCACCCTGGTGCTGAACGACAAGAAGGCTGTCGTTCGGTGCGTGGCGGTCGAGGTGCCTGGCGTGGGGGAATGGAAGACGCGAGGGCTTCTGGATGTCGCGGCGGCTACGGCCGCCGAGGTGTGTGACCCCCTGCTAGGCCGGCACGCGTCGAACTGGAACCCCGAGTGGTTCGGTGTGGCTCGGCGCTGCTCGGTGACGTCCAAGAGGACGCTCGTGCGCCCAGCCATGGAGGACAGCCCGGAGCTGTTCCAGAGGCAGGCCGAGGTGCGCGCGGAGCTTGACGCGTCGAGCTCCGCGTACGACCGGGACCGACACGCGGAGCGTCTCGCCTCCTTGTCAGGAGCACTGTGTGTCCTCAAGGCTGGGGGTACGACGGAGCCCGAGGCCCGGGAGCGGCGCACGCGCGTGGAGGATGCTGTACGGGCGAGCCAGGCCGCCCTGCGAGACGGCTACGCGCTTGGTGCTGGGTGCGCGTTCCTGGCGGCTCGGCCTGTCGCAAAGACCCTCGGGGACCTTGTGGTGAACGCGGCCCTGGAGGCCCCGGGACGTGCGATCGCGGACGCTCTGGGGATCAGCTGGGACCAAGCCCAGCAGCGCATGACGGAGGTTGGCGCTTCCTGGACGGGAGAGGAAGTCCTCGACAGTGTGGCCTCTGTTACGGAGGCGATTCAGAACGGGGTCGCGGCAGCCGCGTCGGGGATCGAATGCGAACATGCCATCCAAGCGCGGCCTTCTCGGGGTAGGGTCGGGGCATGAGCGGCCAAGCCAACATCGACAAGATCATCGAGGACATCCAGCGGGACGCTGCCGCCGCCTGCGGGGTCAACGCAGCCAAGGGAACCGGGCGAAACGCGCGGACCTACCTCCAGGGAGTAGAGGACGGCGTACGTATTGCCCTGCGTGCCCTGCTCGCGCGGGCGACTGGCCGTGACGAGGTTCAACGCATATCCGCCTGACGCTTCCCCGATAGCGTGGGTATGAGACACCCCCGTACAGATGGTGTCCCGCATACGCATCGCGTTCGACCTTCACTCTCTGGAAAACGCCCTAGAGAAGGGGTTTCAGGGTCAAGCCAAGGACCACGCCGACCCCAAGGCTGCGGCTCATCAATGGGCCGCAGCGATTCGTCACGTGCTGGAGACTCGTGAGGACCCCACTGAGTGGGTGAAGGCATCCCTCCAGGTACGAAAGACGGAGAAGGAAGGGTGGCGGCACTTCCCCTACGAAGTGCAGGTGGAGTCCCACTACATGCTGCCTGCGCGCGAGGTGCTGGAGAAGGCGGGCCGCAGCGCCAAGGTTGACCCTGCTGTGGTCAAGTGGTCCGAGAAGGACACCCACGTTCTCGATGAGATCGCCAAACTGCATGGCGCCGCGTTCGCCGACGACGTGCGTTCGCCGACCGCGTGGCAGGAAGAGATCGACAACGGCGACCTCGACAAGACGCTTGACGACCACACGGTCGGCCTAGAGACGGGACCAGAGGGCTGGCGTGTGGAGGGTGTAGATCAACCTCGCGTCACGTCGTCCGCGTCGTCAGACGGTACGGTGACGACGGTACTGCGCGCGATTCTCCACCTTCAGGACCCTCCGTTCGAGACCGACGAGGATAACCCGCGTCACTACCGGGACGCAGCGGGTCCCCCCCACTTGCGCCTCGTGCGAGACGAGGAGGAAGGTCCCCGAATGAACCCGACACCCCGCAAAGAGCCTTCGGATGAGGACCGCGCGGCCCAGGCCCTGTTTGACCGGGAGGTCGTGGGGCGGACCGGTGAGGGTGAGAAGCTGCGCTGGCACGCCTACCGAGGAAACATCGAGGTCACCGAGCTTGCGGGCGCAGGGAAGCCCGGCAAGCGCCCCCGACGGGTCCGCTTGTTCCTGCCCGACCGCGCGCTCCCGAAGGCGGCCTACGTGGAGCTCGCGAAGTTCCTGCGGCTCATGCTCAGCGAGCACGCTCACTACGAGGGTGCAGTCCACTGGTTCAAGAAGTTCTACGACACCTACGGGACGCAGGTGTACGGCTGGCGCGACCCCATCGAGGAGACGGTCGTTCGTGGCGTCGACGTGGACCCCAAGTCCAGCCGGTTCAAGGCCCACTTCAACGAGGAGCGCGGTGAGGTCACCGTGTCCCCCACGAGCATCCTGTTCTCCTGGCGCAGCGGGATCAACGACCTCAAGGGAGGTCCCAACACGGGTCGGGAGACCCAGAAGGTGTA
>JAKQDD010000222.1 GCA_029556615.1 Verrucomicrobiota bacterium | reverse complement strand
CCGGCCCGTGGCGGCGAAGGCGAACGTCGGCGCTGATGTGAAAACGAGCGAGAACCGGCAGAGAATGAACGAGACAGGCAAGCGAGCACCGCTGGGGCTTCAGGGTAGGAAGTCTCCTACGTAACCCGTTGGGCCGCAGGTCACGCGTCAGCCCTGACAATGCACGCGAACGAACCAAAACCGAAAAAACGCGCAGCAGTTCCGCCAAATCCTCCGATTTCCTAGGAAACTCGCAGGTTTCGACCCGACCCGCTTCACAGTTTTGACGCCTCTGCCGACCCGTTCAAAAACCCCTGACCCGATCACGTTATGACCCCACGCAACAAGCGTTCAACCCCAGCGCCGGCTCCGACCGGCCCGGCCGTCAACTGCGCCTTCGATGAGCTGGTCCCGATCGAAAAGCTGGTCCCGAACCCTCGGAATCCGAACCAGCACCCGCCGGCCCAGGTCGCCCTGCTCGCGAAGGTGATCGCCCACCAAGGGTGGCGCTCGCCTGTCGTGGTGTCGCGACGCTCGGGCTTCATCGTGTCGGGCCACGGGCGCTATGAAGCGGCCAAGATCCTCGGGCTGGCCGCGGTGCCCGTCGACTTCCAGGACTTCGCAACCGACGCCGACGAGTGGGCGCACCTGGTCGCCGACAACCGGCTGGCGGAGTTGGCCGAAGCGGACGCGGGGGCGTTGAAGGAAGTCCTGGGCGAACTCAAGGCGGCCGACTTCGATCTCGACCTCGCCGGGTTCGACGCCGACGCCCTCGCGGCCCTCTTGGCCGATCCGCCCGAGCCGACCCCGCCGGAGGACTTCAAGTCCGTCGACGAAAACGTCCCCACCGAGTTCCAGTGCCCGCGCTGCAGCTTTCGCTGGTCGGGAAAACCGTCGTGAGCGCTACCGTCCCCAAGGCTGAACTGTGTGCCCTGCGCCGGGCCATCGACGGGATCGATGATGCCTTGGCCGGACTGCTCGCCTGTCGCGTCTGTCTGTCGCATCAGGCGCAGGCGCTCAAGGCCCGGGCCGGGGCGCCAGCCAGAGACCACGAGCGCGAGGTCGAAATCCAACACCGCTACGAACAGCGCTGGGCCGGTGCGTCGGTTGTTGCCCGCGCCATCCTGAACCTGTGCCGTGAAGACTGAGAAGCCACCCTATCGCGTCCCCACGATGGCCGAGATCGCGGCGGTGCCCGACAACGGCCTGCGGGTCATCTCGACCTTCAGCGGCTGCGGCGGGTCCTGCCTCGGCTACCGGATGGCGGGCTACCGGGTCGTGTGGGCCAACGAGTTCATCCCGGCGGCAGCCGAGACATATCGGGCGAACCACCCCATCACGCCGCTCGACACGCGGGACATTCGCAAGGTCCAACCGGCCGAGATCCTCGAGGCGACGGGACTCAAAGTGGGCGAGATCGACGCCGTAGAGGGGAGTCCTCCATGCGCCAGCTTCAGCACGGCCGGCAAGCGCGAGAAGCACTGGGGAAAATCCAAACGCTACTCGGACACAGTCCAGAGGGTCGATGACCTCTTCTTCGAGTACGTCCGCCTGGTTGATGGGCTCCGACCGAAGGTCTTCGTGGCGGAGAACGTGAGCGGGCTGGTGAAGGGTGTGGCCAAGGGGTACTTCCTGGAGATCCTGGCGAAGTTGAAGGCGTGCGGGTACCGGGTCGGCGTGAAGGTCCTCGACGCGCAATGGCTGGGCGTGCCGCAGGCCCGGCAGCGGACCATCTTCATCGGCGTGCGTGAGGACCTTAAGCTCGATCCCGCGTTCCCCAAGCCGCTGCCCTACCGCTACAGCCTGCGCGAGGCGTTGCCGTGGATCGTGCGCGGCAAGTACGGGCCGGCGTGGAAGGCGGCGGATGCGCCGAGCCCGACGGTCAGCGCGGGACGGTCCTACAACCCGGCCACGAGCCACCAGGGCCTCGAGCTCGTCGAGGCGCGGATCACCGGCGGGACGGGCGCGGCGTTCGACGAAAAGGGCCGGGCGTATGACCTCGACCAACCCTGCCCGACCGTGCTCGGGACCAAGCCCAACCAGTTCGAGGTCGACATGAGCCGCTTCGCCATCAGCCGGGAATGGGACAAGCTCAAGCCCGGCCAGGCGTCGGACAAGTACTTCAACCTGGTGCGGCCGCATCCCGACCAGCCCTGCCCGACCATCTGCGCCTCGCACGGCCATCCCGGGATCGCGTCGGTCACGCACCCGACCGAGAAGCGCAAGCTCACGATCGCCGAGTTGAAGCGCATCTGCGCCTTCCCGGATGACTTCATCCTAACCGGCAGCTACTCGCAGCAGTGGGAGCGCCTGGGGCGGGCGGTTCCGCCGGTCATGTCATTCCACATTGCACGGACCATCCGCGATGAAATCCTCACTTGAAATCCCCCGGCACTGGACCTTCCGCAGTCGTGCGGTGGCCCGGCACTTCGACCGGCACGTGCGGACGGAGTTGCCGTGGTATGACCTCGCAACGAACGCCGTCGCCCACTTCGGTCGGCACTACATTCCGCGCGGTGGCGTCGTCTACGACATCGGCGCGTCGACTGGGAACATCGGCCTGGCGCTGAAGGAGACGCTCGACCAGCGCCAAGCCCGGTTCACGGCCATCGAGGAGTCCCGCGAGATGGCCGACCGCTACCAGGGACCGCCGGAGCTGGCGGTGGCCGACGCCGTGACGTTCGACTACGAGCCCTTCGACTTCGCGGTCTGCTTCCTGGTCCTGATGTTCCTGCCAGTCGACATTCGGGCCGCGTTCCTGCGCCGGTTGCAGGGCCTGACCAAGCCCGGTGGGGCGCTCCTGATCGTCGACAAGGTCGAGATGCCGCCGGGATACGTCGGCACGGCGTTCAGCCGCCTCACGCTTCAACAGAAGCTCGCCGTCGGCGCCCGTCCCGACGACATCCTGCGCAAGGAACTCTCCCTGGCCGGTTACCAGCGTCCGCTCGATCCGCTCATGTTCCCGAAGGCGGCGCGGACCTTCTTCCAGGTCGGCGAGTTCGTCGGCTGGATTCTCGCCGCGTCGGAGCGCTGACCATGGCCGACACGGGCGTCATCACGGTCGATCAACTCGTCAAGTTGTCCGGCCTCACCGACCGCCGGCTGCGGGAACTGGCGGCTGAGGGCTGGTTTCCCAAACCGGTCAACGGCCAGTACCAGCTTGTCCCCACCATTCAGGGGCTCCTGCGCTATTACCGGGAGCGCGAGCAGTCCCGCGTCATGCTCGATGCCTACGACAGCATCGGCGCGTGCGCCGCCGCCACAGGCATCCCACTCTCCACCATCAAGCACGCCAAGCGCCAGGGCTGCTCGGCGTTCCGGGGGAGCCGCGTGTACCTGGGCGCGCTGTTGCGCTGGATGTTCGAGTCGCCCGAGCGCTCGCTGGTCAACTACGACCAGGAACGCGCCCAGCACATCATTCTCCAAAACGCCAAGCTGAAGGTCGAACTCCGCAACCTCAAACGCGAACTCATCCCGGTCGAAGAAGTCACGCACCTGGGCGCGGAGTTGGGCGCGGCCATCCGCAAGGTGGTGACGCGGATCCACCGCACCGCGCCTTCGCTCGAGGGGCAACCGGTGCCCGTGATCGAAGCGCGGCTGAAGGAAGAGGAGGACGACATCTTGAAACAGTTGCACACGCTCGACGAGCGCTTGGGCGCGTGGCAGCGAGCCGACCAGTCCTGAGCTTGTCGAAGGAATGATCGCCACTGGACCTTCGGTCGGCGCGCCGCCTATACGCTCGCCGATGAAAGACAACCACGAATTCCGCGTCGTCCGGCTCCGAGAGTTGCCCCTGGCCATCCCCTGCTGCGACAACCCAGCCCGCATTTACGACTACTGGATGGCGAACATTTCCACGGCGGTTTGGTACAATCCCGAGTGCGAATGCCTTTGCGCGGTTCATCTCAATACCCGCCGCCGGGCCACCGGCTTCCATCTGATCGCCATTGGGACGCTCGACACCGTCCTTTGCACGCCCAGGGAGGTGTTCCGCGCCGCCATCATCCACAACGCCGCTGCGCTGGTCATCGGGCACAACCATCCCAGCGGCGATCCGACGCCCAGCGAATCTGACATCCGGGTGACGCGTGACCTGATGCGGGCTGGTCAACTGCTCAAGATCGAAGTCCTCGACCATATAATCGTAGGCCGATCCGAGCCTGACCGGCCCCAACCGTTCGCATCCTTGCGCGAGCTCGGCTACCTGGCGTGAGCCCCGAGCGACCGGCTTTGAGGATTTGTCGGTTTTCCCGTGGACACGCTCCGGGGCTTCACCGTAGCGAGGCTCACGATCGGAGCGGAACAACAACAAAACAAAGATCGGAGAACAGCATGAAGACCAACACCGAAGCCAAGAAAGAGCAGAGCCCCAAGACCACCACCACCCCGGCCGCAGCCTCCGCCTTCGCCAAGGCTACGGCGGACAAGCCGGCCCCCGTGCCGAACGGCAAGGCGAAGACGCCCAAGGCCAAGAAGGACCCGGCCCTGAAGGTCGAGGCGAAGGCCGACACTGAGAGCGAGCCGGTCGACCGGCTGCCGAGCACGGTCGCCGAACTGAAGGAGAGCAAGAGCGGGCTGGTGACGTTCCTGTTCCTGAGCGGCAAGGACAAGGACGAGATCGCCCGTGAGCTGCAGGCGACCTTCAAGCTCGCCGAGTCCCAGGCGGTCAAGATCGTGCGTCGAATCACCGGTCGGGCGCGTTTCTTCCGCCGGGCGTTCGACCTCCTGGCGGCGAAGTAAGCAGCAACGCGGACCCCGCCACGCAGGCCCTCGGGAAACCGAGGGCCGGTTTGCGTCGTTGAATGGTCGCGATAACCGCCCCGAGAACAGGCGAGAACCGGTGCCAGCGCTGCCGGAACCGTCCGGCCAGGGGTAGACTACTGCCCGCGAGCGCCAGCGGCTAAAGGACAACGTTGCCGTCTTTAGCGTGGGAACCTCGCGCCATCCGCTGATCGAAGGCTTCTGTTCGGCATGCAAGCCCGCTGACCGCCGCCCTCCGTGGCAGTGGTGCGAAGAACACGTCCACGTAGA
>JAKQDD010000221.1 GCA_029556615.1 Verrucomicrobiota bacterium | reverse complement strand
CCGGCCCGTGGCGGCGAAGGCGAACGTCGGCGCTGATGTGAAAACGAGCGAGAACCGGCAGAGAATGAACGAGACAGGCAAGCGAGCACCGCTGGGGCTTCAGGGTAGGAAGTCTCCTACGTAACCCGTTGGGCCGCAGGTTAGGCGCCAGCCCCGACAATGCGTATGAACGACCGAAAAACAAAAAAACGCGCAGGAGTTCCGCCAAATCCTCCGGTTTCCTAGGAAACTCGCAGGTTTCGACCCGAGCCGCTTCACAGTTTTGACGCCTCTGCCGACCCGTTCAAAAACCCCTGACCCGATCACGTTATGACCCCACGCAACAAGCGTTCGACCCCAGCGCCGGCTCCGACCGGCCCGGCCGTCAACTGCGCCTTCGACGAGCTGGTCCCGCTCGAAAAGCTGGTTCCGAACCCACGCAACCCGAACCAGCATCCGCCGGCGCAGGTCGCGCTCCTGGCCAAGGTGATCGCCCACCAGGGGTGGCGTTCGCCCATCGTGGTGTCGCGACGCTCGGGCTTCATCGTCTCCGGTCACGGGCGATACGAGGCGGCGAAGTTGCTCGGGCTGTCCGCAGTGCCTGTGGACCTCCAGGACTTTGCCACCGACGCGGACGAGTGGGCGCACCTGGTCGCCGACAACCGGCTGGCGGAGTTGGCCGAAGCGGACGCGGGGGCGTTGAAGGAACTCCTGGGCGAACTCAAGGCGGCCGACTTCGATCTCGACCTCGCCGGGTTCGACGCCGACGCCCTCGCGGCCCTCTTGGCCGATCCGCCCGAGCCGGCGCCACCGGAGGACTTCAAGTCCGTGGACGAGAACGTGCCCACCGAGTTCCAGTGTCCGCGCTGCAGCTTCCGCTGGTCGGGAAAGCCCTCGTGAACGCCCCGGTCCCCAAGGCTGAACTGTGTGCCCTGCGCCGGGCCATCGACGGCATCGACGATGCCTTGGCCAGCTTGCTGGTCTGTCGCCTGTGCTTGTCGCACCAGGCCCAGACGTTGAAGGCGAAGGCCGGGCTGCCGGCGTTCGACCGGGCGCGCGAGGTCGAAATCCAACACCGCTACGAGCAGCGCTGGGCCGGCGCATCGGTTGTTGCCCGCGCCATCCTCACCCTCTGCCGTGAAGACTGAGAAGCCTCCCTATCGTGTCCCCAGCATGGCCGAGATCGCCGCGGTGCCTGACAACGGCCTGCGCGTAGTGTCCACGTTCAGCGGGTGCGGTGGTTCCTGCCTGGGCTACCGGATGGCGGGCTACCGGGTCGTGTGGGCGAACGAGTTCATCCCGGCGGCGGCCGAGACGTATCGGGTCAACCATCCCACCACGCCGCTCGACACGCGAGACATTCGCAAGGTCCAACCGGCCGAGATTCTCGAGGCGACGGGACTCAAGGCGGGCGAGATCGATGCCGTAGAGGGGAGTCCTCCCTGCGCCAGCTTCAGCACCGCCGGCAAGCGCGAAAAGCACTGGGGCAAAGCGAAGCCCTACAGTGACACGGTCCAGCGCGTGGACGACCTCTTCTTCGAGTACATTCGCCTGGTCAACGGCCTGCGCCCGCGCGTGTTCGTGGCGGAGAACGTCAGCGGTCTCGTCAAGGGCGTCGCCAAGGGGTACTTCCTGGAAATCCTGGCCAAGCTCAAAGCCTGCGGCTACCGGGTCGGCTGCAAGGTCCTCGACGCGCAATGGCTGGGCGTCCCCCAGGCGCGGCAGCGGACCATCTTCATCGGCGTGCGCGAGGACCTGGGCCTCGATCCGGTGTTCCCCAAACCCTTGCCCTACCGCTACAGCCTGCGCGAGGCGCTCCCCTGGATCGTGCGCGGCAAGTACGGCCCGGCGTGGAAGGCGGCCGATGCGCCCAGTCCCACCGTCAGTGCCGGGCGATCCTACAACCCGGCCACGAGCCACCAGGGCCTCGAGCTCGTCGAGGCGCGAATCACGGGCGGGACCGGCGCCGCGTTCGACGAGAAGGGTCGGGCGTATGACCTCGATCAGCCCTGCCCGACCGTGCTCGGGACCAAGCCCAACCAGTTCGAGGTCGACATGAGCCGCTTCGCCATCAGCCGGGAATGGGACAAGCTCAAACCCGGCCAGGCGTCGGACAAGTACTTCAACCTGGTGCGGCCGCATCCCGACCAGCCCTGTCCCACCATCTGCGCCTCGCACGGCCATCCCGGGATCGCGTCGGTCACGCACCCGACCGAGAAGCGCAAGCTGACCATCGCCGAGTTGAAGCGCATCTGCGCCTTCCCCGACGACTTCGTCCTGACCGGCAGCTACTCGCAGCAGTGGGAGCGCCTGGGGCGAGCGGTTCCGCCGGTCATGTCGTTCCAAATTGCACGCACCATCCGCGATGAAATCCTCACTTGAAATCCCCCGGCATTGGACGTTCCGCAGCCGTGCGGTCGCCCGGCACTTCGATCGGCACGTCAGGGACAGCCTGCCGTGGTATGACCTGGCCACCAACGCCGTGGCCCACTTCGGCCGGCACTACATTCCGCGGAGTGGGGTCGTCTACGACATCGGCGCTTCGACCGGGAACATCGGGCTCGCGTTGAGGGACACGCTCGACCAGCGCGGCGCGCGGTTCCTCGCCATCGAGGAGAGCCGGGAGATGGCGGACCGCTACCAGGGACCGCCGGAGTTGGTGGTCGCCGACGCCGTCACGTTCGAGTACGAGCCCTTCGACTTCGCGGTTCTCTTCCTGGTCCTCATGTTCCTGCCGGTCGACACCCGGGCCGCGTTCCTGCGCCGGCTCCAGGGCCTCACGAAGTCCGGCGGGGCGCTCCTGATCGTCGACAAGATCCAGATGCCACCGGGGTACGTCGGCACGGCGTTCAGCCGTCTGACCTTGCAGCAGAAGCTCGCCGTGGGCGCCCGGCCCGACGACATCCTGCGCAAGGAACTCTCGCTGGCCGGCTACCAGCGCCCGCTCGACCCGGCGACGATGCCCGACTCCGCCCGGACATTCTTTCAGGTCGGCGAGTTCGTCGGGTGGATCCTCGCCGCGCCGGAGCGCTGACCATGGCCGACACGGGCGTCATCACGGTCGATCAACTCGTCAAGCTCTCCGGTCTCACCGATCGCCGGCTGCGGGAACTCGCTGCCGATGGCTGGTTCCCCAAACCGGTCAACGGTCAGTATCAGCTTGTCCCCACCATCCAGGGCCTCCTGCGCTACTACCGCGAGCGGGAGCAGTCCCGCGTCATGCTCGATGCCTACGACAGCATCGGCGCGTGCGCCGCCGCCACGGGCATCCCACTCTCGACCATCAAGCACGCCAAGCGTCAGGGCTGTTCAGCCTTCCGCGGGAGTCGCGTCTACCTGGGCGGGCTGTTGCGCTGGATGTTCGAGTCGCCCGAGCGCTCGCTGGTCAACTACGACCAGGAACGCGCCCAGCACATCATTCTCCAGAACGCCAAGCTGAAGGTCGAACTCCGCAACCTCAAACGCGAACTCATCCCGGTCGATGAAGTCACCCACCTGGGAGCGGAACTGGGCTCGGCGATCCGGAAAGTCGTCAGCCGCGTTCACCGCCTGGCGCCTTCGCTGGAAGGCCAGACGGTTGCCGTGATCGAAGACCGGTTGAAGGAGGAAGAGGACGACATCCTCAAGCAGTTGCACACGCTCGATGAGCATCTGAGCGCGTGGCAGCGGGCCGAATGATCGTCCCGGGACCTTCGGTCGGCGCGCTCCGGCGTGCGACCGGTCATGGGTGTGTTATCAGCCCCGACATGTTCCTGCGCTTCAGTACCTCGATCTCATAGCTGAGGTCATTCAGAATGTGCCGCCTCGACGCATCGTTTCCGCGGTTCCTGCGAAGGCTTTCCTCCAGTTCGGAAACACGCCATTCGACGTTCCGAACCTCACGGCCGTCACGCTTGAGCCGATCGATCTCGATCCACAGGTCTCCGGCAGACTGGCGAGGACCACATCGTTGACCGGAGCGTGCCTGGAGGTCAGCCACCGTCGAGGCCATGTTCCGAGTCGCCCGCCGCACTACTTGAGGATCAGAATCTCGTTTGGCCTCTTCAGTGGTTCGAGTCAGCTCCCTGCGGGAGGACGGACCACACGCCGCCAGCAACGCGGCCAGCCCAACCACCAGAAGGTAAAGCGGCTTCATCAGCCTATTTGACCAACGGGGTGAAGGTGGTATTCAGCGCGTTTCGTTTTCAGATTGAGGGAGGAGGAAGACAGCATCCCCAAGCAACCGCACACGCTCGATGAGCATCTGAGCGCGTGGCAGAGGGCGGATTGATCGTCACTGGACCTTCCGTCGGCGCGCAACCTATAGGCTCGCCGATGAACCAGTTCACCGTCACCAGGCACGGCCACAGCCGGTTCTGGGCGGTCCGCGATGTGGCGGGCGAACTGGTCTGCCTCTGCGTCTATAAGCGCGGCGCGGTGGAGGTCGCCCGACGACTCCAGACCGTCGCCCCGACTTCGCTCGAATTGCATGAATCCACGTCGGCTTGGACCGGCGAGGCCGGGTCCAAGATTTCCATGGATTCCCTTGGACAGCCCACGCCGCCCCACCGTAGCGAGGCTCACGATCGGAGCGGAATAACAACAAAACCAGAACGGAGCACAGTATGAAGAACAACAAAGACGCAGCGAAGGAAACGGCGAAGACTCAACCGCAGACCGCAGCCCCGGCCCCCGTGCAAAACGGCAAGGCGAAGACGCCCAAGGCCAAGAAGGAATCGGCCCCGAAGGCCGAGGTGAAGGCCGACACCGAGAGCGAGCCAGTCGACCGGCTGCCGACCACGGTGGCGGAACTGAAGGAGAGCAAGAGCGGGTTGGTGACGTTCCTGTTCCTGAGCGGCAGGGACAAGGACGAGATCGCCAAGGAGTTGCAGGCGACCTTCAAGCTCGCCGAGTCCCAGGCGGTCAAGATCGTCCGCCGGATCACCGGCAGGGCCCGGTTCTTCCGCCGGGCGTTCGACCTCATGGCCGCGAAGTAGGCGGCAACGCGGACGCCACACAGGCCCCCTGGGCGACCGGGGGGCCATCTTTGCGTCGTCGATTGGCTTCGAGAACCGCCCCGAGAACAGGCGAGAACCGGTGGAGAAGCGGTTTCCGACCGCCTTCCAGGGGTAGACTAATGCTCGCGGGCGCCAGCTGCTAAAGGACAACGTTGCCACCTTTGGCGTGGGAACATCGCGTCATCCGCTGATCGAAGGCTTCTGCGGGGCCTGCAAACCGGCCGACCGCCGCCCTCCGTGGCAGTGGTGCGAAGAACACGTCCACGTTGACGAGACCTCGCCCCTGCCGGGCCGGTGGCGTTCGGACGCCTCGCCCTGGGTCAAGCCCGTCATGGAGGACTTCGCCAACAACGCCGTGCGAGACATCGCCGTCCAGTGCGCCGCCCAGAGCGCCAAGACCCAGACCGTCATGAACTGCGCCTGCTGGGCCATCGCCGAGGACCCCGGCCCTGCCATGTGGGTGACGGCGACCAAGGATGAACTCCGGGACTTCCTCCGCGACCGCCTGACGCCGACATTCGAGACCTGCCGCCCGGTCAAGGAGCGGATGGCGGAGCCGACCCTGACCGGCTTCGCCTTCGACGGCATGCCCTTCTACGCCGGCTGGTCGGGATCGAAGGCACGATTGCAGTCCAAGCCCATTCGGTACGTGTTTGCTGACGAGGTCCGGAACTACGCCCCCGGCCGCCTTGAAATGCTCCTGAAGCGCACCCGGTCCTTCTGGAACTCGCGCCGGTTCCTCATCTCGACGCCGGGGACCAAG